>CAZVPR010000021.1:0-49810 GCA_964629085.1 uncultured Anaerolineales bacterium
CCATGGCGTGACCACCATATGTGGCTAAACCACGGGAAATCCCAGAGAGCCATTTAATCATTCCTATTATGTAATTCCTCAAATTAGGTCTTGACAATTATATGCGCTATATATTATTATACTTATATTATATATGCTAAATCCTATATTAGGAGAGTCCACTATGTCTTTGGATCATGCAATCCTGGGTTTCCTGAACTACCAACCGTATACTGGTTATGACCTGAAAAAGATTTTCGATACTTCTGTGCAGCATTTCTGGCAAGCGGACCAAAGCCAAATCTACCGAACGTTAAATCGCCTTTTAAAAAAAGGTTTTGCAGAAATGGAAAAGGTGCCCCAAGAAGATCGTCCCGACCGCAAGGTGTATCACATCACGGAGGCGGGACAGGCTGAATTACTTAACTGGCTAGCCGGCCCTCCGCCCATGGGCGCTACTCGTAGCGCTCCGCTGATCCAGGTCTTCTTTGCCGGGCAGCTTTCGGATGAAGAAATCCTGGCAAAGTTCGAAGGCTATGCCAGGATCATGCGCACAATTCTGAGTCAATACGATCAGGTAAATGAGCAAATTGCTCCCTTCTCCAAGGAAATAGATTCGCCCCGCGACAACTTTTTTTGGATGCTAACCCTGGAGAATGGTATCCGCAATATGAATGCCAACTTAGAATGGGCCGAGAGTGTCATTGAGCGCATTAAAGCAGGAAAAATTCCAACGTAGCAAAAAAATTACGTAATGGAATAATGATGATACGCCAACTCCCCCTCCGACAACGAATACGCAAAGCCCTAGTCATCCTGGCTTTTCTATCCTTCCCCATAACGATGAACTTCTTATCACCCTATGTGATCATTGATGGAGCAATGAATGGCATCGTCAACGGCAGCCTGATCATGTTTGGGCTGATGTTCATCTCATCTCTGTTCTTTGGTCGCCTTTGGTGCGGCTGGGTCTGCCCAGGCGGTGGCATACAAGAGATAGTCGAACCGATCAATAATAAACCGGTCAATGGACGCAAAATCGGCTGGATCAAATGGGCGATCTGGATTCCATGGATCAGCTTGATCGTCTTTCTAGTCATCCGAGCAGGTGGCTACCAACAAGTAAATCCACTACACTTGACCGAATATGGCATTTCAGTAGATGATCCTTGGAAATATATCACTTACTACATGGTTGTGTTAATTTTTATTGTTTTGGCAATTTTCGGCGGTCGTCGGGCTGGGTGTCATACCATCTGTTGGATGGCTCCCTTCATGATGATTGGCCGATGGATTCGCAACCAATATGCCTGGCCGTCTCTACGATTGGTAGCTGATGTCGAGGCTTGTAGTGATTGTAAACAATGCACGAAAAACTGCCCCATGAGTCTGGACGTCAATTCGATGGTTCAACTAGCAATTTTGACAAACGCTGAGTGTATTTTGTGCGGCACTTGCGTTGATAACTGTTCGAAATCAGCCATCCGATACTCATTTTCTGGAGGAAAATAATGGCCACCCTAACAACTGAATTTGTTTGGCAAGAACTCGAAAAGGAATTTTTCGCTGTGCTGGGGATGGTGACAGCTAAAGGTGAAGCACGTCAGGCTGGTGTTATCTACATTGTGCACTACCGCAAATTGTATATCAATACATCAACAACCGCCTGGAAAACCCGACATATAAAAAATAACCCCCATATCTCGGTCACGGTACCCATACCCAAGCGCGTTCCCTTCATGCCGTGGATCAAAATCCCCTCTGCTGTGATCACGTTTTCGGGATTGGGAAAGGTTAGTGAAGCATCCGATATGCCACAAGAAATCTTAGCCGCCCTTTTCCGAGGTCGTGAAAGATATAATGAAATGCTGGCCACAATGTCGATAATTGAGATTGAGCCACAAGGCAATTTTCTCACCTATGGGGTTGGCGTCAGCCTGATTGAGATGCGTGACACAGAAAAAGCGCGCGGCCGCGCTCCAGTAGCCTAAGGAATTGACATGAGAATCACCATCTTGAACGGCAATCCTGGTCGAACAAGTTTCGATAATTATCTAGCGGACCTAGAAACAGAACTCGAAGCCAAACATCACACGGTTACTCAGGTCAATCTGCGAGAGCTGACTCTGCGTTATTGCATTGGCTGTTTCGGCTGTTGGGTCAAAACTCCGGGTGTGTGCAACGCCAAGGATGAATCCTGTGAGATGCGCCTGGCTGTGATCCACTCCGATTTCACCCTTTGGGCTGCTCCTCTTAAAATGGGATTCCCCAGCGCTTTGTTAAAAACGGCTCTCGACAAATCCATCCCCCTCATTCACCCCTACATCATCGTTGATCACACCGAAGCCCACCACCGCAAGCGATACGACCACTATCCACGTTTTGGCTTGCTGGTAGACCCTGAACCAGATACCGATGCTGTGGACCTAGATATCCTGGGAAACATCTTCAGCCGCACAGCCCTCAATTTGAAGAGCCGCCTGGAATTTGTTTTGACAACAAATACGCCTGTGACTGGGGTGGTCAACAAGTTCACTTCCAAACCGAAAACTTTCGTCTCGTACAAAAAAGGGTTGGCACCAATCTCGGGTGATCAAATTTCTCCTCCAAAGAAGCTTGTACTCTTCAATGGATCGCCAAGGGGCAGCAAAGGAAACACCCCCATAATGTTGAAACAATTCGGCGAGGGTTTTGCTTCAATTCCGGGAAACACTTATGAATTGCATAACCTGATTCGACTCAAATCGCTCGATAAGTATACAAAAGCTTATGAGGAAGCTGAATGTGTCTGGATGGGCTTCCCCCTCTACACGGATGCCATGCCAGGGACCGTAAAAACATTCATCGAAACTTTGGAGTCTCTCAAAGAGCGCAAAGAAAATCCCCCGTTGGGATTCCTGGTTCAGTCAGGATTTCCCGAGGCGCTTCACTCTCGCTACATTGAAAGATACCTCCAAAAATTGGCCAGGCGTTTAGGAGCACCTTACCTTGGGACAATTGTCAAAGGCAGCGGTGAAGGTGTGCGCATGATGCCCGACGAGAGAAATGCCAAACTATTTCGAGCTTTGCAAGTCTTGGGGGGTGAATTCGCACAATTTGGGGCCTTGAATACAGAACTTCTCAAAGAAGTAGCTGGCGTCGAACGCTATCCCCTCATCTCAATGCCATTCTTTCATGCATTTTTACGTACGTCGTTCTCAACCTGGTATTGGGATCACCAACTCAAAGAAAATGGCGTCTTCGAAAAGCGGTTTGACCAGCCTTATGCGAACGTGGATCAATAAATTCAAATTGAGTTGGCAATGCACACATATAACAACATCAATCTAATTCCTTGAAAGATTCTACAGATGCCGCTATTGTTTTTTCAATCTCCATTTCTCCGTGGGCCGTCGACATAAACCCAGCCTCAAATTGGGATGGAGCCAGATAAACGCCCCGTTGAAGCATACCCTGGAAGAATTTCCCAAACCGTTCAGTATCACTGGTTTTAGCGGAGGGCCAATCTCGGACTGGTTTTTCCGTAAAGAAAGTGGCGAACATGGTGCCAACTCGATTCTGCCAGATCGGGATACCAGAAATATTCGCAGCCTTTGCGACCCCTTCTGAAAGTAAAGCAGACGACCTTTCTAGTTGCTCCCAAACCTCCGGGTTTTTAATTGCTTCCAAAGTTGCGATCCCGGCAGCCATCGCCAGCGGGTTCCCAGAAAGTGTTCCAGCCTGGTATACCGGCCCAGAGGGAGCGATCATAGCCATGATCTCACGCTTCCCGCCATAGGCACCCACCGGTAGCCCGCCGCCGATGACCTTGCCCAAGGTCGTCAGATCGGGTTGAATATTATAAAGTGTTTGCGCTCCACCGGCGTGGACACGGAATCCAGTCATTACTTCATCAAAAATCAGCAATGCGCCTTCGGTTTCTGTCAAAGTCCGCAATCCATCAAGAAAACCATCCTCAGGAGGCACAACGCCCATATTGCCAGCGACGGGCTCGATGATTACTGCGGCGATTTCTCCCGGAAATTGATCAAACAACACTGACACTGCGTTGAGATCGTTGAAACGGGCCACCAGTGTATCTTGGGTTGTGGCCGGTGGTACGCCTGGGGAATCGGGCAGCCCTAATGTAGCCACGCCAGATCCAGCCTGAACCAGCAGCATATCAGCATGGCCATGGTAGCACCCCTCGAATTTAATGATCTTATTCCTTCGGGTGTAAGCACGAGCAAGTCGCAGAGCGGTCATGGTCGCTTCGGTTCCAGAGTTAACAAAGCGCAACATTTTAATGTTTGGCATAAAAACCTGGATGCGGTTGGCTAATTCAATTTCCAACGGGCTGGGTGCGCCATAAGATGTGCCCGCCTCCGCTGCTCCTTTGACGGCTGCGACAACTTCATGATGAGCATGTCCCAAAATCAAGGGCCCCCAGGAAAGGACATAATCGACAAATCGATTACCATCTACATCGGTAAGGTAAGCTCCATCACCCTTTTCGATAAACAGTGGCTGTCCTCCTACAGCACGAAATGCTCGCACAGGTGAGTCAACACCACCAGGAAGAAATTCCTGAGCTTCGGCAAAGTATTTAATCGACTTTTCGATATTCATCAATTTCCTCTACAAGGGTAAAGTAATTAATTTTCTTTCGCCAACCATTGGGCTACTTCTAACGCATGGTAGGTAATGATTAAATCTGCGCCAGCCCGTCTGATTGCGGTCAAAGTTTCCAGAACAATTTTGCGTTCATCAACCCAACCTTTGCGTGCGGCAGCTTTGATCATCGCATACTCACCGCTGACATTATAAGCAGCCATGGGTATTTCTGGATGCGTGTCTTTTACTTTGCGAATTACATCCAAATACGCCAACGCTGGTTTCACCATAATTAGATCCGCGCCCTCTTCAATGTCCAGCGCAGCTTCACGCAATGCTTCATTAATATTAGCAGGGTCCATCTGATGACAACAGCGGTCACCGAATTTTGGAGCGCCCTCAGCCGCATCTCGAAACGGGCCATAAAACCCAGAGGCATATTTCACGGCATAGGACATGATTGGCAAATTCTCAAATCCTGTCTGATCCAGGCTGTCACGAATCGCGGCCACCATCCCATCGATCATACCGGAGGGTGCCACCATATCAACGCCAGCCCGGGCGTGCGAGATGGCTGCTTTGGACAAGATTTCCAGGGTCGGTTCATTGAGCACATATCCTTCTGGGAGTTCCGGCCGATACCGCTCCCCCGTATTTAAAATCCCACAATGGCCGTGGTCTGTGTACTCACACATGCATACATCAGTCACAACAACAATGTCGGGAACCGCGCCCTTTATCGCAGAAACAGCCTGTTGCACAATTCCATCATCAGCGAAATTTTCGCTGCCAATGGGATCTTTGCTGGCAGGAATACCAAATAACATTAATGCGGGAATGCCCAGTTTGGCCGCTTTTTCTGCTTCTAGGACGGCCTCGTCAATTGATAGTTGCGAGATTCCTGGCATCGAGGAGATCGCTGTGCGTCCTTCACCATGGCGAACAAAGAGTGGGTATATGAAATCTTGAGGATTGATAGTGGTTTCCCTGACCATGGCCCGCAAACCAGGAGACTGTCGAAGTCGACGCAGGCGTGTTGTCAAACCGGGAAGAGACGAATTTAAAGTTTTCGAGCTCATTTTGATCTCCGAGGGAAAATTATGCTGAATTATTGTTTTCCTTTCAGGATATTTGCAGCTCCTTTACCTAGGGCTTCTTCTCCCAAATTCTGTCCTAGGGCAACAGGATCAGTCCCAACTCCAGACACTTGAATCGCTTCCTGCCCATCAGGTGATGTAACCCTTCCAACCAATCTCAAAAGTGATTTATCTTGATGATCCGGTTCCGCATATGCTCCAACAGGTATACTGCAACCTCCGCCCAAATGGTAAAGAAATTCCCGTTCCGCTGTTACTGCTGCGCGAGTATTTTCGTCATCTATTGCAGCTAATATTTGCAAAGTTTTGACATCATCCGCGCGACATTGGACTGCCAGCGCTCCCTGTCCTGGAGCAGGCAGCATTTGTTCAATAGAAAGCCATTGACTGATGTGTTTGTCTAATCCCAAGCGTTTTAGTCCAACGCCAGCCAGGATAATGGCATCGTATTGGCCTTCAAGCAACTTATTTATGCGGGTATCTACGTTACCGCGTATAGAAACATTCTTTACATCGGGTCGCAGAATCAACATTTGGGAGGCACGTCGCAAACTGGATGTACCAATGCGTGCCCCCTTTGGCAAAGTTTTCAGCGCAAATCCATCCGCTGAGACCAGCACATCTCTTGCACTCCCCCGGATGGGGATAGCACCAATCATCAACCCAGGTGCATTTTCCACAGGCAAATCTTTTAGGGAATGAACGGCTACTTGATGGTCTCCATACAATATTGAATATTCTAATTCTGCAGTGAAAAGTCCCTTCCCTCCGATTTCTGGCAATGGTTTATCGAGAATTCTATCTCCCTGTGTGGTGATTATTTTTTCTTTACAGATCAATTCTGGGAAAATGGTTTGCAATGCTTCCATAACCCATCGGGTTTGCCAACGGGCAAGCGCGGAAGGTCGAGTGGCGAAGGCAAGTTGCATGGATTATTTCAGCCGATATTCTCGAATAAAAGAGGGATAACTTGTTCAAATGTTATCATAGTTGCATTATTAAACCAATTATGCTAGGTTCTTGCTTTCGGTGACATCCATCAATTGACCGCGCAAGTCACCTGTGATAGAAATTACCCATGAAGACCTACCCGATCTGCCTGATTAATCTGAATCAAAAGCGCGTGGTCGTGATCGGTGGTGGTCAGGTTGCCTTACGCAAAGCACGGGGGTTATTAGATGCAGGTGCAATAGTTCACCTTATTAGTCCAGTCATCGAAAATGAGCTACGAGAGCTTTCTCAAACTGAGCAGATCAATTTGGAGCAAAGAGATTATCAGTCTGGAGATTTATTCAATGTATTCTTGGTGATTGCTGCGACGGATGACCCTACTGTAAATCAGGCGATTTGGGATGAAGCTCAAAAAGAAGGGTGCCTGATTAATGTGGTAGACGACCCGCCACATTGTAATTTCATTCTTCCAGCAGTGGTTCGACGTGGTGATTTAAATATTGCAATCTCTACTGGTGGTTCTAGCCCTGCTCTGGCACGCCGAATCCGAGAAGAACTTGAAACTGAATTTGGGCCAGAATACGATGAGTTTACCGCCATTTTAGGGGAAGTACGCCGAGTCTTATTGTCAAATTATCCCCCCGGAGAAGAGCGCTTGAATGCCGCTCTGCAATTAGTTGACTCCGATCTAAAAGAAGTCTTAAAAGAAGTGGGATACGAAAAAGCAAAACAATACGCCTTGGAGCTATTGAGCCCAGAAAACCACAATGTCTGATGAAAAAACAGGGTTCGTATCCCTGGTGGGTGCTGGCCCTGGCGACCCGGGATTATTGACTCTTCGCGGGCAAGAAAGACTTAGCCAAGCCGATGTGGTTGTGTATGACCGCCTTGCAAATCCATTGCTGTTGCGTCTGGCTCCGCAAGCCGAGATGATTCCGGTCGGAAAGCAACCAAAACATCACCCCGTACCCCAGGAACAGATCACCTCGGTGCTGGTTGCTAAAGCTAATGAGGGAAAACGCGTCGTCCGACTTAAGGGGGGCGATCCCTTTGTATTTGGCCGAGGCGGTGAAGAAGCCCTGGCTTTGGCTGAGGCAGGCATTCCCTTTGAGATCATCCCCGGCGTGACCAGTGCAATCGCGGTTCCAGCTTACGCCGGAATTCCTTTAACACTGCGCGGTATAGCAAACAGCGCCGCTCTGATCACAGGTCACCGTGCGGAAAAAGTTACAAATCCCGAAGAAGGTTGGGAGCAAGGCAGTCTGGGCGCTGACACACTTGTCTTTTTAATGGGAGTCAAGAATTTGCCGGCCATTGTCGAAAATTTATTGGAGAATGGACGCCAGAAGGATACCCCGGCGGCGCTCATTGAGCGTGGCACAACTGCGACTCAAAAGACAGTCAGTGGAACCCTGTCCAATATTTCCAAACTTGCTGAGGAGATTTCTCCACCCGCAATCCTTATCATTGGCGACGTTGTACATCTGAGAGATCAATTACGCTGGTTCGATGATGCGAATGTAGATCGTCCACTGTTCGGGTTGAGAATCCTAAACACAAAATCAACCCAAAATGGGAAAACACTGCCTTGGGACAATTTCGATGAACAGGCTGCTTCATTGGGGGCGGAAGTTATTCATATGCCAGTTATCCGAATTGTTCCCCCCACTGATTCCAAACCATTTACAATGGCTGTTCAGCATCTGGTTGAAGAGCAGGCATACGCCTGGGTGCTCCTCACCAGCGCAAACGGAGTCATTGCCCTTTTTGAGCAGCTCAGTGCATTGGGATTAGATGCACGGGCTCTCCAAGGCATCAAGTTCGGAGTCGTAGGAAACGTCACTGCCCAAGCGTTAAGTTCACGAGGAGTTGTACCTGATTTCATTCCATCAAGCTTTATCGGTGCGGAATTGGGAAAGCAACTCCCTCTAAAATCCGGACAGCGGATTCTCTTACCGCGCTCTGAGATTGCGCTGCCTGATTTGCCAGAAATTCTAGAGACACGCGGCGCTGCTGTTGATGAGGTCAGCGCCTATTCAGTCGATACGGCCCCCGTAGACAGCTCGTCAATAAACCAGCTTTTAGAAGGGACATTCGACATAGTAATGCTCTTTAGCCCTTCAGGGGTATTCGGATTGAGAGATATGTTGGCCAATGCCGGTTCAAACACGCCCATAAAAGATATTTTGGCAACGACAACTATCGCATGCATCGGGCCAACAACGAGTAAGATTGCTCAGGAAATGGGATTGAATGTTGAAATTGTAGCTAATGAACACACCAGTTCCGGATTGGTAAAGGAATTAGTGAGATGGCGAAAGCACTCATAATTGGCGGAACAGGGTTTATAGGATCTAATATCGCTTTGCGATTAGTGGAGCGCAGATGGGATGTGCGCATATTAGAACGACCTGGGGCAAATCGTATTCTATTGGAGGGCGGTCCGTTTGAATTCGTCACTGGTGATATTTTGGAACCAGAGACCTTGGCACCTGCGATACAAGGTGTTGACGTGGTTTTCAATGCAGCTGGGGTGGTAGATTACTGGCATCAAGGCGAAGAGACCATGTACCAGGTCAATGTTGAGGGCACTAGAAACGTCCTGGACGCAGCATATCAAATTGGTGTTGACCGGGTCGTGCACACCAGTTCCACAGCTTCCATGGGTATTCATGCCGATCAGATCGTCGATGAAACCTTCACCTTCAATGTTGAACCAGAGCAATTTGTTTATGGCGACAGCAAGTATCAGGCAGAGCAAATCGCTTTCGAATATTTTCGGCAAGGTTTACCAATTGTAATCATTAATCCAACAACGGTGATTGGTCCTCGTGACATTCGCAAAGTTTCCAGTGGAATGGTGATCGAAGTAGTCAATCACGTCATACCGCCCCTTATCCCACCTGGGGGGATCAATGTAGTTCCAATCTGTGATGCAGCTCAAGGGCATATCGAAGCAGCAATAAAGGGCGAACCGAGGGAACGCTATATTTTGGGGGGTGAAAATATTACCCACCTGCAGCTATACCAGACGATTGCCAATGTCGTTGGCTGTGGGAAAAATCTAAAAGTGATGCCTCACTGGCAAGTAGGTTTAGTTGCCGGGCTGACCGATATGCTGCAACCTCCGTGCAGTGGCCCGGTGCCGCTTACCGGAGATCGGCTACGCCTGGAGGCAAAATCTTTTTATTACGATACATCCAAAGCACGCACCACTTTCAATATGCCTAATACACCCCTGCGTGTAACAATTGGCCGCACCTATGAATGGTACGAATCAATAGGCGAATTCGAAGGTGTGCTCGACAACCTAGAAGAGGGTGGGGTTTGCAAATTTTGCGGAAGCACCCGTTATTGTCAGTGGCCTGAGTCACAGGCATGAGAAAGGAGTAGTTTTAGATGGCTACCCTTCAGACGACCGTTCAAACAATTGATACTTGGCTTAGACGGAAAATCAACGGGCTATTGGGCCGCAGTTGGATTGACTTAGGTTTGCGTGCCAAAATGGGTGCCATGGTAACCGTAGGCATGCTGGGTTTGATGACTATTTTTGGACTCCTGGCGGTTAGCAGCGCCCGCCAGGCAAGTCGCCAAGCACTGGATGAACGCTTGATGCTGACTCGAATGAGCGCAGAAGCCCTGGACTTAGTCCTCGTTCATGTAGTTGACGATCTTAGTTTATTAGCACAGCAGCCAGTTTTTACAAGCACAGAATCAAACCAGAAAGAGAAAGAAACCGGTCTTCAGCAAGTATCGATATTCCATCAACCCAAATATTATCTCGATAAAAATGGTAAATTCCTGGCAGCTTCAAATCCAGAAGCCATCATTCATAAGTGGAATGAAATACAGCCCATTCAAGACGCCTTGCAATCCCAGACATTACAGATTTCGACTTGGCCTCAGGATCAGCCCGACTCGATCGTAGTCGCAACACCCGTATTGAATGATCAAAATAATTTAGTTGGTGTTTTGAGTGTATTCTTAGATCTAACAGACCATCGTATATTCCCAATTGAGAGCAATTTCGAAGTGGGTACAGTGAGCATTTTAGACCTCGTTGACCAGGATGGTTCAATCATTTTTAGCAGCCAACCCCAACGAGTATCGCAAAACCTTACCGAAGCTTTGATTTTATCCACTCTTTTTGGCAAGAAGCAGGGGGGCGTTGAAACCTGTCTGGGATGCTCAAGCAACCAACCCGCAGAACTGAGCGGAGAAGTAGTTGCTTTTGCGCCCCTCTCTTCTGTACCCTGGGGAGTTGTCGTCCGCCAACCAGCTGAACAGGCTTTTGCCAGTGTTCGCCGTCTGGTTGTTTGGCATACCTTGTTGGGTTTCTTTTGTATTTTAGGTGCTCTAGGTTTGGTATGGATGACAACGAACAGTGTAATCACACCCATTCAATCGTTGACTGATGCAGCTCACCGTATCGAGCAGGGAGACTTAAATACACCCATCAATCCTTTATTTGAAACTTGGGCTTTCAGACACCGGCCCCGAAGTGACGAAATTGGCGCCCTGGGAGAAAGTTTTGATAGCATGCGAATCCGCTTGAAGTCTTCCATTGAGGAAGTTCAAGCTCTCAATCGTGATCTGGATGTGCGGGTCCGAGAACGGACCGCCCAGGCGATCGTAGCACAAAAAGAAACCCAGCGGGCTCATGATGACCTTCAGGCAATTATCGATTCACTCAGCGATGAAATGATTGTCATCAACATTGCAGACCGGAAAATAGAGCAAGTCAATCGAACCTGTAGAGAGAAATACAATCACCTGGACAATATCACGCAATTAAGTTGTTATGAGTTATTTTATGATGGGCATCCCTGTGATACGCCTGATTGTGCTTGTCCAATGGATGACGTACTAGAAACCGGCAAACCTGCCCGAGTGACTCATGTTCGCCCACAACCTGGTTCAGGTGATCTGCGGTATCTGGACATCATTGCTTCACCCTTGAGAGATAATATGGGAAGAATTACCCGCATTGTTGAATTGGTTCGCGATGTCACAGAAGAGCGAAGTTTGCGTGAATCTTTGGTCCGGCGCAATCAACAACTTGCCATTCTAAATGCTGTAGCGACAACGGTCAGCAAATCACTAGATCTCAAAGAAATCCTGGGATATGCTCTGAAAGAAGTTATTCAAAGGACAGGCGTAGAAATTGGAGCTGTCTTCTTGATGGAAGAAGTCTTAGGGCAGCTTAATTTGGTCGCCCATGTCGGTCTTTCAGAGGAGGCGGCCCAGATGGTCTCTCAATTTGGTATGCTGGATGGATCCTGTGGCGGTGTGATCGACCATGGACAACTAGTCGTTGTGCCGGACATAACAGGATACCGAGGCCAACGAGCTAAGACACTTCATAAAGAAAAACTTACTACCCTGGTTCATGTACCGCTTACATCTAAGGGTTGCACCCTGGGCAGCATGTGTGTCGGCACTCGTGAAATAACAGAGTTTGGCGATAACGAACAGAAAATGCTAATGGCAATTGGTAAACAAATTGCTGTCGCTGTAGAAAATGCTCGCCTCTATGCGGAGTTGCAGCAAAAAGAACAGATGCGCAAAGAACTCTTTCGAAAAGCCATCAATGCCCAAGAAGATGAACGTAAGCGTATCGCCAGGGAATTGCATGATGATACCAGTCAGGCATTAACGGCGTTAATTTTTGCTGCTGAGGAAGGTTTAGACATCGAATCCGTCGAAGAAGTAAAAGCAAGTCTCAACCGTATGCACAACCTTACCCGGCAAACTTTGGATGGCGTACATAAATTGCTTTATGATCTCAGGCCCTCCATGTTGGATCACTTGGGATTGATGCCGGCTATCCGTTGGTTTGCTAAATCACGGCTTGAACCTCGGGGAATGCGCGTAAACATCGATGAAGAGAAACACGCTTGCAGGTTGCTATCTGAAGTGGAAATTGCCCTCTTCCGGGTAGTGCAAGAGGCTATTACTAACATTGCTCGCCACTCTGGTGCCCGAAACGTGCAAATTCGATGTGGATTGGCAGCTGACCAGGTTCAGATAGAAATCGCAGATGATGGCATCGGGTTTGACCCCACACTTGTAACCTTGTCCCCAGAAAATGGCCAAGGATTTGGATTATTGGGTATGAGCGAACGTTTGGAGTTGGTCGGTGGTTTGTTTGAGATATCCTCTGCCCTTGGACAGGGTACCCAAATTGATATTTGTGTCCCCTTCAATAGTAATGAAAGGAGAGAGTTGCATGACTGATATACGTGTATTACTCGTCGACGATCATGCAATCTTGCGAGATGGAATCCGATCCATGTTGGAGAGGCAGGCCAATATTGAAGTAGTTGGTGAGGCTTCCAATGGAGTTGAAGCCATCTCCCTGGTCAACACTTTTGAACCAGATATCGTCTTGATGGACATTGCCATGCCAGAAATGGATGGACTTGAAGCCACACGGCAGATCAAAAAGAACCATCCTCAAGTTCGGGTCCTCATCCTTACCCAACACGACAATCCCGAATTCATTATTCCCCTGCTTCAAGCTGGAGCATCAGGATATGTGCTCAAAAAATCTGGGGGACGTGAATTAGTCAACGCCATACAAGAAGTTTTCGAACAGGGGGCATTCATTGAACCAACGATCACGCGGCATTTGTTGGATGGCTTCAGTCAAACCGATCAGGAAACTACAGCTCCGGTTGTTCACCTGACAGATCGCGAAAAAGAAATTCTTCATTTGTTAATCGTTGGAAAAAGCAACAAAGAAATCGCCTATTTATTGAGTATAAGCCCGAAAACCGTATCGGTACACCGCTCAAACGTGATGAAAAAGCTAAATGTCCACAACATTTTCGAATTGCTGCGCGCGGTTTCTCGTTATCGGCTTTTGGATAATATTCCGTCCTTTGATTTTATTGATGAAACAGTATTCCCTTTAGGAGACTCCAATGCAAAATAACACTCTTGATCTAGACTTCGTTCAAATCCCGGCTGGGGATTTCTTCATGGGCAGTGATCCAAGCTCGGATCGTCATTCTGACTCGGATGAACAACCGCAACACAAACTGACCGTTTCTGATTATTACATCATGCGCCATCCGATTACCAACGCCCAATACCGCCAATTTGTCGAGGCCACAGATCACCGAAAGCCGCTATTCTGGAAAAATGGAGAGTATCCTAAAGACAAAGCGGACCACCCCATTGTGGGTGTATCCTACCGTGATGCAATTGCTTATTGCCGCTGGGCTGGCGAACAAATTGGCTTACCGCTGCGATTACCTACCGAAGCAGAATGGGAAAAAGCTACTCGTGGATCAGATGGACGAGTGTATCCTTGGGGCAATGAATGGCAAAAGGGAATCAGTAACACGCGCGAGGTCAAGGTGAAAGGCACCAACCCTGTAGGGCAGTTTTCTCCTGAGGAAGATAGCCCATACGGATTAACTGATCTCGGTGGAAACGTCCAAGAATGGCTTTCGAATCTTTATGGATCTTACCCCTATGACCCCGAAGACGGTCGGGAACTACTGGTGAACAATCTTGAACACGATCAACTTCTTCCCCGGTTGTGGGATACCGGTTGTACTTCCGTGCCTTCCTCGCTTGAAGCGGCCAAAGACAAGTCAGTTATTCGGGGTAGTTCCTGGAGGGAGACCAAATACCAGAGCCGCTGCGCCTATCGCAGTTGGGCCGCACCGTTGCACCGAAGCGATGATACCGGGTTCCGCTGTTGTTACGAACCTGAAGTATAAAAAAGGCGGCCTTTCGGCCGCCTTTTTTATATCTGTTAGATAGCGAATGCAATCCCCCAAGCTATGATAGCCATCGCCGAAGAGACAATTCCCACTGCGTGCATGTACAGAATCACCTGAACAGTCTTGCGCTGATCAGGCCGCAAATGTAGAAAATGGCGATCCAAGAACCATTTTATAAATCGCTGAAAGCGCCCTCCTCGCAACTCTAAATATCGTTTGATATTGTTCAGCCATTCTTGAATGATGTCTTTCACCGATTGGCTGAATCCATCTTTTTCATCCGGGGCAACAGAAAATTCTTCTTCGTAGGTCAGGCGAGTCCCGGATTTTACTTCCTGGAAACGCCAGGTGACACGCGTTTTGCGCTCTACCGTCAAGCAATAAGCAAGTTTCTTCAACGGTTCCAAAGCGGTGATGATCGAACGATAATGAGTGTAGGGTGGAGCTTCCAGCTTGATCCCCAAATGGCTGCCTTTCTGAGGATAATGCTCATCAATGCAATCTAAAGCGATAGTGCCCCACAGGGGATTCAACTGCATGCGTTTTTCGGCATTCAAGACAGCCTCATATACTTCTGGTAATGGGGCTTGAATGTCAACCCAGGCAATAACTCTCGCGGTTTCCATATGTGTCTACCAATAAATTAGGAGTCATTGTATCGCAATTACTTTAACCCCAAATTAATAATCTTGCTGAGAAACATTTACGGAAACCAGCAAAGTTTTGCAATGGTATTTAGCATCATGTTTCAGAAAATTGTTTAGACAAGCAAGAAAGTGCGAGCATTAATTTCTACGCCCGCACTTTTTATTAGGAACCAAGAGTGATTTATCTGGGCCAGACTACTGCCTCGGCGACCAATTCACTCAGGTTGAGAACTTTTACCTTAATTTTGTAGTGTCTTCGAATCTCGTCCAGCTGGTCAAGACAATTATGGCAGGAAGTTGCCAGGATTTCGGCACCTGTGGCCGCGATCTGATCGGCTTTGGCTATTCCTGCCGCTATGCGCTCTTTGGCAAATTCTGTCATTGAAAGCATGCCTCCGCCTCCGCCGCAGCAGAAATTCTCAAACCCGTGAGGTTCCATTTCCACAAAATCCATCACGCTGTGCTTAAGAATGTAGCGCGGCTCATCGATGATGCCGCCGCTGCGGGCCTGGTTGCAGGGATCGTGGTAGGTAACTCGTTTGCCATTCACTGTGGGATCGAGTTTAATAAGCCCATCTTTGATAAATTGAGCCTGAAGCTCAATGAAACTGATCACCGGGAAAGAATATTTGTGCCCGACCCAATTTTCACCTTCCCAGCGTTGTGAGCGATAGCCATGTCCACATTCAGCCATCACCAAGGTCTCAGCCTCCAGATTGCGAACAGCTTTTTCGAGATTACCCGCAATCGTGCTGGCGGCAGAGTTATCACCACTGAACAATCCATAATTGGTGGCATCCCAGCTCTCCGTACTGAGTGTCCAATCTGCCCCGGCTGCATTGAAGATCTTGGCTGCAGCCTGAATCAGCAGAGGATAAAATTTAACTTCGCGAGGGTTGAAAGTGTAAATATATTTGGCACCCTTTTTGTCGATCGGGATTTTCACCGTGGGATCCTCAACACCCGATTGAAGTTCTTCTTCCATCCATTCTACGGTTTCCACAAAATCGATTTCTTCCACGCCCATATTGTTGCCACTTTCCAGATGGATATTGACGGTGGCTTTGAGGCCCTCGGGAGTCATATCCATGGCGGTGAGCATACTTCGAGCTGTTCTGGCAATAAGACGGGTATCGACCCCCATGGGGCAATTGAGTACACAACGCCCACACATGGTGCAGTTTCCAAACAAGTTTACCAAGAGATGTTCCGCCATCTCCTCGTCCAGAGGGGCTGCGCCAACCCAACCTGGTGCGGCCTTACCAACCGGATCAAATAAATTCCGGTACACTTTGCGAAGTTGCTCAGCACGATAGGCAGGCACATATTCCGGTTTCGGTGTGGATACATAATAATGGCAGGCTTCAGCACAGACCCCGCAGCGCACACATACTTCCAGGGAAGCTTCTAGCTGGCGGTTGAGACTTTGGCGCAGCACTTCAATAGCTGTATCAGCTTTTTCGTCGGTCAGGGTATAACGTTCGTCGGTGAATCGTTCGTCTTTCATTGGGACCTCACTCCGCATATTCGCTCTTCGGTTGGCCGATCACACCACGATGCCCGAAATGGCGACCGAAGAAGGATTTTGAATAGAAGAAATAAACACAATGGCGGATTTTGCTGAAAGGGATGTAAACCAGCATCAAGGCAGCAACCAGGTAAAAAGCAGGCAATACCGATGGAAACAGCAAGCTAATAAATGCCAGCGCCGTGAACAAGGAAGACAGCCCTACAGAAGCGTAATCATCAGGAAGGCTGAGGACGCGTTCATTTTCTCCAAACACACGCATGAAAATCCCCACAAAACCCAAAAAAGCCCCAGCACCGGTCACGATTGCCGTCAACAAAATCAACCACTGCGGGAATGCTGCCAACCAGGGGGATACCAGTAACACCACAAAACTGAGGAAAATCCCTATGTGGAAGAAGATACCCCGTACATAGGCGATCCAATGGATACGCGTGCTCTCCTTTTCCCAGGGTGCCATTCCTAAGGAAAAGGCATACAGCAAACCACGCTGCCCATCACCCCGCGCCTTCGAGAGATCCTTCTTTAAGGGACGATTAAAGATTTCTCGTAGCCGCAGGCCAATCCCCACCAGACAAATGAGCAGGCCTACTCCAGCAACGATGCGAGTAAAACTAAGAATATTCATTAGATTAGCTCCTGCTAAGATTCATGTAATTTGTGTTCTAACCCAAAAAGCGCTTCGACAAGTTCAAAGATTTCATCTTTTTGTACAATTTCAGATTGACTTTTTAGACAGGTAATGGGTTCGTGAAGAATCTTGTTGATGATGGATTGGCCCAAGTGCTCGATAGCGGCTTGCTGTTCAGGTGAGACAACCCCCATTCGATTTAGTGTGCGTTTGATTTCACTTTGCACGATGGTCTCAGCTTTGGCGCGCAAAGAACGGATTAGGGGAGCAGCTCGACGGGCTTCGCACCAGATTTCAAAAAAAGCCAGTTCTTCCGCGAGTATCTTTTCTGCTCCTTGCAAGGCCTTTGTTGTCAGGGGATGCCGGTCTTGGACCAATTCAGAAAGATCATCGATAGCAAACAACTCCACACTGGCAAGTTCGCCGATGGCCGGGTCGGCATCGCGGGGAATTGCCAGATCAACAACCAACAATGGCCGATCTGGCCGGTTTTGCATGGCCTCAGCCACGAATTGCTGACGCAGCACAATATGTGGGGCACCGGTCGAACAAATGACGATGTCGGCTGCATCCAGGTTTTCACGCAAATGGTCGAAATGAACTGCATTGGCACGTTCGGCCCCCAAATCAGTTGCCAGTTTCCGCGCTCGCTCGAATGTCCGATTGGCCACTAACACACATCGCAAACCAGCTTTCACCAACTCACGGGCGGTCAACTTGCTGATCTTCCCTGCGCCAATAAGCAAAGCTGTATGGCGTTCCAAATCCCCCAGACGCTCCTCGGCCAGTTCAACCACTAAGGTGGCTACAGAGAGTTTGGTTTTGCCAATCTCGGTCTCTGTGCGAACGCGTTTACCTGTCTGCACAGCCGCCCGAAACAATGCGTTCAAAATTGACCCGCTGCTTCCTGAGGTCAGTGCGATATCATGAGCCGTGCGCACCTGACCCTGGATTTCGTTTTCGCCCACTACAAGTGAATCTAGGCCGGCCGCTACTTGCATCAAATGTTCCGCGGCATCCTTCTGCTGAAGAACATACAACACATCTACCAGGCTTTCCATAGAGAGTCCAGCCGTTTTACTGAGAAATTCCCGCACAATATCTTCTGCTCGGCAGGGATTGGCGTCGTTAATAATGATCTCGGTTCGATTACAGGTTGATAAAATAGCGATTTCGCTTTCAGAGCCAACCTGTCCTTGCAGCGTTTCCAAAGCCCGAAGAACTCCTTCTCGATTGAAAGCCAGCCGTTCACGCAAGCTCACAGCTGCAACTTTATGATTGACACCAACAAGAAGCAGATTATCCATTGGCTTGCTCCTGTGAATACTGGCGTGCTTTGGCTACAAGGCCTTCTGCCCAACCTGGAGAACCATCAGCGTGCAAATGTGTGTATGAAGCCAGGACATTTTTGTAGACCAGCCCGTCACGGCCGTTGCCTAGCCCCGAGCCACGATTTAATTGGTAGGCACTTGGATGATCACCATTCGTGTTGTTGAGGCGCGAATTGTGGAATTCATGCCCCCGAAGGGTTGTTCCGAGTGGCCAGAATGGATTTTGGCTGCTTACCTCTGCCTGAACATAACCGTGTCCCTGTGGGCGTTCACAAATTTCAACTTCAAAGGGCAGCGCACCAACCATCTCTGCTGAACGCTCTTTCCAATGGATGCGCTGGCAAAGATACATCAACCCTCCGCATTCAGCATATACTGGCAGGCCCTTCTGAATTGCACCAAGGATCTTTTTCCTCAGGCTGCGGTTAGACTCTAATTGGTCCAAAAACATTTCTGGGAAGCCGCCTCCAATAAACAAGCCACCGATTTTGGGTAAATCTGTATCGTTTAGCGCATCAATGAAAAGTAATTTCGATCCTGCTTGTTTCAAAGCTTCAAAATTTTCGGGATAGTAAAATGTGAAAGCACGATCTTTGACAACGCCAATAGTTGGATCGAGGACGGAAGACTGAGGACTGAGTATTTCCAAATTCCAACTTCTAACTTCCAACTGGCCACTGTTCCTCGCAATTTCCAACACTCCATCGATGTCCACAAACTTCTCCACTGCCTCGCAACAGGCCTCGATAGCCGGGATCAGGGCATCATCTTCGGCTTTAGGAATCAAGCCCAGGTGGCGGTCAGGGATGGCAACAGCCTCATTGCGCGGCAATACGCCTACCACAGGGATGTCGCAATGCTCTTCGATGGCTACGCGCATCTTCGTTTCGTGGCGTCCCCCTGCAACATTGTTTAGCACCACACCTGCCAGGGGCGTTTCGGGTTCAAAGGTCTGATACCCATGCACCATCGCCCCGGCGCTGCGCCCCATACGAGCAGCATTGATCACCAAAATAATCGGAGTGCCTAAGGTGCGGGCCAGTGCCGCGCTACTGCTCGTACCGTCTTTGGTGACCGAATCAAATAGGCCATGATTCCCCTCAATCACAGCCAAATCTGCATGAACAGAACCACGCGCAAAGGCGCGCATGAGATCTTCAGTTGAAGATTGAAAATACGGATCCAAAGTTCGACAAGGCACCCCGGCCGCGGCACTCAGCCAGGAAGGATCAATATAATCTGGTCCTTTCTTGAAGGGCTGTACTTTTAGGCCCTGGCGATTTAATGCCGCGCAAAGGCCCAGGGAGAAGGTCGTTTTCCCACTGCGCCCTTGGGGAGCGGCAATTAGAAGACGGGAACAACCCGTAGTCATTTGATATCCAACATAGGATTTTCTGTCCTGAAAGGACAAAAAGACCTGATTCAATTAATATTCAGTGATATCGATGGCGTCTTCTTCGCACATTTCTTGGCAGCTGAAGCAGCCCAGGCAATCGTTGGGATCACCTTCATACATGGCATATTTTTTGCCTTCTTCTTCGATCATGACAATCAAACCGTCTGAACAAACATCAACGCATTCAGCGCAGGCTTCACACTTATCAACATCAATGGTAACAATAAACAACAAATACCTCCAAAGGTTAGAACGTTAGCACAAGATCGGCCTTGAATCCTTCTGTAATGAGGAACGAAGGACCAACCAGCAAATCTACTTCTTCTATTAAATTATCCGCCGTCATATCACATAAATCCAGGGCGGTGTCACAGGCATAGAATTGAACCCCAGCTTGCAAACTCTCGTCGATAAATTCTCGGATTGAGCGGCCGCCTTCCTTGGGATGCAGTGTTCCGCGACGCCCTTTTTGAGCAGTAATGGGGCTTGCAAAACAAAGACCAGGCTTGCCTGGGCTCCTGCTTTGGCGGCTTCTGTGGCAAAGACAAAAGCTCCAGGACAACGTTTCGGATTGGCAGGCCCATAGGTGGCTGTGACCAGCACTTTTTTGGTTTCGTCAGGGCTATTCAATGGGGTCTCCTAAATGTTCAATCCCTAATAATTTATGTTGATGATTTGGACGATCTCGTAGGCCTGATCCAAAGCTTTTTCGAAGAATTCTGGTCTATCGGCAAAAATGTTTGCGAGTGCAAGAGATGCATTGACAGGCGCTAATGAGTCACCGCTCGTTCGGGCAGCCAGCGCCATGCCCAGCGCATTCTCGAAATCATCAACTTCACCAGTAGAGGCAGCGATAGCCCGCAAAACAACAGCTTTATCGGCCTCCCGGTTCAAGAGATCAAACACATCGGCAACCGCCTCGGGATCATCCTCTGCCAGGGCAACACCCAATGCGACCAATGGATAACCCTCAGCCAAGTTCTCGGCTAGCAATGAAGCTTCCTCAAGCTTACCGGCAACAGTCAAAGCTTGAACTTGATAATACGGGTCATGCATCTCTTCGACAAGTGATGGAATGCCTGTATTTAGGCTGACGTCACGCAATGCGCGGTCACGCAACACGGAGATATCGATTTGGGCGGCCGCATCAGCATCACCCCAAGCGCCCGCAATGGCGGCTTGGGCGCGAGCCTGCTCGAAGGGATCAGCAATTCCCCCGGCAGCCTGCCAGGCCGCTTCGTAGTCTCCCAAGTAAAAATAAGCCAACGATTTGGCTGATGGATATTCTTCTGAGATCTGCTCTACTAAAGTAACATCGCCTGATGCTTTGACAAGGTCGGCAAAAGCCAGTGCTTGATCTATACCTTCGGCATGTTCCAAAGCATCAACTGCTTCAGCGAAAAGCGATCCAGCACCAGAGGCAACGGCAACTTCACACAATGACCGTGTCATTTGGATTGGATCTTCGATCTGTCGGGCCGCTTCAGCGGCTTTTTCGAATAGTGAATCATCCTGAGTGGTGACAGCCACTTCACGAAATGCCCACGACCGGATGGCGGGGTCGCCGATTCTTTGAGCCAGTTCTACTCCTTGAGCTTTGTCAATTTGAGCCCAGGTCACAGCGATAGCCCGCAAATCCAATTGATCGTAGGGATAGACAGCATTTTCTGCTTGTTCGACAGCCAGCTGCAGGATCATCTCAGCCTGTTCCGAGTCGACATCGAGCCAGATTTCAGCGATCAATCGCAAACTCCAGGCCCGACCACGAATGGCGTCAAGGTTGCTTGAGACCTGCGCAGCTTTGGCTTTCAATTCAGTTTCGGCCCGGCCGGCTTCCCAGGCCGCCTGTGAAAGACCCCACAACGAGTTTGCATTATGTTGAGCTTCCTCAGCGGCCAGCAATGCTTCTTCCAGAATAGTCTCAACCATCTCTGGATCGGTCTCTTGCCAGGTTGCACCAATATGTGCCAACATCCAGGCCCGACTCAACTCACGATCAGCAGTCAAAGCAGCGCGCCCAGACTCATCGATAACAGCCTGGCGCTCCTGTTCTACGGCGCTGGTAGTGGTCACCGTCTGTGAGGGGATGCGGAAGATTGGCAGGGCAAAGATGACGAATACTAATATTAGGAATATTGCACAATTGGCAAAATATTTAAAATCCTTAGCAGAAGTCGTTGATGATGACCCAATAGCTTTACGAGCATTCAGCCAACCCCAGATCAGAGAAGCAAACAGTACGATCGTTATGCCAACAGCAACCCAGGTGACCCGAGCACGCTTAGCAGCATCAATCTGCTGATTGATAGCGTTGTACACTTTGCCCAGGCGGAAGCGCGCCATTCGCGCCTCGGCCGAGAAAGCTTCCAGACTGGTGATCGGCGCATCTAAAACACGGCTGTAATATTGCTCCGCAGCAGTCAAACGGACTTCGCTCTTGCTAATATCCGCTCTCGCCGGTACATGGTCCCAGGCCTGATCGATGGCCAGCATCATCCGTTCGGTGTAATAGATTTCTTCCTGGATTTGCTTGGCAGCCGGGCAGGGGCTGATCTGGTTGTGGGCGATGCCACCAACCCAAGCAGTAGGGTTTTCAACCCGCTCATCGCCACTGGAGTGGCAAGACTGACAATAATTGGAAGGCTGGATGGTCGAGCCATCTGTTGGTTGGTCTGTTGCCAATGCAGGCAATGCTGCCAAGCTGGACAACAAGATGACGATCAAGACAGGAAAGAGAAATTTCCGCACCATAAGGCTATTCCTTGCCTCCTTGCATAATCCAACGAGTGAGCACATAATAAATCACCAGGGCTAAAACCAAAATTGACATGGCGAAGATTCCACCCGGACCGTCGTCCGTCAAAAAGAAGTGAACCAGGGCTCCAAAATCCATGTCTATGCTCCTCAATCTCCTACTGGTGTGGCTGATGGTTCAGCGCCACCCTCAGCGTCTGCTTCGGGGGCCGCTTCAACAACCGTTGATGCCAATTCATGACCAGGCAGCTCTTCCGCCGTTTCCCAAATAGGAATGATCGGGAAGAAGCGGGTAAAGACCGAGTAAATGAAAGTCAACCCCGCAAAACAGGCAATCGTGATCACGATCTCAGTCCAGGTTGGTTTGTACATACCCTGCCCAAACATGTGCATCAGACGGGGATAAATTTCTGAAGGGATGATAACGATATAGCGTTCCAGCCACATGCCGATGTTGATTAGAACGCACGAGATCACCATCCAACCAAGGTTGCTTTTCCCTTTGAAGATCAGTAATGCCAGCGGGATCACAAACACCAAGATCGTCATGCTCCAGAATATCCAGGCAAACTCGCCGGTGAATTTTCCATCCAGCACGCGCATTTCTTCGACCATATTGCCGTAGCCCACCGTCAAGTGTTCGGCAATCATGAAATACAGCCAGCCCAAGAGGAAGGTGATCAACAGCTTTCGCAGTGAGTTGAACACTGAAATGGGTAATGTGATTTCCAAGTTGTAAGCTTTGCGTAATATTGCCAGTACGATCACTACGGCAGCCGTTCCTGAAAGAATAGCGCCCAGCAAGAAGAAAGGTCCCATTATGGCAGTGTGCCAGCCAGGTTGCAGGGTCATACTGAAGGCCCAAGATACGACTGTATGAACGGTGACCACCAGCATAGTCATAAAGATGGCCATACCATCCAGGACGCGCTCCAGACGGTGATACTGCTCCGGGTGATGATTCCACCCTAAAGCCAAGACAGTGTACATCTTCTTACGGAATGGCGTAGCATCGGTCAATTTGTCTCGACAAACGGCCAGATCAGGCAAAAGGGATAAATAAAAAAAGACGTAACTAGAGCAGAAATAAAGCCCCACTGCGGTGACATCCCACAGCAGTGGTGATTGGTAGCGGCCAAACCAGACCAGATTGAGCACCCTATCCACCCGGCCCATATCCATCAGAATGGATGCTACGCCGAATGGCAAACTGAAGAGTGTGATGGCCTCAGCTGCACGCGTCAGGGGAGCTCGCCAGCTCTGTCCGGCGACCCGCAAAATAGCGGAGATGAAAGTGCCAGAGTGGGCCAGGCCAATGAAGAAGACAAAGTTGGTCAAGTAGATACCCCAATATACCGGCCGGTTGAGGCCGGTGACACCCAGGCCAAGGACAAACTGCCTTATCCAGGTAGCCACACCCAGCAACAGCAGCCCGCCTGAAATCACCCAAACCAGCCAATCATTGCGTGTAATCCGCCGGACCGGATCTAGGATGACAGCTTCGTTTTCGTTCTTTAGTTGCATAGAAGTTCCTCTAATCAGTAAACGGTGATCAGTGAGCAGTTATCAGTTGAAAAATCTGGCCACTGATAACTGCTCACTGAATACTGGAACTATCCCTGTTTCAAATAGTAAACTTTGGGCACTGTTCCCAATTCTTCCAGCAAGCGGATAGCGCGCGGACTATGGGCCAATTCGCTGACCAGGCTACCCGGATCATCAAGATCGCCAAAATAACGCGCATGTCCGGTACAGGTTTGGACGCAAGCCGGGACGAAATCGGTGGCATTAAAAGGACGGCCTTCCGCCTCGGCGGTTTCTCTAGCTTTGCGCAAACGTTGAATGCAAAAGGTACATTTTTCGACCACCCCCTTGGGACGGGGCGCTACTTCCGGGTCGGGATTCAAATGCGCCTCCATGCCATCGGGCCACTCGGGAGCAAACCAGTTGAAATAGCGCATTTCATAAGGACAAGCCACAGTACAAAGACGGCAACCGATGCAGCGGTCGTAGTCGACTTCTACGATGCCCTCTTCGTTTAAGAAAGTAGCTCGAACTGGGCAAACTTTAGTGCAAGGGGGCTCTTCGCAGTGCATGCAAGGCCGCGGGATCATCATGGTAACGATGTTGGGGTATTCACCCTCCATAAAGGGCAATACTTCATTCCACAGGATCGCACGGCCTACGGCAGTCTGGTCGGGCCCGGCCACGGGGGTGTTGTTCTCCATGCGACAGGCTGTTGTGCAGCTCTGGCAGGCGAAACATTTATCTAAGTCGATGACCATTCCCCAACGGGGCATGTGAACCTCCGGTAAAAGTGACTAGTTTCAAATTGCATGTTTGCTGTTACAGATGTCAAGATTTATAGATACGGACGCGGGTTGGAGAGAAAACAGCCTGTCCGCTGATGGGCTCACTACTAAATTCTGCCAAGCGGTTGGTGTTGACGCCGACTTGCCAGTTTTCTTCGGACCCCCAACCCCACTTAACAGGGGTTCGGTGGCCCATGCCAGGAGGCAAGTAAACCGTATTTGGCCAGAGTCCCTCATAAAGGCGGACGGTAGTTTGCACTTTTCCATGTGCAGACTCGATCCAAATCCGGTCGCCATTTTCGATCCCCAGTTCTTCAGCAGTATGGGGATTAATCTCCAGCCAACTGTCCCATTTCATATAACTTTGCAAGCCAACACATTCCTGCAAGGATGGGATGATGCCCTGCCAATTTTCAGTATTTGTGATGAGCTGTTGACTGATCAGGAGTAGCGGGTAATCAGTTGCGCTAACGCTGTCATCGGTAAGGGGTTCGGGCAATTCAAAGTGTGGCAGACAATCTTCATCCGCTGGGGATGCCAGCATGGCAAAGAGCTCACGGGAGAAGAAATCAAAGCGTCCATCTTTTGGAGCATTGAGGCGATCTCGGCCGACTACCTGAGGCCAGGCTGTGCTTCCAGGGGCAGCATTAAAATAAACCATCTCAGACCAATTGCCATTGGCCTCGAATTTCTCCCAATCCAATTCGAGGACATCCAGGCGCTCTGTGACCAAAGTGCGATAATTCTCGAAGGGTAGCGCTTTGGACAGAGGTCCGCCAAGGCGGGAAGTCAGATCGAGGAAGATATCCCCAGGGTTACGAGTATCATGAACCGGCTCGACCACCGGTTGGCGTAAAGATACACCAGCGAAACCGAGGCCTTGCATATAATCATCACCCCAAATCTCGAGGAAAGTGCTGGCAGGCAGGATCAGGTCGGCATGGGCCGCGGATTCATCAAATGTGGACGCGAAACTGACCACCAAGGGCACTTTCAACAGCGCTTGGGCGAACGAAGCTGGTAGATCGTAGACTGGATTGGCATTCAACAAGAAAAGGGCTTCAAGCGCATAAGGTTTCTCAGCAAGAATGTTGTCCGCCAAATTCTGATAGGCTGAGAGAGCTAAAGGATAGGTTTCGCTCCCGGCCTGGTCGATACGGGGTTTTGCCGAACCCTGCTTGGATTTTAAATCGGCAGAGAAGGATGGCCAATCGCCAAGAACAGGGAAGCGCTGAACCAATATTCCACCTATTGTGTCAATCGAGCCAACCAGAGCATTCAGGGCATGGATGGCCATGGCTGTGTGGAGGGAATTTCCACTGGACAACTCACCGGCTTCGGTGGGCAAGATGGCTACCGCTGGACGATTGGTGGCAAATTCTCCTGCCAAACGAGCGATGATCTCGGCGGGGATGCCGGTGATCATGGCCACTCGATCGAGGTCATATTGCTCGAGCACCAGGCTCTTAAACCCTTGGTGAAAGTTTCCATCAGCATCTTCGAAGTCATCGAAGCCGAACGTGAAGTTTTCGACGAACTCCTGATTGTACAGATTACTGTTGATGATGATATTGGCCATACCCAGTGCCAGGGCGGCATAGGTGCCGGGACGAATGGGAATCCATTCATCGGCTTTCATGCCAGTGAGAGAAAGGCGAGGGTGAACGGCCACAAGTTTGCCCCGCTGAGGGCGACCCCGCCGCATGAAGGCCACTGAGCCTAAATTGGCGATCACATTGCGGCTGCTTTCCAGCAAATTGCCACCGAAGGTGATGGCATAACTGGCATTGTTGAGATCGTAAACAGGCAGCCCATTGATGCCCTGGCTAAGGAACATAGCATGGCGAATGGCCTGTTCGCCCAGGCTGGCGCGTGAAATCAGGTTAGGCGATCCGTAAGCCTGCATAAATCGAGAGACCAGTCCGCGCATTTGGCCGCGCAATTCGCCATGCACCAAGGCCAATTGATGAGCCTGACCATTAGAACGCATATCGGCCAGCTTTTCTGCAACCAGATCCAGAGCTTCATCCCAGGAGATTTCTTCCCAGTCGCCACCGCCACGCTCACCACGCTGCCTTCGCGGGCGCTCCAGCCGTTCCGGGCTGTAGAGTATCTCCAGAGAGGCCTGTCCCCGCAGGCAGCAAACACCCTGGTTGACCGGATGGAGAGGATTGCCCTCGACCTTTACCGCTCGACCAGCGACCACACGCACATCCAAACCGCAACCGGAGGGGCATAATGCGCAAGTGGTTTTGACAATGGTCTCGGATTGATCACTTTGCGCGGCAACCGGTTTCAAACCGGGCACCTGGCTGGTCTTTTGAGCAGCCAGGGTCGCTGCGCCGGCAGCGGCCGCCGTGCCACCGATTTTGATAAAATCGCGACGGGAGAGCCTGGTTTTTTTGGGGCTCGAAGATTTTTGATTATCCATAAGTGGGTTCCAGGTTTGATCAGTTTCCAGGATACTCAGATAGATGTTGGTGGTATAAATCTGCCTGACCGGTTTCAATCAACAATGGTTCAGCCGGGGGGACTTCGCTCGGGGCGGGTGCATCCGTGTAATCTACTGGATCAACGGTCAGATTAACACCCAATAAATTTAGGGCAGTGAGCAAATCGAGGACATAGCCTGGTTTGCCATCGGCGATCCAGGCCTGGCCTCTGGGCGTGCGCGCCCCGCCTCCAGAAGGAGATATGTGACAAGTAGCGCAGGTTTCACCGGTTTGAGCAGAGTACTCAGGCAGGGCCTGGACGTTATCAGTCGGTCTGAACATATGAACAGTGAGTACGATTAGCCAGGCAATGACGAAACCCAGGAATAGAGGACGTTTCATGGTTATATCGCCTCCCCGACGATGACCTGGTCGTCAACAACCTTAACGGAGAACTGCTCCAAGGGGACTGGAGGCGGCCCTGCAGTTACTTCTCCGAATTGATCAAAATGCCCATCGTGGCAGGCACAATAAAAATCACTGTGGTCAGAACGCCATTTCACCAGACATCCCAAATGAGTGCAGATCAACGAGAAGGCCTTAATGCTCTGGGGGGTACGCAATACCAGGACAGGGGTACCACCATAAGTGATTTCCTGGCTGCTGCCTACCGGTAATTCCGCCAGGGGAATCTTCACCGGTTTGGCTTCGGCTTCAGTTTGTCCAGCCGGGAACAAACGCGACTGTACATACGTACCAGCCCAGGCTGCACAAACACTGGCTATGCCCAGCTGAATGAATCCACGCCGGGGAAGGAAAGTGGAAGGAGGAAGAGGGGGGGAAGATTCGGTCTCAGTCATAAGAATCTGGGGTTACGAGTTAGGATTTATGGGTTAGGGAAGACGATAGCATCGACACCGACATAGCCATGGCAGTTGTTGCAGGATGATTCAGGCTCATGACAATAAAGACAATCGACCTTTTGAAGATCTCCACGATTGACCACATCCATGTGATGCGTCTGCCACCAGTCAAGGGGATTGTGGGTGGCCGGTGCAGGGAATTTAGGATCGATATGAACTGCCAGTGGACCACTACCATTGAGGGCTGGTTTTTCGACAGCGTCGGGGTATAAGAACACAACCAGCGCCAGGGTTATCAACACAGCAATTACGAGAATAGCTTTACGCATAGGGTTCTCCACGAGGCATTACCACTTGATCGCATTGGTTAGCAACTGCAAGGTGCCACCTACTTCAACAGGCACTTCCCAATACTTCATCAGTTCTGGCAATTGAGCCTTGCAAATAGCGCAGATGGTCGCCAGGTAATTGGCCTGGGTGTGCTTGACTGCCAGGGCGCGCGGCTTGCCCCCAGCCATTCGGACGGGCATGACTTCATCGGTGAGCAAACCGCCGCCAGCCCCGCAGCAGAAGGTCTTCTCACGAATTGTTTCCGACGGCATTTCGATGAAGTTGTTGCATGAAGCGTGAATGATTTCCCGGGGTTCATCAATGAGCTGCCCGGCCCGAGCGGGATTGCACGGGTCGTGATAAGTGACGATCAGATCATCGTTCGCACTTTTGTCCAGCTTGCCATCGAAGACGCCTTCTCGCAGCAGTTTGACCACAAATTGAGCAATGTGATAAGGATAAGGCGGGTCGAACTCATCCATGGAACCGCTCAAAGTGGGGGTGAAGATTCCGGCCCGCCAGGCGTGGCCGCACTCACCCCACAGCACGGTTTTTACGTTAAGCATGCGGGCCGCTTCAAGGATGCGGTTATTTACTTTTTTGAGATTCTTGTAATCCAGAAAAAGACCGAAATTGCCGCCCTCATTGCAGTAGGTGCTGGTAGTCCACGAAATGCCCAGGAAGTGGAACAGCTTGCCATAAGCGACCATGGTATCCACATTGGCAAAGTTGTCTGCCGAAGGTGGGACAAGAAGAATATCAGCCCCTTCGACATCCACAGGGAATCGGATAGGCAAACCTTCCTCGTCTTCAACGTCCTCATCGAGAAATTCACAGTTGTCAATCCAGGCCATGGGCGGAATACCCAGGTTGTTCCCCGTTTCGTATACTTTGGCAACCACTTCGGTGACGTATTTGGTAGAAACACCGACTTCGGCCATGATCATGCGGGCCGCGGTAGTGATCTCGGCCGTATCAATACCATATGGACAGAAGACCGAACAGCGGCGACACTGAGAACATTGGTAGAAATAGGTGTACCATTTCTCCAACATGGCCTCGTCAAGATCGGACGCATCGGAAAGGCCAGGGAATAACCGTCCGCCTGGGGTGAAATGGCGTCGATAAACACTGCGCAACAATTCTGCCCGCGCCACGGGGAAGTTTTGGGGATCACCTGTACCTATATAGAACTGACATTTGTCGGCACAGGCGCCACAGCGCACACAGGTGTCCATGAATACACGCAGGGCCTTGTTTTTCTCTAACAATTCACCGAATTTTTCGATTGCTTTGGGCTGCCAATCTGGCAAGCGTTCTCCCGGATAGCCGATAGCATCGGTATCTTTTTCTTTGCTGGGCCAGCAACGGACTTCCGCCGTGGCATGTTCGCGCAACGGCGGAGGTGCCAAAACACCATCTTTGGCAGGATCTTTGAGAATAGGGGTCTCGTCGAATTTAGCCATAAAAGTTTAGGGTTACGAGTTTGTATTTGGAGTTAGAAGTAAGGGCCTGTCCTGAGTGAAACAAAGGATTATGGGGCAGGGTCCCAGGGATTGATGTGTCGCTTGCCGGTCTTTTGAATATTGTATGGCTGATTCTCGGGAGGGCTGAAGAAGATACCGCCGGCATGCATCAATTTGCTAAAGGGAAAGCAGATCATCAAAAGCAGAATCAAGAATAAATGGAATAAGAACAAGGGATGGTTCGGTGGAGCCACAGGCTGGAAAGTCATCAACCCTAATATGAAAGCCTTTACATCCACCAGATTAACATGCGCCCAATAGGAAACCATGATACCCGTAGCAGCAATCAGCCCCAGCAAAATCAGCGCGAAATAATCAGGAAGATTGGACAGATAGAGGGTGCGCGGCAGGGCCAGGCGTCTCCAGAAAAGATAAAGAGCCGTAATACCAAACAAATACCCAAAGAACAGTGCTACGGGTTCCATGTACAGGATCAACTCAGGAACCGGATAGGTAAAATATCGCAGATGACGAAACAAGATCGAGGCCAGGGCCGCGTGGAAAAGCCAGGCTCCAATCCACAAACCCTTATCTGCCTTAAAAAGGTTCGGGAAAAAAAGCACATCACCGAGCATTCGCGCGATCACGCCACCTTCACTCTCAGGTGCCGGGGTGGTGGCCAAGGGCAAAGGTGCTGGGGTTCTTAAATATCCAATCAGTTTCGATAGTAAGCCGATCATAAAAGCAAAAGCGGCAAAATAGGATAACCCAACCAAAAACACAGAGAGTAAATTCCAAAGCATATTCGCAGGTTCCATCACAGGGTTATTGAATGGTTGATAATCTGTGGGAGCGGGTGATACTGACTTTGAAGAGAATCCCGCTCCCCAGGTTTGAGATTGTTTAATATGGAATTAATATTAGACGCAGCCGGTCGGTTTGGGCAGTCCGGCGATCTTACAGGCGCCTTTGGCCGGCCCAGAGGGAAACAATTCGTAAATATACTTGAGATCGTAGCCGGTCTCTTTGCAGAGTTTACGAATCATCGGCGCAATGCCAAATTCCTGGTAGTAGCCGCGCAGGTAGTTGACAACCTTCCAATGATCATCGGTCAGATCATCAACTTCTTCCGTCTTGGCGATGGCAGCAGCCAGAGCTTCGCTCCAAATTCCAGGGTCCTGAATAAAACCATCTTCATCTACATCTATTTTGACACCATCCAAATCAATTTCAGGCATAGGATACCTCCAATAAAAAATTTTCAAACCCCGAGCGATAACAACTCGGGATCTGTTATTCTTACTCTTCGTCGGGCAATTTGATGAAAGTTGCCCCACCGTAGGAAGTGAATTCCAGGGTCCCGGCATTCACTAACTCTGTCAGTGCCTTTTTTGTTAACCTCTTGTTGAGGTCCAGGCCTTTGGTGACATCACGATGGGTCATCATTTTGCCTTTTTTCTTGAAGAACTCGACAATTTGGTCTTTTAGTTCTTCAGTTATTTCGCCAGACATAATTCACTCCTTTACCACTTGAAAGTAGGTGTCGAGCGATAGGTCTCCGGGGCGAGGGTGAAGTCATCAATCAACTGGACACTGAAGGGGATATCGGCCAAATCAAAGAAGCGTTCCCAGCCAATGCGATCGATCCATTCACCCATGCGTTCGTGCTTGCGGGCGTTGCTGGCCCAAACCTCGACGATATTGCGGACTGCCTCCGTTGTTTCAGGCCAGCGTGGTGGGTTGTTGGGCAAGAAGGGGATCACCAAGCGCGAGAACTTTGGTGGCGTGCGGGCGCTTGAGATTTTGCCACCCACCCAGATGGACAGACCATCACCCACGGGGTCAGCCAAGGGCATACCGGGGCACATGGTGTAGCAATTGCCGCAGTACATACATTTTTCCTCGGCAACCTTGACGGTCTTATTCTTGGGGTCAGGGCGGATAGCTCCTGTCGGGCAGCAAGCCACAACATTGGGGATTTCGCATTTAGCACGGATTTCATCATGATTCATGACGGGCGGTTTGCGATGGATACCCAGAATAGCGATATCCGAGCAGTGCACGGCTCCGCACATGTTCAGGCAGCAAGCCAGGGCCACACGGCAGTAAGCCGGCAACTTCGATTCTCCGAAATATTCGAAGAGATCGTCCATTACGGCCTTGACAATGCCGGAGGCGTCCGTAGCCGGCGTGTGGCAGTGGATCCATCCCTGCGTGTGCACCGGATTGGTGATCGTGTGGCCGGTGCCCCCAACGGGGTAGTTGTGTTCCTTCAGGAAAGCCAGAAGCGGTTCGAGCTGAGCTTTATCCGAAACCAGGAACTCTACGTTGTGGCGGCTGGTAAAGCGCAAGTGTCCGCCACAGAATTTGTCGGCGATTTCGCAGACATCCCGAATCCAGTCGGTGCTTACCAAACGGGCAGAACCAACGCGTACGGTGAAGAGCTCATCACCGGATTCGGCGACATGCTTGAGCAGGCCGGGCTTGATGCGGTCGTGGTAGAGCCACTTCCCATAGTTTTTGGCAATCACGGGAGGCAGCATATCCTTGAAATATGGAGGGCCAAAATCAGTTTTGCTAGCCATTATTTCACCTCCTCAGGATCCCAGAAGTAGTAGGGATTGGCGCGTGGTTCCTTGATCATTTGTGGTGCTGCTGGCAAGTCCATCGCTTTCAGGAATTCACGCATACCCAACCGGTTGATCAACTCGCCCAGTCGTTCGCGCATTTTGCCGTTCTCATCCCACCATTCCCAGATATTTTCGATCAGTTCTTTGAGTTCGTCAAAGGGTTCTTCCATCTTCATGAAGGGTACGATTACCCAGGAGAGAAGAGCACCATGAACGATGGGCGCTTTACCGCCGACCAGGACGGTCGCGCCGCGTTCTTTACCGGGGCGCAGGCCACGCGGCAGGATGTTGATGCAATGCATGCAGCGGTTGCACTCGGCATCGTCGATGGTCAGTGACTTGGAAGCAGCATCCCACGTCATGCAATCTGTGGGGCACAGATCGACGACTTCAGCCTGAATATCGACACCATTCTCAGCATGGTAGGCCACACCTTCGGGGTTGACCTGGATATTGTCGCGCCAGGTGCCGATGATGGAGATATCGGAGCGAGGAATGGCCGCCACACAGTCATTGGGACAACCGGAAATTTTGATCTTGGATTTATAGGGGAACATCGGCCGGTGGAGTTCGTTCTGGAACTCCATGGTGATATTGTAGAGCAGTTCCAGGGTATCAAAGCAAGCCCATTCACAGCGGCCAGGTCCTACACAACATGACGGAGTGCGCATGTCACTGCCGGAGCCACCCAGGTCGAAGCCGATTTCTGCCAAGTCATCGAAGCAGGTTTGCAGTGCATTTGTGGGAGCACCCAGCAAGATGATGTCACCCGTCGCGCCATGCATGTTGGTCAAACCGGAGCCGTGTTTGTCCCAAACGTCGCAAAGGTCGCGCAGCTTGTCGGTCGTGTAAAACCAGCCTGAAGGTTGGTTGACGCGGAAGGTGTGAAACTCTGAAACGGCAGGAAATTCCTCGCCCAGTTCAGAATAGCGTCCAATCACGCCGCCGCCATAGCCTCTAACGCCGACGATGCCGCCGTGTTTCCAATAGCCAATTCGATCTACAAATGATCTTTCCAATTGGCGCAGCAGATCCTTGGCAGATTCGTTCTTTTCTGCGGCCCGTTTCATCTCAGTGACGAAACTGGGCCACGGTCCTTGTTCTAGATCATCGAGCAAGGGGGTTTCTGATTCAGACATATTGACCTCCTTGTGGGTCGATTGAAAAGGGGGAGGCAGTTAGCCAAGTGTGGGCTCACGATCCCTCCCCCGGTTGTACAGTGATGAAAATATGGGGTTATAGATTTACTGGGAAGAGCCAGCCGAAGATCAGGTAGGAAATACCCAGGGCAAGCAGGGTGTTGAAAATGGTGACGATGATATACACAATCACCGGGTTCCAACCCATCTTCTTGAACTCAGCCACAGAAAGTTCCAAACCCATGCAGACAAAGGCTGCGCAGAAGAACCAGGCTTTGATGTTCTGGATGACCTTGTAGGAGGTGTTGTCCTTTGAGATCAAACCGAAGGTGAAGAGCAGTGACGCAAGGATGAAACCCAGAACAAATTTGGGGAAGCGTTGCCAAATGACTGACAGGCTTGGCCTTTCTCCCTCACCTTCTTTGGCAACAAAGTAATATGCCAGAGCAAAGGCCACCACACCGATCAATACGTTCTGTGTCTGCTTGACGATACTGGCGATGGTCTCGGCCGTTTCGCCATATATTGTTCCAGCGCCCACAACGGCGGCCGTGGTATCCACGTTGCCGCCGAACCAGGCGCCAGCCACAGGTTCTGGCATGTTCATTGCCCTCGCTATCAATGGCGCAATCACCATCAAGGGTAGAGCAGTCACAATCACCAGAGCAGTCACGTAGGTGATCTCTTCTTTCTTGGCCAATACAGCGCCGGCGCTGGCAATGGCAGCAGAAACACCACAAATCGAGACAGCGGTCGACATCACGGCTCGCAAGGTGTCAGGCAGACCAAATTTGCCACTCAACCACCAGGAGAAGAAATAGACACAGGTCACCATAACGATGCCCTGAATAATAGCGCCACCTGCGGCAGTAACCAAAACCTTGAAGCTGACCTTACCACCCAACAGGATCAGACCGATTTTAAGGAACAGCTCAGTTTTGAAGCCTGGGGTCAGGCGCTCGTGGACTTTGGCTGTCTTAAAAATCCAGTTGAAGATCAAACCAATCACGGCGGCCCAAATGGGGTATTCCAATACCTTGCCGGGAATGCCGCCAGGAAGCGTCATCGGCTTCACGATGTTGTAGAAATAACGCGTGACGAAGCACAACACAATTACAACCGCCAGGCCGATGAAAAAGCCAGCGGTGTTTTTCTTTTCAGCACTTGGCTGAGCAGTTGCAGTAGACATAATGATTATCTCCTATTCCGATGACCTTATCCTAAAACTTGAACCAATCGGGTTGTAATACGTCGAGTACGGCAATGAGTATTACCGCAAATCCGATGATTACCGCCAGCCAATCTTCTGAAAGTTTCATGACATGTTCTCCTCATTGATCTTACAGGATAAAATTTCCCAAGCGAACGCTTGAGGAGCAGTTTGTCCTTCATTCAAAACCCACAAAAGAGTGGTTTGAATTTCCTTCTGCTCTGCGTCAAACAACATAATTACTTTGTCTTGGGTTTAGCCTCACCTCCTTCATTCGAATCTCCTTTTTAAAAAAATAAATGTACCAATGGATAAATTCAACACGGATAAATCAATCGCATATTTATCCAGTTGTATTTTATAAAGAATCCCAATCTCAGTGAATAAGTGAAAGCCTTAAGTCATCTAAGGAAAGTCTTAGATCAGATAAGCGACAGCTTATTCTCCCCAAAGATGCGCTTTGCTACAATACAATTTGTGTTTTCCATCAGATGAATTCAAAAAAGCTAAATTAGACAACTTTTCATTATGGAGTGCAGTGTATGAATCCGAATGAACCCCATGCGCTTGCTGTAGAACAGCTATCAGAGTCTTTTGATACGCATTTAAAGACCGGTTTGTCTTCGTCTCAAGCTCAGACTCGTTTAGAAAAATACGGACTAAACGAGTTGGTAGAGCGACCCCGTCCTGGATTCCTGAAGATGCTGCTGGATCAATTCAATAACTTCCTGGTTATCATTTTGATCGTGGCCGCAGTGATCTCGCTAATATTGGGCGAAATTGTAGATGCCTCAGCCATCATGGCCATTGTGGTTTTGAACGCCATCCTGGGCGTTGTGCAAGAATCGAAAGCCGAGCAGGCCCTTGCAGCACTAAAGAAGATGACCGCACCCAATGCCAGTGTGCTGCGCGATGGACACCGTATCACAATCCCGGCGAACGAACTGGTACTTGGGGATGTTGTCTACCTGGAGGCGGGCAACTACGTCCCCGCGGATATTCGTCTGGTCGAGACAGTCAATCTAAAGGTTGAAGAAGCCTCTCTGACAGGGGAATCGGTGCCTGTCAACAAAGATGCGCGTGTCGTTTTGGATCGTGATATCCCCCTGGGAGATCGCAAAAATTCGGCATTCATGGGGACAGTGGTCAGCTATGGGCGCGGCACCGGGCTGGTGACATCCACAGGCATGTATACGCAAATTGGTTTGATCGCAGAGATGTTGCAATCCTTCGAAGATGAGGATACTCCCCTGCAACGAAAACTCGACGATTTAGGAAAATTGTTGGGAGTTGTATCATTGATCATCTGTGGCATCATTTTCCTTTATGGCATTTTGCGAGATACCCAACCATTACTGATCTTCCGTGAGGGTCCCGGAGCCTATTTCCAGGCTCATCAGCATGACATCGTCGAACTGTTTATGACCGCCGTCAGCCTAGCGATTGCAGCCGTACCTGAAGGATTACCGGCCGTTGTGACCATCTGTCTAGCACTGGGAATGCAGCGCATGGTACGTCGCCACAGTCTGATCCGCAAACTCCCAGCTGTTGAAACCCTGGGTTGCGCCACCGTGATCTGCTCCGATAAAACCGGCACTCTGACTCAGAATGAGATGACCGTAGTTCAAGGATGGGCTCAGGGTAATTCCTTCCGTGTAAGCGGTGAAGGCTACAGCCCGGTGGGAGAATTCTCAACCCTGGAAGGCACAGCCTATGATCCAAAACAGAACGGAGCTGTTTCTCTACTTCTGCATGGCGCCACACTTTGTAGTGATGCCCGTCTGGAAGAAAGCGGGCGAGAAGATGGGCAATCCATGTATCGCATGGTCGGAGACCCAACTGAAGGAGCCCTGGTGGTGGCCGCAGAAAAAGCAGGAATTCACCAGCAAGACGCCGAGATCCAATACCCTCGGGTGATGGAAATTCCCTTTGATTCAGCTCGCAAACGAATGGTGACCATTCACGAATTGCAATTCCCTTTGAAAGGATTGACAAATGGTGCCGGAAAGATCGCTTTTATCAAGGGAGCACCGGATGTGCTCCTGAGCTACTGTTCCTACATTGCCAGCGGCGACCAGGTGATAGATTTGACATCCGGTATTCGTGAGAAGGCCCTGGCAGCCAATTCCGAAATGGCCCGCCAGGCACTACGTGTGATCGGAGTAGCTTACCGTCCGATTGACAAACTCCCCGACGCAGATAATTTAGAAAGCGTAGAAGAAAACCTTATTTTTGTGGGCATGTTGGGAATGATCGACCCAGCTCGCCCGGAGGTGAAGCCAGCGGTCGATATAGCCCATGGTGCTGGATTGAAGAGCGTAATGGTAACCGGTGATTATCCAGATACAGCCGCCGCTATTGCTGAAGAAATCGGCTTGCTATCGCCGGGAAGTCGGGTCGTGACCGGTGCCGAAATGGATGCCATGGGCGAGGAAGGGCTGGCGGAAATCGTCGAAGATGTGGATGCCTTCGCACGGGTATCGCCCCAGCACAAGGTGATGATCGTGGAAGCCTTCAAAGCACGCGATCACGTTGTAGCTATGACTGGTGATGGTGTTAACGATGCCCCCGCGTTGAAACGGGCTAATATTGGTGTAGCCATGGGGATTGCCGGCACCGATGTTACAAAAGAGACTGCTGATATGGTGCTCACCGACGACAATTACGCCAGCATCGTTTCGGCCATCGAAGAAGGCCGCGTAATTTATTCCAATATTCGCAAATTCGTGTTCTTCTTGATCGCCTGCAATATTGGCGAGATTTTGATCATCTTCTTGTCCATGTTGGCAGGGTTGCCCATCCCACTAACCCCTATACAACTTTTGTGGCTCAACCTGGTCACCGATGGCGCGCCGGCCCTGGCCTTGGGTTTGGAAAAGAGCGAACCCGGCATCATGGGTCGACCTCCCCGGCCGACACGTGAACCCGTCATCAATCAGGAAATGGCTTGGGCTATCGGGGCAATTTCAGTTGCAGATACTATTGCAGTGTTGTCGGTATTTGTCATCGCTCTAAACCGCTATCCTGGTCAGCTGTTAATGGCGCAGACGATTGCCTTTACCACCCTGGTATGCTCGGAGCTACTACGTGCATTTACATCTCGCTCGGAAACCCATTCCATTTTCTCGATTGGCTTCTTATCAAATATGTGGATGATATGGGCGGTGAGTTTTTCCTTTATCCTCATGCTGGGTGTGCTGTACTTCCCATTCTTGCAAACCTTTTTTGGCACCGTTTCGTTGAGTTGGAGCGATTGGTTGCTAATGCTGCCCTTTATGGTCGTGGCCCCGTTGACAGCCGAAATTGTCAAATGGATGCAACGACGTTTCAGAAAACCTGCTGCAGCCTGATGATCCTAAAACAAAGAACCCCGTTCTCTTCCACAGAAAACGGGGTTCTTTATGATTGTACTAGATCCCATTATTAGTTTTCCTTAGCTCGATCTGCTTTCCAGCGATGGTAGAAAGCAACAAGCAAAAAGCCAGCGCCTACCAACCCACTTATTATGGCAATGATTTGAGCCCAGAGCTCAACCCAAAGCAGCAAAACGAGATCAGCCACAAATAACATAATCCACCCAATTGCCAAATTTCGCTTTTTCTGAAAAGCATTCGAGGCAGAAAAACTGAACAACATAAATAGCAAACCTACCAGGGGTTGCGTTTGTGGATCGTCAAAAATATAGAGATCCAACCCCCAGGCGCCAATTAGCAGTATGCCGATGACCAGCGGCACAAGCGTAAGCGTTAGCAACAGGTTTTTTCCGGATGGTCCCTTCGAGCGTTTGGTCCCTTTTTTCTTTTTGCGTTTCTTCGGTGTGGTTACCATGCAATCTCCTCGGGAAATTTCTTGTTACCGTATGCTAGAATGATGCCATGTTTTTATGACGGACTGCAAGTGTACCCGAAATTATTGTGTTCATGAAGGTTAGCATCCATATGTTTGACAAATTATCTCGGTTTCGTAAATCTTCACGAAAACATCAATTTCACATGATCCAAATTGAAACCAGTATGCAATGCAATTTGGAGTGCGTTATGTGCCCCTGGATCGAAATCCACTCTCATGGACAATTGCTTTCTCTGGAAACATTCGACCATATCCGCCCTTACCTTTCACTGGCGAAGGAAGTGGATCTGACCGGCGGAGGGGAACCGCTGACAAATCCTCACATACCAGAAATCGTGCAGGCGGTCAAAGAGGCTGGCTGCAAAGTTGGCTTCAGCACCAACGGCACTTTATTGACCCCTGAGTTGGCAGAAAACTTGATCCGCTTGGGCCTGGATTGGATTTCAATTTCTTTCGATGCCGCCACACCAGAAACCTATCACCAAATCCGGCAGGGTTCAAGCTATGAGACCGTCATCGGTAATATCAGGGCATTGCGGGACCTTAAAAAGCAATTGGACAGTAAAACTCCCAAATTGATGATGGTCTTCGTGATGATGGTCGGCGATCAGGAAAACTTCCACGAATTACCCCAATATATAGGTCTGGCTCATTTATTGGGTGTCGAACAAGTTGTTGCCAAAAACCTGGATGTAATCACCAAAGATGGTGATTACGAGCGGGGTTTATTCAGTCATCATGGAGACCCCATTCCTGATGTAAAATACATCCGGGAGAAAGCTCTCCATCGCGCTGAAGAATTAGGGATTGGATTGCGTCTCTATAAATTAGTGCCCCGACAACAAGTAATTTGTGAGCAGCGCCCGGTTAAAAATCTCTTCATCAATTGGGAGGGAAAGGTCTCACCCTGCATCACCCTCTCATACGCCGAGGAGCGGTATTTCGACGGGGAACGTGTCCGCGTGCCCTGCCAGGTTTATGGCGATATCCATGAAGAATCTCTGCTAGCAATCTGGAAAAAGCCAGAATTCGTTGCCTTCCGCAAGGTTTATGATGATCGCCTTAATAGAGAACAGGAAGCCCTGATGCAAACTGTGTTGGGTGGCGATGGCGAATACTCGCTTCCCGAAGCTCCTGAAGTCTGCCAAACCTGCTACTACCTTTATGGCATCTAATATTGATACCCTGCGCACCTTTTTATTAAAAGCGGAATTTGATGCAATCTGTGCCTTTGCCCGCGATAACCGGCGCACAATGAGTTTTCTCACCATGCTGACATATGATCAAGATCGTTTGATTAGTTGGCGGGCTGTAGATGCTTTTGGCCGGGTTTCTGCTATCATGGCAGAAAGTGATGCCGAATATGTGCGCATCCATCTGCGGCGGCTGATCTGGCTGCTAAATGATGAATCCGGAGGGATTGGCTGGCGGGCACCGGAAATGATCGGTGAAGTCATTTTTCACAATCCTAGCCTTTTCAGTGACTTCATCCCAATCCTCGTCAATCTTTTGGATATGGAACCTGAAGATGCCATTCGATTCCGAGCCGGGTGGTTATGGGCCATGGGAAGATTAGCTAAAGTGCGATTGGAAGATGCTCGAGCTGCACTACCCTGGATTCTTCCAGGCCTGAACGATCCTGACCCCAAAGTGCGCGGTATGGCGGTATGGAGCTTGGGGAAATTGGGAGAAACACTCCCTGATGAGATCTTCGATTCTTTGCAGTCTGATCAGGGATTGATAGAAATCTACTGGAGCCCCGAGATCGAAACAATCCGCATCGCAGAATTAGTCAGAGCCTGATCTGTAATAAAGCAAGTATCTACAGCTATGAAACGATATAACTTCATCCCGAGTTGATCCGCTCATTCTCTTCTTGCAGGCCGTATCGAGGCGTGAAATACGGGAAACCTCACCCTCGCTACAACCTTGTCTTCGTTCCGGCTTACTCAGGATGCTACACTACCTTATTTATCAAATAAGTACAATGAGCAGTGGAAAACCTTTCGAGCTAGATCTTACCAGCGCCGCAAATGCATTGGCCCAAGCCTATGTGCCAGAGCACATTCCTGCTTTGATGGTGGGGATTTCAGGCGGTTCGCCTTTCCAGGTCGACCAATATCTCGGGTACACCAAAGACAATTGGGTCATTTTTATTGGCTACCCCCTTGAGGGACAATTTGATGCTCAAAAATGTGTCAGCCTGCTCGAGGGAGTTCGGAAAGCATTTTCCCCCGAGTATATTTGGTTCGTCGGTCCCGAGATTCCCAAACCACTTAAATCGTCCTGCCGTAACTATCAAAATGATCATTATTATCAGCTCGATTTGGCAAATTTCAACCCCAAATCATCCTTGAGACGTCAGGTTCAACGAGCCAGGGAGAGTCTGCAGGTTCATATTTCGCTGAACTTTGAAAATGATCAGCAATCCCTGGTGGAAGAATTGATGCGACGTCAGAAACTCCCACCGTTGATCGCAGAGCTGTACCGATCAATGCCTGATTATGTTGGTAGTTGTGAGACCGCTCGAGTGCTCGAAGCTCGTGATGAAAACGATAATCTCTGCGCATTTTTTGTTGTCGAAACCGCTGCAAAAGAATTTGATAATTATTTGCTGGGATGCCACTCGAGAGTTAACTATGTGCCTCATGCTTCGGATCTGTTGTTTAGCGAAATGATCGCCCAGGCCAGACAACGGGGGAAGCCATCCATCAACCTGGGACTGGGCGTCAATTCAGGGATTCGACACTTTAAGGTGAAATGGGGAGGAAAACCTGTTATCAAGTATAAATATTGTGAGTTGTATTTTGGACCACCCGAACAGATCAAGGCCTTGAATTTGCTTTTGGGAGATTATCTTTAAATGAAGCTTCGTTTTTTGTCAAAGGAAAAAAACCTGCGCATGGTTTGGCGGGTTGCAAAGGAGGCAAGGTTATCTCGTCTGGTAGGGACAGCCCATTTTTTCCCATACAGCTTCCATAAATCGATGATGAAGTTAATGCAAGATGTGGCCACAGTGATGTTTGAGGGCCCACTGGACGAGGATAGTTCTGCCTTAATAGCTGAATATGGCCGAAATGGTGATGGTAACACGGCATATATTGAAGCCCTAACCCCAGAAACTATCAGGTCAATCGATAACCTCTTGAGAAAGCAGCTTGAACATCAAAGCGGAGAAGCCTGGCTGTTATCGTTGGTGGAACGACGGCCAATCTATTTTGAAGCATTTACAAGTGGAATTCGCCCCTTTGCGGCTTTCTTTTCTATCTGGCAAACCTGTTTTGGTTGGAATTATTCGGTCGATTTGGAAGGATATCAGGTCGCCCGGAAGTTAGGGAAAGATATTCTTTTCTTGGAAACACTTGAAGAACAATTGGAAGTCCTCGACAATATTTCAGTTAAGCGAATTGCCCAAAACTTGAATGATGTATGCAATTGGGAAGAGTTTCAGGAAAAATATATTGACTATTACCTCGCAGGTAAATTGGATGAGTTATCCGCGCTTACGGGACGGTTTGTGACCCGTGGTCCCGTAATTGTCAGCGCGCGTGATCAAATTCTTTTCGATCGCATGATTCCCGTGTTCGAACGCGAAGATGCACTGGCATTCATCGGCTTTCCACATATCCCTGGGGTGATCAAATTGTTCCAAGATGAAGGGTATTCCGTGACGCAGGAGCCGGAATGATCACGCCAAGCGAGCGGAATTTTATCCTCGACAATGCCTATATCCCGGAGCACTTGCCATACTATGTCTCTGCCGTTTCGGGCACAGAGCCAGTTTTGATCGAGGATTTTGTTGTTCACAAGGGTCTCACTCACCTGATATTCATCGGCTACCCGCTCCATGGAGGCTGGGATGAGCATAATATGGTGGCCGCCATCGAGGAGACCAAAGCACATTACTCCCCTGAGTCCATTTCCATCATTGCTCCTGAACAGCCCTCAAGTTTCAAGAATACCGCCCCTTCCACAAACGATGCGTACTACCGCGTCCCTTTGTCGCACCTGGTTATACCCAAAAAGGTGCGCTACATGCTAAAACGCGCCCGACGCGAGGTTAAAATTACAATCGGCAGTTTTTCGAGGGAGCATAAGCGACTGCTCAACGCATTTTTGCGTAATTGTCAGTGCGATGATGCGACACGTTTTATCTTCCAGCGTCTGCCAGAGTACGTCAAATGTGATCACGTTCGTGTATTTGATGCTCGCACTGCGTCCGGCAAGCTGGTCGCTTTTGATGTGGCAGATTTCGGCGCGCGGGACTACGCATTCTATATGTACAATATTCGTTCACAAAAACATTCAGTTCCAGGGGTATCTGATCTTTTGTTGGCCCAAATCATTGAGCAGGCTCAAGCATTAGAGAAAACCTACCTGAATTTGGGATTAGGTATTAACTCGGGAATTGCCTTCTTCAAGAAAAAATGGGGGGCAAAACCCTTTCAGAATCATGTCCATTGGGTTCAAAATTCTAAAAAGCCTGGCTCGTGGTGGGAAACTTTAGAGCAATTTTCAATTTGAGCCAGATTAGTCTAACTTGCCACCATAATCCTAATCTACACAAATCACAGAAATCAGCGCTAATCTAAACGAATACAGTCGTCGCATCAAACCATGGAGAGCTGCTTGACCGAAAGAGCCAGTCAAAATTGAAATTGGTGCATTGTTCTGTTCACATATAGTAACCGTCAGCTTGTTTTCATCAAGCTAGATCTGATCAACCTCACCGGGCACAATGATTGCGCAGCTCGCCGGATTGATAAGGGTTAGTCGAAGAATACTTTTCTTCATACTAATCACTTGGTCTGGCTGGGATGGAATCAGCCAGATGTTTAAATTTAGTTTCGTAGTTTTTCTCTCAGTCACCAAAAGCAGGGATCACAGATCCCGTCAAAATCTTTACCGTGGGGTCCATTGCATTGTAATTGGCGCCGGTGAAAACAACCACCGTATTCTGATTGGGCAGAATCCTAATAGTCTGACCACCCCAACCGCCGGCCCAATAAGCCAGGAATTTTTGGCCGCCATGTGAGAATTCATGGGTCCACCAAGTGTAGGAATAACCACGCCGGCCCCAGGTGCCATCATCAGGTGGAATCGGTCGCAAGAAATGGTTGAGCCAGGTGTTGCCCGGGCCGGAATAAGGTGCGGCGCTTTTCTCCACCCATCCCTCGGAGACAATTTGCTGTCCACCCCAGGTGCCACCCTGGAGGTAAGTTACCCCAAATTTTAGCATCTCTCGAGGAGTCATATACTGATCTCCGCCGGCGTAAATCACACCGGTGTCATTGATCCACTGCCAGGGCGGCGAATCAATCCCCAAGGGCTCGAAAAGGTATTTCCAAGAAAAGGCTTCTATATCCATCCCAGTGGCGTTCTTGATGATCTCACCCAAGACGATCATATTGCCCCCACTGTAGGTGAAGTGAATGCCAGGGTCATTAACCAGCGGTTTTTCCAAAATACATTCCACCGGATCATCGCAATTCACCCACAAGGCAATGACGTCATTGCTTTCATTGGCATATGAGGTACCCCATTCATCCCATTGCAATCCGGAGGACATGGTCAGCAAATGCTCGATGGTGATCTGATCTTTCCCGGCCATGTTGAGATGCTGATAATCAGGGAGATACTTGAAAATGGGATCGTCTACACTATTGATGAAACCCCGGTCAATGGCAATACCAATACAGGCAGAGGTAATGCTTTTACCCACAGAATGGATATCATGACGCCGATCGATATCCCAGGACACCCAGTCCCCGTGATGGTTGGGGCCATCCCATTGGTAATCATGGCCGGGAAAGTACTCTTCAAAGACCAACTTGCCATCTTTATAGATGAGCATGGCATGGATCTCCCCATATTTCCCATCGTTTATGTCATCAACAACCTTTCCAAGGTAGGCTTCGTCCAAGTTGACCTCGGATAATGTGCCCACTTCAATCCCATCGTCCAATTGCTCGGGCTGCTGATAGGTGTAAGCATTCAGCAACATGGAACGAAAACCAACCAACACCAATGACTGAATCATTACCAATAGCAGGATCGCTAACGAAACCAATTCGCTGCGTTCCTTTATTAGATCAGATATTTTGAGGGCATATTTTCTGCTGGTAATCATTGATGATCTCCTATCGAAAGGCGAAAAGAAATTTATTTAGGGAGCATCCTGGAATTTTCAAGCTGGTTCTACACTCCAAGCCTCGAAATTTCCAGGGTCCCCGAGAAATTATAAATCAACTGCGCCAGCGCGGATCGTTCGAGCGACAGATCGAGACAGCAAGACGATCAAATTGCTATCCAAATACGTTGAAACGATCAACAGCAGCCATTTCCGCCTGCTACGGAAAGAAATACCCATCTGTGATGCAGGTCATCCAAAAACAGATCTCACTGTCACCTATGATTTCAGCAATTTTGCCAAAATTGCAGTATGTGATGATCAACTTGAATCCGGTTTTGGTTTCGTCGGTGCTCGTGCCAACTTGCAAGCATTTTTCCATGTTCTGGTCTGCGTAGCTGGTCAGGAATTCCTTCAGGTTGCGCAGCGGCGGATTTGACTCTACCCTGACTGTAACCTAGAAAAACTTCGGGGAAACAGGGTGACAGAATGTATGTGTTGTCACTTACCAATCACCTACTACTTCATTTTCAAACTCAAGGGGTTGATTTTTAAAATAGACCCCTTGAGTCAAACAAGTCAACCGGTTGAGTCGCGCGACTCAACCGGTTGACTTTTAAAATGAACTGGTTTGTTTTTGCAAAACAAGGCGTTGATTCCTGCTCGTGCATTTTCTTGATAGATTTTCGGGATTTCCCAAATTTGTGTTTCGGAACAGCACCAGGAATAATCCATTCAGACAATTTTGAAACCCGGGTTTTGTCAAAATTCAGGTTTCTGGAAAAACATCAATGAAGGGTTCAGGAGGTTTTTGAAATTCTGGGCGCTCCCTTACCGCTGAAACTGTGGCAATAAAGGGCAGGGCAAAAAAAGCGCCAAAGGCAAGGCCCATAACGATATACCCCTGATGTATATCCGGGAAGATTTTAACGATCTCGAGAGGAAGAAGCGCTGCGGCAATAGAGGCAACCGTCGAAAAGAAAATGCGGACTGAACTGAGCGAGGATCTTTCGTTGTAATCAAGGGTAATCTCAGAATGCAGGGCGTTGTAATTGAGCATCACGATCGAGACGATGGTTGAAAAGAAAAGATAACTGAGCATAACAGCAATAAATCGGATGGTTTCAGATTCCATGCTGTAAGGGTAGAACAAAGCAAAGAAGGAGAGAAAAACCAGCGGAATCCCCGCCAGGAGATAGGGACGTCGGCGTCCCATCTTTGTGCGGGTGCGATCTGCAAGGATGCCCTCGAGTGGATCGGTGATCGAATCATAGATCTTGCTGATCAGGATGACTGTTCCTGCCAGAGCTGGAGAGATGCGCACTACATCTGTCAGGAAGATCAGGTAATAGAAACTGATCACTACACCAGAACCGCCACCGTAAATATCACCTAAGCCATAGCCAATTTTTTGCCAAATCGTCAATTTCTCAGTTTTTGCTTCCATACCAACTCCTCGAACCATACTTGTTAGATTTCAATTATTTCTTGTTTTCCAGAAGCGGCTGATCGATAAATTCCATCAACGGCCGCGAGCACCGCAATCGATTCATGAGCAGGGATCAGATACGGCTTGTCAAATAGAATCCAATTTGCGAACCCTGCCAAACTGCGTTGCAATACATGGATCCCCCATTCAGGCGGGTTCTCCTTCCGAGCATTCACGCCCTTGAATTTAACCTTAGAGAAAGGCAAATTTTGATACTTTGCCGTCCCCTTATCCCCATAAACATCAATGGTTACAGCCTGTTCACTTGCTGCCACCATCGATGTGGTAATGCTGATCAAAGCCCCGCTCTCGGTTTCAACGATGCCGTGTGCCAGGGTGTCTACTTCCACATCAAAGCCGATGTTTTTTGTATAACCGGATGCTGAAACAGGTCTTTCTCCTAACGCCCACAAGGCGATATCCAAAAAATGGCTCCCTTGTGTAATGAGCGTCCCACCGCCAGCCTGGGTGATGGTTTTATGCCAGGGAGATGCCTCGAAATATTTCTCTTCCCGATGCCAGGGAATATTGATCCGGACTGAATGGATATTCCCCAATTTTCCGGCTTGGACAGCCCGCGCCAATGCATAACAACCCTTATCGTAGCGATTTTGATAATTCACACCGACTTTTAGGTTTGTTATCGCTTCGATAAGGCTAAGGCCCTCTTCCAGCGTTCTCGTGATGGGTTTCTCCACAAAAACAGGTTTTCCCGCTTCAATTGCAGAGATAATCATTTCATAATGTAGGTTATGCGGCACGGACAGATAAACAGAATCAAACTCAGCATTCGCCAGCATATCGGCATAATCCGTGTACGCCTGCGGGATGCGGTGACGTTTTGAGAATGACCTCAGGCGTTCAACATTCAGATCACAACAGGCAGAGAATTGCACCTGCGGCACCAACCTGCTCAACCAGGCAACATAGCCAGCAACATCACCACAACCTATTACAGCAAGGTTGAGCTTTTTCATGATTTTGATACCCATAAAAGCCCTCGTCTCAGGACTTTTTGATAGGTTGAGTTCTTCAAGGATTCGGCTGTATGACCTGGTACGGCATAGCACACTCGACCACTACCATAGTGATATGTCCACACAGCCGGGATCTCTTCCCCTTGATAGATAGCAGTGAAATGAGTTTCGATTCCTGGTTGTAGCTCGTGAATATAAAGTTCATCTCCTACACGAAAGGCAGGAATACCGTCAAACAAGGTTCCATCTATGACAGGTGTCACATCAAATCTCTCCACAGGCCCATGCCCGGTGAAGCGTCCACCAAGAATTTCAAAATAGGCTTCTTCTTGTTTGAATGAGGCAGTCGCCGAGTGGACTCCCAAAATCCCGCCTCCATGCAAGACAAAATCTTTGAGCGTTGTCAGCGCTTCATTAGATATTTCCTTGTGGTGAAAATAAAGCACCATGGCCGCAAAAGAGTCTACATCTCCAGGAAGATTTTCTAATGAACGGATTGAAATAAACTCAAAGCCATCCAGCCCTTCAAAAGCCTTGACCAAAGCTTTTCGAGCCCAAAATGGCGGGTGAACCATACCATCAGTAACGAGCAAAACTCTTTTCACGTACCGTATGCCTCCTAAAGTGTAATGTCACATGCCGTAGTGGTTGATGCGCTTCCAATCATCAAGGACGCGGCGCGTGAAGTTCAAGAGCATAGGTTAATGTATTGTTGAAGGAAATTCAAGTGCATATATCGGGGAAATCAGAAATCTCAATTTTGATAATCAAATTATGAAATTTCACATAGGAACCTAAAAACCCTGATTAATAGTGCGCTTTTTGCGCCTTTCGAGCAACCGACGAATGCGCGCGTTCCTTTCTCGGGTAATGGGGTTAAACCAGGCCATCACAGCCGCTACCAAGAGCATCAAACCGGAAACTATCGAGATCAGGATACGTATCATTAAGAGCGCGTTAGCTGGCTGTTCGAACAGGTTCACGCCAGGGGGTGGTGTCTCATATCCCGCTATTCCAAGCATTTGTAATGTCAGAAAGATGACCAGTGCAGTGGTCAATTTACGGATAAAAGCACGCGCCCCGTAATAAATGCCCTCCTGGCGACGGCCGGCACGCAGCTCATCCCATTCCATGATATCCGGAAACATTGCGTCAGGGAAAACGTATGCCGACGAAACACCAAAACCCGCCAATGCGCCCAAAATGAGCAACTTGTTGATTTGTCCCGGTTGAACAAAAAAGATCAGTAGGAGCACAATCGCCAGGAAAATCATCCCCAGCACATATGCATCACGCTTATTTCTGCGGCGAGCATACCACAGCCAGAATGGTACCGATAAGATGCAAACGCCCATCAGGATGCCGAAAAATGCCGATTCCAAAGCCAAGTCGAGACCTAAAATATGGGCTTTCGCGAGGAGATTTCCATCAGCTATCCAATATAACAGATAAAAAGGGAACACTACCGCGACCATATCCAGCATGCCCCAATTGAGCAAGAAAATCGTTGCTACAAATCGAAAAGGTATATTACTCCACGCCAGCCGCAAAGATTGGAAAAAAGGCAATTGTTCCGAAACTACAGCAGTTTCTTTTTCGCGAATCAGCACAAATACTAAAAAATAAAGAATTATGCTAAAGAAGCCAAAAATTGCCCCAGCAATAATATAGCCCTGTTTTTGCGTCAGAGCGGATTCTATTGCTGCGTCGATCACCAATGGGGCCGTGATCACCACCGCCAGGGAACCGAATAATTGAAAAGCTGTGCGGAATCCGGCCAGGGAAGTCCGTTCATCATAATCTTCGGTCAGTTCAGGAATCAGCGATAAATAAGGGACGATCAGCAATGTGCCCAGCGTATCAACCAACATAAATGCAACGGTGACATAAACCATCAAAGCCACCTGGCTGTCCCAATTAGGCGCTGCCCAAAGTAGCGCAGAAGCAACCCCAAAGGGAATCGAAAAGATCAGCAAGAAAGGGCGACGGCGTCCCCAGCGCGATTGCACTCGATCACTTACAATTCCCACCAAAGGATCGTTAATCCCATCCCAAATTAGTCCCACCACAGCCCCAAGAGATGCCAGTCGTGGATCCAGGCCAACCGTGTCAGTCAAATAGATTACAAAGAAAAGTGACCGCATCATTCCAATGGACGCCGGTCCAAATTCGGCGGATCCATAAACCAGTTTTACCCAAATGGGCAACTTAGTTTCAGTATTTCCTGCATTTGAATTATTAATTAGATTATTCCCTTTTAAAAAGTTATTTAGGCGCAAATAAAAACCCGGCAACTCTTAATAAGTTACCGGGTTGCTTAGCTTGCTACTAGAGTTACCA
>CAZVPR010000022.1:0-49415 GCA_964629085.1 uncultured Anaerolineales bacterium
AAAACCTTTAGGGTTTTGTGTTTGTTAATCGATTATAATGAGACAAGTTTAGTATTATTTATTTCAAACGATACTCAAGGAAACTGCATGACTTCTCAGACCATTGATTTGGGCGAGCTCAAACCCATATTGCAAAAACATGCCCCGGGTGGTCGAGCCCAATTGCTCCCAGCGCTTTGGGATGCCCAAAAGATTTATGGCTATCTCTCTGAGCCTGTAGCGACCGCAATAGGAAAAGCGCTCAAAGTCCCTCTGGCCGATGTTTTTGGCGTCATTGAGTTCTATTCCATGTTCTACAAAGAGCCCGTCGGGGAAACCATTGTACGCATTTGTGTCAGCCCAGTTTGCACTCAGCGTGGCAGCCGAGAAATTTTGGAAAGTGTTTGCGATCATTTTGATGTCCATCCTGGAGGAACGACGAAAGATGGAAAATATACGGTTGAATCAGTAGAGTGTTTAGGCTTGTGTGATTTCTCGCCCTCGGCCCTGGTCGGAGAGGTGCCGGTCTCCGTTGCGCAGGATACTGAGCCCCAAAGCTGGATCTTGTCTCCAAACCCGGCTCCCTTAGGCCACCTCGAAGGCGATCCGCGCTGGCTTTTGGGCAGTTGTGGCGCGGTTGACCCTGCGAGTATTGAAGCTTACGAAGCTTGTGGTGGTTTCATGGGCATCAAAAAAGCTTTGCATAATTCTCCCGGTTTTGTCATCGAAGAGATCAGCAAATCTGGACTTTTAGGACGTGGCGGAGCAGCCTTCCCCACCGGCCTCAAATGGCAGTTCACGGCCAAGACACAGGATCACCCCAAATACATGATCTGCAATGCTGACGAATCCGAACCAGGGACTTTCAAAGACCGGGTTTTGATCGAAGGCTATCCTTTATCCATCATTGAAGGCATGGTGATTGCCGCCTTTGCCGTGGGAGCAGACCAGGGTTATTTCTATATCCGTGGCGAATATATGCGGGCGCAAGGGATAATGGAAGAGGCGCTGGCCAACGCTCGTGATGCTGGCTTTTTAGGGAAAAATATCCTGGGCAGCGGCTTCGATTTCGATATCGAAATGCGCTCAGGAGCCGGGGCCTATGTTTGTGGCGAAGAGACGGCTTTGTTCGAATCCATCGAGGGCAAGCGCGGCTTCCCGCGGTTGAAACCGCCCTACCCCACAGAAGCCGGTTTGTTTGGCAAACCCACTGATATCAACAACGTCGAAACATTATGTGCTGCCGCCTGGATTTTGGCTAATGGAGCTGAAGCTTTTCGGGCTTTGGGTACGCCTGAATCGACTGGCACGAAGGTGTACTGTCTCTCTGGGGATATTACTAAACCTGGGGTTTACGAGTTACCGTTGGGTATCACGCTTGGAGATATTCTCGAAAAAGCTGGGGGAGTGGTTGGTGATTTGCAGGGCGTACTCATCGGCGGGGCGGCTGGCACTTTCGCCGGACCGGACGATTTGGATCTGGTCATGAGTTTCGAGGGCCTGGCAGAGAACAAATATTTCCTGGGTTCGGGTGTCGTCAATGTGATCAACACTGAACGTGATATGCGCAAATTTTTGTACAGCTTGGCCCACTTTTTCGCTCACGAATCCTGTGGAAAATGTTTCCCCTGTCAATTAGGCACGCAACGCCAACTAGAGATCATACAGAAAGTGGTCGACGGCCAGGCAACTCGAGCTGATATCGTTGCTCTTGAAGACGTTGGCTTTGCCATGGCCGAAACTTCGATTTGCGGCGTCGGGCAGATGGCTTCAACAGCTATCCTTTCCGCCTGGGACAAATGCCCAGATGTATTTGGTTTGAAAATCGATAAAAAAGGAACCACAGATGAACACAGATAAATGGGATAATAGAGACAAATATCTGTGTTTATCTTATTCATCCGTGGTTGATTTTAAGGGGGTTAAAAGTCACGATATTGGAAAGTATGAAGAAAAAACATCTGCGTAACAATAACCCTGGGGCGGTCCCTACGAGCTGGTTCGAGCTAAAAGATGGTTGGCATCAGGGCGAAGGGGAAATAATCGAGGAAGCGCTGATCAGCATTTTTGTCAATGGCATTGAATTGGCTTCGATGATGGGCAGCCCACTTCAACAGGAAAAATTCGCACTCGGATTTCTCAAAAATGAAGGGCTCATCGAAAGCATGTCCGAGATTAACCTTATCTATACCAGCGAGCTGGGCTGTTGTGTAGACATCTGGCTAGACCGAGACTTCGTGAAACCTGAACGCCTGATCATCACGAGCGGATGCGGCGGAGGGGTCACATTCGATGATCCTCGCATTGGTATCGAACCATTAAATAGTGAGTTGGTTATTGAACCGGCTCAAATTCGGCAAGCCTTCCGAAAACTACAACCGCCCAACAGTTTGTATGCCCGTTCGCGCGGTGTGCATGCAGCTGGTTTGTTTGACCCACAATCGGAAGAAATTTTGGTTATTGTAGAGGACATTGGCCGGCATAACACCATCGACAAAATCTCTGGGATCTGTTTGCAGGATGGAATTGATCCCCAAGGACGCGTGTTGTTAATTACCGGGCGAATATCATCGGAGATGTTGCGCAAAGCTGCCAAAATGGGCTGCCCAGTGATCGCCTCGCGCACTTCGCCAACTTCCATGTCGGTGGAAATGGCCCAAGCCTGGAACATCACCCTGATTGGTTATGTGCGTTCTGGCAGAATGCGCGTATATAGCAGTCCAGAACGTGTTGTTTTCTCTGAGCAAATTGAATCTATCCCTAAGTGATCATTCATTGGGAAGCCAGGCATTAAGGAAAGAAGATAAACTTTTGGGCTCCTGGGATCATAATAATTCTTTTATTGGTAATTGCATAAGAAGTGAGGTACCGTGACTGAAGAATATGTCCAACTAACCATCGACGGCACACCCATCAGCGTCCCTGCAGGCACAACTATCCTGGATGCTGCCCGAGATATTGATGTAGAAATCCCAGTGTTGTGCTATTTTGCTCACACCACCGCCAATGGCTTATGTCGTTTGTGCGTAGTTGAGGTAGAAGGCGCTCGCATGCTCCAAGCGGCCTGTGTGGTAACGGCGCAAGATGGGGCCGAAATACATACCCGTTCACCTAAAGTAGAACGCGCTCGACGCACAATCTTGGAGATGTTAGTTTCCACAGTGGACATCTCTGAAAGCCCAGAAATTCAAGCCCTGGTTGTAGACTACCAATGCATTCCCGAACGCTTCGATGGAGGCAAAAGACGCCAGCCGGCGATCATGGATGACAATCCGGTTTATCTTCGGGATTATTCCCAATGTGTGATGTGTTGGCGCTGCGTGCAAGTTTGTGCCGATGACGCCCAGTTTACCTACGCACTCAATTTCAGCGGCCGCGGCTTCGACACCCAAATTGCGACCTTCTTCGATAAACCGCTCACCGAGACCACGTGCGTTTTCTGTGGCAACTGTATCGGGGTGTGTCCCACGGGAGCACTGAAAGCTAAACGTGAACATCTCATTGAACAGGGGGTACCCCCCGAGAAGGTGCTAGAATTTACGCGTTTGAAGGGGAAGAAAAAAAACCGATCATAAACAGTTGAGACACCTTGGTGGGATGTCTTGTCTCGATCAACTATATCTGTGTAGTAGAGATGCAGCATGCTGCGTCTCTACCAATTTATTTGTTTTTTGAAAGCAACGTTTAGAAATTCTATTCCCTCATAAAATATTGTTCGAATTCGCTATTGGGAACACAGGCTCAGAAAATCGGCTCGATCTTCTTGCTACTTCGGCCCAATTCGTCCCCATTCTGCTCAATGTGACCCTTCCCTACCCGAAAAGTGATTTTTGTTAGATTTACATGATCCCCATATGGGATAGAATCTATAACGATACTTGGCCATGTTTATCCTTTCATAAGAAATGGCCGAGTAGTTGTTATTTCTTTTATTCTCCAAATGAAAAATCACTCTACAAGGAGAGAATATGGAAGAAGCGTTACGAGATATTTTTACGCAGTTTGAAGGGAAGCGGGAAGAAATCATTCCCATTTTACAGAAGGTTCAAGAAAACTATACGTTCCTTCCTGAAGAGTCGATGCAGGATATCGCCCGATTTACCAGGGTTCCTGAGAGCGATATTTATGGGGTGGCGACGTTTTATGCCCAATTCCGGTTTGAACCGACGGGACGTAATCACATCTGCGTCTGTCGTGGGACAGCCTGCCATGTGCGCGGTGCTCCTGCAATTCTAGAGGAAATCACCGACAACGTTGGCCTGGATGAGGAGGGGACCACTGAGGACCTGGAATACACCGTTGAAACTGTCGCTTGCATTGGCTGCTGCGCTTTGGCACCGGCCATCACCTACAATGAAGAAGTTCACGGCAACCTGACGAAGAATAAAGTCCGTAAACTTATCAAAGCGGAGGCAGGGAAAAATGGCAGCGAATAAACTATCCGTTCTCATTTGTCGAGGCACTGGCTGCGAATCAACCAAATCTGCTGATATTCAAACCGAATTAGAAGCCGGCTTCGGTGATAGCGGGATTGAGATCAAATTCACCGGTTGTCATGGGATGTGTCAGCAGGGTCCGATTGTGATCGTAGAGCCCGAGGGTACCTTCTACGCCAACGTCAAAACTAAAGATGTCGAGGCCATTGTTGATTCTCTGAAGAATGGGAGTGAACCGGTTGAGAAACTTTATTACGCGGACCCAGCCACAAAAGAAAAACTCCCCACCTATCATGATATTCCGTTTTACTCGAAACAAAAACGGTTGGTACTGAAAAACTGTGGAAAGATCGATCCCGAGCATATCGATGATTATCTAGAAGTCGGCGGCTATGAAGCCTTGAAGAAAACCATCTTCGACCTGACTCCCGATGCTATCGTCCAGTCGGTATTGGACTCCGGATTGCGCGGGCGCGGCGGCGGTGGCTTTCCCACGGGTCGCAAGTGGTTATTTACCAAAGACGCCCCTGGCGATACCAAATACGTGCTCTGCAACGCCGACGAGGGCGATCCAGGCGCATTTATGGACCGCTCCGTCTTGGAGGGTGATCCTCATGCCGTTCTGGAAGGCATGGCCATTGCAGGTTTTGCCATCGGCGCGCAGCAAGGCTATATCTACTGCCGGGCCGAATACCCCCTGGCAATTAAACGACTGCAAATTGCCATCGATCAGGCCCGCGAGAAAGGCTACCTTGGCAAAGGCATCATGGGCGGAGAATTTGATTTCGATATCGACATCTTCCACGGTGCGGGCGCATTCGTCTGCGGCGAGGAAACAGCCCTGATCACTTCCATCGAGGGCAATCGCGGTATGCCGCGCAGCCGCCCGCCTTACCCGGCGGTCAAAGGCCTGAATGGGAAACCCACTCTGCTCAACAACGTCAAGACCTACGCCAACGTCGGCCTGATCATCAACAACGGCGCAGATTGGTTCGCCAGCATTGGCACAGAGAAATCCAAGGGGACGGCTGTCTTTGCCCTGACTGGAAAGATCGCCAACAGCGGCTTGGTCGAGGTGCCAATGGGAATCACCCTACGGGAGATTATCTACGACATTGGTGGCGGAATGCTGGACCCCAACAAGAAGTTCAAAGCCGTCCAAACCGGCGGACCTTCTGGGGGTTGTCTGCCCGAATCCTTCCTGGATACACCCGTTGATTATGACTCGTTGATCGAAGCGGGATCGATGATGGGTTCCGGGGGTATGGTAGTGATGGACGAGGATACCTGCATGGTCGATGTGGCCCGCTATTTCCTCGACTTCACAGAAAAGGAATCCTGTGGAAAATGCGTGCCCTGCCGTTTGGGCACCAAACAGATGCTCGACATTTTGGAAGACATTGTGGAGGGCCGCGGCAAACCTGGAGATATTGAATTGCTCGAGGATTTGGCTGAAGGCATCAAGGCAGGTTCCCTGTGCGGGTTGGGGCAAACCGCTCCAAATCCAGTTTTAACCACCTTGCGCTACTTTCGAGATGAATACAAGGCTCACATCCACCACAATGCCTGCCCAGCCAAACAGTGCAAGGAATTTATCACCTATCACATCCTGGAAAGCTGTATCGGCTGTGGCTTGTGCCGCCGAAACTGTTCCACAGAAGCCATCATCGGCAAACAGAAAGAACTGCATTACATCGACCAATCTCTGTGCCACAAATGCGGCGTGTGCTATGAAATTTGCCCGCCCAAAGTCTTCTCGGTGGAAATCCGCACCGGCGAAGTGGAATTGGCGGAAGGATAGAGGAGCGCCATATGACCGAAAAAATTAAATTTATCATCGACGGACAAGAGATCGCTGCCCGAGAAGGCCAAAATATTCTAGATGCGGCTTTAGAAAACGATATTTATATCCCTCATCTCTGTCACCATCCGGATCTGAAGCCGGTGGGAGCCTGCCGTTTATGCGGGGTTGAAATTGATGGCGGAAGTATGACGATGTCATGCCTGGAAACGGTACGCGAGGGCATCGATGTGCGCACCAACAGCCCAGCAATTTACCAGGCCCGCAAGATCGCTATCGAACTGCTGATCGCCGATCACCACATGGACTGCCTGGCCTGCGCCGCCGCCAACGACTGCGACCTGCTGACAGTGTCAGCCTATATGGGCGTGCAGCCCGAACGGTTGGAACGGCTCCGCAAAACCGAACGCGATCTGCCCATCGACACATCCAACCCCTTCTTCCAGTTTGACCCCAATAAATGTGTAATCTGCGGCATCTGTGTACGGACCTGCGACGAAATTGTAGGACTGGGCGCGCTGGGATTCATCGACCGCGGTGTCAGTACGGTTGTCGGCACATTTGGGAACAAACCATTCGTGGAGTCGATCTGTGAATCCTGTGGGGAATGTGTGGACCGCTGCCCGGTAGGTGCTCTGGCTCCCAAGAAACCTCACATTGCGGCCCGTGAAGTCCAAACTACCTGTGTGTACTGCGGTGTAGGCTGCGGGATTTATTTAGGTGTGAGTGGCGATGAAGTGGTTAGCGTAAGAGCCGACCGCGAGCGCCCCACAAACGAAGGCAGCTTGTGCGTCAAAGGTCGCTATGGATTCAACTTCATCAATCATCCCGATCGGCTGACCAAACCGCTGATCAAGAAAAACGGTGAATTTGTCGAAGCCGAGTGGGACGAAGCTCTGGAATTGATCGCCAGCAAGTTTGCCGAGAGCAAAGGCGATAAATTCGCCGCATTGGCCAGCGCCAAGTGCTCCGTAGAAGAAAACTACCTGATCCAAAAGTTTACCCGCGCAGTGATGGGAACGAATACCGTTGACCACTGCGCCCGGCTCTGACACAGCCCCACTGTGGCCGGTCTGGTCACATCATTTGGCTCAGGCGCAATGACCAACTCCATCAAGGAGATTGACGGCGCAAAAACAATTTTCGTTATCGGTGCCAACACCACCAACGCTCACCCCGTCATTGGGCAACGTATGCGAAGGGCGGCCCAAAACGGGACTACCCTGCTAGTTGCTAATCCGAAGGAAATCGATCTGGCTCGTGCCGCGCATGCTTTCATCCAGCCCAAGCCCGGCAGTGACACTGTATTGCTGATGGGCATGTGCCGCTATATCCTTGAAGAAGGCCTGCAAGATCAAGCCTTTATCGATGAACACTGCGAGAATTTTGACGAATTCCAGGCATCGTTAGACGCTTATACTCCCGAATTTATTGAAGAAATCACCGGAGTACCCTGGAAGCAGGTCACCAAGGTGGCCCACACCTACGCCACCAACAAACCGGCGGCCCTGTTCTACGCCATGGGGATCACCCAGCACACCCACGGCACCGACAATGTCATGGCGGTCGCTAACCTGGCCTTGATAACCGGGAATATTGGTAAGGAATCCACAGGCGTCAACCCCCTGCGCGGCCAGAACAACGTTCAAGGTGCCTGTGATATGGGCGGACTGCCCAACGTCTATCCTGGGTATCAGAATGTCACCATCCCTGAAAATAAGGTCAAATTTGAAGAGGCCTGGGGCAAGCCGATGTCCGATAAAATTGGGCTTACCCACACTGAAATTTTCGACGCCATCTACGAGGGCAAAATTACAGCCCTTTACATGGTTGGTGAAAATCCACTCCTGACGGAGGCCAACGCCAAACATGTGCGTGAAGCCATCGAAAAGATGAACTTTTTTGTGGCCCAGGACATTTTCCTTTCGGAGACCGCCCAACTAGCGGATGTTGTCCTTCCCGCAGCATCCTTCGCTGAGAAAGATGGAGCCTTCACGAACACGGAACGCCGCGTACAGCGAATCCGGAAAGCGATCCCACCCCGCGGCGATTCCAAACCCGATTGGTGGATCACGTCCCAAATCGCCCAAAAGATGGGCGAATCCGGCTTTGACTTCTCCAGTTCATCTGAAATTATGAATGAAATCGCCTCTGTGACACCGATCTATGGTGGTATCTCCCATGAACGGATTGAGGAAGTCGGACTGCAGTGGCCCTGTAGGGATGAAAACGACCCTGGGACAAAGTTCCTCCACAAAGGAAAGTTCGCCCGCCCAAACGGCAAAGGTCAATTCGTCCCACTGACGTACAAGGAATCCGCTGAAATCGCCGACGATGAGTATCCACTTATCTTAACGACAGACCGCAGCCTGTATCACTATCACTCTGCCACCATGACCCGGCGGGTGAAGGGACTGGAAGAATTGGACAGCAATGAGTGGCTCAAACTCAGTCCCGCAGATGCAGCTCAGTTCGGCGTGGAAGATGGAGAGTGGGCGGAAGTTTACTCTCGACGCGGCAAGGTCAAAACCCGTGTTCAGGTAACCGATACCTGCCCCTCGGGAGTCTGTTCGATGACATTCCATTTCCATGAAAGCCCGACAAATGAGATAACCAATCCAGCGCTGGACCCCGTAGCAAAAATTCCTGAAACCAAAGTGACGGCGGTACGAATCGTAAAGGTTTCTGAATAATGTCATCCTTGTGTGGGCAAGAATAGGAGTTGCAGTGATGCAACTCCTATTTTGAATTTTTTCGGTATAATCTACGTAATAGAAATAATGGTTTCTGAAAATGGCTTGATAATCTAAAAATGAGGTAGAAGATGAATAAAAGTGAAATTATCCGTGAAGTTGAATTGTTTGAGTTTCTGACTGACGATATCGCTGATGCAATGGCAGCGGCAGCCAAAGAATTGAAATTCTCAAAGGGCGAGATGATCTTCCATGAAGAAGAATCTGCCGAGTACGTCTATATTCTGGTAGAAGGAAAAATCAGCATGGGAGTCAGCCTGACATCTTCGCCAACGAAAGTGACCGTATCTGTGCTGGATACACCCTTTACGCTCTGTGGTTGGTCGGCGATCGTAAAGCCGTATCGGTTTACAGCTTATGGTCTTTGCGAGGAAGAGACCAAAGTTTTGGCCATTCCTGGCGATACGATCCTTGATTTATTGGAACAAAATCCACCGATTGCATATACGGTTATGAAACGGCTCACTGAATTGGTCAGCGGCCGTTTGCGCAGCACCCGCATGGTAACCCTTAGAACGATGTAAAGATAGTTTAAAGACCCCACGTAGAGCCTAATAGTTTTCGCTATTGGGCTTTTCTTTTAATTAGAAATTCTTCTCCCTGCCTGACATTGTTCATTCAATGATACAAAATTATCTCGAATAGATCCTAATTTGACAAATTTCACGAATAAAGCTGAATGTTTTTGATTTCTCCAAACAAATTTGTACCATTTGTGATCCCCACATCTGTTGTCATTAAAACTGTCTCGCAGCTAGGATTTCTTGTGCATGAAAACCCCAGGGGGAATCTTCAGCTATCGCACGAGTAATTGCGAGTAGCAGAAACCAAAAATTGCTGTTGCGGTCGCCGCCCACACGATCGAAAAGGTCCTTCTTGCGTCAGACAAATTGAGCAAATTCCGCTGTGATTTTTGTTCAACAATTCGGTGACGTTTGCCCACTATATAAGAAATTCTGATAAGTTACAATTTGCCTGACTTATTGTGAAATTATTTACAAATATTTGGAAGGACAGCACTGCCGCAAACCACTCGAAACCTTTTTCTCGCCTATCTAGGTTTTTATACAAAGTGTGTAATCGATTATGAAAGAAAAAATTCAAAGCGTCATTGAAAAAAATCATCACGATCGTGGCCGTTTAATGGACATCTTGATCGCTATCCAGGATATGAATCAATGCATACCGGGTGAGGCGGTTACACTCATTGCTGAACAGCTGGGCATGTCCAAGGTCGATGTGGAACAAACCATCACCTTCTATCATTTTCTTTCCCAAGAACCCGTTGGGAAATATGCCATCTATTTAAATAATAGTGCTGTGGCCAACACCAACGGACGAGAAGAAGTTGTCCAGGCTTTCGAGCAAGAATTACGGATTCCATTCAACAGCATCACCGCCGATGGGCTGATCGGTTTGTGGGATACCGCCGATATCGGCATGAATGATCAGGAACCGGCTGCGCTTATCAACGGCGTAGTGTTTGCCAAACTGACACCAACAAAAGTCAAGCTGCTCATTGCCGGGATGCAAGCTGGTAAAGATGTGCCAGAATTGATGGTTGAAATTGGCGCTGAGTTGGGTGGAACTGAGTTGCTATCCACCATGATTAAGAATAATATCCGCCAAAAGGGTGCAATTTTATTCTCTGATGCCTATAAAGTTGGGGAGGCTTTGCGACAGACAATCACCCACACACCGGAAGAGATCGTTGACAAAGTCAAGCAATCTAATCTCCGCGGGCGCGGTGGAGCGGGATTCCCGGCCGGCCTCAAATGGGATTTCTGTCGTCAAACAGCTGGAGACGAAGTGTACCTGGTTTGCAATGCCGACGAAGGTGAGCCGGGCACATTCAAAGAGCGCGTTATCCTCACCAAATTGCCTAAATTACTTTTTGAAGGCATGGCAATTGCTGGATATGCTATCGGCGCCCAACAAGGTATTCTGTATCTGCGGTACGAATATCGCTATATGCAAGCCTACCTGGAGAGTGTGCTCCAAGAGCTGCACAACAAAAACCTACTCGGCGAAAATATTGCTGGTAAAGCCGGATTTCATTTCGATATCCGTATCCAACTGGGGGCTGGAGCCTATGTCTGTGGGGAAGAATCGGCGCTAATCGAATCAATGGAAGGGAAACGCGGCGAACCGCGCAACCGACCGCCATTCCCAGTACAAAAAGGTTATCTCGACAAACCCACCGTGGTGAATAATGTTGAAACCCTTTGTTCAGTCGTACAGGTAATTCTTGAGGGACCAGAGTGGTTCAAATCCTTTGGGACCAACGAGTCGGCAGGCACGAAACTGCTCAGCATTTCTGGCGATTGCAAGAATCCCGGTGTCTATGAAGTGGAATGGGGAATTACCGTCGAAAAGTTATTACGAAGGACCGGGGCAAGAAATGTTCAGGCCGTTCAGGTTGGCGGGCCATCTGGCACTTGTATCGATCCTTCACAATTTAACCGCACGATAGCTTTTGAAGATTTGCCCACCGGTGGTTCAATTATTATTATCGGTGAAGAGCGCGACCTTCTGAGAGATTTCGTCTTGAACTTTACGGAATTCTTTATTGAGGAATCTTGCAGCTCATGTGGCCCCTGCCGAGCCTTAACCGTCATTTTGCGCAATAAATTGCTCAAGATTTTGGATGGACAAGGCACCAAGCAAGATATCGATGAGCTTTACACCTGGGCTGGATATGATCGGGCTGCCAACCGTTGTGGACTGGGTCAAACTGCGGCCAATCCGATCATGACCACTATTGAAAACTTTCGGGGGCTGTACGAAAGCCTGGTCGAAACCGAAGAATCCTATATCTCCACCTTTGATATGGAAGCCGCGGTGGCAGAATCATGCGAAGTGGTCGGGCGAGTTCCGAACCTCCAGGCACACTAAGCTAGAAAAGCAACAGGTAAACCTATGAAAGATACCGAAAAGTTAACTTTTGAAATCGACGGAAAGATCTGTTACGCCCAGCCCGGTCAGTCTTTGATTGATGCTGCCAGGGATAATGGCATATATATCCCTTCCCTTTGCCATGTAGATGGTCTCAACCCCGCCGGTTCCTGCAGGATTTGTAACGTCAAAGTAAACGGTCGCAATATGACCGCCTGCACAACTCCAGCTACAAGGGGTATCGTTGTCGAAAATGATATTCCCGAGCTCAATGAGCTCCGTAGAGCCATCATCGAGGTGCTGTTTGTTTCTGGCAATCACTTTTGTCCGTCCTGTGAAAAAAGCGGTAATTGCGAACTTCAGGGCCTGGCCTATCGCTTCCAGATGATGGTACCCCGCTTCCCTTACGAGTTCCCTGTCAAAGGTGTTGAGGCGCGCGGCAATCATCTTTACCATGATCGCAACCGCTGCGTCATGTGCAAACGCTGCATACGTTCGGTCAAGAAGGATGGTAAAGCTGTATTTGCCTACAACGGTCGCGGCGGCGAACATCTCCACGTTGCGATGGACATCGAATTGGCAACCCAACTCACAGAAGAAGAAGCCCTGGAAGCCATGGACATCTGCCCCGTCGGCGCTATCTTGAAAAAAGAACAGGGTTTCCAGGTACCAATTGGAGAACGCAAATTCGACAAAAACCCCATCGGCAGTGAGATCGAGGAAAACAACAAATATAGGATTGAATATCATGAGTAAACCAGTATTAGCGACAACTTCACTGGCGGGATGCTTCGGTTGCCATATGTCTATTCTTGATATCGATGAAAGAATTCTTGAATTAATAGAATTGGTCGAATTCAACAAATCTCCCGTGGATGATATCAAGACCTTCACCAAACAATGTGACATCGGCTTGATTGAAGGTGGCTGCTGCAACAGTGAGAATATCGAAGTTTTGAAGGATTTCCGCAAAAACTGCAAAATCCTGGTTTCGGTGGGTGAGTGCGCCATTATGGGTGGGCTGCCAGCCCTGAGGAACGGAATTTCCATTAGAGAGTGCCTGGAAGAAGCCTATCTCAACGGCCCTACGGTTGGCGAAAACACTGACAAGATCATGCCCAATGACGATGAACTGCCAATGCTTTTGGACAAAGTATATCCCTGCCATGAAATCGTCAAAATCGACTATTACCTGCCCGGCTGTCCGCCGACCGCCGATTTGATCTGGAATGCCATTGTGGCTCTGGTCACCGGTGATGAGTTGAAATTACCGTACGAAGTTGTAAAATTCGATTAGTAGGATATTGATATGGCCAAGAAAATTACCATCGAACCGGTAACCCGTGTTGAAGGTCACGGCAAAGTGACCATCCACCTTGATGATCAAAATAATGTCGATTACACCCGGCTCCACATAGTCGAATTCCGTGGATTTGAGCGTTTCGTCCAGGGCCGCCCCTATTGGGAAGCCCCAGTACTCGTACAACGTTTGTGCGGGATATGCCCCGTTAGCCATCATCTGGCCGCAGCAAAAGCGCTGGACGTGATTGTGGGTGCCGGGACCGGAGATGGGCTGACCCCCACAGGCGACAAAATGCGCCGCCTGATGCACTACGGGCAAATGTTCCAATCCCACGCTTTGCATTTCTTCCACTTGGTTTCCCCCGACCTACTGTTCGGCATCGACGGCGACCCTGCCATCCGCAATGTAATTGGTGTGGCAATGAAACATAAAGATTTGGCTGTCCAGGGTGTAATGATGCGCAAGTTTGGGCAAGAAATCATTCGGGCTACTGCTGGAAAGAAAATTCACGGCACCGGCGCCATCCCAGGCGGCATAAACAAACATCTCAGCGCTGAAGATAAAGAAGCCTTCCTCCATGGCGAAGATCCGCTAAATATCGACCATATGATTGCCTGGTCCCAGGGTGCACTCGAGTTCTTCAAAGACTACTACACGAAAAACCAGAATTTTATCGATGATTTCGCCGTTTTCCCATCCAACCATCTGAGCCTTGTTCGCAAAGACGGCGCCATGGATCTATATCATGGTGTTTTACGGGCAGTTGATGCCGAGGGCAACAAAATTCTCGGCGATGTAGATTACCAGGAATACGAACAGTACATTGAAGAAGAAGTTCGCTCCTGGAGTTATATGAAGTTCCCCTATCTCAAGCAGGTGGGCAAAGAAAAAGGTTGGTACCGCGTCGGACCATTGGCTCGCCTTAACACCTGCGATTTCATCCCCACTCCATTGGCGCAGGCTGAATTTGAAGAATTCAAAGCGCTTACCCACGGCAAGCCCAATCCCCATTGCTTGCACTACCATTACGCCCGCCTGATCGAAACCCTGCACGCGGCCGAGGTTATGCGCGACCTGTTGAATGACCCTGATCTGATGAAAGGTAAACTAGTTACCAGCGGGCCCAAAGTCAACAAGGGTATCGGTCTGATCGAGGCGCCGCGCGGCACCTTATTCCACCATTATGAGATCAATGAGCACGACCAGATCACGCTTGCTAACCTGATCGTCTCGACCACCAACAACAACGAACCCATGAACCAATCGGTAAACCGGGTGGCCCACTCCTGGATGGACGGCCAACCTGAGATCACCGAGCCGATGATGAACGCCGTAGAAGTCGCCATCCGAGCTTACGACCCCTGCCTGAGTTGCGCTACCCACGCACTCGGTCAAATGCCGTTGGAAATCTCATTATTTGATGCCCAGGACAATCTACTCGACACCAAACGGACGTAATTTATTTTATGCAAATATTGATTTATGGTTATGGCAATCCGGGCCGTCAGGATGACGGCCTGGGAATTGCTCTGACCCAAAAGTTAGAGGCCTGGGTGTCTGAGAACCAAATTGAAGGGGTGGATTTTGATAATAACTACCAGTTGAATATCGAAGATGCCGCCGCAATTGCCATTAAAGACCTGGTTATTTTTGCCGACGCCTCCGAAGAAGATATTGAAGATTTTTGCTTGAGTCAGGTTGATGGCTCAAGCAAAGTTTCATTTACCACGCACGCGGCCACTCCGGGCTATATTGTCCAACTTTGCAAAGAGCTATTCCAAAAAGAGCCCTTGGTGCTTTTACTGCACATCAAGGGCTACGAATGGGCTTTTCAGGAAGGGTTTTCTGATGGGGCTAAAGAAAATCTAGATCAGGCCATTGAATTTATGCAAACCCTGTTAGCTGATCCAGAAAATGCGATCGAATTGCAAGAAGGATTAAAACTTTGCTAATTTGCACTCCGAGAGTACAAAACACCTACTTGTTGGAAACCGAAATATAAGCCCCGGTGATATAGTTTTCCAACTGCTCAATAACAAACTCTTGCTGCGAAATGATTGCCTTGACAACATCTCCAATGGAGATGATGCCCACTAATTCATCGTCGACAACAACCGGGAGATGGCGAATATGTTTATCGGTCATTAATGCCATGCACTCATCCGTTGTATTTTCTGGTTTGACGCAGACCACTCTTCGGGTCATAATTTCCTGCACAGGAAGATTTTTTGACGATTTCCCTTCAAGGATAACCTTTCGGGCATAGTCACGTTCAGAGAAAACCCCTACCACCTCTTGATCATCCACGACTACTAAGGCCCCTACACCTTTATCAGACATGGATTTTAGAGCATCGAAAACGGTTATGTCAGGCGAAATTGACCAAACTTCATGACCTTTTTCTGAAAGGATTTCTTTTACGTTGGTAGTTTTATGCATTGAATTCTCCTTAGTCAGATTATGGGTGGGTGCTTGCCAATGTTAAATTAAAGTATACACCATGTGACAATATTTCTGCCAATTTTCGCACATTTCTAATAACCGCCAAATTGATTCCAAGTGAGAATTAGAATAAGGGATTAATATTATGAAGATCGCCCACATCGCAGTTTGGACAACGCAGCTTGAAACACTAAAGGAATTCTATATTAATCATTTTTCTGCTACGGACAATGAGAAATATGAACGTCCCGATGGCAGCTTTGCCTCTTATTTCTTGAGCTTTCCCGGTGGTGGCTAACTAGAAATCATGCAAACCCCAGATGTCAAACCGCGCCCCTATGATCATTTTGATCGCGTGGTCGGGTTGACACACTTGGCGATTGGCGTTCCCACTCGTGAAAATGTCGACAAAATGTACCAAAAGCTCAAGGCCGCTGGCTGCCAAATTGAAAAGGCCCCGCGCCAGACTGGAGATGGAAATTACGAATGCGCTATATTTGACCCGGATGGCAATATCATTGAGATTGTGGCTGTTTTGTAGAGACGCAACACGATTTGTGCACCTTTGGCGCCACTAGGGGACAATCGTGCTAGGTCTCTACGAGTGAATTTAAAACTCAAATTTTACACCAGTAACTTCTTCAGAAATCTCCCACAACCTTATAGCCGTTTCTTGGTCGTACGAGGCACGGCTGGAACGTGCATTCGTGGGGTATCCGCGCTGACCTAAGAAGCCGTCCGGCCCAATATATTCTCCACCTTCAATGTCGGGACTGTTGGCTGCATAAAGCGTGGGCAACGCACCCATTTCCTGACTTTGGGCCATAATGGGATTCAACATACTAAAGAACCAAGTTGTATGCTGCAAGTTGGTTGCCGCGTATCCTGGATGAGCAACGATGCTGAGTGGGTTGTCGCTGTTTTGGGAAGTTCTGCGGTTGAGTTCATAAGCAAAAAGCACATTTGCCAATTTTGATTGACCATATGCCATCCATTTCTGGTAGCTGTTATCACAGTTTAGATCGTCAAAATTTATCCGTCCCATGAAGTGGGCATAACTGCTTACCGTAACGACACGTGAATTTGGAGTGCTTTTGAGCCGATCAAATAGTAGTCCAGTCAGCAGAAAGTGGCCGTAATGGTTGGTTCCGAGTTGCAACTCTAATCCATCGACGGTCTTGTTGAAAGGTGTTGCCATAACCCCTGCGTTGTTGATAAGAATATCCAACTGGTTGAATTCAGTCAGAAACGTCTTGGAAAAATTTCGAATTGAAGCCATGTCAGCCATGTCAAGACCCATCAATTTGAGATCAGCATTGGGGGACTCTGCCTGAATCTGGTCCAGCGCTTTTTGGCCTTTATCCGTGCTTCGGCAGGCCATAATGACAGTCGCCTGTTTGGCAGCCAGAGCACGCGCGGCTTCGTAGCCGATGCCGCTGTTGGCCCCGGTAATAATGATAGTTTTTCCCTGCAAAATCGGGATATTTTTGGTGGTCCATTTTTCGTTTGACATTTTCGAACTCCTTTTGCTATCAAAGGAATGAATATTCATTCCTTTGATAGCAAAAAACTAAGTGTAGGTAGCTTTTATCGCATCCCAACTTGCCTGAATAGCCAGTTCAAGATTCGCCTCGTCCATGACCAATTTCCCCGATAGATGACGCTTAGCATGGGCGACGGTAACATCGTAAGCAAAAATGACCAGCATCTCGAAAGGGATAATTTTAATTTCTTTTGCCGTGACAGCAGTTTGAAAGGCCTCAATAATCGGAGCCATATATTCAAGGGTTACTGCATCAATTTCGTCTGTTTGAAACGGCGAGTTATGATATTGTTCCAAAAACACCATTTCAGCTGGGTTCTGAACACAATAGTGAAAAGTATTCAGCCACACTCTGCGGAACAATTGCTCAGTGTTTTCCTCGATTGAAAGCCCAACCATCATAGCTGTGCTGATATCACGCTTAAGTTCGAAGAACAACTCAGTGATCAAGGTTTCCTTATTTTCGAAGTAACGGTAGATAGTCCCCGCGCCGACCCCGGCTTTCTCGGCAATCTTTGACATGGGGGTGCCGTGGAAACCGTGTTCGGAAATCAATTTCAGGGTGGCTTGCAGGATTGCCTGGCGTTTATCATTCATGATTTCACTCTTGAAACGGAATGAACGTTCATTCCAACATAATTATAGTCTAGCACCCTAGTCTGTCAAGGCTTTTCACAAGCGTGATAAAATCCAAATCGTTTGGAGGATAACGATATGACTGATATCAATCTCAATAATTTCACACCTGCTTCTCTCGAGGTGATTTCCCAATATCTGACCGCTCTGTCCATGGGCGACCACAATGCCATGCAAGCCTTACGCCACCCTGATTTTATTCTTGATTGGGTACATGCCGATGCCTTTGCCGATTCCCCTCTGACGCATGATGAAACAAACCAGTTTTGGCCTGTTTGGCTGGGGGCTTTCTCTGAAATGGACTATGAAGTTACCCGTACGATTGCCTCTGAAGAAGTAGTGGTTGTACAGTGGTCATTTACCGGAACCCAGGATGGCCATTTGGGTCCTCCGATCTCCGAGCCAGCGCTAGAGCCCAGCGGTAAAACCATTTGTTTTCGAGGTATCTCGGTTTATGATGTCGCGGAGAATCTTATCCGTAAAGAAACCATGTACATTGACTTGGCAACACTGTGGGTGGAGTTAGGGGTTATCCCATGAGTCGAAATCAACACCCTATTCTGGGGAATATCGTCATCGCACAACACGTCAGCGATACAACCTATTCCCCCCAGCGCATTCGAACGATCATCTTATTATTGGCGGGCAGTGTCGCATTGTTGATGACCGGTTTTGGCATCATCATGCCAATTTTCGCCCGACGATTGGGTGAATTTGGAAACGGTGTTGGCGCGCTGGGCTTGATGACAATGGTTTTTGCACTGTCCCAATTGATCTTCGCGCCAATACTGGGTGGCATGGCCGATCGTCATGGTCGACGACCAATTATCCTGATGGCTCTGGCCGCGGTAACCGCCTCCTACGTAGGCTATATCTTCGCCCCTAACACGGTTGTCTTTATTGCGATTCGCGGCATCGCCGGTGCATTGACAGCGGGACTCTTTCCAGCAGCGATGGGCGTGGTGGCTGATGTTGTACCGGAGGATCGCCGTGCTCGTTGGGTGGGAATCATCATGGGCAGCTACGCAGTGGGCATGATCTTTGGTCCCGCGCTGGGCGGTTTCTTGTATGATGGTTGGGGTTACGCAGCCCCGTTCACGCTCTCAGCTATCGTCGCATTCATGGCCTTAATTGCGGCGATTTTTCTCGTGCCCGAAACGCGTCCACCCGCAATACGCCGACGAGAGAGTTTGCGAGCAAAACGGAAAAACAGGGCTGTCGACCAAATGGAGCAGTCGCTGTGGGAACAACTCCCCCGTCCATTGGCGATGTTTGGCTCATTGTTGTTCATCGATTTCATTGGATCATTTGCGTTTGCCTTTGTGGAACCCCAAATGATTTTCTTTATGTACGACGAATTGAGCTGGACTACTGTGCAGTTTGGCATCGTAGTGGGCGCATATGGTGTTGCCATGGTTTTCGGGCAGCTGGTGTTAGGCCAATTGAGCGACCGCTGGGGCCGCAAGCCGCTGGTGATGGTCGGCCTGCTTGTGAGTATGTCCCTTTATGTAGGCATGGCTATGATAAACAGCTTTACGGGCATGGCGATAGTGGCAGCAATTTCCGGATTGGGTCAGGCGCTGTACTCCCCCGCCCTGAGTGCATTTGTTTTAGATATCACCACAGATGAACACAGCTCAAGGGTGATGGGGTTGAAAGAATCGTCTTTAGCATTGGGTGGAGTTCTGGGACCATTGTTGGTGGCTGTGGTTGCACCCTGGACCAGCGCCCGAGGTGTGTTCTGGATTGCCTTTGGGCTAGTTTTCCTTAGCTTCCTTTTGGGCCTGATCCTTCTCAAAGAGCCAAAACGCGCTCAAAGGGAATCCACCAATGTCCAGGACGCGGTTTCTCAACAGCGTGTGATGGCCGCGCAAGCCTCATTGCGAGGAATCGTTATGAGAGCGACTTTTGCCCGGGAGCAGAATCAGGTTGGGTAGCCAGAAGCAACTCCCCAATTAATTGCGTAGAACGTTGCATGCAACGTCTCTACCTAATAGAAAAGCCTAAAATCAGCCATAACAATCAAAATATGGAGATGCCTGGAGTGTGTAATGAAAACGATGTTTTTCCTTAGCCTGCCCCTGTTGCTGACAGCATGTGCATCGCTGATGCCATCCCCCGAGCCAACCCCTTTTCCAATGGCCAGGCCCGATGATTTTCAAATCAAATATTACTGGGAAACAGGCAGCTTGCCGCCGCCCTATTTTTATGCCTACGAGATCTTCGTGGGACCAGGAACCCGCGGAGAATTAAAATTCCAGGCCGATTACAACGATGAAGATCCCCCGGTTTGGATTGAGACCATAGATATTACCGAGAATGATCTCGACCGGCTTTATGAAATGCTCTATGCGATGGGGATGTTCGAGAATGAATGGCTGCAGGTCACAGATACCCCAACAGGAGGCAGCGCCAGCTATCTAACGGGGATTGCCTATGAGCAAGTCTTCGACATTCCCAGGTATGTGGCCGGCGAACAACAAGCGAAGGATGCCAGAGTGCTTTACGAGCATATTGATAGCCTGGTGCCTAAGGAGATCTGGGATAAGCTATTGGGGCTACATGATGAATATGTGGAAGAGAATGAGGAGTGAGTTGGCAGGGAATTAGTTGATTAGATGCCAGGGATTCTGGTCACCTAACACCTAATATCCTATTTACCGTCTTTTCTCGCTACGATGCTGCCTCATCCACAACGGAAACATAGTGCTGATAGATGGCCTCAGCGTGTTCGGGAGAATCGCCAATGGCGGTCATGCCGAAGCCTCCCGTTGCTGATACGCTGCTGAGCATGTGCAGCACGATACCCGTTTGTTTGATGTGGTCATAATGCAAGCGATGGTCGCTGGCGACATCAATCAAATCCGCGGGAGTCAGTGTCTTATAGGCGGGGGATTCAACATGATCACTGGCAACATAGTATTTGAAATGCCCTAATGCCGTAAAAAATTCGCCTTTACCCGTAGCGTACATACCATCTGTCAAATATTGTAGCGTCAAGAAGGGGTGAGTTGTGCCACCTTTACGCAAATTAACTTCGATGGCATAAGGCTCCCATTCACCACCCGTAGTGCGCACAACGATGAAATCCAACGCAAAGCGCCCAACGATGCCTTCGCTAGCAAATCGTTCACCAATTTTGATCGCCTCTCGGCTGATCATGGGGCCATATTCTGGATTCGCTGGAAAACGCGCCCCAAGATATAGCTGCCCACTGGGGCCGCCAAGCATCTGATCATGCGTTGAAAGCAGCTGAACATCACCTAGTGGAGACACGCGTAATTGTGTGCTGGGACTGAGAAATTCTTCTCCACTGATCAATTCCTCGACGATGCCACCTCGCTCTTCAAATTTATCGATATACCAGGCATATTCTACATCCGGCGCTTCGAATTGAAGCGTTGCCAAGTGTTTGGATATGGCCGCTGCTTCCCCCTGACTGCCAGGGGCGGGCAATCCAGCCAAGTCCAGTTGGGCATTGCCATACCCGGAGACACCTTCGTTATGCTTGACGATGACTTTCCCGAGGTCGGAATTTTGAGAGCGCATCATGGCGATAGCGTTGATTAGCTCATTCTTCGTGGTAAGCCCCTCCGCGCCGAGAGGATGCTGAACACCCTCTTCAGCGAAAACGCGTCGACAGCCGCTCTTGGTACCGAAGGCGAAGTAACGCGGGTCCGCCGCGTACATGGGGATACCCAACTGAACAGCAAAATCTCGTTCCAGGTCCGTGGTCAGGAAAGGCACCAAATGAGCCCTGTCCATATCAGGAATGTAATCACCGATCTTCTGAAGGAAACGAGGGCGTTCGAGACACTTTTCGACCAAATGGCGCGGCGATGAATCTTGCGGAGAGAGAAGACTTAGCCGACGGCGGGCATTGTTGATGTTAACACTAGGAAGCAGGTGTAAATAATAATCGATGATCTCCTCTTGAATCGGCATGGAGGTCAGGTAGATCATGCGTTTATTGGGTTGCCGCAAAAGGAACAACATGAATAGCATGCGTTCTTCGTATGCTTGCTGTGTTGGGAAATCAAATTCGATATCTGTGGTCAACGAGGGTAACACTACGACCGTGTTCTCTTCCTCAAGGACTTTCCCACCGGGATCCGTGCGGCCGATTTGCTTCCAGAGGGGAATCAGTTTCTTCTGCAATTCATCGAATTTGGAATGAAGTTGGGTTTGTTGTTCAGGGGAATAGCCGGTGTTCATAATTCCTCCATGGTTGGCAGCAAGAGATATCTGAGTATATTGCGGGATGAAGTGAATGTCAACTAAAGGATGGGAATTTTTACACTCGCTATTAAAACGCGTAGAGACGCTCCCGCGCATAGCGTGCTGCAAGAGAACATGTCTACAAAATCATCGTTTTACGCCAACTGCAAAACTGAGAAGAAGTGGAAAATACTGCCACCCATCACAAACAAATGCCAGACAGCATGGCCATAGGGAAGTTTCCGCCAGCGGTAAAAAAGGATACCAGAAGTGTAGAAAACGCCGCCAACGATTAATAGCACCAGGCTCAATCCGCCGATCTGCTGCATGATAGGGTTGAACAGCATAATGGCAAACCAACCCATGGCGACATACAACCACACAGAGGGTTTAACAAAGCGTTGCGTGAAAACCAGCTTGAAGATAAATCCCAGCAAGGCCAAACCCCAGACAATGCCAAAAATGCTCCACCCAAATGGTCCCCTCAACTTGGTCAACAAATATGGGGTATAGGTTCCGGCAATTAATAGGTAAATGGCGGCGTGATCCAGACGTTGCAAGATGCCATTCCAGGATAGATTTGGCGTGCTGTGGTAGATCGTCGAGGCCAGGTACAACAAGATCAATGAGACACCAAAAATGATAAAACTGACCATGTGCCAGCTATCACCGAGATTGGCGGCCCGAACGATCAGGATCACTAACCCAGCGATACTCAAGCCAATCCCGATGGCATGTGTGATACTGTTTGCTAATATTTCTCCAACTGTGAAAGACTTGGCAATTGAGTCCGATTTGTAGCGCATAGAGTTCTCCAACAGGTGCCCAGGGTTTGATGTGCAGATGGGGCAATCATAGTTCAATCGTAGTTTTGCTGCCTGAAAGTTAGCTAACTTTTAGCTGAAAGATCCTTACTTCTTTTATGGTTGCTTGTATATTCTCTTGCCCTATTTGAAGATCCTGGTAAAATACAACCTTTAGTCTCAAACGAGACTAATGTTTAACAAGATTAGAAGAAGTGATGGAAAAAATTCTCTTCCTTTTAGGTTTGATACGCAATTCGGATATGTATGGCTATCAGATCAATGAGTTGATCGATTCACACTTCGATCTGGTAGTCAATATCACCAAGCCAACCGCCTACCGCCTGCTGAGTAAAATGGCTGAGGATGGCTGGATTGTCTCACGTGAGGAGACTATTGGCAACCGGCCCCCGCGTAAGATCTTTTCGATCACGCCCCAGGGAGAGCGCGCCTTTCAGGAGTTGCTTCAACGAAGTTTGGTAGAGTACAACCCTACCCGTCAGTCCAGCGTCATCAGCCTGGCGTTTTTACAGTTCTTACCCTCAAATGCTGTGCTTCCGCTGCTTCAAGAGCGACGGGAACGGGTGCAGCACTTGCTGGGCAAACTGTCCCAGAGCCAGGGGCATCAAAGTGAATTTGGCGTGATGTTCGAGAATCAGCGCCGGCACATCGAAACAGAATTATTGTGGATTGAGGAATTGATCAGCAGCCACGGGACCGATCATTCATAACCCCACTGCCCAACCCAAAACCAAATTTTTGTCACAGACAATAATCCATTCAAGATGAAAATAATAATCGAATTCCTTTGGCGTTATCTAAAAGATTGGAAAAACCTCCTGGCCCATGCCGTCGTAGGGATCTTGATCCTGGCGGTGGGTCTGTATCTGCCAGTCAAGCCGGTGTATCGCATCCTTCTCATGATTGTCATCATCGTCTTGAACACGTTCCGGATGAAACGCAAAAAAGTAAAGAAAGCTGACATTAAAAAAGAGAATTAATAATTTCAATATTCCCCATTGCCCTTGCAATGGGGTGGCAAGCAAGTGATAGGAAAACACTTGCTTGCACAGGAGAAAAAATGAATCCGTTAGCCAGTATTATCATTACCTTGGCCCTGGTTTTTTATTCGATTGGTGTGTGGAGCGAACGCATACAAGGCAGACTAAAACCCTGGCATTTAGTATTTTTTGTTTTGGGGTTGATCTGTGACACATGGGGGACGGGGCTGATGCTCGAATTTGCCGGGGGATTAACGTTTGACATTCACGGCCTAACCGGTTTGATCGCCATCATTCTCATGCTTATTCACGCCCTTTGGGCACTGGTTGTACTCATCCGAAAGGATGAAAAAGCCATCACCAACTTCCACAAGTTCAGCCTGGTTGTTTGGTTTATCTGGTTGATCCCCTACTTCAGCCCGATGTTCTTCGCGATGGAGGGCATGAATTAAATCACTCGCACCGCAGAAAACGAATCGGACGAAGTTCAAGCAACATCGTCCGATTTTGTTTTAAGCTACCCTTGACAAATCCCACCATACGATATAATATAGTCTCATTATGAGACAAATATGTCTCGTTGTGAGACTAAGAAAGGAACTTAAAAAACATGAAAAAAGGCACCCGAGAAATCCTTTTAGAAGCAGCTGTAGTAATATTTTCCAAAAATCCCGGCGCACCCATCATTGAAGTTGCAGAAGCAGCGGGCGTGGGACGGGCGACGCTATATCGCCACTTCCCTTCCCGCGATGACTTGATCCGTGAACTCACCTTGGAATCTTATCACCAGATGAACCAGGCATTGGAACCTGTTCTGGCGAAGAATTTAACCGGCGGTGATTTGCTACTCGGGATCTTAGAAGCCATCATACCCATGGGCGACCGCTATTATTTTCTTTTGCTGGAACGATCCTTTGAAAATGACCCTGAATTTCAGGCGTTTTATCAGCAAGATACCAAAGATTGGATTGAGCTCTTCGAACACCTAAAATCAGAAAAGGTCATCGCGTCTGATGTTCCAATGGCCTGGGCAATATCTGTAATGGAAGCGCTGATCTATTCAGCCTGGGAATCCGTCCGAGAGGGCTATATCGCCCGGAGAGAAGCACACAAACTTGTGTACCGCACATTGATCTCGGGGTTAGGCAACCAATGACCACGCTCAACGTTTCCATCCCCACCCTTGTTTCACGCTTCAAGGGCAAAGTTTTTTTCACATTAGGTCTGGTGATGGCGGAATCGATCCTGGGGTTGTTCTTTCCCCTTTTTATCGGCTTCGCGATCAACGATCTGTTGGACGATTCTTTGGAAGGCACATTTTTATTGGCTGGTCTGGGAATCGCCTCACTGATCGTCGGCAGTGGCAGGCGCTTCTTCGATACGCGCGCCTATTCGGCAATTTACGTCAAGATTTCCTCAGAAATGGTCGCCAAGGAGCAAGCCAGAGAAAGCTCGTTATCGAAGATCTCTGCCCGCGCCTCGCTGCTGACAGAATTCATTGAGTTCCTGGAAAATTCTCTTCCAATGATTGTGGAGAGCATCATCGGTGTTTTAGGGGTGCTGGTAATCATCTTCATCCTGAATCTGACCGTATTCTGGGCTTGCGTCGTGTTACTCCTGCTAATGGCGGCGATCTATCTGCTCAGCGGAAAACGGAATTATCGCCTCAATGAAAGCTACAACAACGAGATCGAAAACCAGGTTGCCGTCCTCACCGGTCGAAATATGGACAACATCCGCAAGCATTTCAAAGCTATTGCTTACTGGAATACGAAATTATCTGATCTGGAAACCTGGAATTTCTTCGCCCTCTGGTTTGGCATTATCGCCGTATTAGCGATCACGCCCATGGTCGTTATTACCAGCGGCGTCATCAACTATGGCAAAGTCTTTTCACTCCTGATGTACGTTTTCCAGTATGCGGAAAGCCTGGTCGCGCTGCCCTATTTCATTCAACAAACCATTCGTTTACGAGAGATTTCTGCTCGTTTGCAATCATAATTTGGAGACTTACATGTCTAACTTGATAAAAAATGGCATTGCAGCCATCGCTGATTTTTCTCTATTCTTCTTTTTATGGCTATACCTGGGGATTCCCTGGGTTTACGCCTTTTTCATCTCGACCCTGGTGGTCATCGGCCTTTGGTGGGTACTGGCCTGGATTTTTGGGTGGTCGGCACATTTATGGCGATCATAATGAATGTTTACATCATCAAAGCTTCGGCGCAGAGTGCCTACAAAGAGTATAAAAAATATCAGGGATCCCCTCCCCAGAGTATTTTCTCCTTAGCGGCTGCCACCCCAAAGGGAGTCGGCCTGGAAATGGTCGATGAGACCATGGACATGAAAGTCAACTTCCGTAGCAAAGCCGACATTATCGCCATCTTTGCTTCGTCCCCGGATATCTTCAGGGCGTACAAAATTGCCGATAAATTCCGCAAAAAAGGCAAGACGGTTGTGCTAGGCGGGCTGCATGTGACGTTTTTGCCGGACGAGGCACAGCAACACGCTGATGCCCTTCTAATTGGTGAAGCCGAAGGTATTTGGGAACAGTTATTAGACGATTTCCAGCGCGACCAATTACAGGCTCGTTACCAGCGTAGCGAACCCTTTGATGTGGCAACGCTCAAACCCTTCCCCACGCATCTGATCGACAAAGCCTGGTACGGTGGCACCTGGACCGTGATGGTTTCACGCGGCTGCGTTTACCATTGTTCATTCTGCCTGGTGACGCCCTTCTTCAACAAGGGAATGCGTTACCGCCCCATCGGGCATATCGTCGACGAGATCAAAGACTCGGGCGCAAAATGGATCGAACTGCACAGTGATCACCTGATGGGCGATCCCGATTACATGCGCGAATTTTTGACTGCGCTGATCCCGCTCAACATTCAATGGGTCGGCGAGACCACCGTCAACATGTCCGAGGATGAGGACCTGCTGGAGCTAGCCGCCCAAAGCGGCATGCGCTATGTACTGGTTGGACTGGAAACACCCTCCCAAGCGGCGCTCAAAGGTGCGGGTAAAGGTTTTGTGAAAATACAAGAGGTTAAAGAGTACATCCGTCGCTTCCATGAATATGACATTGTAGTGGATTCGGCCATGATCTTCGGCTTCGACGAGCAAGATCAAACCATCTTCGAACGCTCTTTGGACTTCATCAAGGAAGTCGAAGTGGATGTACCCCATGCGGTACTGCTGATCCCCTTCCCTGGCTCGCGCACCTATCGCAAATTTGAAACTGAAGGACGTTTGCTGACGAAAGATTGGTCACTATACGACGGAGACCATGTGGTTTTCCAACCTAAATTGATGACCCCCAAAGAGTTGAAAGATGGTCAGAATTGGTTCTGGTATCATGCCAAACGAAGCCGGCGAGCTAAGAAATTGGATCAGAAAAAGTACTGGTAAAAGGATATGAAAAAAAGAATAGTAGCTATCGATCTGCTGCGCGGTTTCGCCCTGCTGGGCATCCTGCTCATGAATATGTCCAGCTTGTCGAATCCTAACATCGCCTATTTCAACCCCACTATTTATGGCGGCGATGAATGGTGGAACCGGCTGGTCTTCAGCCTGAACCACATCTTCGCCGACCAAAAGATGATGGCCATATTTTCGATGCTGTTCGGCGCCAGCGTAATGTTGGTCACCAGCAACCTGGAAAAACGTGGCAAAAATTCCCTCTGGTTTCATTATGTGCGTAACTTTTGGCTACTTATCATCGGATTGATCCACGCCATTTATATTTGGGATGGAGATATCCTCATGATCTACGCCTTGAGCGCCTTCGTTCTTTACTGGTTCCGGCGCATTCTCCCAAAATGGCAGTTTGCTCTGGGGTTGATCATCTTTTTCATCCCATCCTTGCTCAACCTTGGGATCAACACAATGCTGCCTTATTTGACGGAAGCCGATCTACAATCGCTGACCGCCTATTGGCAGCCATCAGAAGCTATGATAACCGAAGAACTAGCCATCTACCGCGGGGCGTACGCCAATCAACTGGCTTACCGCTTGGGAGGCAATGTCGTCTCAGCGCCTTACACCGATGGCCAGGGCTTGCTGGAATTGAGTCTGCTGGTGGAATTCTTCGGTCGTGCCCTGGGGATGATGCTGGTCGGAATGGCTTCCTACTCCTGGGGCGTTCTGACAGCCCAAAAGAGTGACCAGTTTTACCGGCGTTTAGCTGCCCTGGGGTTTGGCCTGGGCCTGCCCGTGGTTTTGTGGGGCTTATCTCAATATAACGCTCAACATTGGACTGCCGAATACTCGCTTTTCTTAGGGCGCATTCCGAACCATATCGGCACTCCCCTGATCGCCTGCGGATATATCGGTCTAGTCATGTTGTGGAGCCGGACAGCGATCTTCACCAAACTCCAGGCCCGCCTGGTCGCAGTGGGCCGCACAGCATTGAGCAACTATATCGGGCAGTCCTTAATTGGCACAACCATATTTTTCGGCTTCGGTTTGGGCTGGTTTGGATATCTTTCTCGGGTGGAACAAATGCTGGTCGTACTCGCCATATGGCTCTTCCAGCTCTGGTTGGCTCCCATGTGGCTGCGTAATTTTCGCTATGGGCCGCTGGAATGGGTCTGGCGCAGTCTGAGCTATTTCAAACCCCAACCGATTAGAAAACTGCAATAAACATCCCTGACAGGAGAAAATTAATATGGAACTCCCCAAATTTATCAAGGATCTAAAATCTAAGATCGACCACGAAATCAAGAAGAATCTTTATAAAAACTTGGTGTTCAAAGGCGGCGGCGTGCGCGGTATCGCTTATATGGGCGCGCTGGAAATCCTTGATGAGTTAGGCATCGTTGACACCATCGAACGCGTGGCTGGAACCTCGGCGGGGGCCATTGCGGCAACCCTGGTCAGTTTTCGCTTGAGTGTCCCCGAAACCAAGGATCTTTTCAACTCGCTCGAAATGTCAAAAATCCCACAATGCATGACCGAAAAAAGAAATTTGAAATTCTGGGAATCAGAAGAAGACGATTGCTATGTGCGCTTCTTCGAGAATTATGGCTGGTATTCCAGCCAATATTTCCACCAATGGCTCGAGGACCTAATCGCCGGGCAATGTGAGGGAAATGGTCGCGCCACATTTGCTGATTTTCAAGAGCGCGGCTTTCGTGAATTATATATCGTGGCGGCCAACGTCTCACGCCATCGCGCCGAAGTTTTCTCCGTTGCGAACACGCCCAATGTTGCCGTGGCCGACGCGGTGCGTATGTCCTTGTCGATCCCCATTTTCTTTGAAGCGCTGCGTTTCAATGGGCAGCAATTAGGGGATGGGGATTACTATGTCGATGGCGGGCTATTCGATAATTTCCCAATGCATATCTTTGATCAAGAAGAATTTGCCAGTGAGAGTTGGGTATACCGCGACGGGGTCAACTGGGAAACCCTGGGGCTGTTCCTATTTCCGGACCAGCTCAAAAACCAATTGGAACCCGAGATACCAGAAAATGTTTGGGAATTTCTCACCCTGGCCTTGCGAAATATGTACAACTCCCATCAGATGTCCAACTATAAAACCAACCCAATTGACAAACACCGCACCATCGAGATCAGCGACTGCGGCATAAAAGCCGTAGAGTTTGACATCGAACCCGGCAGCGATAAGTACCATCAACTGCATGCTTCGGGTCAACAGGCTGTGCTGACATTTTTTGATTTATAACGTAGGGGCGCAGCGCCGCTGTGTCCCTACTGCTACGCAAAATCTTCCCACAAGATCTGTTCCATAGCAGACAAGAGTGTATCGGCATTCTGCTTGTCGAAGGGCATCGGTGGGCGTATCTTGATCACGTTGTGATCGGGGCCATCGGTGCCCAGCAGAACGCCCAGTTCGGCCATGCGGTTGGCCATGAAGGTCGCTTCCTGGGCAGCAGGTTCGCGGCTCTCCGGAGACAGGACCAACTCCACCCCCAGGAACAACCCCGACCCCCGTACGTCTCCCACAAGGGCGTATTGCTCTTCAAAGCGCCGCAACCCTTCGAGCAGGTGATCGCCCACTTGACGGGCGTGTTCCTGCAAATTCTCCTCCAAGACCACATCCAACACCGTCATGCCAATCGCGCACGAAACGGTATTGCCGCCAAACGTGCTGAAGAATTCCATGCCATTATCGAAAGCGGCGGCGATCTCTGGCCGGGTGACCACCACCCCCAGAGGCTGTCCGTTGCCGATGGGTTTGCCCAAGACGACGATATCGGGGACTACACCGTGGGCTTCGAAAGCATAGAAATGAGTGCCAATACGGCCGTAGCCGGTCTGGACTTCATCGGCGATGCACAGGCCGCCAGCGGCACGCACGAAATCATAGACCTGCGACAGATAGCCCTGCGGCAGGAAGATCTGGCCGCCCACGCTGGGGCAGGTCTCGGCAATCAGGCCTGCCAGTTTAGACCCAGAGCGCTCTAGCCCCTCGATAGCCTCCTGCACATGAGCGGAATATTTGCTCCCCGCCAGAGGGTCATCGGCCTTGTAGAGCCCACGATAAGTATCGGGGATCGGGATCGTGTGCACCCAATCGGGCGCGCCCTGGCCGCCGGGTCCGGCGTGCTTATAGGGGCTGATATCGATCAACGAAGTGGTGTTGCCGTGGTAGGAGGCTTCCATCACCAGCATGTCTTTGACACCCGTATAGGCGCGCGCCAGGCGCAGGGCCAGTTCATTGGCCTCGCTGCCCGAGTTGACCACATAACACACGCTGAGCGGTTCTGGCAAAGTAGCGGTGATGCGTCGGGCATACTGCAAGATATGATCGTGCAGGTAGCGGGTATTGGTATTGAGCACACCGAGCTGTTCTCGGGCGGCAGCTACCACGCGCGGGTGACAGTGCCCGACATGGGGGACGTTGTTGTAGGCGTCGATGTAGCGGCGCCCAACATCGTCAAAGAGATACTGCATCCAGCCGCGCTCGATCTTGAGTGGTTCTCGATAGCCCAGGCTGAGATTGCCACCCAATAATTGGCGGCGCAACCTCAGGGTTTGAGCCTTGTCGGGCGAGCGGTCTGGGAAGCGCTCAGCCGGAATGCCCAACAGCAGATTGGGATCGGGGGCATAGGCTTCCCAGAGTTCACGTTGGTCGGCGCGGCAAATTCCGGGGAAATCATGATCCATATCCAGCACATCCACGATTATCTGGATGTGTAAATGCGGCGTCCAACCGCCGTTGACCTCGGCCGATCCGATTTCGCCGATTTTCCCCCCAGTCTCGATACCTTGTCCAGGTTCCAGACCTTCCAACGAAGACAGGCTCAGGTGGCCGTAGAGTGTAAAAAAGGGTACACCATCATCAGTTTGATGCTCCAGGATGATCACCGGACCGTAATCCTTGGGCGCAGCATTGTTATGAAGATCAAATACCTTACCGGGCAATGGCGCGTAGACCGGTGTGCCGGGTTGAGCGTACAGATCAATGCCCAGGTGAACCGTGCGGTTTTCAAAGCTTGGATCGAGATACAGCACCCGGGCTTCGTCATAGAGCCCAATGCCGATCCTGGCCCCTGTGTTATTCATTTGCTCGAAGATGCGTGCAGTTTGAGTGGCCTCTGTTGTTGAAGGTTTGTCCAGCCCTAGAAGCGGGCTGCTAATCCCCAGATCGATGAAGGCCAGTGGATCGTTGTGCAGGTCGGCATCCACGATAGGCTTTATATTCTGTCTCTCACTCATCAGCCATTCGACAACCTGATCAGATTGGGGTAGAGGTTCCAATCCACAAGCCTGGCGGAAAGCCGCCTCCGCAAAGCGGGGGTGGATTTTGAGCCATATCGGCAGGGTCTTTCGAATCGGTTCCTGGCTGATGTTCAGATACTCATCACCTGGGCGTTGGCTGAGCTGATGCGCGGCCAGGCAAATGCTGGCCGATACGCGCATGCCGACCAAGCCAAAGAGTGCGGCGATCTCCGCCTCGGTCAGGGGGAATTCCTGGTGGTAGCCTTTCACCAATTCAGCAACCACCGCTAAGGGATCATCTTTCTCTAAAATGGCATAGGCGATAGCAACGGCCAACTCCCCAATGGTGTAGCTGTGGACTATGTCCCCAAAATCGATCAGGCCGACGACTTGTTGGTTGCGGCTATAGAAATCATCCCCATCCGAGACGATGACGTTGAAGTTATTGGCATCATTATGGATCACGCTGCGGCGCAGTTGCGATAGATGTGGCTGCGTGCTCTGCTCATAAATTTGACAGAGTTGGTCGACCTGCATTTCCAGCGTTGGATCGGTGATCAGCGGTCGGTATTGGGCCACAATTTCGGGTGCCCTGGCCAGGTCCCAGTGAAAATCACGCTGCACCGCCGGATGATCAAAGCCCATCAAGGCTCGATCGACGCTCCCCAGGTAAGCCCCCAGATTCAGGAAAAGCGCCCCTGATTGCCGCCGCACGTGACCATATGGCATGCCTTCCAGGTAGGAAACCAGGCGTACAAAATGTGTCTCTTGCGATTCGAATAGGATTTTTTCGATCTCTTTCCCATTGAGGCTGTGGATAACCTGTGGACAGGTAACCCCCTGATTGTGGAGAAGGGTCATGGCCTGGTTTTGAGCTTCCAGCAGGACGATATCTTCAGTGGCATTGGCGATCTTTAGCACGAATTTTTCCCCACTCTGGGTGGTAAGCAAGAAATTCTGATCTCGCTCGCTGGGCAGGGCTTTGGGATCCGCTTGAATGCCGAAAATTTCCTGGGCGTATTTCGCAGCCTGGGCTGTGCTCATCTGGGGCGTGTGGTCAAGTATGCTCATGTTCAGCTTTCGATCAGAATCAATTCTCTCTGGGGCTCGATTAGATATTCCACACCACTATCCGTCACCAGCACATCTTCCTCCAGACCGATATAACCGTACCCCTCCAACATCAGACCCGGTTCGATAGTATAGACATGCCCGACTTCGACTGTCTGGTGCGGGCTGTCGCCGTAGCGCTCCCAGGCTGGCCCGAGCAGCGCGCCGCCATCATGAGCCACCCGGCCGAGTTGGTGGCCTGTAGAATACTTGTATTCGGGGTACCCTGCCTCGGTGACCACGCGGCGAGCAGCAGCATCGACGTCCACGCCGGGCGTGCCCGGTTTGAGGGCCTCGATGGCGGCATCGATGGCCGCCAGCACCGTCTCGAAACCGCGCTGTACTTCAGAGGGTGGCTGTTTCTCACCGGGTCTCAGTACATAGCCCATGCGCTGGATATCGGAGCAATAATCAGACTTTTTGACGCCGAAATCGAAATGCAGCAGGTGGCCGGGCTCGATGACAAGATCGGTCGGCCCGCCATGACCGACGGGCGAGTCTGGCCCGCTGTTGAAGGCCGGGCAATGTTCATAGGCCCAGGCGCTTTCCAGGTTATATTCATCCAGCAGCGCGTGCATATACTGGCCGACTTGCTTCTCGCTCATCCCGGGGCGCAGATAATCGAAGGTACGTTGGTAGATCTCTTCTGTGACAGTCACGGCCTCACGAATGCGCGCCACCTCCAAGGGAGTCTTACGTCCCCGCAAGGCGTTGATAATGTCTTCGGCAGAGATCAACTTTTCGGCGAAGTCAGACCCACTTAAGTAGTCGATCAAAATTTCATACAAACCGTGCGTAAGACCATCGGCGTGCACATTGTTGCGCGAGGTATTGATGGCGATCTGTTTGGGAGCCAAGCGTTCCAGCGTTTCCAGCAGGGTGGGTTTGACGGACTGATCATAGTGCAGGACGTTTTCATAAACACCCAGGCGTTTGACAGCTTCGGCTTCGAAGCGCCCAACGATGGCGATGCGCTCACCGCTGCGGGTAAAGACCAGGGCGCTGGGCCAGGTCAGGTCTTCGGGGCCAAAGATGAAATCCAGGACCGGATCACGCACACCGGAGGTCTCGCGCACGAAGGTCAACCATAGGTCAATATCCAACTCTTCGAGGATCGTGATGGCCTGAGATGCTTTTTCTTTGACAATGCTCATAATGTTGTCCTTTTTTGCTTGGAAGGTGAGGGGCATCTTTAGCCAGATGCACCCCACCTGAACGGGTCGAAAGCTACAGAACTAACGATGATTTCGGAGTATCTGTAATCTGCATGTTTATGGAAACCGTCAGGCGGATAGGAGGTTGATTAAGGTCTCAATTTGCTGATGATGAAAGGCCTCATGCCTGGCGTAGCCTTCAAACCACTCCAGGCCATTCATGTCTTGCAAACCACCATGATGAGTCAGTTCGAGGTTAGCATTCTGCGGCCAGTCGGCAAAATAGCGCTGAGTTCCAATCCGGGCGCGCCCAAACCAAAACTGAATGGTTTCTTTTGCCATACCGTATGGAGGTGGCGGCGGCAAAAAGGTGATGCCGTCGGCTGGCATGATACCTTCCAACAGCGGCAGGGCGATCATTTCACGCAAATAGATTTCATCAATGGCCAGATGCATAAAGATCTCGCCCAACGACCAAGCTTCTTCCGCTTCTTGGGTTGGGGCAGGCTGCCAATCAAGTTCTTCTTGACTTAGGTCCTCCAACAAGGTCAACGTTTTTGACCGAATAGCATCCATTTTGGTGAGAACTTCTGCTGGGTTAGTCATTGTTTCCTCCAAAAAAATTGTCATTACTGCCATTGGTAGAACATTCGATCTAATTATACATTTAAAGTAATGACATAATCATCAGAGATTGCTGAGAGAATATTCCCACGAATCCCAATATTACTGTTTTACGAATTTCTACGAAGCACCTTAATTAGTGGGCCAAGAAATACAAAGCACGCAAACAGGAAGATCAGGCTGGCAGCCACGGTCGGAGGTCTCTGGCTCGCCAACCGGCGGCAATAAAGAGTAGAGCGCAGATCACGAACAAGGCCCATCCCCAGAGATGAGATTTCAAACCCTAGGTTTCAGCTTGGGTTTGTTCTTCGAATGGGGTTGATTGGTCAGCAGACAGTTTCCATCCGGCAGCAGTCTTGACGTAAACAGCCAGGAATCGAGCAGAATAATCGAACTTTTCCTGAGCATTTTGCCCACGACCAACCCAACGCCCGATTAGAATGGCCGTATTGCCATAAACCTTGACCTGATATTGATCGCTGTCTGCAAATTCCCAGTTCCTATTTGGTGAAGCGTATGAGGCCAAAGCCTGAGACTTGTTGATGACCGAACCATCCGAGCGAATTTGAGTGTAATCATCGGCCATTATTTCGGCCAGGGTATCAAGGTCCAGCTGTCGGTGGGCTTCTACCCATTGACGCTCCACAGCTATGATTTCTTGGATCGATTTTTCGTCACTCATAAACAGGGCTTCCTGGTACCCAAGGGGAGACGGCGTCCATCGGGATACAAAGCCGTCAATTCGGCCTGTGTTATTTCGAGCCGGTAAGGGTGGAGCATTTCAGGTCCGTCCAGCCAAAAGGAGTTTTTCGTAAGTGGTCGCATCCAATAGTGCACAAAGCGATGCCGGAGGCAGAAATCTCCATCCTTCAATATGATTTCGTATTCGCCATATGTGCCAGGGCAATTTTCTAGTTGTTCGGATGTCAGCGAGATCGGCTGGTATTGACTTGCGACCTCATCAAGAATCCAGGTTATTTCTTTGGAATCAGGTTGGTTCGCGGCCAATGTCTCGATTGCTTTCAGGTGAGCCACTTCCAAGGCGCGTTTTTGATCTACCTCCAGGTGGGGTTGCACGCCTTTGGCCTCCCAATTGTCTCCAGTGGTCGGGTTTGTGGGGCTGCCGTGCGGAACAGTGATGTAGAACTCATCGTCAATGATCTCGATCCCCATGGGGTTGGCTCCCCCCGCGGTCCTTTCGCCAATGATCATACCCCGTTCCAGGGCGAACATGTTATAGGCAAATTCCTCCGCGCCTGAAAAAGTATGCCCGCTGGTCAGGATATAAAGATCGGTGTTGGGTAGTCGTTTTCCGGGCACGAAGGGCAGTGTCCAATATTCCCAGGTTTTGTCAACGGGGCGAGAATAAATGCTGTTGAGGTGAATTGGTCTTTCCCCTTCGAAAAAATAGCTGCAAAGCAACTGCACCATATTGGGGTTGCCTCCGCCATTGTGGCGCAAGTCGATGATCATAGCATCACTCTCGGCCAGGAACCGCATTGCCGCAGTGGCAGTTTCCCCTGCAAATTTAGGGTTAGCAAAATGGCGTAAATCCAGGTAACCGATATTGCCTTTGAGCCGTTCGACTTTTCGAAACCCAAAGTTGTTTTTGCGCTCAGCTTCAATCTGCTGCTCTTTGCGGTCCTGAAGTTTCTCGGCCGATTTTTGCATCCCGGCAATGCGCTTAGGATCATAGACAACTTTCAAATGCAAGTCCTGGCTGAGATCAATCAGGTCGGTCGTCAGGGCTTCGGCGAATTCGCTTTGGGAGCTGATCTGCGCGTAACGCCCGGCTGCCAGCCTCTCTTCCAGATGGTAGGCTAATCTTTCCGCAATATCTAAGAAGACGTATTTATCCCTTAGGAGTTGGTTGATTTGGTCGATAATTTCCCGCTTGTTCAAATGGTCATCCTTTCCCTTTCGGTAGAGACGAAGCATGCTACTTCTCTACAATTATAATTTCTTCTTCCACCCCGGATCGTTTTGGAAAGCAGTGATCATCTCCGTTTTTTTCTCTTGCGATTGCCATGAGGCCCGAATACCGTTTTCGATCAGGGTCTGTAATTCAGCTTTAGAGAAACCGAACGTGCTTTCCAGGGTCAGATACTCATCCACCAAGGTATTGTTGAACATCTTGGGGTCATCGGTGTTTATCGTAACCATCAAGCCGTGATTGAAATAGCGCCGCACGGGATGCTCTTCGATAGCTTTGACCGAACCCGTACAGACGTTGGAGATAGGACACATCTCGACAGGAATTTGGTGTTCCGCTAAATAATCAAGTAACGCCGGGTCTTTTTCGGCGTGCGTGCCGTGGCCGATCCTTTCTACTTTCAAGGTGCGCACAGCACCCCAAATACTCTCAGGTCCCGCCACTTCCCCGGCATGGGCGTTGGTGTGGAAGCCCAACTCGCGGGCTCGCTGATAGATTTGCGTATAAGGCTCGGGGGGGAATTTTTGCTCTGATCCACCAATACCGATGCCGATCACGCCATAATCCTTGACCTCCTGGACTTCTGCCAGGGTGATGGCGCCGCTCTCTGGGCCAAAATCGCGCACTAGGTCGGCAATCAAATATATTTCGATTTCTGGAACTTGGTTCAATCCAGCTCTGATGGCTTCGGTCAATTTCTGAGTAGTCAACCCGTGGCGAGTGGTGAAATCCGGAGGCGAATAGAAAGCTTCCGCATAACGGATATTTTGCTCCGCCAAATCACGGGCTACAGCCTCAGCAATGTAAGTAAAATCTTCATATGCGCGCAAAAACTGATTTTTCCAGATCCAGGTATCGATGAAGTGCGGAAAATCGATGAATTGGAATTTTTCCATTAGGGACTCGATCGTAGGAATATCAGGATCGCCGCCATATTTCTGCACTAATTCCCAAAGAGCATCGTATGGAATGGAACCTTCCAGGTGCAAGTGCAACTCTACCTTGGGGAGTTTGTGGAACCAGGTTTTCGATGACGTCATGGGGTGGATCGCTCCTAAGTGACAATCAGGTGCAGCGCACTTACAGAATGCGTTTATATTTGATCTTATACGGCTTATGTGAAATCCGATATAGATTCTAGAAACCGGGTTTTTTGGCAAAATGTCAGGCTTGAGCAATTTCCTGGACAAACCCGGTTTCTTTGGAGTGTTTTCATCGAATTCACAAAAGTGTATTATTTTAGAAAGTGCGCCGCGCCTAGATTATTTTATTTCCCAAATACGGATTTTCTTGTCTGCCGCACCGACAGCCAGCCAGCGTCTATCGGGGGAAAAGCCGGTACAGAACAGTTTTTTAGCTCCGACTTCAATCGTTTCAATTGGCGTCCAACTCTCGGCATCCCAAAGATAAACGTAATCCTCAGAAAGCAGTGTAGCCAGTTGTTCATCTGGTGAGAAGCCTAAACCTTTGGGGGCTTGCTGTTTGACGTTAATGGCCCGAATTTCTGTCCAGTTTGCGGTCTCCCACAAACGAATAGTCTCTTGATAGCCTAATGAGACCAATTGTTCCCCGCCCTTGAGAAAGCGTAAAGAACTGGAAACAACTTCGGGGCAGTTCAAGGTCGCAACCGGTTCTCCAGAAGACAATGCCCACACTTTGATCTCACCACCAAGGCCGGCTGTCACCAAAAGAGACCCATCCGGCGAGAATGTCACCGAGGCCAAATTCTTGTCGTTAGCCTTGATGCCCAAAACTGACTCCCCGACCAAATTCCAGACCGCGGCGCGGCCGCCATATGAGCCGGCTGCAATCCAATGGCCATCCCTTGAAACGACCACTGTCGAGACAACTTTCTTGCGATCTTGCAGGGTATTGAGCAATTCGCCTTGCGGAAATGACCACAGCTTGACGGTCTGATCTGTAGAGCCGGTAACCAGGGTTTTCGTATCTGGGGAGAGCGCCATGCTGTTTACGCTGTTGTCATGCCCCTTTAGCGTTCGCAATAATTCCCAGTCAGGCACGGACCAGAAGTTAACCACATTGTCCATGCCCGCAGACACTAAGGTCTGTCCATCGGGTGCGAAGAATAAATCATTGACGAAATTGTCGTGGGCTTTGAATATGATGGGATCTTTCATTTCTACTCCTGCCACTGATCTTTGAGTTCAGCCACTCTCATCAAATGGTGTTGATCATGCAAGGCATGAAAATGCAGCATATCACAAAGACGCATCGGTTTATTTATTCGGGGATGCAGCGCCTGCATTGCGAAATCTTCTGGTTTTAGTTCATCTAATCGTTGGATATAGGATTCTCTCCCTTCACGAAAATCACGCAAAATGTCCCTAACAGCTTGTTCATTGAACCTGGCTTTATCGGTTGGATTATCTTCAAAACGGGCCGGGCGCAAAACTTCGGCACCCTTCAGATAATCATCAAGTCGACCTGTAAAAAGGGATTCTGAAGTCAGAAAATGCCCCACATTTTCCTGGATTGACCACGATTCACCCTCTTGGCGTGTCAATTCATCCGAAGAGAGTCCTTCGATCAGGGCGGCCAACTGTTGGGGTGTTACTCGAAGGATTTCCAGGAATTCACTGAAGCGTGAGGCCGGATAATCGAAATCGAATTTTTTATCCAGCCAGTTCTCTTTGTGAGTCATTGCTTTCGACACCTCCTGTGCCAATGAAAACGGAAGATACATTAAAGCCCCTCGGCAATGCTTTCCGGCATTGTAGCATACCTCTAATCAGTGGGGCAACTCGAGACCCAAAAAGTATAGTATCTAACCCATCATGAGTTGATTTTCCGAAAAATTTTTGGGGATTTCAGTCAACATCCATATTTGTGGGGACCCCAGGTTACCCAAGCCATTCCATCGTATCCATAATCATAATATGGTACAACTGCCCGCCCAGGAGGAGCAACATCATCAATGCGGTCCAGGTCTTCCGCGGTAAACTGAACATTTAGGGCAATTATTGCATCATCCAAATGGCGCTTTGTCCGGGGACCAATTATTGGCTTGTAAATCCTGGTTGCTGAGAATACCATACCCCTTCAAGTTATTAGGGTTCGCAATTCTTCTCATCACCGATTCACTTCTATTTAAAATTAAGTCAGAGGAGTAATAACCTGTGACCCAATTTGGGCCATTCGGGAATGCAGTTGATCCAACATGGCTTGATCATTAAAAACGCCAATGATGGCCCCACCAGACCCAGCAAATTTAGCGCTTGCACCACAGGCGCGCGCCGTTTCGACCATTTGTACTTGCCATGAAGCCAAACGATAAAGCTGTCGCCGGGTGTCGAAATTCTTATCAATAAGTGCTCCCAAGCGTTCATTATCTCCCATCAGAAGCGCTTTTCGACCATCTTCGGCCAATGTGGCAAATTGTTGCATCGCATCCACAACGGTTTTTTCTCCACGATTGTACCTGCTGCGAATATCATTGTGGAACACTTCGGTTGGCTCGCTCAAAGAGGTATGGTAAGCCACATATATATTATTCAAAAGCTCTGGATTCAGTGGCTCGTAATAATAGTGAGTCAATCCTCCAGTAACCAGTTCTTGCGATTTGGAAAAATCCATGTACACCACCCCTTCGTAACATTGGATCACACGATCTTGCAGACCACCAGCAATGCCTAATGTTTCTTCTACGGATAAAACCAAGGTTGGCTGCCCTGGTAAAGGGATATCCACCCGATAAAATTCCATCAAGGCACGGAGGGTTGCAGTAATGATAGCACTGGAGCCAGCCAACCCCACCTGTTGAGGAATGTTAGTTTCGTAACGAATGGAGAAGTTTTGGTCATGTAGATCAATTCCTTGGGTATGGCAATAATCTACAAACTGCTTGATAGTTGCTTTTATCAAGCGGATGCCACCATAATATCCATGCAATTCCACATCCTTAGCGAGATCATGAACAGAATGGAATCGGGCGCGGTCTCGTTCAGCCAGAACAATTTCTACCGAATCCCATTCATAGAGTACAACATTGGCCCAAAAATTGCGTAGGATTATCGAAATCGTTATTCCATGATAACCATCCGAGGGATTCCCCAAAAGACCAGCACGAGCATAACTTTTTTTACGAATTAATAACATTGATTAATTCACCCAGGTGTTCTCGTAGGTTTTTGCCATATTTTTCATCGGTCAAAGCAAATGCGACAAAGGCACGAAAATACGCTTCAAAGTTACCTATATCAAATCGCTTTTCATCAGGTTGCAAGAGTACTCCATATACTTTATGCCCCTCACGAATAAGACGACGAACAGCATCCGTGAGTTGGATTTCATTTCCAGTTCCAAAACTAGTTTGTTCTAGCGCGTTGAAGATTACAGGACTAAAGACATAGCGTGCGGCAATCGCCAAATTGCTTGGGGCGTCATCCACGGATGGCTTTTCGATTACATCGGCTAGCTCGAAGATTTCCCCGTCTTGGCGTGGGGCAGCAATACCGTAACTGGATACTTCATCATAGGGCACTTCTTCAAACGCAATGACAGCCGCCGCTTCTTTTTCGATATATAACTTCTTCATCCGTTTGACTACATCACTTTCTGCATGCATACCTATGATAGAGTCTCCCAGAGCAACCACAAAGGCCTGATTGCCAACAAAATTCTTGGCACACAAAACTGCATGTCCCAAACCTAATAATTGACGTTGGCGAGTATAGTAATATCGCGCTGCGGTGCGTTCGTACGACAGTTCGGACAAAAGATCTTCTTTCCCAGATTCTCGTAGAATTTGAGTCAATTCGCTATTTAAATCAAAATGGTTTTCAATCGATGATTTGCCTGGGCCGGTGATGAATAAAATTTGATTCAGCCCCACGCGCGTCAATTCCTCCACCACATATTGGACAACGGGCTTGCGTCCAACGGGAAGCATCTCTTTCGGCTGCGATTTTGTTGCGGGCAACAAGCGGGATCCAAGGCCTGCCACCGGCACCACGGCAATATTAATTTCTGTCATTGTCTGGTTGCTCCATCATTGTTTTGAAAATCTCGACCGGGAAAGATAATTATAAACCAGAGGCAAAATTTTCAGAATTAGAAAAACTTTTCTGAAATCTTTGGTAGATATTACATTTCTACATTCAGAATTGCTTAGTACCAGGGCAGGGTTGCTGGTTGCATCAAAACCAACCTTTTGGTCACTACTTATTTTTTAAGAATACAAAGCGCTTGTCGAATCTCCCCGAGATGATATGCAGTATGTACAACAACCCCAATAGCGCCACAAATCTCATCCTCACTTGGCCAGGACGGAGCCATCTTGATTAATGTCTTGATGCGGTCATAATTTGTGCGTAACTCTTCCTGGATAGCTTGCCATTCTTGCGAGCTAACCTTATCAACTGTGCGCCAAATTTCTCCCCAATCAACGTGAGGAAAGTTAGGATCACGAACTGATTTGTCCACGACATCCAAATATAACGCCACATGTTTGACTTGGGCAGCTAGAGTAGCGCACTGTCCCCCAACCGGTATGGATGCTTCTTCTGATGAAATTTCTGCCAAGGTTTCAAATAAAGATGTATGTCGATCGAGATAAATGCCCTGGACGTTATCAAAGGTTTCATCAAGCAACATGAAAAGCGCATTTGTGAAGTGTTCTGACTGAATTGTGATCATATGGAATTCTCCGAAAAAGAAATTGGTAGCGGTTATGTAGTAAGTGATAGAGTTTGTTTCATGGCCATATTGTGATCAACAATGAACCATTTGGTGACCATATGGTGGAAGGCATCGCTCTTTGAAAACGAAAGCGTTTTGCGTACATAGCGGGCTTGTCTCTGCCGCAGCGTGTTGTACCAGCGCTCCATATGATTCATCTGACACTGTTTTTGCCAAGAGCAATATGCTGGTGTTTGGGAATGACATCAAGGTACGCCTTCCAGAAATCGGTGTAAGCTATGCTGTCCCGATATGAGATTCGGATGCGTTTCCACAACCGACGACATGTTATCTCACTTCGGTCACCAATCGCAAAAGCAAGGATTTGGCGAGTTCGACGACACATGACAGTCCACAGCCAGCGCTTATTGGCCTTCTCGAACACAAAGCTCCAAGCTTCGTCCAACTCTAACTCTTCATCGGGTTGGGCAGGAAACAATGTCGCTCTCAATAGTGGTAGGCTCTTTACATGTTCGTGTATCCAGATAGCAATTTGCTGACGAGACACTGTGAAAATGTGTTCCAAACCTCGCATGCTGATCCGCTCTTGATAGGCAGCTAAGATGACGGCCTTGTTCTTTTTTTCGCCTCTGGCTTGGACTCTAGCACTCGATAGACACCGCAATCTTTGCAGTGATACTGCTTTTGGCCAAGTCGATTGGTGCCATTCTTGATGAAGTTTGTGCTGCCACAACTTCGACATGTATATGTGATCGTTTTTTGTATCAGATGATTATCTTATCATTACTTACTTTTTGACATTACCCTTTTTTGTTGTTTTTCCAGCAGTTACCTTGAAATATGTGAGGCAACCTTAGATGAGATTGATTATTGAAATTACCACTGAGTATGAATACTCCCCATTTGTCTTTTGACTGGCACCATGAATTATCGTATACTGAACCTCGATTTCACAATTTCCTTTACAACTCATCATCACTCCAACACTCAATTCTATCAATAGTAAGGGCGCATCAAAAACATTGGCTGTGCCGTTTACTGCACTACTTGAGAGAAAAAGGAACTAAGGGATTTCTTTAATACCATTATTTGGAGGTTCTTGTATTATGACGAGAAGAAATAAGCAGCGCCGGCCTGTTATGAAAATTGCCGATCCATTACCTGATTTGCCGCGCATCCGGCCCAATTTGACCATGTTAGGAATAGAGGATTGCCTTCGCATTCACCGTGCCTCGCTAGAGGTTTTGAAAAACACTGGTGTGCAAATCTTCAGTGAAGATGGTCTAGAGACTATGCATCATGCCGGGGCGGTTATCGATGGAGATATCGTCAGGATACCGCCATCGTTGGTCGAGGCAGCGCTGGCCACTACACCGAATGAATTCAATCTATATAAACGCGGCAGCGATGAGGTTGCCATAAAACTGGATGGTCACGGCATCTATTTTGGCCCCGGCTCTGATACGCTTCGGTATCTCGACCCACGTTCTGGGAACCGTCGTAATTACCAAATTGCTGATCTGGCAGAATGCTATCGAGTCTGTGATGCGCTGCCTGAAATTGGATTTGTGATGTCGGTGGGTATCCCCCGCGATGTTCCAAACCAGGGCTATTATCTCCACCAGTTTGCTGCGATGCTGCGCAATACTAGCAAACCGATTGTCTTTGTTTGTGACGGCCTAGCAGACACAGAAGCGATTGCAGACATGGCGGCTGCCGCAGCCGGCGGGTTGGAAAACCTTTCTAAGTATCCAAACCTTTTGCTCTACTCCGAGCCAACCACTCCTTTGCAACACTCGTTGGAAGCAACCGAAAAACTCCTTTTTTGTGCCCAACATTCCATTCCTATCACCCATTCTCCGGCCCCAATGATGGGAGGCACAGCCCCAATAACCATTGCCGGGGCTGTGGCTTTAGGCAATGCCGAAATGCTAAGCAGCTTGGTGATGCACCAGCTAAAAAATCCAGGCGCCCCTTTCCTTTATGGGCATGGAGTTCATCATCTCGATATGAAAGAAATGATCAGTGTTTATGGCGCGCCAGAATTTCAGTTAGCACGCATAATGGCGGCGGAAATGGGACGATTTTATGCAATGCCCGTTTGGGGATACGCTGCACACAGCGACAGTAAGGTAATAGATGGCCAATCGGCCGCGGATGCGCAATTTTCGATACTGGTGGCCTTGTTGGCAAAAACCAATCTCAATCACGATGTGGGATATCTTGAAAGCGGCCTAACCAATTCGCCAGAAATGATGGTACTTGCCAATGAGATCATTTCGCAGACCCGCCGATTCGTGGAAGGCGTGCGTATTGATGATGAAGCACTGGCAGTTGATGTGATAGATGATATTGGGCCGGGAGGTGAATTTCTAAGCCACGACCATACAATGTCCCATTGGCGTGAATTATGGCTAACACAGAATTTTGACCGTCAACGTTTGGCTCAATGGGAAGAACAGGGAGCCAAAAATATCAACGCCCGCCTGCGCGAGGCTACTATTGCATTGATGGATGACCATCAATGTGCCCCTTTGGCAGATTCCAGTGAAGCCGAAATAGAACGGATATTGTTATCTCATTCGCCATAGACCGCGATTCAAAACGTGAGTCTCCCTTTCTAGAGTTGCATTCACAAAAGACAGGGAAGTTGTCAAAAGTAATACAGATGCCGAAAAAACGCCGCCGAAGTATGGGAAACTGGGCGGCGTGCAATCGCATAAGCCCTAGCTTTGCACACGCACCTTCGTTGGGTAGGTGCTACCAGGTCAGGCGACCTAGGGAAGCGGCCCTTTGGCCAAAGTGTTTTCGAGCACGCGGGCCAACGTCTCTAGTTGCTTCTTGTTGCCTGTCCAAACATTCCAGCCAAGATGTGATGCTCCGATTTGGAGTTCATAGCAATGATGTCGCAAGGAAGCATTCTCAAGATCCGCTTCGGTCAGGTCAGCAGCTTCCAATGTTCGATTCCAGATATCTGAAGCGGCAATGCCTGGGTGCCAGTCACCCCAGAACGTACACCAGGCAATATCATACAAGAAATCGCCATATACTGAACATTTCCACGAAAAAATGCCGGTCACTTTTGATGCATCGTTCGAAACTAAAATATTTTGATGAAGCAGGTCACCATGGATGAGGTCCCTTCGTTCTGGACAAAACGGCAGCAACTCGTGGATTCGAGATTCACAAGATCTATACAGATTGTCAATTTCAGGAATCTTTGCAAGCTTCGAGCGCCAGCCGCTCACACGAACATCAGGATTGTCAACAAGGCCACTAGTCAACCATTTGTGCCAGGTCATCTTTGTTGATCCTTCCTGATCGTACCAAATCACTACATCATTTTCCGAAGTGACCACGGCGCGCATTTCAGCCAAGAGCGTTTCTAGAGCGTCGCCAACAGCACCACCTTCGTCACTGGACGTGGATTCGATAAAACGACCATAATGACGTTCCGAAATGGCATAATTTAGACCAAACGCATCTCCAATGTCGATTACTTTTGGAATAGGCAGATTTGTACTAGTAAAACGCATCGCTGCCCGGTCGATTGTAAAACCCTCGAACATGTCGCTGAGTCGTAGAACGAAGTCGTGCTTGCCAACACGGTAGGCAAACGCTGAGGACCAGAAACCACCAGAAAGAGAGCAAAGATCTCTGATCTCAGTATTGTGTCGACGAGTGAGCCAAGCATCTACTTGTTCAATAGTAGGGTATGTTTGTTCGTTAGGTTTCACACGTTTTTATAGCATACTAAGGTTGACAATCAATATTTTGTTAACTAATGAGGGCATCGCTTGCCGGGCGTTTCAGTTCCCAACAAACTTTGCCTACCAACATTTTTAAAAAATCGCTCCGCTTGCAAATCTTCTTGTTTTTCCTACCAACCGGGGTTTGGCTGGTCGATCATTCATGTATTTCCATTCTTCATTTTGATAGAATAGGATTGTCTATCAATATTAATTGGTGGTTTCCTTTCTCATGGACTGTAGCAGATTTGTCGTATTCCAAAATTTTATTAAGATTTGGATAATATTAGATATATCCATCAACTGAGACCATTCATATTTCCCCACAAGCCAAATTGTTCCTGAGATAGCGATCTGAGAATATTTGTAAATCGAATCCTGCTCTAACTTCAATCGGCTGTGCTTCTTGTATTTTTTGGCTGGATAAACCAAATTCCTTCTGCGATTTTCTAATTGATCAACTACCAACTCCGGTATTTGGCTCAGAGATTTCAATGCCAATTTCGTGATTTATTTCCCATCGTTAGCATACGTAATGAACTTTGCATGAAGGCCGTTCGATGTCAAAAACACATCCTGGGTATCATATTTGCTGACCTGTCGATTATCAACCTGTTCTGATCCCGCTTCATATTGGAAACCAAACCGATCTCCTATCGAAGCTAAAAAGCTCTCAACACCTGATCCTTCCCTATCTATCTTCACTTGAAAAGGATCAAATAGACATTCAAATTCTTTGCATAATTGTGTATTCATGTTAGATTGTTTTCTTTGGAAATTGTGCCAATATGGACCTACAGATTATAGTGCATGTTGGTATTCAAACTACCAGCCCAACGGGCGTTCGGAGTGGTGATTTTCGTGGTGTTAACAATGCATCCCAAGTGTGCCGCCGTATCCACCACGCCAGAAGAGGGCCTACGGCCGGCGCGCACATCGAAGATGCCCTTGCCTGGGAGTGCCTTCGGAGGGGCGGCGAGGCACACCTTCGGTGGGCGTGGCACTGCCGTAGACCCGCACAGCGTGGCAACTGTATTTTCCCCTTCGGGCCAGGTTTTGTTACTTCCGTTGAACCCACGCAGCAATGCCAACGCACTCAAAGCGACCTGCGGGATATCCCTTCGCGAATAAAAACAACTCTCGCCGAAATTTTTTTGACTTGCGCCCGCCCATAGATAGAATTTTTAGGCAGAAGGGGCATTGACTGTAGTTTATTTCGATCCAAGGCTAAGCTCCTGGCCAAGTCTGCTAACCATCACCAGGATAACAAGACTATTGTTTATAATAGAGCTATGAATCTTTCACAAACTGTTCGCCTTCTAGGCAATACTCTAGGCCAAGTGCTAATCGAGCAAGAATCCGATGAAATTTTTGAGCTCGAGGAAGACATTCGCAATCTCTCCAAAGAGAGAAGAGCAAAAAATCCCAAAGCCGCGGAACAATTACAAACCAAGGTTGCATCTTTGAACTCGGAACAAGCTCGAGCGGTAGCTTCTGCTTTTGCTTTGTATTTTGATCTCATAAATCTGGCAGAGGAAAATGATCGGATTGCAAACTTTAGTAAATCAAAAAATGTTCAGGGAGTATCATCAGATTCAATTAAATCTGTTGTAGAAAACTTCAAGGAGCAAGAGTTGTCTACCGAACTGATTCAGAATCTATTGGACAATCTAGATATCGAACTGGTACTCACTGCTCATCCCACCCAAGCCAAGCGTCGTTCATTATTATCAAAGTTGGTACGGATTTCCCAGATTTTGAAAGAGTTGACGGGCAAAATTCAACAACATTCTGGAGAAGATGAATACCTCAACGAACTCTATGCGGAGATTAGCACCTACTGGCTAACTGAAAGAGCACGCACCGCCCAACCACAAGTAACTGACGAAGTTCGTACTGGGCTCTATTTTGTCGATGAAGTGTTCTGGGATGTAATTCCACTCATCTACCAAGAGTTGGAAGAAGCGCTAAGCAAACATTACCCGGAGGTAACAGTATCAAAGAAATGGTTAGGATTGGCCTCCTGGATGGGAGGGGATCGAGACGGGAACCCGAATGTCACCCATCCAATAACGGCCGAGACCCTGCGCCTGCATCGCGGTCTAGCCATCGAGAAACATCGCAAATCGATCCAGGCATTAGCACGCAAACTTACTTTCTCGGAGCGATCATTTCCTCCTCCAGCCTCTCTAACTGAATGGTTCCAAAGTCGCAAGCCCTACCCAGAGCATGTTGCATATTTAGTATCGCGCTACAAGAACGAACCTTTCAGATTAGCGCTATCACTCTTGGCATCTGATTTGCGTTTCGCTTCTCAAGAAGCCATGACATCCCATTTGTTGTCTGATTATCCCCATCAAGCAGTGGTCCAATTGAAGCAGTTGTTATCACCAGTAAAAATCATCTCTGATTACTTGCCCGAAAAACTGGGAAAGGCAACCATCCAAACCTTAGAAAAACAACTGAATATTTTTGGATTACATGCGGCCCGATTGGATATTCGGGAGGATGCATCTCGTATAAATTCAGTTGTGGGCGAGATACTCAGAGCATTGGATATGACTCCCCATGTTGAGGAAGACAGTGAAGCAGATCGTATTGAGCATCTCACATATTTGCTAGACAATCCTCCCCTAAATTTAGCTGCCCGCCCTGGAGTGACGACAGAAACGGCTGAGACGTGGTCGGTATTTAGGCTTATGCATCGAGCTCAGGAATTGTATGGCAACGATCTTTTTGGGGCATTTGTAATTTCGATGGCACAAAGTCCAGCAGATGTTCTAAGCGCGTTGCTATTAAGCAGATGGGCGGGGTGCCAGGAACCTTTGAAGATCGCCCCCTTATTCGAAACAGTGGATGATCTACAAAACGCGCCAGAAATACTGGAATTTCTGTTTGATCACGAACTTTATCGCCAGCACTTGCAAGTGAATGATGATCATCAAGTAGTCATGATCGGATACTCGGACAGCAACAAGGACGCTGGCTATCTTTCTGCTAATTGGAACCTGTATCAGGCACAGGAAGAAATTGCCCAGGTTTGTAACAATCATGGGATCAAACTAACCCTATTTCATGGGCGAGGAGGGACAATTGCTCGGGGTGGAGGCCCCGCAAGCCGAGTTATACTGGCCCAACCTCCTGGGACAATCAACGGGCGGTTCCGATTAACCGAGCAGGGAGAAACCATTACCTCACGTTATTCAAACCCAGATATGGCTTTCAAGCAGTTGGAACAAATGGTCAGTGCAGTACTAACGGCTTCTTCACCCCTAAATCAAAATGGACAGATTCACCATTCTTGGCGGGAGGAATTGGAATTGATGAGCAGCGCCGCCAGACAAGCTTATCGTGGATTAGTTTATGAATCTCCCGGTTTCCTGGATTTCTGGCAACAGGTGACGCCAATCCATGAAATTACACAATTGCGGATTGGCTCTCGGCCCGCGGCGCGCCAACCTGGCGTTCACCAAGTCAGGAAGATCAGAGCAATCCCATGGGTTTTCTCTTGGATGCAAAACCGTTTCAATCTGCCTGGATGGTTTGGTTTAGGAACGGGTTTAGCAGCATCATCCAATGAGAAATTGACGGAAATGTATACCGAATGGCCATTTTTCAAAGCACTCCTTGCCAATGCAGAAATGTCATTGCAAAAAGCTGATTTGGAAATCGCCAAACTGTATCTCTCCCT
>CAZVPR010000023.1:0-35802 GCA_964629085.1 uncultured Anaerolineales bacterium
AATGAAGAGATTGTATGAGTTGTAATCAATATCTTGGATATATTATGACGAATACCTATAATTCCGTTCAATACACTGGGGTAACCAATGATCTTTATCGGAGAGTTTTAGAGCACCGAAATGGGAAGGGAAGTGCATTTCCTCGTAGATATCGAATATTCAGATTGGTTTAAGTAGAAATTACGGATGAAATCCATGCGACAATCGAGCGTGTGAAAAATATAAAATGGGCACGCGATAGAAGAAACTAAATTTGGTAAATGATTGGAATCCGATACGTAACTCCTGATAAATATGGTTTTTCTTGTTCCATATTGCGAAGCAATTTGGAACAATTGGAGGCAAAGATGAAAAATTTACTATCTCTCAGCAAAATTTCATTTTATATTTTTTTCGTCCTTATCCTTGTTCCCCTTAGCGGTGTCCTCGCACAGGATGAAACATCAAACGAAACCTTCGATGATGCCTCATTACCAGGATGGGAGCGCTCGCCTGAGGCGGTTGTGCAGGACGGCGTTTTACGCATCAACCCAGGGAATTTTGCAGTGAAATTTGGAGAATTTGGTGATGGTACATTAGGTGTAAAAGCGAAGGTGAATTCTCCTGGTATATTTTTCTTGCGTTATCGAATGACCGAAACTGGCAGTTATGCTGTAATCTTTTTCCCAGATGCGATCATCCTGGAAAAAACAATAGAAGATCAACCCCAGGAAATGGGTGTCTTTGAATGGACTACTCCAATGGTTGAGTGGGTGAACATCCAGGTCACGGTCAGTGAAGGACAGCACACGGTATACCTGGACAACCAGCAAATTATCCAAGCATTCGATGATGATCCACTCCCATCTGGAGGGATTGGTTTCATGGTGGAGGGTGAATCAGCAGCCGATTTCGATGATTTTTCTTTATCCGCAGTTGTCAATCTGGGGCCCGCGCCTGAAAGTGAAGCAGGTGAACCGGTTGAGGCAGACCCTGAAAACGAGGTCATTGTTCCAGCCCAGACAGATTCCGTTGCCCCGGTACCTCAGACGGGTTCGGTAAGTGTTAGCGATTTGATAAATGAGTTGACCAGCAGCCAGGCCAACCCCCTGGAATTGACAACCTTTATTGTCAATTTGGGTCTTTCGGTTGTGCTCTCGTACATACTCAGTCGTGTTTATGTACATTGGGGTTCGTCGCTCTCGAACCGCCGGCGATTTGCTGCTAACTTCATTCTGATTTCAGTAACGACCACTTTCATCATTTTGGTGGTGCGTTCATCAGTGGCGCTCTCATTGGGTCTTGTTGGTGCGCTATCGATCGTGCGTTTTCGAGCCGCTATCAAAGAGCCGGAGGAATTGGCCTATCTATTCTTTGCCATTAGCATCGGAATTGGGTTAGGGGACAATCAGCGTTTAATCACGGTCCTGGCAATGGTGGCCGCGATTATCGTGTTGGGCCTGATGCGGTTGTTCCGCGGCCGGCAGGCTGATTTTAATCTGCACGTTACGGTTGCCAGCCAGGGTACAGCAAAAATTGAGTTGGAGGCCATCCTGGCTGCTCTAAAACCGCACTGTGCGCAAATCCGATTGATGCGATTTGACGATTCGGGCTCCGCATTGGAAAGTTCTTTCCTGGTGGAATTCCGCAATATGGAAAAACTTACCGCGGCCAAGGCGGCTTTACGCAAACTATCTGATGCCTTAGAAATCACTTTCTTGGATAATAAGGGTATTTGGTAGGAATATACTTCGATATAGCTGCCCAACAGTTTATGTTTGCACAAATGTAAAGATCACGAATTAAAACGAATACCACAAAAGACTCGAATTTCTATTCTGCTTTACTTGTGACATTCGTCAAATTCGAGTTCATTCGTGATAATAAAATGTCCGGAATGAAGAAAACAGATGAATAACGAAAAATCGAATTCCATTTTTTATCTGTGTTTATCCAATTGATCTGTGGTTTATATTATGAGCCAAAACTCTCCCATTCGAGAATTTCGCTATGAACGCAAATTCTTCATTGACCAGTTGGATGCCCAGCAGGCGATAGCCATGATTAAACGTCACCCGGCGATGTTCACCGAGATTTATCCCCCGCGGCATATCAATAATATCTACCTGGATTCGCCGCTGATGGAGAACTATCACGATAATATCGACGGTGTCATGGATCGGCGCAAGGCCCGCATTCGTTGGTACCATAGATTATTCCGCTATGTGGATGAGCCCATTTTAGAGTTCAAGATTAAGTCTGGTTTGATGGGAACCAAGGCTCATTATTCATTTCCGGAATTTCCATTTGGGGAGGGTTTTAACGAGAAGCTGCTCACTAAAATTGTTCGAGATTCTGCGCTGCCTGTAGATGTGAAATCTCATCTAATGCGCGTTGAGCCTGTATTGGTAAACCGCTACCGTCGTTGGTATTTCGCCTCTCCGGACCGAAAATTTCGCGTCACCGTGGATACGGGGTTGACCTTTTACCACCTCAATAAATTTTACAATCGATTCTTTTGCAAAAAGATCAACCGCCGCGACATTGTGGTGGAATTGAAGTATCAATCAGAGGATGACCCTGAAGCAGCGAGAATCACTTCCGGGTTCCCATTCCGGATGACGCGTAGCTCAAAGTACGTTCAGGGGATCGAATCTGTGTATTTATAAAAATCCTTGCTGCCCGACAAAAATAATTTTGGACGCAGATTTCTTCAAATTCTCATGATGGTTATGTAGTTTTCCTCGAATATTCTTATCCATCAGCGCAAATCAGCGTCCTTTTTCTGAAACAGTCAGGTGACGAGGATAAATTGGTGAGAAATAATGCAGGCTAAATACAGAGATATATGGTTTCTGAAGGGTGAAGAAATCCAGGGCGATGATAAGAATGTAAATTTGCCATTTGGGCGCATCAGCGCGCGGGCTATGGTCGTCCGTCGCAAAGATGGAGCAATACTTGGCACCCTGCATCATGAGGGTGCCAAATTGGCGCCTCCGGGGGGTGCAGTCGACGATGGAGAAAGTCCAGACCAGGCGGTAGAAAGGGAACTGGCGGAAGAAAACATTCAGCTCATAAATTCTAGCGATACCTGGCGAACTCGTTTTGACGTCAGTTATTTCGATGGTTACAAGGAATTGTCCATCTGGTATATTTTCGATGTGGAGGATGCTGAAATAGGGGAGTGTGAAGAAAATATCTTCTCCCGTTGGGTTAGTCAGGATGAAGATGTCTGGTATCCGGGGTTGCGTGAGCAAATGCTATTAATGATCAAAAGTAACCTGTCAGAATTCCTGCGCAAAGATCTGGTGATTGTTTGAGGGGTTGTAACACAACAATTTTAGATTGCAATAAATAATCGGGGAAATTAAATTACAATATCATCGTCGCCTTCATTCTTTTGGAAGATTTAGAACTTAGGAGGCAGATATGACAATTGAGTTAATACTTGTATTTTTGATCTCATACCTTTTAGGTGCTTTTCCATCAGCAACTTTGGTATCCCAATTTGTTGGCAAGAAAGAGATTTGGCAGTTGGGGGATGGCAATTTCGGCGCCAAAAATACGTTTGATTCAGTGGGAAAACGTGAAGGATTACTGGTGGGCGCAGTCGATATTCTCAAAGGTGCGCTGGCCATCGAGATGGTACACATACTTGAGCTTCCAGGGTGGGCCGCTTATCTGGCCGGAGCGTTGGCAGTACTGGGACATGATTTTTCGATATTTGTAGGTTTCCGTGGCGGCCAGGGTATGGCTACCATGGTGGGCGCTTTTTGGATGATCGTGCCTCTTCAAACCACGGTCGGATTTGGTATATTTATTAGCTCTCTTTTCGTCACCCGTCACTGGAACCTGAGTTGCTTGCTGGGATTTGGGTCATTTACTGGCCTGGTGTGGATCACAGGTGGCCCGGTGTGGTATCCTGTGGTATTGTTGCCTACAATCGGCATCAAGAAACTGTTGCAAGATTATCGGTCCCGACACGTTGTAGCCTGAACAATTATGTCCAATCAAGATGCTCCACCATCGCTGAATTTACTTCCCAGTCCGCATAATTTGGAAGTTCTGCCTGGAAAATGTTCAATCTCGGGGGGGGGTAAGATTCTCATTAACAGCAATGATGCGCAGTCTGTGTTTTTTGCTGCCCAACTTCTCCAGGAGAAACTCAAAAGTGAACTGGATTCACTTTGGGACCTGGGGGCCGGGAGCCCGCCTCCAGGCAGTGCCCTCTCTATCGTTTTGAATCTGCTCCCCGGAGGAGTCCGTCATCCACAGGGATATGCACTGCTGATCTCGCAAGATCGCATCGACATAACAGCCAAATCACCCCAAGGAATTTTTTACGGCGTCCAAACGTTGATTCAGATCGTGCAACAGTGTGGTCCAGACATGCCCCTGGTGCGTTGTCTGGATTGGCCCGATTTCCCACAGCGCGGAGTCATGTTAGATATCAGCCGTGATAAAGTGCCCACGATGGAGACCCTTTTCGAGCTGGTCGATATGTTGGCCTCGTGGAAGATCAACCAGGTTCAGCTTTATACCGAGCACACCTTTGCCTATCAACATCATCCTGTCGTTTGGGCTGATGCCTCTCCGATCACCGGCGAGGAAGTTTTGGTATTGGATGCATACTGCCGGGATCGGTTTATCGAATTGGTGCCCAATCAAAATTCTTTCGGGCACATGAGCCGCTGGTTGGAGCATGCCGAATATGTTCACCTGGCCGAATGTCCGGATGGATTCGAGACCATGTGGGGACTCCAATCGGGGCCCTTCACCCTGACGCCAACCGATCCAGACAGCCTGGCCCTGATCATGGGGCTTTATGACGAGTTGTTGCCTTATTTCTCCAGCGACCAGGTCAACGTGGGCTGTGATGAGACTTTCGATCTGGGTTTGGGGAAGAGCAAGGCGCTGGTCGAGCGGTTGGGGGAAGGGCGAGTTTATCTGGATTACCTGTTGAAACTGTATCACGATTTGAAAGGACGCGGCAAGGTCATGCAGTTTTGGGGTGATATCTTGAATAATCACCCCAAATTGATTTCTGAATTGCCCCGAGATGTGATCGCCCTGGAGTGGGGCTATGAGGCTGGACATCCCTTTGATTCCCATTGTGCGACTTTCGCGAAATCGGGAATCCCCTTTTATGTTTGTCCGGGCACCTCATCATGGAATACGATCGCGGGACGCACGCATAATGCCTTAGAAAACATTCGCAGCGCGGCAGAAAATGGTCTCAAGCACGGCGCGGTTGGTTTGCTGAATACCGATTGGGGCGACAATGGACATTGGCAGCCCTTACCAGTCAGCTATATCGGCTTTGCCTATGGGGCGGGGGTGTCTTGGGCTTACGAGGAAAATCGTGATGTGGACATTGTCGCAGCCGCTGATTCCTTTGCGTTTCGCGACGATCAAGGGATTATGGGACGAATTGCTTTTGACCTGGGCAATGTTTATCAACTCAGCGATCTGCAACCCCACAACGCATCGATCCTGTTTAGAGTGTTACAGTCCACATCGGAAGAATTAGCAGATCACGCCTCTGAAGCTGATCAGCGCCGGAGCGAGATTAAATCAATCCTGGCCAGGCTGGATGAAATTATGCTTCCATTGTCGGAAGTAAATATAGATCGTCAGGATGCTGATCTCATAAAAAATGAGTTTGCCTGGGTTGCCGACTTGTTGCGACATGCCAGTCGGCGGCTTGACTGGGCCCTGGGACTCTCGCTGAAAAAGGAAGATGCAAATCTTGCTACGGAATTGTATGCCGAAGCCAATGCCTTGATGGAAACTCATCGTCTAATCTGGCATGCGCGCAATCGGGCGGGCGGATTCCAAGATAGCCTGGCACGCTTCGTAACTATGAGGGATGAATATCTCTAGGGATTCGAGAAATCCATTGATTGCTACGTAGGAGGACCGCATGATTAATCAAATTATCCTTTATCTGGGAGCCATCTTTACGGCTCTTTGGGGTGTCGCACATCTCTTTCCCACCAAAAATGTGGTCAGGGACTTTGGGGATATTTCTGAGGACAACCGCAATATCATAACGATGGAATGGATTGTTGAAGGCGTTGCCCTTATGTTCATCGGCGCGCTGGTTGCCATGGTCACCATGATCGATTTCACCAATGTGGTTTCATTCGCTGTTTATCGCCTGTCAGCGCTGGGGTTGGTGGTGCTGGCGGTTGTATCCCTGTTTACAGGATTCAAAGTGAATTTCTTTCCATTCAAGCTTTGCCCGGCAATATTTATCGGCTCTGCAGTTTTGATCTTGTTGGGTGTGTATTTGTAACGATATTTATGACTGAAAAAATCTCATGGTTCCGAAGAAAATTATCCCCCTTGCAGGAGGGGAGAAATCAACTATTGCTTTTGATATTTGTTACCCATTTGATTCTGATTTCGGCAGATTTGCTGCCGGCTTTGCGGGATATCAATCTCTGGGATGAGGCTGTTTTTATCAATACAGGTAAGTTGCTGGCAGAGGGGCAGCTGACTCCTTTCTACCGGAATCCCCTGGTAGGCATTCTCTATGCCTTGACCTATCTGCCATTTTGGAACTCCCCATTTTGGATGATGCAGAGTGCCGCGCTGGGGAGGCTCCTTCTTTTCGCTTTGTTGTGGCTGGCTGCTTATCTAGTTGCGACTCGCTTTGAGAAGAGATATTCCGTGTTCGTGATGGCCGGGTTCATTTTGGTTTTTCCCGTGCTGACAGAGATTCTCGTTAACCCCAGTGATGCCCTCTTTGCCGCCATGTCGGCTTTTGCTTTTTGGCAATTCCTGGGCTATTATCTGCACCGCGAAAAGAAGCATCTGCTTTGGGTTTCGGTATTTCTGGGATTAGCCGCCCTGTCCAGGAATGATGGTTTGTTACTTTTTATGGTTTTTATGGGATTGGTCGTTATCCTTTTTGCCAGGGAGAAAAAAGATTGGAAGTTTTTTCTATCTGCTTTGCCCCCCTTTGTATTGATCGTTGGCGGTTATTTGTTGGTGTTTGGTCTGGTCGCCGGCGAATTTGTTTTTGGCACCACCGAGCGCACCTATGTTGCCTTTCAGCAGGGGCACATGTTCGTCTACGCCCCTTTTGGCGAGTGCGAGCATGAGCTCGGCTGCTTGAATGATGCTGTCGATGTCATCTTTGGCACGCCGGCCGAGAATGATTACTCGATCTTTAAAGCCATCCGCCGCAACCCCACCGCATATTTCGAGCGTGTTATCGAAATCATCAAGCAACTGCCGCAAAAACTGTATTATGCTTATGGTCTTAAGACCGGCTATTTGATGATCATCCTGGCCTTGCGAGGCGTTGTGGCGCTGATTCGCCAAAAAGAGTTTGGTCTCCTGGCGTTGATTTTGGCCTGGCCCTCGTATCTGCTGGTGTACTTCCTGACATTTTTCCGCGAAGGTTATCTAATGAGTATTTTCTTCCTCATCTTTAGCCTGGGCGCGATTGGGATTACTTCAATCGTCAAAAATTTGGATAACCGCCCTGAGCGCTTGACCTGGACGGCCTTACTGATGTTGGTCATTTTGGTGGGCATTCGCTCTCAGCGCTTTTGGTTATATTTTGGTGCCTTGATCTTGTTCGTTGGAATCTGGCTGGTTTATCTTGTCGGGCGGGAGCGAAACCAACACCAACATCTTGCTGCGATCGCTTTGATGATATTCCTGGGTTTAGGATTGATCTTGCGTGGGCGATTCTCTACCTTTGAGATTCGGGAAATTCGTAAGTATCCGGAAGAACAGGCCCTGCTAACTTTACAGGAGCACCTGGAACCTGGATCTCAGGTTGTGTCCGGTGCGCCAGGCTCTATGTGGGCTGCCCGGATGACGTATGTCAGCATATATGATGCCAAATTCAATGTGGTATCTGGTGAACAAATCCACGCCCAGATGGTGGACGAAGGAGTCGCAGCTATTTTTGTCGATCATTATTTGAGCAAAGACAATCGCCACAAATGGGAATTGATCGAATCTCAGATCGGCGATGGCTTTGAAAGAGTCTATGCCGGTCGAGAAGGATCAATTCAGGTCCTGTTGGTAAATCCATAACCATGGAACAGTTTATTTACGTTATTCAACCCACCCGCCCAGTAATGTTGTCAGAGGGTTCGACACACGAGGAAGATCAAATTATTTCCGAGCATTTTGATTATTTGAAATCTCTCACAGATCAGGGCGTCGTCATTTTGGCAGGGCGCACACTCAACACCGATGAAAACAGCTTTGGCATCGTGATCATTCAGGCGGCGACCGAAGATGAAGCCAAGGAAATTGTCAATAATGATCCCGCCGTCCGACAAGGTGTGATGCGAGCTGAGCTGTATCCATATCGAATTGCTTTGATGAATAAAAATTTTGGTCTTCTGAACAGATAATTTTTCCAATGTAGACGTTCAACTTCTTGCGAAGCACCTCCATAGGAAGCAGAGAAGTTGAACGTCTGTTGAATACTATTTTCTTATCGGACGGAGCCAAATGTACCAGGAGTAATGATAATGGTAAGCGAACGACTGAGATTTTGGTTTGTTGTACATTTTGTGATCGACATGCTGTTTGCGATTCCGCTTTTTATTGCCCCACGATGGATGTTGCAATTATTCGGCTGGCAGACTGTAGATCCATATACCAGTCGATTGGTGGCCGCAGCATTGTTTGGCATTGGCATCGAATCGTTATTGGGCCGCAATGCCTCTGCTGAGACCTTCAAAGCGATGTTGAATCTCAAATTGATCTGGTCGTCAGGAGCGGTTTTAGGCCTTGGAATTAGTATTGCTTTGGCCGGAGGCGGCCCATTCATGGCCTGGGCCGTGCTGTTGATTTTTGTGACTTTTTTCTTCTTGTGGTCTTATTATCGGTATCAACTTCGTTAGGTGGGCCTTGGGATATGCCATTTTTTCTATTCCTGTCTGAAGCAATTATCATTTCGATGTCTGGAGTTTTAGCGCCCGGACCAATATCTGCGATTGTCGTAGGCAAGGGCAGTAAGTCGCCTCATGCCGGTGCCTGGGTGGCCATCGGACACGGCATTGTTGAGATCCCGCTAATGGTGGCGGTGTTCTTTGGGGTGGGCAGCCTGATGGATTCACTCGTTCTTCGGACCATTATTGCAATCCTGGGAGGCGGCTTTATAATCTGGATGGGTATCGGCATGCTGCGCAGCCTTCGCCAATCCGGGCTGGAGGGCCAGGCAGACTCACGCCCGCCGATTTTGGCGGGTATCATATTCAGTATTGGAAATCCCTATTTTTTGGTCTGGTGGGTTACCATTGGCGCGGCGCTAATATTACGGTCTGTGGAGTTTGGCGTCATTGGCTTTATCGCTTTCGCTGCAGGACATTGGCTGTGCGATTTACTCTGGGACTGGTTCCTATCCATTTTGGCCTTTAAGGGCGGACAGTTTTTTGGCAATAAATTCCAGCAAGCCATTTTCCTTTTGAGCGGTGTATTGCTGTTATTTTTTGGTGGAAGATTGTTGATTAGTGGCATCATGGAATTGGTGGCATGAAGTTGTTGCGGATAGTCATTAAATCTGTAGTTTAGCGGGGCACGAATTGGTCATGATATCTTTCATGTGAAGAAAGCTCTGCTATAATTGGATAGCACGAGAAGATACCAAAGAAATTATTGTTGTGGGTTTGGAGAGGGCCAAATATGGATGAACGTAGAAAACTAAAGCGGCAACACATCATGTTCTATTCACGTGTTTTCGATCGTGCCACTGGTGCGTTTTTGGGTTATTTAGGGAATTTGACCCCGGATGGCTCCATGATCATCAGCGAGGAGGAATTGCAAATCGATAAGGATTACCAATTGCGAATCGATTTGCCGGAAGACATGTATGCCAAATCCATGCTAAATTTAACCGCCCGTGCCGTGTGGTGCAAGCGGGATATCGACCCAAACTTTTTTAATATTGGTTTCTCACTCCAAGATGTCCCCATCCAGGATGAAGGCATCATTCAGAAAATTATCGATGATTACGGTTTACAGAATATCGGATTTGAAGACCTGGATTAATTTTCCCTATCGGATGAAATTATTAAAGAGCTCAGAAAAATGGAGCTCTTTTTTATTTCTAGCTACCCGACTGTTTCCATTTTGACCACGGATTATTATTTATAATCTTTTCAAAAATCCGTGCTGCAGAAGGCACGTTTGTGGCGCTCAGTGCCTTCCTTGTCCAATTCATGCTTCTTCCATTAGTGTCAGGTGGCAAGTTCAATTTCAGTTCTCAATATTCTTCTCGCACAGCAGGTGATGCAACCCGGTGGAGACCACGTGACACCAGGAAAAATCCTAACGCAAATAATGAGAAACAGGCTGCCGAAGGGATCAACATGTGCCAGGGTGGGCCGTAATCCCCAGAAATATTGCCGTAGACGAAGGCATCGTAAATTATTGTTCCCCAATTGCTGACTGTGCGGGTCAACCCGAAAAAGGAAATAAATCCATCGGCAACGACTGCTCCGGTTACAGCAATCATCATCTGAAGCGCGGCCAAAGGCATGACCGAGGGCACTAAATGCTTGGTGATGATATGCCAGGCCCCGCCACCCGCAATATGGGCTGCCTCCATAAAAGGTTTCGATGCGATCTGGATCGCCTGGGCACGCATGACAATGGTCGTGCCGCCAGAACCTGTGACAAAGCCATAGATCAGCCCCAATTGGAGCGGGGTCAGATCGCGGAAACGGGCCCCAATGATCACCATGATAATCGGAGCTGGGAACAGTAAGAATACATCAGCGATGTTGGTGATGATCGTATCCGTAGATCCGCGGAAATAGGCTGCCGTGACACTGAGAACTGTGCCGATGACTGCCGTTGTTAGCGCGGCCGTGAGACCCACGACGAAGGTTGGCGTTGTGGCTGCCAGGATCATGCTCAAGACATCCCGGCCGAGGGAATCTGTTCCCAAAATGTGTCCTGGAACGGGAGGCGATGGATTTGGGATTACGTTAACATCAAACCCGGTTGCAGGGTCGTAAATTCCACGGACCCAAATAGTATTCATCAAAATAGGATGCGCCAGAGCCATCAAACCGAAAAGGATGATTAAGAATACGCCCAAGATGGCCAGTCGGCTTTGGGAAAAAATTCGCCAGCTAAGCCTGAAACGCCGCCAATTAATCGTTACCCTGGTTTTGATGCGTTGAGAAAGCCCAAACTTGCTGGTTGTTTGACTGTAATCAATCGCCGGGAACGTTTCAGCTCTGCGTTCTGGCTTGGATGTTGTTTGCTGTGGGCGTGGGCTGTCAGGAATGGCCTCTTTGACAATTGCATGGGTAGGTTGAGTTTGCATTCCAGGGGGTGAGGCTAATGTGGTTGAGCCGGCATGGTTTGCCGCCAGGGCTTTTTTGAGCAGGCTGGTTGAGGCAGCAGGCTGGGAAGATGAAGATTGTTGTGCTTCCGTTTTGGATTGTAAATCTCTTGACGGTTGATTTTCGACAGCGCTCGGATCTAATTTTTGCAATCGTTCCCGAATGAATCTGTTGTCTGGGTTAATATATATGCCGCGTTTTAGCGCATAAATCTGTTGTTCAGCCTCGACAAGGGCATAACTCATGATATGCCAGGCGTGTTCATTGTTTGGGTATTCCTTTAAGAAATTTGCTAGCAGCACACTGGCCTGATACTTTTCGCCTGATTGAATCAGTTGAGTGGCTTTTTTCAGCGTGGGGTTATTGGTGGGATCCATGGGAGTGTTGTGATATCTCAATTTGGCGCAGAGGACTTCTCCCCATATCGAATCCGGGGATCAAGGTAAGCAGTGATCACGTCCAAGAGCAAACGGGCCACCAGAGACAGAATCCCCACCAAAAGTAGGGTGTTCATCACGACAGGCATGTTTTGCCAGTAAAGTGCGTTCCACATACTTGTGCCCAGCCCCGGCCAATCGACCGAGCTCTCGATGATTACTACCCCTGTGATGAGATAGGGCAGTGAAATCACCAGACGGCTGATGACTGGCAACAGTGCATTCCGGGCTGCATGTCGCTCCCTTACAACGGAGTCAGGCAATCCCTTTGCGCGGGCAGTATTAATAAATTCGGATCGGATCACCTCTTCCATGCTGGACTGCATGATCAGCATAGTTTCTCCGAAAGTCAACAAGATATAAGTGCACAGCGGTATCCAGGCTAATCTCATGATATCAAGGGCCTGAGCAGAAAAACCAAACACATACCAAATGCCCACAGTTGCAGCTACTACCAGGATTATGTATATCAGCCCCGGTGTCGAACGACGCAGCAATTCATCAATCAGATTTTTTACCAGGTAGAAAAATAGGGCGCATCCGGCCAGCGAGAGTACCATGGTGAGCGCTATCGCGCTGGGATGGGCTTCAAAATTTTCCCAAACAAGGCGATTGAGGCCAATGAATGTCAATTGACCTAATCCACCAACTTCTCCCATTACTACGAATCCAGCGCCCCTGGCGAAGACGTAGGCAAAAAGCCAGGTCAACCAGGGCGGAAAAGATGTGTAAAGCGTCAACCCCCCAAGAGTAGCTGCCCTTGAAAGGAAGGCCGAACCCCGCCAGGCAGTGCGTTTCCCCAACCATAATCCGATTATAAATGCGGCTATCGTTCCCGTGAAGAAAACCAGCAATGTTGCTGGAATGACCTGGCTGAGGATTTCGACGATTGGCTGACCATTGAAGGATGTGCCCAAATCAAGCGTTGCTATATTTTTAAGCCAGTGCAGATACCTTTGCCAGATGGGCATTCCCAGCCCCAATTGGTCTCGTAAATCATCACGACATTGAGCATCGCAAATCAGGGAGAACTGGTCGACATAATCTCCAGGCATCATGATCTGGATGAAAAAAAACATAAAGCTGATGAAGATAAGCAACTTCAAAATACTGAGTGATGTTTGTCGAATCAGGTAACGAGTCATCCAAAAATAGCCTCATTAAGAAAAAAAATGGGACAGTTTGTGATATTACCACATGAAAATGTGACTTTAAATTGTATGTGACAAAATTGATACTGGAATGGGGCGCGAAAAGTTCATTCCTTGAGAATTTTCGACTCGTCGTTTTCTGGATTGGTTAACGCTTCGATATTAAGTGGGGGTAATTCTTCCACCGAAAGCAAGCCGAAGTGACTCAAGAAATCTGGCGTGGTCGTATAAAGGATAGGGCGACCGGGGCCCTCAGCACGGCCAACTTCTTCGATAATCCCCTTGCTTATTAATGTTCGCATCACACCGTCGCTATGAACGCCTCTCACGGCATCTACCTGGGGACGCGTGACCGGTTGTTGGTAGGCAATTATGGCTAACGTTTCCAAAGCGGCACGGCTGAAGGGCGTGCTGATTGCAAGACCTAAAAAGTGTTCAATATCTTCAGCGGCCTGAGGGTTACTTATCAGGCGCACTTTGCCAGCGTGTCTTTGCAGGCAGATTCCGTGTCCGTTGAAATGCATTTCGATTTCTTCCAGCGCTTTTTCGATTTTCCGAGGGGTGACTTCTAACGCTCTGGCTAGCTGGCCGGGAGAAATCGTTTCTGACGCCACAAAAAGCAAGGCCTCTACTCGGGCTACCAGATCGAGTTCAATAGTAGGTGTAGGTTGATTGGTATCGCTCATGCTATAATCGTGTCTTGGAATCTGAATTTTGAAGCTGGCTGAATAGACATGAGATTATACCATTCTCTGATATTGCTAATTTCGATACTGTTGCTGGTAGGTTGTGGATTGGTCCCGGTTGAACAACCTATGCTGCAAATAGAAATCCTCGGAGACGGGCAAAGCTATCCGGTACAGGTGCCCCTCCAAAGTACAGTCCAGGATGCGCTTGAAGTCGCCGGACTCTCCTTGGGTACATTAGATCGGATTGAACCTCCCTTGCATTCATTTTTTGCGGAAGATTCGCAAGTCATCATTACTCGGATTTACGAGGAATTCGAAATCGAAGAGGTGGTGATTCCTTTCGAGCAGCAAATGCAACCGAGTGAAGTATTATCCGTGGGTGATACACAGCCGTTGACATTGGGGAAAAATGGAATTCGGGAGATTACTTATCGTATCGTCTATGAAGATAGTATCGAGGTATCGAAGACAGAAATCAAATCGATAATCGTAGCTGAGCCGGTCACGCAAATTATGCTGGTCGGTGTTCAATCCTCTTTTACGCCGCTTCAAATTCCGGGCCGATTGTTATATTTGTCCGATGGAAATGCCTGGATCATGGAAGGAACCACCGCCAACCGATCGGCGTTGATTTCTTCGGGTGACCTGGATGGCAGGGTGTTCTCGATTTCAGGCGACGGAGAGTGGCTGCTTTTTTCTCGGCATGCAGAGGGAGAAGAATCGATCAATTCGTTGTGGGTCGTAAAAATCGATGACCCCGAGATCGAGATCGACTTGCAGGTGGAGAATGTGATCCATTTTGCCGATTGGCAGCCAGGTTCAACGAATCTGGTGGCTGCCTCGACGGTGGAGCCGCGGCAGGCGGCCCCTGGTTGGCAGGCAAACAACGATATCAATATTTCAAATTTTAGCGAGAACGGCTGGGTGGAACCAAGCCCAGATGTAGTTGTTGAAACCAATTCTGGCGGGGTCTATGGTTGGTGGGGGATGGATTTTGACTACGGATTGAATGCTGGAATGATGGCTTACGCCGGCCCGGACCAAGTTGGCACAATCAACTTTGAAGAGGGCACCCGCGTCCCATTGCTGGATATTGTGCCTCTGAAGACAGTTGGTGATTGGGCCTGGGTGCCTGGAACTGAATGGGGCCCAAATGGAAATGTAATCTTCACTGTCCGTCATGCTCCCCCAGAGGGTGCGGTTTCCCCCGAGGAATCACCGGTATTTAACCTGACGGCCATTCCATTGGCTGGCGGGCAGGTGGTGGATTTGGTTTCTCAGGTTGGCATGTTTGCTTATCCCTTGCCTTCACCTATCCAACCTACACCAGCTGGTGAAGGCGCTTATCAAATTGCTTATCTGCAAGCGGTCTTCCCGGATCAAAGTGACACCAGTCCATACAGGTTAGTTGTTATGGATCGTGATGGCTCCAATCGCCAGGAACTTTTCCCTCCGCCAGAGATTCCCGGGATTGACCCCCAACAAGATTGGGCAGCCTGGGCTCCTCAACCGTTGCCCGGTGGTGAAGGGTATGCAATCGCTGTGCTGTATCAGGGTAACATCTGGTTGGTCGATAGCAAGAGTGGCGAATTTTGGCAAATCACAGGCGATGGGCGCATAAATAACGTTGATTGGCGCTAACTCGTCACCTAATTTTGATTACAAATGAAATATTGTAAGAATTGAATTTCCTCGATAGACTACTGCTCTCTTATAGAATTGAGTTACGGATATTAGAAGTTCAACTTCCTCAAGAAGTTGAACTTCTAAATTGAAGAGCTTTTTTACCGAATTACAACACCACTTGCAATAACAGTGAAGTGAGGATTCACCATGCGAATTTTGATAACTGGAGCCGCTGGTTTTTTAGGGTCACATCTGTGTGATCGATTATTAGCCGAAGGCCATCAAGTTGTAGGGATGGACAATTTCATCACAGGGAATCCACAGAATCTGGCTCACCTGGCGGGTCACGAGCGGTATTCATTCATCCGTCATGATGTTTCGAATTTTATTTTCGTGCCGGGCAAGCTTGATGCTGTGATGCATTTTGCGTCACCGGCTAGCCCTAACCCAAATTCACCCTATGGTTATGTCAACCTTCCCATTCAAACGATGAAGGCAGGGGCCCTGGGTACCCACAACACACTTGGCGTTGCTATGGCTCATAAAGCACGCTTTTTGCTGGCTTCCACCAGTGAAATCTATGGAGATCCCCAGGTACATCCACAGCAAGAGGAATATTGGGGGCATGTCGATCCGATAGGGCCGCGCTCGGTGTATGACGAAGCCAAAAGATTTGCAGAAGCATTAACCATGGCCTACCATCGTTTTCATGGCTTGAATACCAGGGTTGTGCGGATTTTCAATACCTACGGCCCCCGCATGCAAACCAACGATGGTCGGGTGGTGCCAAATTTCCTGATGCAAGCCCTAAAGGGAGAACCGCTTACCATTTATGGTGATGGTAGTCAAACGCGCAGCTTCTGCTTTGTGGAAGATTTGATCGATGGGATTTATCGTTTATTGCTTTCAGATGAGCATCATCCTGTAAATATCGGCAATCCGGCTGAGACCAGTATCTTGGAGTTTGCTACAACCATCAATGAAATGACGGGCAATGATCAGCTTGTTTATGAAGCGGAAAAACGGGGCGAAGGGGATCCACAACGCCGGCAGCCAGATATCACCAGAGCTAAGGAAATATTAGGCTGGCAGCCAAACGTTAGTTTGCGCGAAGGCATCGAAAAGACGATTCCCTACTTCAAAGAAAAGATGTCCCAGGAATAATTATGACCAATGTAATTACGGATCCCACAGAGCGAACTCGATTTTTGAAATTTGCCGTCGTGGGCACAATTGGCGCGATCGTTGATTTTGCCGCCTTCAATATTTTGACCAAATTCTTGAGCGTCAATGCTGTTGTGGCGAGCGTGATCTCATTCACCGTAGCTATTATCAGCAACTTTACCTGGAATCGCTTTTGGACCTACCCAGACTCACGCACGAAGCCGTTGTCCAAACAGTTGGCTGAATTCGGATTTGTCAATTTGCTGGGTGCTGGAATTCGCACCCCCGTATTTGCGCTGCTCAAAGGGCCTCTGCAGTCAATGTATATTAAATTGCCCATTTTGCAGTTTTTCGAATTCATGACCCCGGAATTTTTGGGCAACAACACTGCCCTGGCCATCGCAGTAGTGTTGGTAATGTTTTGGAACTTCTTTGTCAATCGTTACTGGACCTACAATGATGTGAAGTAATATTATCTAGCTACCGTTAGTACATTGAAAAGGTAGTAATCTGATGAAAACGACCAGTCAGCACCCTGCGATGCCTTTCGGTGTCAGGATGCTCAATAATCGGGTGAATGATAATTTTAAATTATTTCGTTACCACTGAACGTATGTGAAATCCGATATAGATTCTAGAAACCTGGTTTCTTTGGACTGGTTTCATCGAATTCACATAATTTGATTAATGAGAATATCCAATCTTTCGAACTCAAACGAATTTGCTTTGTGAATTCCAAAAAACACAGGGAGTTATTGGGGATATTCGTCAATTTCGGATCTAATCGTGACTAAAATGACAGGCAAGTAGGAATTTTCCTTTTCCCTAGTATGAGCGCAAACTTCCACAGATTTGCGCTCTTTTGTTGTGAAATCCTCAAAAACGTATTTTTTTCGGATGATTTTTGGGGTAGTCCGGTATAATACTTCTATGACTAAATCTCAGCGCTTGATTCCAATTTACACAACCTCAGGTGATGTTGGGGCATTTCTTGTTTATCCGCATTTGTTTAATTCTCTTGGGGAATGGATTGGATGGGTGACTGCTGATCGAGAAGTTTATTCAGTTTTAGGCAATTATATTGGCTGGCTAACCGATGACCCCCGCATCCTTCGCAAACGCTCCTATGATTTTTCAAAACCCAGAAAAACACCGCCTCCGCCGCAGCCGCGCATTCGTGTGCCGGCTTCATCTCCGTTGGCTCCGATGATGTCAGAATTAACCTATTCCACTGTAGACGTCCTGGACGAAGAACCGGAGCGCCTCAGTACGGCGGATTTCGACGATCTGCGTACAGATATGGATTAATATGTCCGTTAAAGGAAAGAAAGTCAGTGAATCACGTGTCAGCCTGGCTCAACTTATGCAGCCGGAGCATGCCAATTTTTTAGGCAATGTCCATGGTGGCTGGGTCATGAAACTGGCCGACGAGACCGGCGCGCTGGCTTGCATTCGGCATGCCCAACGCCGGGTTGTCACCGTAGCTGTCGACCAAATGATGTTTCGCGAGCCGATCCGCATCGGTGATTTGGTGACCCTCACCGCTGAAGTCAGCTTTACGGGGCGCACATCGATGGAAGCGCGTGTTGAAGTCACCGCCGAGAATCCTGTAACCGGTACTCGTGTCCATACCAATACGGCCTATTGTGTTTACGTTGCTCTGGATGATGATGGAAAACCAGTTGCTGTACAACCGATCATCCCAGAAACCGATGAGCAACGCAAGCGGTTAGAAAGGGCTAAAAAACGCCAGGAATATCGACTCGCACAACGGGAAGAAAACTAATCACATTGTACGATCTGATTTCTTATGTCTGACCAGGAACAAGTCACACCAAAGGACGAATTACAACCCGAGCCTGAAGCCGCTCCAGTTCGATCGTTAAAAGAGCTTATCGATCGGGTAACTGGGCGCAGTCTCGAAGAAGCAGTTCCGCAGGAAGATGCGGGCATTGCGGATGTGGTGCCTTTCCCTTATCTGGCGATTGTAGGTCAGCAGGAGATGAAACTGGCCCTGCTGCTGGCGATGATCAATCCGCTGGTTGGGGGCGTGCTGCTGATTGGCCCGCGTGGCACGGGGAAGACGACCGCTGTGCGCAGCCTGCCAGAATTGTTGCCGCAGACACCGCGCAGTCTGTGCTATTACGGCTGCCTTCCTGAAGATATTGAAAATGGGGGTGCGGATGCGGTGTGCCCAGATTGCGCCAGAAAATACGGGGAGGATGAAAAGCTGGCTGTGCTTGATCGAGTCCATTTGGTGGAATTACCGTTAAATGCCCGCTTGGAAGATGTTGTTGGCGGGTTAGACCAGCGGGCCGCTCTACAAGGTCAAGTTCGGTTGCGAAAGGGTATTTTGGCTCAGGCAGACCGAAATCTGCTCTATGTTGATGAAGTCAATTTGCTGGCCGATGAGGTCGTCGATGCCATTTTAGACGCGGCTGCGCAGGGCTATTACTTGGTGCGGCGGGGCCCGATGTCCTCAACCTATCGAGCGCGTTTCGTGTTGGTGGGATCAATGAATCCGGAAGAGGGCCGCCTGCGCCCACAAATCTTGGACCGATTTGGGTTGCGCGTGGTCGTGCGCGGGCTGGATGATCCCCAGGAGCGGCTGGAAGCCTATAAACGTTCAAGGGCGTTTTACAACAACCCGCGGCAAATCTCAGCCGAATTTTTAGCCAGCACCAGCCTGGCTCAAGAGGATATCCAGACTGCACGAGATTTACTGCCTCAGGTGGACATTCCCGATCTTGTGGCCCAGGCTGGCTTGAAACTAGTGAAACGCTTAGATGTCGATTCATTGCGAGCAGAGATAACCCTGTTCGAGGCAGCGCGCGCCCACGCAGTTGCTGATGCGCGCCTGAAGGTGACTGAAGACGATTTGCATGCTGTTGCATCGATGGCGCTGCGTTTGCGCCGTTCTAATTTCATCGAAGATTACTTCGATCAATTTGATGTTGAAGAGAACGAATTGAAAACCATTATTGACGAGGAAATTCCCGAAAACAAACAATAGGAGATAATTTTGAACACCATTACCCATCGCCAACGTCTCGAAACCTGTCTTTCTGGTGAAAAACCGGACCGCTCCCCTGTGGCGCTTTGGCGTCATTTCCAGGTGGATGACCAGCACCCCGGAAGATTGGCCGCGGCCGTTTTGAATTTTCAGAAAACCTACGATTTTGATCTGGTGAAAGTGACACCCGCTTCTTCCTACTGTATCAAAGATTGGGGCAGCCAGGACGAATGGCGGGGCGCCATCGAGGGGACCAGAGATTATACGTTCAGCGTGATTCAAAACCCTGAAGATTGGGCCAAGCTTGAACAACTGGATCCCGCCAAAGGTCATCTTGGCCAGCAGTTGGAGTGCCTGTCTCTCCTGGTGAAAGAGCTTGGTCCCGAGACCCCCATTATTCAAACAATATTTAGCCCACTTTCACAAGCCAAGAACCTGGTAGGAAAAGAAGCCCTGTTTGTGCATTTGCATCGCAACCCCGAGGCTGTACATGAGGGCTTGAAAGTCATCGCAGAGACAACGCAGCGATATGTCGAAGCTTGTTTGAAGACAGGTGTCGATGGCATATTCTATGCGATCCAGCATGCCCAGTATGGTTTGCTTTCCGAAAGCGAGTTCGATGAATTTTGCACACCTTATGATCTTCAAGTCTTAGACGTTGCGAAAGCAGGTTGGCTGAATATGCTTCATGTGCATGGCCAGGATGTCATGTTTGACAAGGTGGTCGACTTCCCGGTTCAGATTATCAACTGGCACGACCGAGAAACCGAGCCTTCGCTGGGTGAGGGTAAGAAGCGTTTCTCTGGTGTTGTTTGTGGTGGTTTACGCCGCAATGAATCTGTGCTTTTGGGCACTCCTGAAGATGTGCATGCCGAAGCCCAAGATGCTATCGAAGCTACTGACGGCACACGATTTATCCTGGGCACTGGTTGCGTTACAATGACCGTTTCGCCCCATGGAAATATTCTGGCGGCTCGTCAGAGCGTGGAACTGTAACAAGAAGCATTCCGTTGGTTTATGATTATCAATAGAGCGACTCGTGAGTAACTTGAGAGTGATTGGTGGGAAGGCCAGGGGAGTGCCCTTGCGAGCTGTACCCGGCGATATCACCCGCCCGATCACAGATCGTGTCAAAGAGTCGCTCTTTAATATTATTAGCGTGGATATTCAGGATGCCACCATGCTGGATGTGTTCGCGGGGACTGGCGCGGTGGGCATCGAAGCTCTCAGTCGAGGGGCAAAATTTGTCCGGTTCATCGATAAGCATCATCACGCCGTAAAAACGGTCAAGGCAAACCTTGCTAAAACAAAAATGTCGCCAAATGCTGACGTGGTGCATATGGATGCGTTTGTGTCGTTAGACCAGACAGTTGACCATAGTTTTGATTATATTTATATCGCGCCACCCCAATATAAAGGTTTGTGGCTGAAGGCTTTAATGCAGATTGATTCAAGACCTGAATGGCTTGCAGAAGATGCATGGGTTATCGTTCAGATCGACCCCACAGAACGTGAAGATGTAGACTTGATAAATTTGTCGGAATTTGATCAGCGGAAATATGGCAGCACTTTGTTGAAATTTTTTGTTTATGAAAAGTAGATAAAACCAAGCGAAAATCATCATCAATTATGGGTTTTTAGAAGACCGATTATTTGTAATCTGTGTAAGGAGAGCCCGATGAAATCTAATTTGATTGCTGCCCACGAAACCATCCGCAGAGCATTTCCGGGGATTCAAAAACCAGAAGTTGAAGAGTTGGTCGCGATTGGAAAGGTAAAATCCTATGATTCAGGGGCAGTGTTGACAAAAGAAAATGTCGTTGAGGAAATTTTCTTTGTGATTTTAGAGGGGGAGGTGCGGGTAACCAAAACGATCAATGACACCGAAGAACGATTTTTGAACAATCTCGGCCAGGGAGATTTCTTTGGGGAAATGGGTCTGATTCACAACGCGCCCAGGGTGGCTACAGTGGTTACTACGCAACCAACTCAAGTATTGGAAATCCATAAATCCACTTTTGACAAGCTGCTGCGTAAAAGCTCTTCGATGTCACTGGCGATGATGATGGAAGTCAGCCGGCGACTGAGAGAAAACGATGAAATGGCCATCGAGGATTTACGCGTCAAGGCTGGGGAGTTAGCAACGGCCTACCAGCGAATGGCCCAGGAGGAACATGCACGCCGAGAATTCCTGACTACCATTGCTCATGAATTGCGGACACCCTTGACATCTGCCAGTGGTTTTTTGGAAATTGCCCATGAGGGCATGATAGACGAAGATACCCGTACCATGGCATTGGCAACTGTGCGACGAAATGTTAGTCAGATCATCTCGCTGGTGAATGATATCTTGTTCCTTCAGGAAGTCGAATTGGTTTTGCCCGAAATGCATCCGACCGATATGGGTGAAGTCGTTTCCAACGCAGTTGAGAAAGTTATGCAGAAAGCAAAACGCGCCAATGTCCGCTTGGTGCTCGATATTGCCCCAGATGCTCCAAAAGTATCTGGTCATTCCCGCAGTCTCCAAAGGGCAGTTGAGCATCTATTAGACAACGCTATTAAATTTAGTGTTGAAGGTGGTGAGGTTCAAGTTTTCGTAGGACGATATTCCGCCGGAACATGCATTTCCATTCAAGACACAGGCATCGGCATCCCTGAAGAAACCTTGCCCAAAATCTTTGATCGCTTTTTCCATAAAGAAAGCGTGGGGGAAGAGTTGTATGGAGGTTTGGGACTGGGGTTGTCGATCACAAAACAGGTCATCGAGCAGCATCAGGGTGAGATTAAAGTACAAAGTAAAGTTGGAGAAGGGACTACCTTTTCCATCTATCTTTGCGAAGCCCGAAATGACGATAAAAGCCAGATTTAATCAATCAAGTTTTTTGCTGCACTGATTGATTTGACAACAATTTCAGTGGTATAACAACAACCCCGCCTTTCAAAAAAAAGAAGGCGGGGTTGTTTCTGTGTTTCGACGTTGGGACACGATATGTCATGCCCCAAAAACAATTTACGCCACTAATTTGCGGACATCTTCCAAAGTTCCTGCGCTTCCAAGGAATTGATTCTTCTCGGCAATGAAATCGGCATACGCAGCCATGAAAACTTTTCCGGGAGGTCGTAAATCGAAATTCTCGGGTTTCTCGAGGAAGAACTCGCGGTGGACGCGCGTCCAAACCAGGCGTCCATCAGTGTCGATGTTGATCTTGGTAACGCCTAACTCAGAAGCCCGCTTGAACTGGCTGGCATCCACGCCTTTAGCGCCGAGTAGTTTTCCGCCAGCGGCATTGATGCGCTCGACTTCTTCCTGGGGCACGGAGCTTGAACCGTGCATAACCAAGGGGAAACCCGGCAAATTCTTCTGGATATCGGCCAGTACGTTGAAGTGCAAACCCTGCGAACCGCTGAATTTGAAAGCGCCGTGGCTGGTGCCAATGGCGCAGGCCAGTGAGTCCACACCGGTGCGCTCGACAAATTCCTTGGCCTGGTCAGGATCGGTTAATTTGGCGTCGGCTTCATCGACCTGGACGTGCTCTTCAACGCCGCCCAGCATGCCCAACTCGGCCTCGACAACGACGCCCTTGGCGTGCGCATAGTCAACAACGCGCTTGGTAATAGCGATATTCTCATCGAATTCTTCATGGCTGGCATCGATCATCACAGAGCTGTAGAATCCGCTATCCACGCAGTCATAGCAGGTTTCCTCATCGCCGTGATCCAGATGAACGGCGAAGATGGATTCGGGGAAGACATCGTCAGCGCTGCGGATCAAACCTTCCAGCATGGTTTTGTGGGTATAGGCGCGGGCACCTTTACTGATCTGGATAATAAAGGGGGCCTTGCTATCCAAATTGCCACGGAACAAACCCATGGTTTGCTCCAGGTTATTGATGTTGTAGGCGCCGATGGCATATTTGCCATAGGCAGCCTCGAAAAGTTTCTTGGTCGTGACGATCATTATGTGCTCCTTAGCATCTTAGAGTATTCAGCAATTCTCAGGCAGTTAATCCCGGGTATTATATATCAAAATGTCTGTTTTGGATTCTTATATTGCAACAAAGTATCCATGATTCCGTAAATTATTTCGAGAATGATATGATATGATTTACTCAATTCTGAAGTGTACTTTAATATTCGTTTCTGGAGGAAAACATGGTCGACATATTTGATAAAGTAACCGGCGATCAGGATTTTTTCAAGAAGATTGCCAGTAAAATCCCCGGTTTTGATGGTTATATCGAGAGATCTAATCGACGTGCTGCCGATCAAATCTTGCGTGAAACAGTCGCTGACCGCTTTGAGGAACTCTACCAGCGAATTTCCAGCCTACAGGCTGATCTGGTGAGCAGCGGCGGTCTGACATATGTCGATGACATCGAGAAGGGAGCTTTGAAGGTGCGTACCTTCATCGACAAGATTCGACACGCTTCCTATGGATACTCAGGGTTCTTCGATGCTGTAAAAATCAATGAAGAAGAATTGGCCATGATCTATCAGTATGATGCCGCAATGCTGGATTTGGTCGATGAAGTATCCAGAGCTGTCGATAATGTCGAAGCATCGTTAGGTACTGATGGCCTGCCTGCCGCCATCCGCAACCTGGTGACCAATGCCCAACAGTGCTTGGATGTCTACAATCGCCGCGATGAGGTGGTAACCCAAGGATAGTAAATTTTGGCCTCAGAGCTCACAAAGTAAATGACTATTTAATTCTGTGAACTCAATGGCATAATCGAGGAAAAGATAATTCGAAATTGGAGGAATAGTTATGGCTAGAATTTTTGATGTTGTCGAATATGCTGATGAGATGAAAGATCATCTTGTTCAACGGTTCCCCGAGGAAGGCTTTGGTGATTTCCGCCTCGGTTCCCAGGTGATTGTGCGTGAGTCGCAAAACGCAGTCTTCTTCCGTGATGGCCAGGCTCTGGATGTATTTGGCCCAGGTCGTCACACCATTGCGACGGCTAATGTGCCGCGCCTGATCGATTTTGTTGGTAAGGCTTTCAATGATCGCACTCCCTTCACCGCTGAAGTTTACTTTACTTCCATGCGTGAATTCTCTGATCGCAAATGGGGTACGCCCCAGCCGATCATCGTCAGCAATCCGGGTATGGGATTAGGGGTGGCGCTCCTGCAAGGTTTTGGCACCTACAGCTACCAGATTTCTGACCCGCAGCAGTTTGTCACCCAACTGGTGGGCGCCATGGGCGCTTTCCGCACCAGTGATATTGAAGATCGCCTGCGGGCTGTGCTGCTCTCCGATCTAACGGACCTGCTGGGCGAAACCGCCGCGGCTCACAGCGTCGTACAGTTGATTGGCCTGGTCAATGAGATCAGCGCTGGCGTGCGCGCGAAGGCCCAGGATCACTTTGCCTCCTTAGGGTTGACACTAAAGACCTTTATTGTCTCCAACTTGAAACCATCTGAGAAGTCAGCCGAAGAACTGCGGGCCATGGGTATGCTGGATATGCACACCTACACCCAATTGCAGGCTGCGGATGCCATGCGCGATGCTGCCCAGAACCCCAGCGGTGGCGCTGGGCTGACCGCCGGAATCGGCGCTGGTTTGGGCGTGGGCAATGTGCTGCAGCAATCGCTGTCAGGTATGACTGGTGCTCAAGGTCAACAAGTGGCCGGTGGAGCAGCAGCTGGCGCTGCTGCTGGTGGGGTTATGCCGGATGTAATGACCCCCGATGAAGCTGCTGGTTTCTTGAAAGTGGCCGCTGAAGATGTTGTCGCCGCCATCGAGGCCGGTGACCTGAAAGCCAAGAAATTGGGCAACGCCTACCGCATCAGCAAGAAAGCCCTTGAGGAATTCCTGAATAGTTAATTGGTCACAAATTATCAAAAATTGGAGGAGCGACGCATGCATCGCTCCTCCTTTGTATAATACTTCTTTCGTTCAATTATTCCCCTAGCGCGTCCTTAATCACCTGCATATCACCCACCTTAACCGGTTTATCTTTGGCTATCTTGCGCAAATAGTCTTTCAATTTTTTGGCTGTCAGCGTGGGAACAGGTGCATCTTCAACCTGGATGTCCACCTCAGGGTGAGAGAATACCAGTGCAGCCTCAACGGGGGGGATTTCGTAATCTTCAGGCAGCCGCTTGGCCAGTTGCCGTCTCAGCGCATCGACTTCAGAGGCGACCTCAATGTCCGGGCGGCCCAGGTTTTCTTGGGCAAAGATCGACATATAAACCGACAGTAAACCGCCGCCTCGTTTTCGCCAACGTTTGCCATTATAGGTAATTGTGCCGCGCTGGTGCTTGGGAATCAGGACCCAAATGCCAGCCGGTCCCACCAGCAAATGCGAGGCTGACGTTCTGTAATGGTACAGGTTGTAGTCTTTGCTGAAGCCTTTCAGGGCGGCATCGAGCTGTTCATCGGGGCGCGGGCTGCGTCCCCAGCGGTTGGTGTAGTAAATTCCGACTTGTGATAAGACGAAGCCCACCATCAAGGCTGTCAGGGAGAGCACGATCTTCTCGGGTTGCTGAAAGGTGATGAACATGCCCACCGCCAAAATGCCCATGGCGGTGAAGCTGGTGAATTTGCCGATATTGGCGTTGCGTTTGATTTGTTTTTCGTTGCGAATGATTTTCATTGATTCTCCAATTGTTGCAGTTGGGGCAAAGCGTGCGTTACCCTTGCGACCCGTTATATTTTTTCAACACAAGGCAGGCGTTTTGCCCGCCCAGGCCGAATGAATTCGAAAGGGACACATTGACCTCATGCTCTCTGGCCTCATTCGGTACATAGTCCAGGTCGCAATCCGGGTCGGGATATTCGTAATTGATCGTGGGATGCAAAATGCCTTCTTGGGTCGACTTGATGCAGGCGATGGCTTCCAGGGCTCCGGAAGCGCCCATGGCATGTCCAATCATGGATTTGGTGGAGTTTACCGGGATTTGATAGGCCCGTTCACCAAAAACGTGTTTGATGGCTTTGGTTTCGATGACTCCGTTCAGGGGGGTGGACGATCCGTGAGCATTGATGTAATCAACTTCAGCGGTGTTTACCTGGGCGTTTTTAAGGGCCCATTTCATCGTTCGAATGGCGCCTAGTCCCTCGGGATGAGGCGCGGCGATGTGGTATCCATCGGCCGCGGAGGCGTAGCCTGCGACCTCGGCGAGGATCGTAGCGCCTCGACTCTGGGCGTGCTCCAGACTTTCTAAGACCACCGCGCCAGCGCCCTCGGAGAATACAAAGCCTTCTCGCTTGGCATCGAAGGGACGGGAGGCCTTTTCAGGTTGATCATTGTAGTTGAGCGGCAGCGCTCGCATGGCAGCGAAGCCGGCAATCGAGAAATCACGCACCAGTGCCTCGGTGCCGCCGGCGATGATCACATCGGCCAGGCCGCGCCGGATGACTTCAGCCCCCTCTCCGATGGTTTGCGTGCCGGTAGCGCAGGCGGTGGTAATGGTGGCGTTGTGCCCCAGGCATTGGAATTGCAATGCGATTAGATGGGCGGCCAGGTTTGGGATACCTCCTGGGATGACGAACGGGCCAACCCGGTCAGGCCCGCTTTTGTGCAATACGGCAATGCCATCCACGAAGCTCTCCAGCCCGCCGATGGCTGCGCCAAAGACAACACCGGCACGTTCCGGGTCTGGCATGGCTTCACCCAGTCCAGATTGTTTGACAGCCTGAACAGCCGAGGCCAGCGCCAGCAGCGAGTTGCGGGACATACGCCGGGCCAGCTTGCGGTCCATAAAATCCTTGGGATTGAAGTCGTTGGCTTCTCCGGCGATCTGGCAGGGCATATCTTTGGGGTCGAACATTGTGATGCGCCCAATGCCAGATTTCCCTTCTACCAACCCCTCCCAGAATTTTTTGATGGAGCTGCCCAGGGGAGTAACCGCTCCTATACCAGTAATTACCACTCGGGGGTTATTCATGTAGAAACCTCTTGTAGTTGATTTTGTATGGCCGTGCCTAAGGCCTCCATCAGGTTGGCCTCGACGGCTTGACGAGCAGATCGTAAAGAAGCATAAATAGCCTTGGCACTGGAGCGTCCATGGGCGATGAAAATCAATCCGTTGATGCCCAGGAGCGGCACGGCGCCGATTTCATCAGGGTCCATGGCTGATCGGAGAGCGTCGAAGGCTGGCTTGGCCAGCAGGGCTCCGACCTTGGTGCGTCCGCTGCTCAGCAGCCCTTCTTTGAGAGTCTCGACAAGCAATTTCGCCACGGCTTCGCTGGTTTTGACGACTACATTCCCGGTGAAGCCATCACAGACGCAGACATCTACCTGGCCGCCGAAGAGTTCTTTACTTTCGATGTTGCCGACGAAGTTCAGGCCACAACAGTCGAGCAGAGGATATGTGGCTTTGACCAGTTCATTGCCTTTACCGGGCTCCTCACCATTGGACATCAGGCCTATGCGGGGATTGGCAATTTTGAGCGCTTTTTGTGCATAGACGTTGCCTAAAACCCCAAACTGCAATAAGTGTTCCGGTTTGCATTCTGGATTGGCCCCGATATCTAACAAGGCGCAGAAACCGTCCTTCACTGGGAGCAAAACTGAAAGCCCGGGTCGTTCGACCCCCGCTAAAAGTCCGAGTCGAAAATATGCGGTTGTCAAAGCGCCACCGGTGTTGCCCGCGCTGACGAAAGCATCAGCTTCGCCATTTTTTACCAGATCCATACCCACGGCCATCGAAGTCTGCGAATTCTTACGTTTGGCCTTTAGGGCCAATTGCATGCCTTTGTCTTCCATGGTGATGGTATCGCCGGCATGGACAAAGCTGATCAGCGGGTTTGAGCCCCGCTGATCTAACAGAGGTTGTACTTGTTCCTGATCACCGACCAGGATGATCTCATCGCCAAATTTTGCAGCGGCCTGCAAAGCCCCATCGACCTCGGGTTGGGGGCAGTCATCGCTGCCCATGGCATCCAAAACAATGCGCATTACTATCTCCTCATTTTTCTGTCATTGCAAGCTGCGCTCAAAGAGCGGGACATGGCAATCTCGGGGTTGATATCGATTGCTTCGTCTTCAATCGCTGGGTTCAAGTTTCCTCACAATGACAATGGTTAGTTCTTGACAATTGGAACCCCCGAATTATAATACGGATATTCCTGCGCTGGTGCTGGAACTGGCAGACAGGCGTGGTTGAGGGCCACGTGCCCCTAGGGCGTGCGGGTTCGACCCCCGCCCAGCGCACCAAGAAATACCGCTCAGACCGATTGGTTGGGCGGTTTTTTTATATGTGGTAGGCAGGCTTGTAGGCCTGGGTAAGGGCCATGTGCCTGTGGGCCTTGCTGGCTCCGCTGAAGGCGTGCCCCAGGCGAGGGCGGGCGGGTTCGTCTCCCGTCTTGCACATTGAGAAACAGACACACATTGTGAAATATCTATTTATTCCTGTGACAAAATTTGACAATGAAAATGATTTAATATATTCTATAGACAAATACTTTGTCAAAACCAAAGCTTCCATCATCGTTGCCACAATAACAAATTCATCATAGCTGGGAATTCAGGAGGATATCATTTATCGCAAGGTGAATTTTCCCATTTTTAAATCCTCGATATAACCCATATGTTATGTCATTTTTGCTGATGATGTCGGCGCGTGAAAGGAGGAAAACTTTTTACAATAATTGAGAATCTTGTTTTTGAACCAATGTTTTACACAAAAGGAGCTGGCAATGAATATCAACTTTCGGAAAAAATTCGCCTTCATTTTGGTCGCATTTGTACTGACAATAGGGGTAATTTATTCGGGGCTTATCTATGACTTTGCGTTCGCAGCCGAGAAGGGAGATTGGGGCAATGGGTGGGAGCGGATTCATGTTGGCGTGGAAGATGTGATCATGGGATGTATAAATCGTTGTCAGGATAGCTTGTTGTATTTGACTGACAATCAGCAAGGTAATATTTACCAAAGCAGCGTAGATTCTCCGACTCAAATAACCCAAATTGGCGATCCAGGGAAATCTTTTGTCCTTGTTAAAAGTACTTTATATGGAATTCCACCTAATGGGAGCGGTGTTTGGCGATATACCGGTATTCCCAATGAGTGGGAAAATATTGGCGGCCCCGCAGACGAGTTATTTGCGGGAAATTTCTTGTACGCGACAAACCCTGGTACGGGCAATATATGGAGATATAGTGGAGAACCTAACCAGTGGACTGAAATTGGTGATCCGGGAAAGATGTTTGCTGCGGACGGCAATTCCCTTTATGGCATCCCCCCAAATGGCAGCGGCGTGTGGGAATTTTCCGAATTTACTCATGAATGGGAAAATATTGGCGGTCCGGCTAGGGATATCTATGCTGGATCTCGCGTGTTAGTTGCTACAAATCCGAGTACAGGGGATCTCTGGCAATATAGTGGTACTCCAAATGAATGGGAAATGATCGGTGGCCCAGGAAAAATGTTTACCATTGACACTTATGGCGATATATACGGAGTTCCACCGAATGGTGATGGTATTTGGAAGTATTCAGGAAATCCAATGGGTTGGGATAAAATAACCGGCAATGTCAGAGTAAAGGAAGTTTACACAGGTGGTGCGCATGTGTGCGCACTGTCCACTGGTGGAGAATTATGGTGTTATGAAAACTAGGAAGGGAAATTTGATCTCTTAGGGCGAGTTAAATCAATAACTGCCTGACTCGCACTAAAACCGCTCATTCAATTGGATGGGCGGTTTTATTATGCCCCTCTACGGAATGCAGCCTTGGGCAGGATACCATGAAAATAAATGAACGTAGGGGTAACGCCTGTGTACCTCCTACGATAGAATATTCGGAGAAAAAATCATTGATAAACCTTATCCCTTCCAGGTTGGATCCATCCAATCCCAGGTTTGGGATTTGTGGAGAAGCAGCCTGAGGGCTGGGGGTGGCAAATGAAATGACAAAGTAGGTGCGAGGCAGGCCTCGCACCTACTTTGCCTGAGATTTAGACTGGTGTAACTTCACTCTTTGGCCGAAAGATATCCACCAACCAGCAGCCTTCCTTTTCCCGGGGGGGCGGCCCACCGCCCACACGCAGAGCCTCATCCACCGCCTCCGGCGCATCGATCCGGCCATGGCCGAACCATGGGCTCCAGGTGCCTTCGGCACTGCCGGTATCTACGAATTCTCCCTGATCGAAGGGCGCGATAGGCGATATATCCCAAGAGGGATCAATGTCGAAGTTGGCCGGTGGTGTGCGGGGGTAATCGTCAAAATTGAGGTCCTTGGAAGCCGTCCGTTTCAGGATCGAAATCACATCCAGGGCTGTCAGCGCCGAGTTGGCCGAGATCACTAGCGCGGCGATCCCCGCAACCAGCGGTGTGGCGCTGGACGTGCCGCCAAAGCGATGGGTGACCTCGGCAGCTTTGCCCGTGGCGGTGGTGATGCCCAACCCCGCCAAATGGACGCGCCAATATTTGTGGCTGTTGCTGGAAGGCGCACAGAGGGCAATGCCGGTGCCATAATTGGAGTAATGGCTGCGCTGGGCGGTGCTGGCCAGGGCGGCAATGTGCATCACGCCCGGTTTGCCCACTAAATTGTTTCGGAAGGATTTGGAAGTGCGCACACCCACCCAGACCGGCGGATTGCCTGGGACGATCTGCCAGCCGTTGGTGTAAGGCACATTTTCCTGGGTCTGGTGCAGGATGGGGCAGTTATCGTTTCCGGCTGCCCACATGAATAACAATCCCAGACCACGCCGGCCGCCATCTTGGGCCAGAGAATTGATGCGGTTGACCACGGGCGGAGCCCACAAACTGTTGGGAATGCTGCCCCAGGAGTTGGAAAGGATGTCCACCCTGGCGGCGACAAAATTGATCGCGGTGAGTAATTTTGAATCACTGATGAAAAGGCTGCTTCCTGAGGATTCCCACTTGATGGGCAGCAGCTTACAACCGGGTGCCGCCCCGACGGTCAGCACTGCATCGCTCTCGCCGGCGATGACGCCCGCACAGGAGGTGCCATGATTGGAACCAGCTTGATACATTTTTGCGGGATCAGCATCGACATCAAAATGCTTGACCAGGCGCGTGCCTTCGAAGTAACCCCACCCGGCAAATTTATCAGGCGAATCAAAATCCCGGTGGTCCAGCCGGCAGCCGTCATCGGTGACCCCTATGACCACCTCGGGATCGCCATAATGACCCAGGATTTGCCAGGCCTGCTCACAACGGGCTGAAGAGCGGGGATCGAAATCGGTATGGTTGAAGTGGGTTTGCAGGTGCCATTGACGTTGGTATTCGGGATCGGTGGGCAGGGCCAGAGCAGCGGTGCTGGCGCGGAAGTTGAGGTCATGGTCGGCCGCCTCAACCATCGGCTCCTCTTCGGTCAATTTGACCACCAGTTTGACCGGGTTCATGCCGGTGTGGTCGGTCAATTGGTAGAGGTGATCGCGTTCCGAAAAGGATTCCAGGCGGATCAGACCATAGCGGCCGGCAAACTCATCCATCTGATCGGCCGTTGCCGACTGATCAAAGGTGACAAAGACCCGGTCGGTGATCAGAAACTCTTCATCGGTTTCGAGGACATGGTAGGCGTGATGGGTAGGGGCCAGATCGCGGGCCCGCTCCATCAGGAGTTCCAGTTCTTCGGTTTCACAGGCCACTCGGGCTGATTTGGATGACATTTGCAGCGATTCGCCGATGCCGATATCGACCAGTTCGTCGGGCAAAGCCCGCACAACGAACTCGTCCGGGCGTTTGGTGAGAAAGATTTTCTCTCCGCCGCGATAGGTATACTGCTCATATGAGTTGGACATGGTTTACTCCTTTCGTAAATCATCTCTCAAATTAACAGGAGTTACGCAGTTCGCACCCTTCGATACGCCTTTGGCTATTCAGGATGCATTTTTCTCCTGGAAAGTTCTCAACTGCGTAACGCCTAATTAAATTATTTCGTTGTGCTGCGGTGCAGGGGAATTGTTGGGGCGGTGGTGGGAATAAGTTGGGCGGAAGATTAAATCAGTTGGGCGGTCGATTTAATCTTCCGGGCAATAAATTTAATTGACCGGGCGGTCGATTGTTATCAACCGGGCGGTCGATTTAATCAGCCGGGCAATAGATTTTCCCGGCCAGGCAATTAATGTGAACATGCCGGTCAGGCAAGTTCAAAATCCATCGTTTTGAGTAACTTTTTAAATTCCTTGCCAGGGGTGAACCGCACCCGCAATTTGGTGATTTTGGTCGCGTTGACTTCTCCGGGGGTGTCGCTGCCTTCAGATGAGTTGCGCAGCCAGAAATTTCCGAAATCACCCAATTCGACCACGTTGCCCTTGGCCAGCTCCAGCGGAATCAGCGCCAGCAGGCTTTCATAGCCTGCCATCATATCCATAGTGCTGAGGGTGGATTCACGGGCGGCAGTTTGAGCCAGGGCCCGGGTCTCGACGCGTCCGCTGGCTACCACCGAGGGATAGTACTTGTTGGGGGCCTCGGGATCACTGGGGTTGACGCGTTGGACGACATTATATTTCACAGTCATTTTATTCCTCCTGTTGAGTGTATGGGGAGAATACTTCCCCTTGAATTGTCACTACCAGCATAGCACAAATTTGTGCCAGAAACATTGCAATTTCTCATTACGCGCCAGATAGTGCGAATATCCATTCGTCAGCATCCTTTGACGCCTTTCGGCGCTCAGGATGGTCAAAAATCGGGCGAATGATAATTTAAATTATTTCGCTACCACTGATCGTATGTGAAATCCGATATAGATTCTAGAATCCGGGTTTTTAATGTGAAAAACCCGGATTCTTTGGACTGGTTTCATCGTATTCACATAATGGGTCAGTGATTGTGAAGATCAACTTTTTCCAGGTGAATGCTGAACCCGTAGTTTAGCAGCAGTTCATACCCCCCCCAAATCACGATTGTGGCACCAATCAATTCGCACATTTCTTCGGCGAGTACTTGAATTACGTTATGGATAGACCCTGCAATTACAAAATTACTCAATATCTCAATGCCAATGGCTCCGGTCAACATAATGCCCATGCCAAGGATGATCATGGAAAGCGCCCTGGGCGTTGCTCGAAAATAGTCAAGGATTGAACGGATCAAAATGATAAATAAAATAATGAAGGGGATGCCAATAATAAACATCCAGATACCAGTGTAAGAGAAAACGGTGTTATTGCGGGAACCGCCTTCAAGGAAAAAATCGCTCCTAGCGCCTAGCTTTTCATGGATTTGCGAGACTTCATCGATAGAAAATGAGATGAACAATAGCGGCAGCAACATTAACGGCCAGGTCTTTCTCTTTTTTCGTTCGAAATTTGTAAAGGCAAAAATGGCAAATAGAGTCGCTGCGCAAAACCATTTGATTGATGAATATACAGTGGGCAAATTGCCTTCTCGGTCTAAATCAATGAGCCCATCTAGTATGCCCAAGGGACTGCCTGCCAAATAATTCGCGAAATAGACAACGCCGAAAGCAATATCTATCAAGAAAATTATTTGAATTACTATTGGTATTCGCTTGGTAAACATTTTTGCTCCTTCTGTTGATCCTATTGACTCTGTCCATTAAATTTGTACCACAAATTGAATCAATTCATCATGTTGAATAAACGAAGTGAGCAATCCATGTGGAAGCTGCGTGATTTACTACCTGCGAAGGCCCAATTCTACATTCGTAATAGATCTTCATCGTTCCACTTGTTCCCTCCGAAATTGAAACGCACCCTGGAGTGGTGGCCTAATGACAGCAGTTGGAGTTGAGACTCAATGGCGATCAGTTTTTGTTAGTGTGCAAGCCCAAAAAGGGACATAAAGCCCCGAAAAAAACAGCCGCGCTTCCCCATCGCCTCACAGAACTCGGTATGCTTCGCATAGCCGTCTTGCCTGAAGGGTGTGGAAATCCCCTATGCTCTTTTCGTACTGGGAGCCGTTTCGAGAGAAAGACAATCGTGATCGTCGAAGAAGATGCAGTTTGACTCAATTTTGTGTAAGTGCGAAACATGAGTTTGTTAAAAAATTGTTCTCCTGCGATATAATTGAAATATGAAAGAAATCCCTAAAGAACTAATTAGCGAGATCTATGCGTGCTGGGAACCGCTGGAGGGGGTGGTCAAGTCTCCCGAGTCTTTTGTGGACTTTCTTTCTACCTGTGTTGATCCTCAAATGAATGCTCTCATCAACCACTGGCCCACGCTTCCCGGGCAGCTGCGGCATAAGATTGCCGGGTTGGTTAATAAGCACGTCCTGGTAGAGATGGTGAAGGATTTGTAGGGTTTTGGAAATTTAGGGCTGGGGAAAAGTTATGATCACGAACAAAGTCGAATACCACAAATGACACGAATATGAATTGTGATGACGATGCAAAATTCGTACTCTTGCTGGATCGTGATTACTTTTCTCACTATTATTCAAATTTCAAATGGGCAAGGGTTAATTCAATACTATAATTTGAGATGTATTTCAAATGAAAGCCCTGATTGTTCGCCACTCCGGGTGGCTCGCAACGCCAAGGCGCGCAGCGCGATGACAATTAGGATTATCGTTTGTAAGGTGATTAAAGTATTTAGGAGGCAGATATGGCGTATGCAATCGCGGCAACCAAACCGGGTGGGACGGACGTCTTGCAGCGGGTAGAAATTGACCGACCCATTTTTCTCGGGCCGTGACCCCGAATGCCGGTGATTGCAGTGTGTTGGGCGATATCATCGTTTCCGATAATGATGGTGTGGTCGTGGTTCCAAAGCAATAGGCCGCCCAGATCATTGAAAAAGCCGAGGGTCAAATAAAAGCTGAAAAACAACTTTTTGATCGGATGGTCAATGAGGGCCTGACCTGTTTCCAGGCCCTGACCCAGGTTGTTGGGGAGATCACGCCTGCCCTAGGGGGCGAACGCGAAATCGAGATTTTTTAGTCATAGGAGGATAAATGTCGAAAGCTCAACTCTTTTTCTGGGTCTCTGTCGTTTCGATACTGGTGTTTTCGTCCTGTAATATGCCCCTGAACCAGAGAGAAGTCAAAGCTCCAGCCGGTGAAGTGCAGATTGCTGTGGAGCAGGTTGCTGAATACCGGACAGGCCCAGGGCCAGCTTACGATGTGGCAGGAACACTGAATCCCGGTCAGGTGGTCAATGCGATTGGGCGTGATGGAACGGCGGGTTATCTCCTTTTTCAGGATCCTTTCAATTCAGCCAGCTTTTGGTGGGTGAGCAGTGACCAAGTTCAAATAGTTGGTGATCCCCTGGCCTTGCCAATTATTGACCCGCCCGCAATGCCAACCGAAGTGGTTGGGGCTACGGTAGTTCCTGGCTGCCCAACGCCTGTAGGCGGGGGTCCAACACCGATCAATTGCGACCCGGTGGCAGATGAAAGCCCGGAGCCAGAGGCGGTCGGTGGCTGCCCAACACCGGTTGGCGGCGGTCCCACGCCGGTAAACTGCGACGGGCCAGTAACGCCTGTCGTGGGTGGTGGCTGCCCAACGCCCGTAGGCGGGGGTCCCAC
>CAZVPR010000023.1:35902-49230 GCA_964629085.1 uncultured Anaerolineales bacterium
CAGTAACGCCTGTCGTGGGTGGTGGCTGCCCAACGCCCGTAGGCGGGGGTCCCACACCGGTCAATTGCGACGGGTCAGTAACGCCTGTCGTGGGTGGTGGCTGCCCAACGCCCGTAGGCGGGGGTCCCACGCCGGTAAACTGCGACGGGCCGGTAAGGCCTGTCGTGGTTGGTGGCTGCCCGACGCCCGTAGGCGGGGGTCCCACGCCGGTAAACTGCGACGGGCCGGTAAGGCCTGTCGTGGTTGGTGGCTGCCCGACTCCAGTCGGCGGAGGTCCAACACCAGTCAATTGCGACGGGCCGATAACGCCTGTCGTGGGTGGTGGCTGCCCGACTCAAGTCGGTGGCGGTCCCACCCCGGTCAGTTGCGATGACTAGCAAGATCATATTAATTGCCCCCTCGATATTTGTGTGATCCCATGAAAAATATCCAGCCGAACGAAATTTCTTATTCTCCTATCCAGATAATCACGTTTTTTGCTCTAACGCTGGTTATTACCTGGAGTTTTTTCGTTCCAGCGATAAATTTTGTGCCAGATGAGCGCCAAATATTGTTTATCATCTTGGGGGCCTTCGGTCCATTGATTGCCGCGGTAATTGTGATTTTGGCCAGCAAGGGCAAGGCAGAACTCGGGAATTGGCTGCGGCAGATTTTTCGGTTTCGGATTGCTGTTGGATTGTACATGGTGGGGGCATTTGTCCTGCCAATCGGGGTCGGCGTTCTTCAGTTCCTGCTTTACAACCTTTTAGGGGGTGAGGCGGATTTCTCGGAGGCGATCCCCTGGTATTTGTATCTATTATATTTGATGCCGACAGCCCTATTGAGCGGCGGCAATGAAGAACCTGGCTGGCGGGGATTCGCCCTGCCGGCATTGTTGGGATGGTTCCATCCCATACCTGCCTCCCTGATTTTAGGCTTGGCTCACTCTCTTTGGCATCTGCCTTTAATGGACCAATACAACACGACCTTTGGGTGGTATCTGTTCAACTTGATACCACTTACATTTGTGTTTAACTGGCTATATCTCAGATCGCGCCGCAGTATATTGCCGGTGATGTTTTTTCATGCAGGGACGAATGTGATTGGCGAATTCATCCCCACGCCCATGAATGTGTTCCCCGGATTGGGTTCTTGGATGATTATGAGGGGGCTGGTCTATTGGGGTATGGCGATCGTTGTATTGATTTGGACGAAAGGCTGCCTTGGTAAAGAAATTTGAGAGCCTCGGGCTAGGAAAAAGGCCCTAATTTCCAGAGTTCGGATACTATCAATAGCATCACAAACAATATCGAAACCCCGTTAGCTATCCACAACCGAGTTTTTGTGGATTTCCTTGTGAATAGATCGATGACCTGCCCGATTGAGATGACGAGCGCCGGAATGATCGAAAAAGCCAATCGGTTTTTGATGCGGCCCGTCAGACAGAAGAAAACCAAAAATAGGGCGGCATTGAACAGGCCGTCACTCAAGATCAACAGGCTGGGTTTGGAAAAAAGCTGCTTGATTTCTTGTCCTAATAAGATCCAGCTGATGATTATCAAATAGCCCAGGATGAACAGGTGATAGGGGGAGGAGAGTTGAATTACTTCCCCGGCTTTGATGAGTAGCTGCTGAATCAGGGTGCCATCTTGCCAGGCAGTTTGCATCCAGAATATCTGGTTGTATCTTTGAGTTTCCACGGGAGTGAAGGCGCCATTGCGGTAGATCAGGAATAGAATCCAGGTGCCCATGGGCAAGGCTGCAATTAAGCCAATCATAAACGAACGCGAAATTAAGTGCGCCCATTTTTGTTTGATGCCATTGATTCCAAGGCGAAACAGTTGCGCGCAAAGAATGGCGGGGATGAAGACGATAAAGGCAGGGTAACTCAATAGCAATAATCCACATATCACCGAGAGCAAATAAATCTTTGGGCTCTCGAACCAACCCCGGTATCTGACCAAATTGTAGCCCCAATGGCTAAAAATCGACACAATGATGATCATGATACCGGTGTGCGGTGTCATGAGAAACATCTTTGTGACGTCATTGACTGCGAATATAGCGCCAATCAGGACTGCGCTCATTGCGACAGTCTTGTTGTCGTTCAGCATGGATACAAAGAGAAATAACGAAACGCCCACAATCAGGAAGTTCAGGGCAATATAAATTGGATACGCAAAGCCCAAATCAAGTGTCCAATGCGGCGGCAATCGATCTGGTGCTAGAGTAATGCTGTTGGCAATTATCTCTCGAAGAGGAGATATCAGCTTGAAAACCGGATTGACCAACCAGACCATTCCAGGCCGCGATCCAATGGGGGTATCCGGTTCCAGCAGGATCGCAGGATTTGCTGCCAAACGCATGAATTGGTACGAATCGCAATTCAGGACAACCCAATAATCGTTGAAAATACGAAAATTCTCAGCGCATAGCTCACTGTCAGAATACCCCTCTGGAATGCGGTGAAAATTTAGCAAACCGAAGGCAAATACGAACAAAATGAGCGACAAAAGGATGATGGATTGATTTTTCGAGAGCACCACTAAACTCCCCAAAGGTTATCGATAATTATATTATTAGACCTGATTTTAGCTTAAAAATCTCGACAAAAAAATTCCAAGATGAAGTAAATTAGATATCAAAATAATCGCCCCACAAAAAGGTGAGGCGATTTGTTTTTTGAGAATTCGATATCGTGGACTGTCAATTGCTGGGTGGGAACTGAGAAAGATAAACTTCACTTTGATCTATCTTCTTGATGGCAACCCAATCGTCGTCGTAGCGGCCGCCGCTGATCTTGCCCCAGGAATAGGCCCCCTCATCACGATTCGCTCCATCTTCGAGCAGGATCCTGGTGCCAAAGGGGATCACACCCACAGGGGTTCCTGAAGTTCCTGGGTTGTTTCGTACTCGCAATCCCAAATGGGCAATTACAAACCAGGCTGTGCTGGGAGGTGGCGGGGGCGCATCGACGGCGGTGACATGGGCCTGAAGCCATTCCTGAGGATTGACGTAATGCATTCGGACCAGGGTCCTGTTATGGCCCGGCCAATGCCCAGGGGAATCCTTTAATATTTCTGTTGCTGAAATATCGAAATGTAAATGGTAAGGGAATAACTCTTCACCGTTGCCAACGGAAGCAATTTTTTCGCCGGTTTCGACCTTTTCTCCCTTGGAGACAGCAATATCTTCGACATGGCCGTATCGGCTGAACAGATGTGTTCCATCGACATCGCCGTGGTCGATAATGATTATGCCTCCCCAAACCTGCGTTGAGTAGATCTTGGCATAGGTTACTTTTCCTGCACCGATGGCATATACGTCTGAGTGGGCATCGGCATCCCAGTGTGGGAAATTAAGGTTCAGGTCTGCACCGGTGTGATAACCAAGATCGTAAAGCTTATCATAACCGGTTGCATCGAACCATTTCCCGGGCCAAATTTTGCCAGTTGCTCTTTGGGCTTCAGTCCCGATGGGCGCTGTAAAGGACATTTCTATTCTCCTTTCGTGAAGAACTATCGGATGGATAAAATCATTTCCCGCTGTTTGTAAGCAGCTTACCCTTTGATATCCTCGACGTTGCCAGAAGCGGGGAAAGGTGGAGCAGGATTTAGCGTCTCCGAGCTCGCATACGTCTCCACCTAATCTTGAAATTAGAATAGCATATCTCGTAATGAATTGCAATAGCATTGTTTATAAGTTTGATCCATGTGTCGGACAATATTACGCGCCACCAATGCATAGGTTGTCCATCGGCAAAAGCGCGTTCTTACGTGTTATCGGGGCTGATCTTGCACCTTTACGCACGTCAGAGGCAACCTTATTGAGCGCGGAGCAGAAGGCTGCGAGTAATGACTTCTCGCCCTAGAAACGTCGAAAAGCTGTCCTGAAAACTTGAACTTTCCGGCGGCGATAAGGAGGTTAGTGCGTTCTTTGAGAAATATAAGATATAATCAACCAAATAATTTGTTGGGATGAAATGTTTACCGGGTTTCGGAAATTCAACAGGAATTCAAATCAATGGCTTATCAAGTTAATTACATCCCTGATGATGACATCGTTAAAGTAACGGTTGATGGCGAATTTAGTTTTGAGGGCATTCTAAATCTAAGTTCCCAGTTGGTAAGCGAATTGACAAAGCATAAAAGCAACAGAGTGCTAAACGACCAGAGGAATGCGACATTAAATTTGTCGACGTTGGAAATCTATAAACTCCCCCGTGTGGCAAAAGCATTTGGGGTGGCAAATAATACGAAAGTTGCCATTGTTCACAACGAAAACAAAAAAGATTATCGATTCATCGAAAGTGCGGCGATAAACAGCGGTCTTATTGTTAAAATATTTGCGGAATTCGAAGATGCCAAAAGATGGTTAATTGAAACTCCGACCCAACCGATAAAGTTGGATATTTGATCTTGGCCTAAAAGGAATTGATCGTTTATAAAATTGTTTATTCTTAATCCCAAGTGATCGACAAAAGCATTAGAAATTTTGGTATTATTAGATTCAGGAATTACGCAGTTCGCACCCAACGATATAGTCTCTTGCCAACGGCACGACTTCGGCGGGGACTACTTCGCGAAGCATATTGTAAGGGCAGGATGCAATTTTCTCCTGGATAGTTCTCAACTGCGTAATCCTAAGATTATATAGAATCCGGAGCAAAATTTACTGTGTGAGGGTTTCATCATGAAAAAAATCTTGATTGTCGAAGACGAACCCGATATCATGGAAGTTGTCCGAATCGCTCTATCCGACAGCTCTTATCGAATAGAACTGGCAAGCACTGGCGAAGAAGCGTTGGAAATAACCGCAGCGGAAATTCCAGATTTGCTTTTGTTGGATATTATGTTGCCGGGCATTAGCGGGTTGGAAGTTTGTAAGCAGTTGAAAGGTGATCCGAAAACAAAAGGAGCACATATTATCATATTAACTGCCAAAGCCCAGCGGAAAGATATTCGGGCGGGTTATGAAGCTGGATGTGATGATTATATTGTTAAACCCTTTAATACGATTGCCTTAATCGAAAGGGTAAAGCACATTTTGGGTGATTAATGCAATTGCTGGCTCTTAAATTTATTCAGGTATAATCAATACATCGCATGAAGAAAATTCTAATAGTAGAAGACGAACCTGATATCATCGACATTTTTAAGGTGGCCATGGATTATGGTTCCTATCAATTGATAACGGCCACGCGCGGGCTAGATGCCTTAGATGTAGCCATCCGAGAAATACCCAACCTGATATTACTCGATATCATGATGCCGGGGCCAGTGGATGGTTTTGAAGTTTGTCGACGTTTGAAATCCTACAAAGAAACCAAGGAAATCTATATCATCATTGTGACGGCCAAAGGAATGGAAGTTGACATTCAGACCGGGTTTGAGGCTGGCGCTGACGAGTACATTGTCAAACCCTTTAAGATCATGCCCTTGATGCGAAAAATTGATTCAATTTTGGAAACAGCGGAAAATTAGAGGAGATAGCCGATGGAAAAATCTTATGTATCTAGTCGCTTGACGGCGGGGAATTTCTGGTTCCCAGATCGAGTGACTGTGGCTTCTGATGGAATTCATTTTTTGAAACGTCGACTATTTGGCTCCGATGAGGAAATTATCAATTACGATCAAATTGCGTCGGTCAAAATCAATTCTGGTGTGCTGTGGGCCAATATCACGATAGAAACAGCGGGGGGATCGCAACCGATATTCATCAATGGTTTGCCCAATTGGCAGGCTCAGGAAATCAAGGACGCTATCCGAGAACGCCAACAAGATTAGTTATTTCACCCACGGGGGGTGTGTGAAATTAGGGGAGCCTAATCCTTGAAAGTTTAATAGAATTTGATCGCAAATCGATACCTTTCCTCGTTTACAGGGGTAAAGGGCTGAGAGTGTATTATGAATAATTTCCATGGCAGAGTCGTTTTAGTATCAGGCGGATCAAGTGGTATCGGGCTCGCCGCGGCAAAAGCGCTATCTGCTCAGGGTGCGCATGTTTGGCTGTTGGCGCGTGACCCAGAAAAACTTGACCTGGCGTTGGGCGAAATCAAGGCTTTGGCTGTATCTGAAACTCAAAATTGCGGAACTCTAAAAGCGGATGTTTCTGATTTCGCGCAGGTAGAGATCGCGATTGCTCAGCTGGTTGATTCTGTTGGACCGCCGGATATCGTGATCAACTCTGCAGGGGTTGCACATCCTGGATATGTCCAAGAACTTGATTTGGAGATTTTCCGTTGGATGATGGATGTCAACTATTTTGGCACAATCCATGTGATCAAGGCCGTCCTGCCGGATATGCTCGCGCGGGGTTCTGGTCATTTGGTCAATATCTCATCTTTGGCAGGTGTGCTGGGTGTCTTTGGTTACACAGCCTATGGTGCTTCCAAATTTGCTTTGCGGGGGTATACCGACGCTCTCAGGGCTGAGATGAAACCTAAGGGAATCGATGTTTCCATCGTTTATCCCCCCGATGTGGACACACCCCAACTTGAATATGAGAACCAATACAAACCTCGCGAAACCAAAGCGTTAGCAGGCGGTGGGGGATTATTGAGCGCCGAGGATTGTGCGCAAGCAATTATTAAAGGAATTCAAAAGAAAAATTATTTAATTCTTCCTGGTTTGGAGAGCAAGCTAATTTATCGGTTGAGTGGATTTTTTGGCAGGCTAGTTTACCCATTGATGGATATGCTGGTTGCTCAGGCGCAAAAGGATTAATTCATTTTTGGAGGAAACTGTGGATCTTTTTGAGAAATGTTATAACTTCACAGAGGCAAAAGATGCCATCGAGGCTGGCATTTATCCTTATTTTTTGCCTTTGAGCGAAAACGAAGGTACTGAGGCTTCCTTTCAGGGAAATAAGCTGATTATGTGCGGCTCCAATAATTACCTGGGGTTGACAACGCACCCCAAAGTGCGCGCAGCAGCCAAGCAAGCCATCGAACGTTTTGGGACCAGCTGTACAGGTTCACGATTTTTGAACGGTACGTTGGAACTCCACGAACAGCTTGAAGATGAGCTGGCCGATTGGGTAGAGAAGGAAGCTGCGTTAGTATTTTCGACTGGCATGCAGGCCAATCTGGGCACGATCAGCGCCTTGATTGGGCGCGGTGATGTGGCTGTCCTGGATCGGGATGATCATGCCAGCATCGTCGATGGTGCCATGCTGTCATTTGGAGAAATCAAACGTTTTCGCCATAATGATGCCGCCAGTTTAGAGCGGACGTTGAAAGGGATTCCGGAAGATCAGGGAAAACTAATTGTGGTTGATGGTCTCTTTAGCATGGAGGGCGATATTGCGCATCTTCCTGAATTTGTGCCCCTCTGCAAAAAATATGGCGCGCGATTGATGGTTGACGATGCCCACGCCATGGGTGTATTAGGTGGCGGTCGGGGCACTGCTGCTCACTTTAATATGACCGAAGATGTCGATCTGATCATGTCTACTTTCAGTAAATCATTCGCCTCGATTGGCGGTTTCATCGCCGGTGATGAGGGTGTAATACACTATATTAAACACCATGCCCGGGCGTTGATTTTCAGCGCCAGCATTCCTGCTGCCAATGCCGCTTCGGCCTTAGCGGCCTTAGATGTCATGCGCACAGAGCCAGAACGCGTTGAGCGTTTGAACAAAAATGCGGATAGAATGCGCAAGGGATTTAAAGAATTGGGATTCAATATTGGCAATTCTGTCACCCCCGTGATCCCCATTATCATTGGTGATGATACACGCACGCTCCAGTTTTGGTGGATGCTGTTCAACGCGGGCGTGTTTGTTAACCCGGTGCTCAGCCCGGCTGTTGCCCCTGGGAGGCAATTGCTGAGAACCAGTTATATGGCCACCCACACCGATGACCAGTTGGACCAGGTGCTCGAAATATTTGGAAAAGTGGGCAAGGATATTGGTTTGATATAACTGATGGAGAGTTGTTGGTTACTGAAACAACGCTGAACTTACATCAGGAGATATCGCTCTCACTGCGACTACCTATGAAGAAGCGGGTGTAGATATCGAATATGATTATGTTGAAATTCAGAAACCTGGAGATTGAGTTGTTGAGTATCAATAAAAAAAGCCACCTACCGGTGGCTTTTTTATAAGATTAATGTTGCAATATCTGTGAAAGGAACAGCTTTGTACGTTCATGCTGGGGATCGTGAAAGAGGCCGTGAGGCGTGGTATGTTCCACAATTTTGCCTTCATCCATAAAGATGATCTCATCAGCTGCGGAGCGGGCAAACCCCATTTCGTGAGACACGCAAACCATGGTCATGCCAGCACTGGCCAGATCGAGCATCACATCCAGTACTTCTTTGATCATTTCGGGGTCAAGGGCGCTGGTGGGTTCATCAAAGAGCATAATCTTGGGATTCATGGCCAGAGCCCGAGCAATGGCAACGCGCTGCTGTTGTCCACCAGATAATTGACGAGGGAAGACATCTGCTTTTTCGGGAATACCTACACGGGTCAATTGTTCCATGGCAATCTGGGCTGCTTCATCTTTTGAGCGACCTCGCACGACCTTTTGCGCCAGAGTAACATTTTCCATAGCCGTCAAATGGGGGAATAAATTGAATAGCTGGAAAACCATTCCGATTTCAGCGCGGGTATCATTTAACTGCTTTGCCGCTCCAGTTAACAACTCGCCATCGATCCAGACTTCGCCCTGAGTAGGTTTTTCTAAATAATTGATGCAGCGCAACATGGTTGATTTTCCAGAGCCGCTGGGCCCAATGATCACAACAACTTTGCTGCGTTCGACAGTCAGGCTAACGCCATTGAGTGCTTTGACATCATCGAAGAATTTGTACAAATCTTTTATGACGATGATATTATCTCGGTTATTATTATTGTCGGTCATTGGTTCGTAACCGCCTTTCGATTGCCTGGACGCCCAGGGAGAGTAGTACGGTCATGGTGAGATACATGACTGAGAGGGTAACGTAGGCCTCCCGGAAGCGGAAGGTGCTGCCCGCGTAAAGCCTGGAAACCTGCGTGATATCTCGAACCGCCAAAACCGAAACGAGCGAAGAGTCTTTGACCATGGCGACAAAATCATTTCCTAGTGCAGGGAGTACATTGCGAATAGCCTGGGGCAGGATAATGTAGCGCATGGCTTGGCCATAACTCATGCCTAAAGACCGGGCGGCTTCCATTTGTCCGTGCTCGATGGATTGAATGCCAGCCCTAAAGATTTCCGCAAGGTAAGCGCCATAGGTTATGGCCAAAGCGACGATGGCGCGAGAATTCATGCTAATATTCTGATTGTTGAAGGATGTTAGCAGAGCACCCAGGGGGCCAACTCCTTTTTCAGTTAGCCATACACCTAAGTTATTTAACCCATTCACAACGGCCGGAACACCTACAAGGGCAATGAAGAAGATCAAAACCAGGATAGGGACGCCGCGAATAAGCTCAACATACAGCCGGGCTAAGTTATTGAAAATTACATTTTTGGATAATCTTCCTAAACCCGCAATAAGACCAAGGATAAGGGCAAAAGCATAGGCTGTAAGTGCCGTCTGAATTGTTACCCTGAGGCCTATCTTTATGAAATTGAAGGCTTCTCCATAGCGGCCCCATGTAAATACTTCAATGATTTGATCTTCGACGTTGAAGAAGTATGAATTCTTCCCGTCATCAATCCTCCATTTTCTGCCTTCATCTTGGATAATAACTTCAGCCTTGCCGGTAATATTTATATCGTGAGGACTAAATTGCTCTTTTAGTTGTTCAGAAATCAGGCCGGTGTCTAATTCATTCGCATAGTCGGAACTGAGTTCAAATAGAAATACTTTCGTAAAAATAATAAAAAATAACCAAACGGCAATCAAGATAATTGCTACAAACCACCAGGGAAATTCATTAAGGCGCTTGCCAAAAGATATTTTTTCTTCTTCGACTTCTACTGGGTCGGTCGGAGATAAGGTTTGATCTACCATGAAGTGCTCCAGTTACGTTGAGGATAGCGAAAAGTAAATATTTCACATCAAACAAAAATCAGGCATAACTTACTGGAATTGTGTAGTGAACCCAACACCACAACCCCAATAACGCCACAATTATTATTTTTTGATTAAAAAGGAAATTTTAGATCAGCCCCGGTCAATTTGACCGGGGCTGAAATATGTGAACTAGATAGATTTATCCGCCGATATTCTCAAGGGTAATGCCCTGAGATTCAAGCAGTAGGCGAACGCCATCGAAATTCTCGTCGAAAATCGGGGCGGCACCAGTCCAATCATAGAAGCTCTCGTTACAGAGAGTCTCTGCACAGGCGGGTGAACCGACATATGCGACCACAGCGTCCTGAATGGTCTGGCGGAGTTCAGCGGGGAAGTCGGGTGAGAAGGACATCGTATCGTTGGGGATCTCGGCAGAGATATCCAGGATGCGGACCTTCTGAATGACGTCCGGTGCTTCCTCACGTATGGCGGAACGGGCATCGAGTACGCGGATCTCTCCGCAGAACAATTTGCCGGCTTCGTTCAAGCCACAATCCTCAACCAAATCTTCGGGAACGTCAGGGGCCATTCCTAACTCCCATCTGCCTTCAGGAAGCAGAGGCGGGGAGAAGAATGCCGTAGCAACGTCAGCTTCGCCATTGTAGACGGCCTTGACAGCCTGTGGGTGACCACCGGCCTCAAGGGTTTCGCCAACGGTGATTCCGAGCTCATCGAATAAAGCTGAGGGGAACAAGAAACCAGAGGTGGAGCCAGCATCGGGGTATGCCCAGGTGGCGCCTTCCAGGTCTTCGAGGGTCTCGTAGTCGCTGTCGCGGGCTACCAAGAACTCGGCCCAGTAGACATTCCAGCCGTAGCGTACGGAAGCCAGTCCAGGTTCAACACCACACAGTTGGTTAGCCAAAGCGTAACCCATAGCGGGGATGAAGCCGATCGTGTCTGCAGGTGAAGCACACATTTCTTCGATAGTGGCCGCATAGGAGGTCGGTACACTGACCTCGTAGTAGTGGCCAGTGGCTTTCTGCAGAGCTTTTTCGATCAATTCTCCACTGGAAATCATGAAATCAACGTCCACAGAAGGAACGAAGAGAACCTTGATGGGTTCACCTTCGGAGCCTAGGCCTTCATCAGGAGCATGGACAGAACCGTCGATCACGCTGGGGACCAGGGCTTCGATCTCGGCCTTGAGTTCATCGGGAACTTCAACGCCGCCATAACCCAGACCAACACCACCATTGGCGAGGTTGCCAAGATAGTTGCCACCGACGAAGGTACCGTCCATGACGGCCTTGATGGTCTCATAGACATAGAGGTCCATGTTCTTCAAAGCGCTGGCCAAAACATACTCAGCCTGGTTCTCAAACTGGACGGACCAGTCGTTGTCCACACCGATGATCCAGCCTGCACCGCGCTCTTCCATCACGGCCAAGGTGCCAGCACCAACGGGGCCAGCAACCGGCATGATGATGTCTGCGCCTTCATCCATCAGGCTCTCGCCCATGGTGCGGCCGTCATCTGTGCTCTCGAAGTTGCCTACGAAGAGGCCATCTTGAGCTTCGATGTCCCAACCCAATACCTGGACATCGGTGCCGTGAACTGCATTGTATTTGTCAACACCCTGCACAAAGCCATCCATGAAGACAGCCACGGGCGGGATATTGATGCCACCGTAGGTGGCGACAATGCCGGTCTCGGTCATGCCAGCAGCCAGATAGCCAGCCGCGAAGGTGGCCTCGCTGATAGCATAGCCGGAGCCGTACAGGTTGTCTGCAGCCAGCCAGTTGACATCCACGATACCAAACATCTGGTCGGGATTGGCTTCGGCGGCAGCGGCGGTGGCATCACCCAGCAAGAAGCCGACGGCCATGATCAAATCGCAGCCTTCTTCGACGAAGGCGTTGATGTTGACTTCATAGTCAGTCTGCTGCTGGGATTCGAGGTACTTGATCTCAATGCCGAATTCGGCCTCAGCGTCTTGCATACCTTTCCAGGCCGTGGCGTTGAAGGACTTGTCGTCGATACCGCCAACGTCAGTAACCTGGCAAGCCAGGAAGGCACCTTCTTCTTCCATGGCTTCTTCTTCCATAGCTTCTTCTTCCTCTTCTGGCGGGAAGAGATCATCATAAGTGATGGAGAATTCGGGTCCGAAGTAAATGGCGTTGACTTCATCAAGGAAGCCATTTTGAGCTAACTCAGCGATAGCAGCATTGACTGGGTCAACCAGTTCGCTGCCATTGGGGAAGATGAACCCAAGGAAATCGCTCGAGATCGATTCGCCGACCAGTTTCACTGATTCGGCGTTCTCTCCCTGATAACCTTGACCAGCTGTATCATCCATAATCACGGCGTCGATATCACCAGCAATCAGCGCCTGGACGGCGAAGGGGAACTGCTCGAAAGCGGAAATGCGCTCTTCAGGCAGATATCTCGCGGCAGCTTCGTAGTTTGTAGTACCGGTTTGGGTACCAAGCTTGAGGTCTTCATCGGCGACGATGTCTTCGATGTTTTCAATGCGATCTTCGTCGATGCGGACCAAGAGGCGTTGTTCTGTGGCAATGTAACCCACAGAGAAGTCAACGATCTCATCGCGCTCTTCGGTGATGGTGATACCATCGCCAGCAGCGTCGAATTGACCATCAGCAACAGCCTGGATCATACCTTCCCAGGCAGCCTCAACGTAAACAGGAACACAGTTGAGCAGGACACAAATTTCGTCCCAAACTGCATAGTCCCAACCAGCGGGTTCGCCAGTATCGGGATCGATGTAGTTGAAGGGCAGGTAGGCATTTTCGACGGCGATAGTAACTTCTCTACCACCAAGATCAACCAATCCGCCTTCTTCCATGGCTTCTTCTTCTTCCATCGCCTCGCCTTCCATACCAGGCCAGGAAGCGTCGATCTCATCCATGACGGTGTCCATGTCAGCAACACCAGCGAAGTAGTCGGTCATACCTTTCCAGAAGGACCCTGCGCCAACCTCACCAGGCATCAGGTCAGATCCATCGAAACGTACACTGGTGGCTTCCGCTACCAGGGCCGCAATACCACGCTCGATGTCATCGCCGTACCAGTCCAGTTCGGTGTCCATGTGGGGTGACAATGCACCACCAGCGGCCAACCATTCTTTGACAGCTTCACCCTTGGTGAAGAATTCCATCACGGCGCGGACTTCGTCACGGTCATTGAACATGGCCATGATGTCGCCAGCAACCAGATAGGGCTTACCATAGGCTTCATCAATACCAGGCAGGTAGAAGAAACCATAGTCCGTACCGGCTTCTACACCCTCGGGGAAGAAGCTGGTGATGAAGTTGCCCTGCTTGTGCAGCCAGCACTTGGGGGGATCTTCGAACATCGGGGTTGGGGCATCACCGAAGA
>CAZVPR010000024.1:0-45335 GCA_964629085.1 uncultured Anaerolineales bacterium
AACCCGCGACCTCGTCAGTGCGATTGACGCGCGCTCCCAACTGCGCTACAGGCCCATCAAGATTGCCCCAAGATTTTATCGGAGAGCACTAGGGATGTCAAGAAAGGGTGTTTCAACAATTTCTTGGAAACTAATATTACAGCGCAAAAGTCGCGCAGAGGAACAGGTATTGGGCATTCATGCATTGCCCTGACGTGAACGCCCAGGCTAATAACTCAAGCCCTACGGGCTAAAATGAGCTGCACTCAGCCCGCTAATGGGCTTCAGCCTATGAAACTACCGGGCCAAGTATCAATCTGTTTTTTCAACCTTGCGCTGTAAACCTAATCAGTTTTGATTTTACCAATCGGCAAAATCATGCCAAAGTAGATTATCACAGCGAAAACGTTGATTAAACCACCCCATAAACGAGCCCATCCAAAACCAACCATTTCTCCTCCGATGCGCAACACGAGCGAAATGTGCAGTATTAACAGGGGAACATAGAACTCGGCTCGGTATCGGATATCGAATCCTAAAACAGCCGGGAATATGATCGGCGCGTGGCCAAAGACCATCGCAAAGACAAAGCCCAGAAAGATGGCATGCAGCATGCTGTCATAGAACGGTCCAACTGTAGCGCCTGCGTACCTCAGGCCGATCAATGATGAGATAATCATCCAAACATAACCACTCAACAGACACACGGCAATATATCTCGTTAACCCAGATTGTTTTACTGTGCGGCGGGCAATATCAAATCGGAGCAGCCAAACCGCCATCCCCAGCATACCCAGACTGGCTATGTGGATACCCAACTTGTATTGGAAAAGTGAGATCACCAATCCGCTGGCATAGACCAAAATTGCCACATAATTCAACCGATTGGCAAATCGTGATAGCCGCGCCAGCCGACTGAGTTCCAGGCGCTCACCGGCAATCGTCAGAATTAGAAAGCCAACCCACCAGAGAACGATCCTAAAAACTTGCCAACCGAAAAGCCAGAGCAGATTTCCCACCAGTAAGGCAAGAGCCCCTAAAGCCATGATCACTGTGTAATCAGCGAAATGTTTCCGCAGAATAACGATAAAGATCACTACTAGGCCAGCACTTCCCAAAGTAAGCAAGACCGGACCAATCGGATCGAGGATACCCAGAGTTTGCATCAGGCCGCCCAGACCGCTCAATAAAGGCGCGATATAAGTCCAACGTTTCCCCAGGGCAACGGCACGCTCAAGGCTGATAAGCGTGCCAAAGAAACCTGCTACCATCAACGGGCCATGGCTCATCGCTAAGGAGGGTCTCAACGAGGGCAGTTGCCAACCCAAACGCTGCAACCCCGCCCAGGTTGCAGACAATAAAGTCAACATTGCCAACAGCATCAGCGAAAAGCGGAATAAACGTTGTGATTTATCCATCCTGATTGGAAATGACCTCGTTGAGTATTTGCACGAACTTATCGGCTGATAAATTGTAATTTTCTATTGCATCGGCTAAAGTATCGAAACGTGACATGTGGCAGCCAACACAAATCATACGGTGATCGAGAAAAACCTGTACAGTTTGCGGCCAATTATGCAAGATCTCCGCGATGGAGATTTCGAGATTGAAGACCGGTCTTTGCATGATGTTTTTATCAGGACTGGCAGTCTTGTAGGATTGCCAGTCCTCTAGTTTTTAGTAACTCGTGTTACGCACTTAGGCAAACCTGGATCAAACTGCTCCCTTCGATACGTGCTGAAGGTTGTTTCGCACTACTCAGGATGCAAGCTCGTAACATCAGGCTAGTAAATATCGTTGACGGTATTGTAAACGTTGAACTTACCGGTGGGCGTGATCAAGTCCGGGATGCGGGCGATCTCTTCCAGGGTGGCGTCGTCGTAGATCACAATCTCACCGGTCTTGCCGGGTTGATCGGCAGTGCCCCAGATGCTGACCCAAATTTCGGTGCCAGCCTGGTTGTACTCGAAGTGCACTGCTCGGCCGTAATCGGCGGCTTCCCAGCATTTATAGGTCTCGGTGGGATTTTCTTTGGCAATCACGCAAATGCTGCGCTGAATGACCTCGTCGGAGTTCAAGACATGGTCAGCCCAAATCCATTGGGAATTGGGGTGGGTCTTGATAAAGAGGCCGCCACCACCCAAGAGGGGTATATTGCGCACCACCTGCCAGGCGCTATCGGCATTCTCTTCGGGGTCGGTGCCGATGGCGATCAAAGAGCCTTCGCCCAGGTGCGAGGTGCTCCAAACGGGGCCGAATTCCGGATCGTTCCAGTTGGCTCCACGGCCAGGATGCGGCACTGCTGGCGTATCTACCAGGGCAATCAGATCGCCTTCCAGAGCGTCGACAACGGCAACTTTGTTGGCCTGATTAGCCGCCACCATGAAGTAGCGCTGCGTCGAATCCCAGCCGCCATCATGCAAGTAGCGTTCGGCTTCGATCATCTTGATGGTGGGGTTCTCGGGATCAGAGTAGTTCACCAGCCAAATCTGGCCCGATTCCTTGACATTGATGATCCATTCTGGTTTGTAGTGAGAGGCGACGATCGCGGCGACGCGCGGCTCGGGGTGATATTCCTCGGTATCATAGGTATAGCTGCGCGTGCTGACCACCTTGAAGGGTTCCAGAGTCTCTCCATCGAGCACGGCAAAATGCGGCGGCCAATAGCAACCGACTACGGCATATTGATCTGTGAAATCACCTTCTTCACCATTATATTTGCTGGTCTCCACGGAGCGGGCATCATAACAGGTTTGCACTTCAGCCACTTTGTCGGGGACCTCCATCCATAGGTCGATCAAGGAAAGGCGGCCATCTCGTCCAATGGTAAAGACATAACGCCCGGTGGCCGACATGCGTGAGATGTGGACGGCATACCCGGTGTTGACATTGTTGACAATCTCATAGTTATCACCATCGATGATCGCCACTTGACCGGCATCGCGCAAGGTGACGGCAAAGAAGTTTTCCCAATTGCGGTCATGTTCTGGGGAGGTTGGCCGGTCTTCTGGTTCAACGAACACTTTCCAAGAATCAAGCATCTGGCTCATGGACATTTCGGGCGGCTGAGGCGGTTCAATTTGGATGAATTTGGCCATCAATTCGGCGTCCGCTTCCGAAAGCACGCCTTGCTTGCCCCAATCGGGCATGCCGCGTGGTGTACCGTTGAAGATGATCGAGGCCAAGGCAATTGTTCCTTTGGGCACCGTGTTTTCGGGGGTTAAATCTGGACCGGTAGCCCCTTTTCGCAAGACACCATGACATCCGGCACAACGCTCGAAGAAGATCTGCGTGGCGTTTTCGAAATCTGCATCGCTGAGGCTGACACCATCTTCAGTAGAAGAATCGGGGACCCCGGCCACGGGTGCGGATGCATCAGCCCCTTCCAAAGCACCATCCGGAAGGCTGGCCAGATAATTTACGATGATATCAATCTGACTGTCATCAAGGGTGTCAACCAGACTAGCTGGCATCTGACCAGGTTGGCAGGGGCCGTTGGGACAATCAGCTGGGATAAAGGCATCGGGATCCAGTAAAGCTTCCTCCAGATACTCTTCGACAGATTCGGCCAATCCCGTGTACTCCGCACTGCCCAGGTTAGCCTCAGCAACCTCTCCCATGTGTGAGAGATCAGGCCCAATAGTCCCGACGGCTCCGGGTACGCCTGGAACAACATGACAGGCAATACAGCCACCACTTTGGAACGAAGTGACTATCTCTTCTGCATCGGGTTCGCCAGAGCCACATGCGCTCAAGCTGAGGGCCAACAAGATAAATAGGGAAAGATATAGCATTTTTTTCACGGCAACTCTCCTCCAATGGAATCAAACTCCGGTTAGGATACTTCAATCCTAACCAGAGTTGCCATTCGCGTCTTTGCGCTAGCGCAATAACGGGAGCTTCGAGGGCTGGGAGTGATAACAAGTCACGCAGCTCCGAAAACACCATTGCTCGCGAGACTTGATTTTTTACACCGCATACCCCCAGTCCCCTGTAAGCGAGGATAGTTTGCTTATTGGGGAATTCCGATGGACTATCGCATTCGACAACCACTTATTCCAAATCAGTGGTCAACGAATGGATTATTTCAACAAATTTCTCAGTTTCTCCCACCAAAGGTTCCACAGTCTTTGCATTCAGAGATATAAAGTCAATTAAATCCCCTTCCTGGCGTAAATCTAACAACCGGTTTTAAAAAAGCCCGTTTTCTTTCGTCACAATACCAGATTTAACGTAATGCCTGTTGATCATCGCCTTTATACCGCTGTGCTTAGAAGCTACATGTCCACCTTGTACCAATAAAGCAGAAACGGCATAAAAAGCTGCATAGTAGAGCCGATTGGCACAAGTATTCCAATGATTAGTGTTTTGCATCAGGCGCGCTTCTTCCAGTGATTCAATTGCTCGCTTCATTCGGTAAGCAATCAATGCCTGAAGCTCTTCATATCTCATACAGCTACTCCATCATTTTCGACCTGTTGTCTCAATGGAATTACTTCATAGCGCGCAGACAACCACTCTTGCTTGCTACGAATTATGCTGCTTATTACTGTATCGGTTTCTAGCTCAATATCGTACAAACTATCTTTTATTTGCATTTCCAATTGTTCGTCTTTTGATGAAGGCAGAAGAATTATGAAATTCCAATCCGAATCAGCCCGAGCTGTACCCCTAGCTCGTGATCCATACAGGATTATTTCTGCTGCGGGTGACAAAGAATTGATTGCTGTTTTCACTTGCTTTAGCAATGCGGTTCTTGTAATTGCTTTTGTCATTTTCAGCTCCTTACCGCCACTAAACCATCAGATCAATTTGGTGCAGGTATCATTTTCGGATGACGTATATTTTGATCGTGCAGATATTATAACCAATCCGGAACGATAATTCGCAAACTAACTTCAGCTTACGAGGAAGTCAGGAAAGCAAGAACGAGAATATGGATTTATGAGAACTTATGCTTGTAGGGATGTAGCACGTTTGTCCCCTTGCGGGCGCCCTGGGCGCGCAAAGCGTGCAACGTCTCTACAAGAAATTATATTTAATTCCCCTACATATCGCTCAGTTCATCGTCTGGCCTGCGAGGCTTGTCCCCATCCCCCAGCGCCATATTTTCGGCAATGACCACTAATCCGTGAGGACTGGTAATAGTCACTTGCTGGCGCTTACTATGCACCAGTCCTTTTTTCTCCCAATCAGTCAGCACCCGGCTGACGGTATAAAGGGTCGTCCCGGTCATTTCGGCCAAATCTTGACGTGACAAGGGCAAATCGATCAACACCCCCTGTTCAGTCTTGGTTCCCGATTGACGCGCCAGACGCAAGACCGCCAGGGCAATGCGCTGTTCGACTTGCTGAGTAGAAAGCTCGCGCACCCGATTCTGAAACTCGCGGATCTGACTGGCCATGATTCGCAAGGCATTCAAGGCCATGCGAGGATATTTTTCCATCATCATGTTTATAGATTGGTGATCCCAACTCAAAGCCCTGCTAAGACCAACCGACTGCGCAGAGACCGGAAATGCGACCTTCTTGAGCACCGCTATCACCCCATAGACGCGCCCAGGAACCAAATAGCCTAAGATAACCTGCTGGCCGTCTGCAGTGACCTGGGTCAGCTTGACCTTGCCTTCGAGCAAGATATAACAACGCTGTGCATCATCTTCCTCCAGGAAGAAAAACGCTCCATCCTCAACCGTTCGCACATCCGAGACTGACAGCACATCTTGGATGTTTTTTCCATCCAAGCCTTGGAATAGCGCTGCCGAGGCAATAACTTCAAATTCAGGTTGAGATAACAACATGCTTCTATTCTAATCGAATTAGAGTAAGATTGTAATCATAGCCTTTTTACGTTTTTGGGTTAGGAGATGATAAGGATGAATGTGAAATCCCTCTCGAAATTTTTCCTAAGTTTGACCATACTTTCGGCCTGTACCGCTTCAGATGGCAATCTGGTTGGGATCATTTTCCGAAATGGTATTGAATGCTTGGGTGAGGAGGCGCAACCCCTGCCTGGCGAGATGGTCTATATCTCCATCGAGGGGGATAACAGCAACCCGGGCACTGAATCCGCTCCCTTGGGGACTCTCGCGTTTGCGCTCTGCAACCTGGAGCCTGGTCAGACGCTCAATGTGATGTCTGGTACATACAGGGAATCGGTGATCATGGGTGCCTTTGGAGACAGTACCCAGCCCATCGTGATTCGCGCCCACCCCGAGGAAGACTCTGTACCCGTTCTTGACGGTGAATCCAGCCGCACAATGGGCATCGCCCTGGTCGAGTCGACCAATATCATCATTGAAGGACTTGAATTCAAGAATTATACCGACGAAGGCCTGCTGATTCTCGAAGGCTCGGGCTTCACCATCCGAAATAACAAGTTCACGTCTAACGGCCGCGCCTCGATAGATCCCGACAATGACGAAGAGGGGTACGGCGTCAACGTGCTGGGGGCCAGCAACGTGCTCATCGAAGGCAACCAATCGGTAGGCAACGGCCCCAATCATGAACGCTGGGAGAATTTCGCCCTGGGTACCGGCATTAACACCTTCGGCAACCGTGAGGTCATCATCCGAGACAACGACATCCACGGCACCATTGGCGGAGGTATTCTGGTCGAGGATAGTTTTGATGTGTTGGTGGAGAACAACCGAATAGAAAACAACCAACTCGACGCTAACGGTGACTATTGGGATGGGGGCATCTGGGTCGATGGAGGGCAGGATATCACCCTACGAGGCAACAAGATCAGCAACCATAATGGTCCGGGGATTGTGCTCAGTGACGAGGATGTACAGTACCCTCAGGCATCCTATGACTATGTCATCGAAAACAACCAGATTAGCGACAACTTGGTTGGCATCTGGATGTGGAATTGGGGCATGTGCCCTGTAAAGGATCACATCATTCAACTGTTGGAAAATCAACTGAACGGCAATCAGGATGGGGAAACCTGGTGCACAGAATGGGAATGCGGCGAAGGGGAGGCCTGTGATTAGTAAAAAAACAGAGATGAACGCTTTGCGTCATGTTCATCTCTGTCTATCTCTAGCCGAAAAACGTCATTTCTCCAATGCAGGGAATGGTAACCTAACCCCAAAGTGGTCTTTCACCAAATGATAGCCCTTGATTACCGTCGTCACGGCAATCGCCACCAAGGCAACCGCGAATGCCAGGCGCAAGGCACCATCCACCGGGGGGGCGGGGATATCTTCTAGCACGGGGAATATGTTGTTCAACACATGGCTGTCAATCACCGATGGACCGGTCAGCAGGCGAGCCAGTATATAGATATCGAAGACTTCTAAAAACAGAGCGGCCAGAGAGGTGCCCAACTGCCAGCGCAATTGGCGCAACAGCACCAGGTTGAGCAGGATGGTCAGGCCCCAGCGAATCTCCATCAACGGCAGGTAGAGGCTGAAAAATGCCGGGGATAGAATCGAGGGGATCACATGCCAGCCGTCATCGTAATAAGCCCCAAAGTTGATGCGGTCCGGGAAGAAGACGAAGACGATCAGCAAGAAGACCATGAAGGCAATCTGGGCGATCAGGCCAGCCGGTTTGAGCGGCTCCTTTTCCTCGATCTCGGGCAGTTGGCGCGGATCCCACGCCTCATCATCGATGTTGATCTCGACATCAGGGACCACGCGCTCCAGGATGGCGAACACCAGGGTCACACTGCCCACGCCGCTGATGAAGATATTGAAGAATATCGAAAACGCCCGCCCGATCACTTCGAGGGTTTCGATTCCACTTGACACATCGAAGAGCCCTGATACTACTGTGGTCACGATGCTGGCCAACAGCCCCGCCCCAGCGATGACGGCGATCACGATCAGATAGATTTCATACATTTTGGGGCCAACGATATAGCGCGGCACGGGTTGGTATTTAGCTGCCATCTGCGCCGGGGGACCAAACTCTTCCAGGACGGCAACCTGATCTGCCTCGTTATACTCGGCATCAGCGAACACGCCTTCCGCCTCGGGTCTAGAAGCAACTCTCTCTTCCAGAGCATCGAGCAACAACGAGCGCAGTTCCTGTTCCACATCGCCGCGCACCTTCTGGGGCAGGCGGCGTCCAACTTGATAAACGTAGCGATTAATAAGTTCCATTTTTCTATTTCTCCATATCTTTGATTAATTGATCCAGCGCTGCCACCATGGTTTGCCACTCATGGATCAGCGACTGTAAGATTTCTTTTCCGCGGGCATTGATCTGGTAATAGCGCCTAGGGCGCGATTCGGTCAATACCCATTCACTATCCAGCAGACCCTGCGATTCTAGACGCCGCAGTAAGGGATATAGGGTCCCCTGGTCGATATCGATACCGTGCTCGGAAAGGCGTTCCTTGAGCGAATAACCGTACTGCTGTTCGCCCAACTGGCTGAGCACGCTCAAAACAAGGGTACCCCGCCGAAGTTCAGAAACAAAACTCTCTTTTGATTTGGTCATACACATACTCCTGTCTCACTGTCCCGCACATTATACTGTATATTACACAGTATTGTCAATGGCACAATATAGTGGTATTCAAAACATATGTATACAAAAAAACTCCCTACCACATTGGCAGGGAGCATTAATCTGTTTTCTGAACGCTGCAAACTTTTTACCGAGGCATCACTCTACAGTCACGCTCTTTGCTAAATTCCTGGGCTGATCAACATCCAGGCCGCGCAAGGCAGCAATATGGTAGGCCAGAATCTGCAAGGGAATCACTGTCGTAACGGGGCTGAGCATCCAGGGCGTTTCTGGCACCCAAATGATGTGATCCGCCACCGGCGGGATCAACTCGTCACCATCCGTGGCTACGGCAATTACGCGTCCGCCGCGCGCTTTGGCCTGCTCGATCTGGCTGAACATTTTCTCATACCAGGGATCACGAGGTGCGATCACTACCACCGGCATCTCGGAATCGATCAAGGCGATCGGGCCGTGCTTCATCTCACCAGCCGGATACCCCTCGGCGTGAATATAAGAAATCTCCTTCAGCTTCAGCGCACCCTCATAAGCCGTTGGCATATTAATACCGCGCCCCAGATAGAGCGCACTGCGAGTGTCTACCAGCGCCTGAGCAACCTTCTCAACATCAGCCTCCCGATCCAGACACTGTCCGGCCAGGTCGGGCACCAACCGCAAATCTGCGACCAACTGACGACGAGTGTTATCATCGATCACGCCGCGCAGATCAGCTAGAAGTACTGCCAACATGTAAAGATCTACCAGGGGAGCAGTATATGCTTTCGTCGAGGCCACACCAATTTCTGGGCCTGTTTGCATTGAGATGAAACCATCAGCAATGCGCATTGCCTGTGATCCAATGGCATTGACGATCGACCACAACTTGGCCCCCTTCGAACGTCCCTCTTCCATTGCAGCCAGGGTATCGGCGGTCTCACCTGATTGGCTAATCGCCAATACGATGTCTTTTTCACCGACTATGGGATCGCTGTAACGAAACTCTGACCCGATTTCCACTTCCACGGGCACTCGGGCAATGCGCTCAATGAGCACCTTGCCGACCATACCGGCATAGGAAGCTGTACCACAGGCAATAATAAAAATCTTATTGATATCACGCGCCAACTCAGGGGAAAGGTTCAGATCGGGTAAACGGATGCGACCGGCATCGAAATCCACCCGTCCGGCGATGGTATCCGTCAGCGATCGCACCTGTTCATGAATCTCTTTGTGCATGAAGTGGCGATACTCACCCTTCTCAGCAGAAACCGGATCCCAGGGCACGCTATGAATTTCAAAGTCAATATTGTCACCCTCAATGGTGTAGACCTTAACTCCCGTCCGAGTGACAGTAGCCATCTGATGAGACTCGAGAAAAACCATTTTGCGGGTGTGTTCGAGAATGGCTGGCAGATCCGAGGCTACGTAGGATTCTCCTTCCCCCAGACCGATTACTACACCCCCAGCATTGCCAATCCGGGCCGAGACGATCTTATCGGGTTCTTTGCGTGACATAACCACAACACCATGCGCTCCCCTCAAATGGCCCAGTGCTTTGCGTGCCGCTTCTTCCAAGCCATGTTCTGAAGAAAGATAACGCTCAACCAGATGAACAATAACCTCAGTGTCGGTCTCGGATTTGAAATCTACTCCTTCAGCCTCGAGTTCTTCGCGCAGTTCGAGGAAGTTTTCAACAATGCCATTATGTACCAACACTACATCCCCAGTCATACCCATATGCGGGTGAGCATTGCGGGCATTGGGTTCACCGTGGGTGGCCCAGCGAGTGTGCCCTATACCAATATTGCCATGCACAGGGCTATCCTGCACCAGGGCAGAAAGACGCGAAAGCTTACCAGCATCACGCCGAACTTCGATCTGCCCATTTTCCAACACCGCCAGACCCGCGGAGTCATAGCCGCGATATTCCAGGCGTTTTAGACCATTCAGGATGAACGGTGTCGCATCCTGCGGCCCAATATAACCGACGATTCCACACATAGGGAGCCTCCATTTGAGGTGTCAAGGGTCGAATTTCAAGCGTCAAGGCGGTCTTAACCTGACACCTGATCTCGCATACCTGAAACCTATTTCACCACTCACGACACTTTTGTATTTACCGTTTCCGGCAAGTTTTCGGCGCCGCGTTATGTTTGGAGGGAAAGGATACGGGGGTGGTACTCCCGGAGGGCTTCCGCTGATCTTTCGATTTTCATCCGGCTTCCCGTTAGGGGGCTGGATTTAGCCTCATCTCGCGATGGGGAACCCTCTTCCTCGTCAACCAGTTTAGTCGGTAGTCTGGTAGTCTCATAGTTTGGTAGTCGAAATTTGACTATCAAACCAAAAGACTAGCAACAATATGACTAAATTGGACCATGCGCTGTCTTTCCCTGTAGACTTGTAGGGGGGAATTATAACCGATAGAAGTATATTGACAAGCCTGAACCATTTGGCTAGGATAAATATAGGAGAAAATTTGATGAACAGAAAAATCACCAACTTGCAGTTCTGGGTGGTTGCCATTTTCACATTTAGCTCTACCCTTACGGCTTGTTCCTCGGAATCTGCGACGAATCCTGAAGATTCCGCAGTAGTTGCAGATACTCCAGACCCATTCGCTGATCCACGTGAACAGATGGTTGCAGACCAAATCGAAGCCCGCGGCGTCGCTGACCCTAATGTCCTGGCAGCCATGCGCTCCACACCCCGCCATGAATACGTGCTAGACCGCTATCTCGATCAGGCCTATGATGACCACCCTCTACCCATCGACTACGGCCAAACCATTTCTCAGCCCTATATCGTTGCTCTAATGACCGAAATGCTTGGCGTGAAGCCTGGCGACCGCGTTTTAGAGATTGGTACCGGCAGTGGATATCAAGCTGCCGTTTTAGCTGAAATGGGAATTGAAGTTTTTACGGTAGAAATTATTCCTGAGTTGGCCCAGCTAGCCGCAGAACGTCTTCGTGGATACGCAAACGTGCAAACTCTGCAGGCAGATGGTTATTTCGGCTGGGAGGAATTCGCCCCTTATGATGCCATCATCGTCACCGCTGCGCCCGACCACTTACCTCAGCTATTAATTGCTCAACTGGTTGAAGAGGGGCGCCTGATAATCCCTATTGGCCCCATCGGCGCCGTACAAACCTTATGGACCTTCCAAAAGGTCGGCGATGATATAGAGGCTACGAACTGGGGACCGGTGCGGTTTGTGCCATTAACCGGAGAACATTGATTATTGATCGCTCAAAAGAAACTCTAAATCCATGTTTTTTAGAGTTTCCTCGGTTGGCAAACCCGTCTCCACATCCCAGTCCAAATAGCTATAATAAGCATCCAGTTCCCTTTCGATCAATTCGCGATCGAGATGAGCACCTTGGTATTCTCCAAGGCTAACCGGCTCATCATAGAGACGGTCGGGAACGGCATCGTCCTTTCTGGCAATCCCAGCCAGTTGATAGCCTATGAAACGCTCCAAAGTGTGAACGCGCAAACCGTGCTGAAACAAATCATACCCACTAATTTGTTGACCGATTGCCAAATGAAGCATTTCGGCCAATTCGTCTGGATTCCCGAAACTCAGATCGTACCAGCCATAGGCGAAATAACATAAACCCAGCGAATCAATAACTGCCTTCAAGCCTTCCGTCCAGGCAACCAGTTCCCCCTTGCCTTCATACGAACCCGGAACACCAGCATCCGGGTTTCCAAACAGGCGTCGGCCTGTCTCTGCGGAAATGCGGCGATTTTCTGTTTGTGGTGAACCGCCCAGGTGTCCCCCACCCCGCGTTGAGGTAATAACTCCTAAAGCCCAGGCTGGATGAGAGCGCATGCTGCCTTCATTGATGCCTACCTTTTTCGTTGTCATCGCAAAGGCATCACTGCCTTTGCCGATCTTTCGTGCCGCGTCATAGGCACCATCCCCTAACATTTTGCCTAAGCCCTCACGTTCACCAATCTGCCTAACCAATTCAACCAAGGAGACTCCATCACCCCACTGCAAATTCACTCCCGCAGGTTGGTTTTTATCCAGAATGCCATGTTCTGCGCATTCCAAGGCAAAAGCCATCGCTGCTGAAACCCCATCTACGTCTAGACCATATTCGTTACATAAATAATGCATCATCAAAACATCATCAGCATCCTTTACCCCTAAATTGCTGCCCATCCCCCTCACTGAATTGGCATGCATCCCTTCAGCATTGATCTCACCATACTTATCAGTAAGCTTCGAATACCTGTGCAGGCAGCGGATTCCACAGCCAAAACAGCCCGGCCTGGATACTTCCCAGGGGCGATACTCTTCCTCCCGCAGGGGTGCATTTTCCTCGATAGGCAAAAACCCGTCTTGCAGATTTCTAACGCTGGTGGGCACTTTACCGTGGAAACCTCCCGCGGCAACCATACCATGTGTGCCCAACCGGGTTAGGATCATCAGCGCTTCGCTGTTGTTCATGCGCCAGATCAATTCCTGAGACTTTTTTTCCAAAGCATTAGCATCAAAAACAGGCATTTGCCGGTCACCTTGAACAACAATAGCTTTCAAGCCTTTTGCGCCAAAGATAGCCCCACTGCCTCCCCACCCTGCGGCATGAGCTTGATCAACCATCAAGCAGGAAATTGCCGCCTCGCGTTCACCAGCTGGGCCAATTCCAATGAAGCTCAAATCTTCATCTCCGTGCGTTTCGAATAGTGCGGTCTGCAATTCTGTGATTCTCATCCCCCAAAGATTTTCTGCTGTCAGAATTTCAGCCGACGATTCTTTTAATTGTAGATAAACCGGCTTTTGACTCTTCCCTTCGATGACGACGACATCATATCCCGCCATTTTCAAGCGCGTTCCAAAATCACCTCCAACATTGGAATAGAATACACCCCCCGAAACCTGGCTGCGAGCAGCAACCGCGGTACGAACGCCAAGGGGAATTCCGGTTGCTACTAAGGGTCCCGCTGAAACTATAATTGGTTGATTGGAGCGATCCTCTGCCCTCAAAGTTGGAAATGTAGATAACAGATATGCTGCAAGTCCCCGGCCCCCAATCCAGTGAACATATCTTTCCGTAGGTTCTTCCCGGATTTTTCCAGAACTCAAATTGATCCACAAGATTTTGCCCGCGTAGCCATATGCCATATGATTTCTCCAATCAAGAAGTTGACTTTTTAGTAAAACCAGTTTCTGCCAATTATATCCGCCCGTCAGGCATCAATTTGTACTCAAATTCGTGTACACTTTATTACAAAGCGTGCTTGCGAATTGCTTCCACAATTGATTCTGTATTCCATCCCACCATTTCTGTAGCCACATCCTGCACGACTCTGGGGATTTGCTCTTGCCCCCAAGGAGCGATACCAATGATAGGTTTCTCCAATCGAACAAATAGGTCAAGTTCTTTTTCGATCCAATAACTGTGTGTTGCATACATCCCGGCAATCACCAGTACGCAGTGCACACCCTCGATCTGTTGGATCAGTTCTTGAGTTAGCTCCTTTTTGCTGGCATCTTCATCCGGGGCAACGATCGGTTCATCTTTAGGAACCGAATGGTTGTACCATTCGAAATTAGGCGCTTTATCGAGAATATCTACCAGACGGTCATAAGATTCGTGGTAATCCCAGGCATGACTAATAAATATGCGATAAGTTCTTAGTTTAGGCATAATTTCCTTGAATAGTTCGATAAATTTTAAAGACCTTCGCAACCTGAACTCGGATTTGTGATCATAATTGATTCGATCATAAAGATTGAAGGATGTATGGAAATTATACCCCATTCGGAGCAACTATATCTTATTTGTCTCAAAAACAAGGTAGAAACTGAGCTTTCCCCTTTTGTAACGAAATAATTAATTCATTTTCAAGATGTATGTTTCTCTCTCATAGGCGCCGGGAAATGTAAAAAGTATAAGAACCTTTCTCACTAACCGGCGCTTCATCATAGTAGCGCTCTACATATCGTTTAGTCAAAGCCAGATTCCATCTATTAGAAGAGATGATCCAACGCCCCGTGAGCATCTTGCTTACCCAGCTGGGCAATCCAATATAATGGCCCCACTCTAGGGTGCGTAATGCATCCGGAGAGAAGTAGTGCCACCAACGCTTGATCTGAAATCCGGCTTCAGCAAGGCGAGCTTCCCACACCTCGGGCGGATCGCAATGGTGATGTCGTGAAATGCGGTTGAAGAATGCCCGGTAGGAATTCCCCAACTTTCGTAACCGTACCCGATCTAATGCACGTCCAATTGAAAGGTTGGACAAAAAATTATGGTTGGGCACACAAAAAATAAATGGAGCGCCTGGTTGCAGAACGCGCGCAGTCTCTGCCAAAACAGCATCTAAATTTGGAATATGCTCTAACACAGAATTGCTGACAGCGCTGGCAAAATATTCATCTGGAAAAGGCATTTTTGCGCCATCAGATTGCGTCAACCCCTGGTATGGTTCTCGGTCTCTCGCCTCCAGCAGTGGCCCCCACCAGGGATCAAGTCCTACTTCTAGTTTGCGTCCGAAAGTTATCGAGGCAAAATGACCATCTCCACACCCTAAATCCAGGGTGGGTGAATGCAATTGGATATCTTCATAAAAACGAGCTTCAACCGCTCGCAGCAAAGCCCTGAAGTAGGGCAAATCTCGCAGATGCAGCCAAAGATACTCCTTCTTTTCCTGGGCCATTGTGAACTTGAGAGCGGGTGCTAACTTTCCTGAACCATGCTTCTACCCAACCTGCCCATCAAATCTAAATAAAGCTGCTCATAGGCCGCCGCATTCGTTTGCGGGTCAAATGATTTAGCCACTTCAGTTGGGTTGCCCCGAAATGATTCTGGGTTTGCAAATATATCTAATAAAGCTTCGACTAATGCGTTACTATCGCCAATGGGCACAACTTTCCCCATACCTGTCATTTGAGGTGGCTGCCGAACCCCAGGCAAGTTCGAAGCTACCGAAGGCACACCATTGATCATAGCCTCGATCTGCACAAGTCCAAAAGTTTCCGTCGAATTCAGGCTTGGAACTACCAATACATCCAGGTTGGGATAAAACGCTGACAATTGGGCAGGATTCAAAACCCCCAGGGATTTCCACTGCCCTCGAGCCTGATGCTCCTCAATCACGGGTAACAAGCGCTGAAGATAGGCTTCTTCCCCCATCACATCCTCAAATTGGCCAGCATAGAGCACCATCGCCTGAGGGTGTGCTACAAACACTTTAGGCAGTGCGTCCAACAAGATTTCGATCCCCTTTTCCGAAGCAAAGCGTGTTGCCATTCCGATCACAGGGTGATGATCTTTTGGGTTATTCTCTATCTTGAAAGCAGAAATCTCACCATCATCGGCAAAGGGCAATTCAACTGGGGGTAAGATCACTTCAACTTTTTTGGCAAAGCGCTTCAAATAGGGCGAATGGGAGGCAAAATCCTGGGTATAAGCGCCAATCTTATGTGTAAAAATGCCCGCCCAGTAATTCATTAGATGCACAACCTGGTTTACAAAACGGTTGAATAAACTATCCGGCAATTGTAAATCACAATGATAAGTAATCACTGTCGGTTTGCGTAACAATCGCCCGCGCAAGGCCACACCGGCCGCGTCGAACTGGGGCAAATGTAAATGGATAACATCATGTTCCAAGGCTAACTTCCAGGCCAAATACCCGAAATTCGGCATGATGACCCCCTTGCTGATGCGCATCAAAACCGGCGCACGTACAATGCGAACACCATCAACAATTTCTTCCCGCGGACTGGACTTATCAAATTGAGATGTCAACACAGTAACCTGGTGGCCACGCTTTACCAGGCTGCGTGCCAAGCGCTCGACGTAGATGGTCAATCCGCTGGTATGCGGGCGATAGTAAGTTAAAACAGTTAGAATGCGCATACAAACTATTCCATTTCAGCCCTAATGGGGTTTCAGAATATTGTCAATGATTCCCAGCTGTGCCGGGCATCAATTGAACAAATCCTTATTGGCTTGCATCCATTCGAAGAGTTTTTGGATGCCTTCATCTACATTCGTGGATGGCGACCAACCCAACACTTCTTCCGCTTTGCGAATATCGGACACATAAACAAGTTGATCCCCAGGGCGCCAATCATCACGCTCAACGGGTATTTCACGCTCCAACAACTCGCTGAGAATCGATCCAAACTCTTGCCAGATAGATAATGAATTCCAGGGTCCGCCCCCGATGTTGAATATTTGACCCGCAACTTGATCGATCTTTTCAATCGCAACATCGTACACATCCAACAAGTCGTCGACGTATAAAACATCGCGCATTTGCTTACCATTACCAAATATCGTAATCGGATGTTGAGCTATCGCCGCGATCATAAACCAGGCTATCCAACCCTGATCTTCAATCCCAAACTGGCGTGGCCCATAAATACAGCTTTGGCGAAATATAACAGAAGGGATATCGTAAATCCGTTGATAGTCGCGCACATATTGGCCGCCGGCACCTTTGGAACAACCATAGGGGCTGTGAAAATCTACCGGACGAGCCTCATCCACACCAAAGGGTAAATCAGAATACGTATAACGATTCCTGCCTTCAATGACTTGAATCTCTTCCAAACCCCCATAAACTTTATTTGTCGAGGCATATAAAAATATTGGGTTTCGTCCTGAACGTCGAGCAGCTTCCAATGTGTTGAAAGTGCCAAGGGCATTCTCTTCGAAATCGAGACGCGGGTTCAAAACGGAGGTTGTTACTGCAACCTGACCAGCCAGATGCACTATGATGTCGGCATCTTTGGCAGCTTCTGCAATCTTGTTTGCATCTCTTATATCCGCTTCAATCATTTCAAAGGATTTTGCACCATGAGTCACTTTCAGCCAATCGATATTGATGTTCCCACCCAAACGAGAGAGATTATCGAATACTTTTACACGCTCGCCTCTTTCCAACAAGCGGTTTACATAATTCGATCCGATGAAGCCAGCCCCTCCAGTAATCAGATAATGCTTCGACATGGAGCTCTCCGGAAATTTTAATCCTGATTGTTAATATTTCTTACGCGCTGGAAAATTTCTGCCAAACTGATATCGCTGATTATCAATGCATAAACGCCAAAACTGCCAGTCATCAAAAAATATAAAATGTGCGCAGTCACTGCGTGTGCAAAAGCCGTAGATGCCTGAATACTAAACAACGACAAAGCACCTACGACAACTGCTTCGTACACGCCTAAATAACCGGGGGATGAAGGCACGGCTACGCCAAGTGCTGATGTTCCCAAGGAGAATGCTCCATGCAAAAGATTCGCCCCGGGATAAAAAGACCGCAAAATGAAATACTGAATTGAAATCGCCAATATCCAACTTATAACCATCAAAACAAATACTGTCAAAAATCTTTTAATAGACGTTAATGCAGATAATCCTTCAAGGAACGCATCCAGACGCTCTTTACCCAAGCGCAATACCACTGGCCAGCGCTGGCCCAGCCTCTCGAACTGTGTTAAAGCCCATTGACGGTTACGTGCCAGGAGGAAAAGCATGACCAAACCAATGAACACTATTCCACCAACTATGGAAGCTACCTGGCGCGTGTTACCTGTATTCAAAACGAAGGGCAGCGTCCCCAAGAGTATCGCCACAGCGAGCATCATATCAAAGACTCGTTCAATGATAATCGAAGAAAAAACCCGCCAAAAACCCAAGTTTTCTTCTCTGCCCAATAAATATGCCCGGCCTAATTCCCCTAAGCGGAAGGGCAAAATATTGTTCAACAAATAGCCGACATGCATAGTTAAAAATACTTGACGAAATGGAACCGCATCCTTCAAAATTGCTCGCCAGGCCATCGCCCGTAACACATACGATAACAGATAAACCGGTACTGCAATGGCTAAATATATCCATTCCGCATTCCGCAAAGCAGACACCACATCCTGCCAATCGAAATATCGGAATAAGAAGATGATAGCAATGATACTGATCGCAATCCCGGGCAGCATCCCCCGCCAATCCCGCGCGTTTTTTTCGTTGATGAATTGCTCACTCATCGCGCAACCTCAAAACAGCCAAAAATGCCTCCTGGGGGATATCAACATTACCTACACTTTTCATCCGTTTCTTGCCCTTCTTTTGCTTTTCGAGCAGTTTCCGCTTGCGAGACACATCTCCACCATAGCATTTGGCTAAAACATCCTTGCGCAGCGCCTTGACATTGGCCCGAGAAATCACCCGCCCTCCAGCAGTAGCCTGGATAGGAACAGCAAATAACTGGCGGGGAATCAAATCCTTCAGGCGTGAAACCAATGCCTGCCCTTTGCGATATGCATCATCTCGATGAGCAATGACGGCCAAAGCATCGACTGGTTCCTGATTCACCAGGATGTTAACCTTCACAAGATCATCGGGGCGATATTCGGCAAATTGGTAATCGAGGGAGGCATAACCACGGGTGCCCGATTTCAGATAGTCAAAGAAATCGATGATCAACTCAGAAAGCGGAATTTCGAAATTATGCTGAACTCGGTTTGAAGTGGGGTATTCCTGATCTATGAAGATTCCCCGGCGGGTAGTTACTAGCTCCATTACAACACCATAATAATCTGTGGGTGTAAAGATTTGTATCTTCATCCAGGGTTCGCGAATTTCATCAATATCGCCGGGATCAGGAAGTGCCGCTGGAGAGTCGATCACAATCGTCTCTCCAGTATGCATGACAACCTGATACTCAACAGATGGAGCAGTAGCGATGATATCCAGGTCATATTCTCTTTCCAGGCGCTCCTGAATGATCTCCATGTGGAACAAGCCCAGAAAACCGCACCTGAAACCAAAATTCAGAGCCTGGGAAGTCTCTGGTTCATAAACCAGTGCTGCGTCATTAAGTTGCAGTTTGGCCAAAGCATCACGGAGATCCTCGTAATCCTCACCTTCCACAGGATAGATACCAGCAAAAACCATTGGTTTAGCTTTCTGGTAACCAGGAAGGGGCGCTTCTGCCTGATCATTCGCAAAAGTAAATGTGTCGCCCACTCGGCACTCGTTGACACTTTTTAAACCCGTAGCAATATAGCCAACTTCTCCAGTTTTGAGCGTCTTTGTAACCTGCATGCGCGGAGAAAATATCCCAATTTCGACAGGTGACAGTGTAGTTTGAGTTGCCATCAAATTTAGGGAATCAGTGGCCGAAATCTCACCATCGAATACTCGAATGTAAGCAACGACTCCTTTATAGGAATCGTAATGAGAATCGAATATCAAAGCCCGTAGCGGAGCTTTGGCATTGCCCTCTGGGGGAGGCACCCTCTCGATAATAGCATTCAGCACTTCCTGTACATTACTACCCGCTTTGGCGGAAATTCGCAAAATCTCATCCTGAGGTGTTCCCAAGAGGTTGCTAATTTCCTCTGCAACTTCATCGGGTCGTGCCGCGGGCAAATCGATCTTGTTGATCACTGGGATGATTTCTAGGTCCGCTTCTAAAGCCATGAACAGGTTGGCAATCGTCTGCGCCTCAATGCCCTGGGATGCATCCACAATAAGCAATGCCCCCTCACAGGCATACATCGCCCGGCTGACTTCATAGCCAAAGTCGACATGCCCAGGTGTATCGATCAAGTTTAGCTCATAGGTATTACCATCCCCGGCCATATAATTCATGCGCACAGCGGAGGCTTTGATGGTGACACCCTTTTCACGTTCCAAATCCATAGAATCCAAAACCTGAGCAGTCATCTCGCGTTCTGAGATGGTGCCCGTCACTTGCAATAATCGATCCGCCAGAGTGGATTTTCCATGATCGATATGAGCGATGATGCTGAAATTTCTGATGCGTTCAAGTTCCATAAGCGGGCCGTAGTATACCCGATTTTCCCGGTGCTTGGAGGGTGACACAATTGTAAACCTACATCGACTCTTGTACTCGGGCCAAGGGATACAATAAAAGCGTGCACAACCCCAAAATCGCCAAGGCCAAGCCAACTCCAAATAAATCCGCCAGCACTCCCAATATCGGTGCAAATAATGCTACCAGAATCGTCGAAAACTGGGATTCAATGGAAAGCCCGGATGCCATTACACGTTGAGAAATTTGATCGCTGATATATGCTACATTCATCGGTTTGCGCACATTCTGTAATACATAGAAACCCAAAAATACAAGGGTTGAGACCAGCAAAAGATCTGCCCAAGTTGCCATACCGGCTGCAATGAGAAACCCAACACCAAGCAAGAAAGTTATATTGATCACCTTTCCCAGAGAATTAAAAGAACGGCTAAACTGGTCGGAACTTCTCGATGCATAGCTGGTCAATAAATATATGAAGAAATAGACAATGCCAATAACTACACTGCTACGTTTAATATCCTCAAGGAACACGAGAATAGGCAATGTCAGCGCAATGGTTTCAAGGATGGGCTGCAAATAATCTTTGGTCGCTTTGAAAAGTCCAGTAAAACTTGCGCTGTTAAAGATAGCTTTCATAGCCTGCCAATCTCTAAAAATGCCAATGAAATCATCCAGGGTCGCTTTGGTTTGCGCCCACATTATCTCTTTCTTGAAAATCGTAACTTCGCCATCAAGATATTTAGGGTAGGTCGCCAAATTTATCAAATCAAGCAAATAAGGAATAATAGCGGCCAGGAACATACTGCGGAAATTTCCCGTATAAAAAAGCAAACCGGCGGCAATTAATGAGTTGAATGCTGAACCCAATTGAGATGCGCCTCGTGTTCTTCCATAATATGAGACTTTTTTATCCAACATATCATTATGATCAAGGTATTCCAAAATTAGGGCTTTATGTGTCCCTGAGCGGAAGGCTTCCCCAAGCCCAAACAATACCATCGCAATGACATTGACATAGAAATCAGCAAACAAATAAAAAACAAGAAAGGAAGCAATATATGAGCTAAATGCAAAGACCATCGCCCGGCGACGTCCAAACGAATCTGCCAGCACTCCTGTTGGGATTTCCAAAAGATTGTTGGTTAGATCACGAATCGAATATAGGAAACCAATCTGTAAAAAACTCATTCCATTGGCGCGGAAAATCAAAATGATGAAGGGCTCAAAAAATCTCAAATTCTTCAAGAACCCATATGCCGCAAAGCGATAGAACATGCTATCTTTCTTGATCATCCTTATTCCCAAATTAATTTTCGTTCAAAGGAATAATAGCGCTTATCAAATCTCGCCAAACAATAGGATTACCTTTTTCCAGCCCTGTACTAAGATATGCCAAAAATTCGAGATTTCCCTTTGGCCCAATGATTGGCGATAGGATCAATCCGCGGATGACAAAGCCCTCACTTTCAGCAAAAGACAAGACTTCTGAAAGTACTTTGTGGTGGACTTTTGTGTCTCGGATCACACCTTTTCCACGCGCGGCTTCACGCCGCCCAGCCTCAAACTGGGGCTTAATGAGAGCTATGACCTCTCCATCCCCCCAAGATTTAACTACAGGCAACAGCACCTTCAAGGATATAAAAGAGGCATCAATGGAAACAAAATCCACCTTTTCTGGCAGCAATTCAACAAAGCGGGCATTCGTTTCCTCCATGACGACTACTCGCCGATCCTGACGCAGTTTCCAATGCAAAATACCTTTGCCTACATCAATAGCAAAAACTTTTTTGGCTTCGTTTTGAAGTAAACAATCCGTAAATCCACCAGTTGATGAACCTACGTCAGCGCAGATTTTCCCACAAACATCCAAGCTAAACGCATCGAAAGCCGCCTGAAGCTTTTCCCCTCCCCGAGAGACAAAGCGTGCCCCGATATCAATTGTCAATTGTACATCCATCAATACCTTTGAAGCCGGCTTAAACACTACTTGCCCATCAGCGCGCACTTGTCCAGCCATAATCAAGCGTTGTGCCTTGGAACGACTTTCAACCAGTCCCTGATCGACCAGTAGGATATCGACACGAACTTTCTTAGACATATGTTTATTGTAGAGTAAAGTACACAAGTATACAAGGATGGCATCTGCACAACTTACACTCCTGCTCACTTCCATCCCAACCAACCCAATTCCCAATTGACTAATCATCCAATCCCTAATATCATTTCACCATGCTCGCAGCCATACTCAAAACTTTACGGCCCAAACAGTGGGCAAAAAATGTATTCTTGTTCGTTGGTCTGGTTTTCGATCGCAAATTGACCAATTTCCCCGCTTTTCTGCACATCTTAGCCGGCTTTTTCATATTCAGTTTGTTTGCCAGCGTGGTCTATCTCATAAACGATATCGCTGATGTCGAAGCAGATCGCAACCATCCAAAGAAGAAGCATCGCCCAATCGCGGCGGGAATACTCCCCATCTCTATAGCCTGGATCACAGCCATCGTTATTCTTGCCCTGGCACTGCCGGCTGCATATTTGCTTTCTCCTGAGTTTGCAGCCATATGCGTATTTTATTTTATACTAAACCTGACATATTCAAAGTGGCTCAAGCATATTACTTTGCTCGATATTATGGTTTTGGCTTCTTTTTACGTCATCCGAGTGGCTGCTGGCGTGACCCTGATTGATGTAGAAAGGTTTTCCCCCTGGCTGTATGTCTTCACAACCTTCCTGGCTTTGTTAATTGGGGCTGGAAAGCGACGAGCTGAATTGAGTCTTCTGGCAGATGGTCAAATCAACCAGGCCGTTGAACAAAACTCAAACAGCTATCGTCGTGTATTGGACGGTTACACGTTACATTTTCTTGATCAGCTGACTACCCTGGCATCTGGCATGACAATCATCACGTATAGTTTATATACATTTTCGGCGCCAAATTTGCCTGAAAATCAAGCCATGATGTTTACAATCCCCTTCATTATCTACAGTATCTTTCGATATCAATACCTGATCCAGGTCAAGAATACCGGTGGTGCGCCCGAAGATTTAATCCTTTCCGACCGTCCAATTCAGCTATCAATTATCCTTTACGGCTTAACCGTCCTGATCATCTTCTATACTTTTTAACGATTTCATAATCTTATGCCCGCGTTTACAGCCTATGCTTCCGGAAAAATCATTCTTTTCGGCGAACATGCCGTGGTCTATGGACAACCAGCTATAGCCGTACCAGTAAACCAGGTGCGAGCTAGAGCAACTGTGTCGCCTAATATTCGCGGTGATTCAGGTGATGTGAGAATTGATGCACCGAACATAGGATTGGATGCCAAGTTGGACGATCTACCCTTGAACCATGCGCTGGCTGCCGCTGTTTATGAGGTTTCTGCCTCCGTAGGTGTTTCACACATTCCAGCCTGCACCCTGAGGGTAAACTCAACCATTCCGGTGGCCTCCGGCTTGGGGTCTGGTGCTGCCGTCTCTGTTGCAATCATTCGGGCCATGGCAGGCTTTTTAGGCAAACCACTGCCTGATGAGCAGGTTTCAGTCTTGGCTTTCGAAGTAGAGAAAATTCACCATGGCACTCCATCTGGGATCGATAACACTGTGGTGACCTATGCCCGACCTGTTTTCTTCGTCAGGGATGAATCCATCGAAACCATTCAAATAAAGGAACCATTCACCATCATCATCGCCGATACTGGAATTCCCAGCCCGACAAAGGAAACCGTTGGGGATGTTCGCGAAGGCTGGCAAGCTCACCCTGATCGGTACGCACGCCTTTTTGCTGCTGTTGGCAGCATCGTTATATCTGCCCGTCAGGCCATCGAAAGCGGTCATCCCGAACGTTTAGGACCATTGATGGATGAGAACCATGATCTACTAAAGGAGATGGGGGTTTCTTCTCCAGCCCTTGACAAATTAGCCTACGAGGCAAAAGAAGCAGGCGCATTGGGAGTCAAGCTCTCGGGCGGGGGGCGCGGTGGAAATATGATCGCACTAGTACAAAACGATCAAATCGATTCCATCATCTTGGCTATGCGCAAGGCTGGCGCGGTCTCAATTATTACTTCATCGATCGAATAAGGCACTTATGCCCAATCTTCAATTCCTAAAACTTGGCGGATCGCTGATCACCGATAAATCGACCCCTCGCACTCCCCTACTAGATATCATCGTCAGGTTGGCAAATGAAATTGCTGAGGCAAGAAAATCTAACCCAGATGCGAAACTTTTGTTGGGTCATGGGTCGGGTTCTTTTGGCCATGTGCCCGCAAAGAAATATGGCACACGCCAGGGCATAAATTCAATCGATGGATGGCAGGGGTTTGTGGAAGTCTGGCAAGAGGCATCCTCCTTGAATCGCATCGTCATGGAAGCGCTTCATTCTGCTGGGCTGCCTGCGGTGGCCTTTCCTGCCTCGGGAGCAGTTATCACGTCAAATGGGCAGGTAGCCACCTGGAACTTGAATCCGCTGCGCGCCGCTTTGGAAGCAGGATTATTACCGGTCGTATTTGGAGATGTGGTTTTCGATGATATTCTTGGAGGGACGATCCTCTCAACAGAGGATATTTTTAGTTATCTGGCAAGTGAATTGTCTCCAAAACAAATCTTACTGGCGGGCCTTGATGAGGGTGTCTGGGGCGACTATCCCCTTTGCAGAGAATTGATTCCGGCAATAAATGCAAAAAACTGGGCTGAGATCGCGCCAGTTCTCGGTGCGTCCAGTGCAACTGATGTGACGGGGGGAATGGCTTCTAAAGTCGAGCTAATGCTTCAGCTTACGCAAGAAATATCGGGATTACAGGTGTCAATTTTTTCAGGTTTGATATCTGGTAATGTGTTCAAAGCGCTATCAGGCAATTTGACAGGAACACTGATCGGAGAAATAATCTGATTGGGAGATTCTCAATTGATTTCTTTTTCAGCCTTCCGTTTGATGGCTCTCAACCACAAAACTCGTATCCAGCCACTACCCGCTGAAATCAAGCGCCAGTAGAGAGCAAATTTGCGCCGTGCCTTTGGATCTCGAACCTGGATGCGTGTTTCGGTGCAACAGCGTGACACCCCACTTTCTGCAACGACAGCCAGATTGGCTACCACTTTACCAAATTCAGGGTCATCAAAGGCTAGAAACTCATCTAAGCTGGAAACGTCTGGCGTTAGACCCCCATCTATTTTCCAAAACTGGCCAATCAAACCAAAAACCACCTCTCGATCTGACTCTTCACTCAAAGGTATGAATCCCCCCGCATAAAGTTGATTCAGAAATGGCCCCTGACGCAAACCTCCTTTCGGGCCTTTACCCATTAACATTGCAGGCAATTGGCGGAGGTACAACATGGCAAAGATTAATTGAGACAACTCAGAGGGAGTCAGTTCCTTTATGGCCTGATAAACTCGTTCACTGGAAGCGTTTATGTTAATTTGATGGACTTCGTTGAAATCATATTGGGGTAAAAATTGATCAATCAACATTTTTTGTAACCCTGATTACTCAACTAGAATCATTATTCCATTTGCAAGTTCTTCTAATGCGAGGCGCGAGGGCGAAATTGGGAATTGAACCAAAATTTGTAAGTATTGATGAATATAATTCTGGACTTCCTGTAGTGATTTTGATAATGCCCCACTCTGGCTAATTGCTTTGAAGAGCCGATCCAAACTACCATTTTTCTGTGACGCTGACTTCTTCAACAGTTCGAGATCGGGATCATCAGGATTTGCTTGTGAATAATACAATACAGGCAGTGTAATGACACCCTGTTTCAAAGTACTAGCAACATTTTGGGCGTTATTACTGCCATTGGGGAGAAAATCCGCAACATCATCGAGGATCTGATAGGCCATCCCAAAAGATTTGCCCAATTGACTGACTAATTGAAACCTTTCATCCCCTACACCGGCAAGCCTTGCTGTAGCTCCGGCTGCCAACTCAAAAACTGAGGCTATTTTGGCGTAAATCCATTGCAAATAGGTCCGATGATTAAATCTTGATCCATTACTAAACAATTGTGTAACATCTCCGTTGGAGATGGTTGCTAAGGTTTGGGCAAACATTTCCATTACCAAAGTCGATTCCGTTTTAGCAGCCAGCCTTGAGGCCTGTGCAAACACAAGATCACCAGCCAGTACAATTGCCCCGGGATGCCAATCGGCACCGATTACCTTGTAGCCACGTCGCAAGGAACCATTCTCGATTAAACCTTCATGAATTCGATTAGCGATATGCAGCATTTCGACAGCCGCGGTTAAATTGAATAAGTGCTCAGAATCAGCCTCCAGCATTTCACCAACTGATAAAGTGAAAGATGAGCGAATGCGGTTTTTATCCCTTATGATCAAATCTCTAATCGCCTGAGCAATAAAAGAAGAATTATCATCCAGTTGATTACACATATAGTCATCAACTTTATGGATGGGCGCTTCGAAGGTTGGTGGGTATCTCATTTCCATAGCTATACCTATAAATAATTCGAATATGTCAGTTATTTCGGAAAAGTCCGAAATCTCATCCCAAAAAAAGAGTTTTGATTCAGGATCCCGTTACCAAGTTGAGAAATTTGCGGATCATATCACTTTCTGTCAGTTTCACTAAGGTGGCGGTTGGCAAATTTTGAATTTGCTCATAAAGCTCCGAAGCGGCTTCAAAAAGGTTCAACATTTCGTTCATTTTCTCTTCGACAGCCGGATCACCTTCATCACTTTGTTCCAACTCAGAGATTGTCTCCCGTAAAACCTCCAAAGCTGGGTCCAACTCACGACGCTTGCGCTCCGCCAAAACAACACGGAACATCTCCCATACATTACCGATAATCTCGAAATGGTCTCGGCGATCCCCAAAGACATGAATCACCTTTATGATGCCCCAACCCTGTAATTCTTTCAAACCCGTGCTGACTGTGGAACGTGCAATTCCTAGAGTTTCATTAATCTCCTCAGCAGTCAATGGTTCAGGTGAAATATAAAGCAACGCGTGAATTTGGGCCACTGTGCGGTTAATACCCCACCGGCTACCCATCTCACCCCAATGGACAATGAATTTCTTTGTGGTTTCGTTTAGTTCAAGCATACCAGCACCATTTCGGTTATTTCGGATTGTACCGAAATAACCGAAATTTGTCAATCAAGGTAATTCATCTTCGATCAATCGAATGCTCGGGTTTAGATAACCAATCACTGATACTGTGATTTTGATGATTCCCATAAGCACAAACATCAATCCAATGCCTCGACCAGCACCAGAACCGAGTAAGTGACTCAGTTGAAAGTTGAGTGCCCCACCTGGGGTCATACTAGGCTCAAAAATTCGCTCGGCCAGAGGGCCTGCCAGGATATAGGCCAATGGAGAAGCAATGCTGGCAATCATCTGCTGAGCAGAGAAGACGCGCCCTTGTTTTTCGGGTTCTACTTTGCTTTGCCAGAGAGCTTGATTGGAACCGAAAACGAGAGCAATCGTAAAATGGGCTCCGAATGCCCCCAAGGCAATCAGCCAAAACTCAGGGCGCAATCCCATCATAACGAAACAGAATCCACTCAGCATCTCGAAAAATATGACCCCGTTGATGCGCCGCTTTGGGCCACCCCAGGCCGTCATCAACAAACTACCTACTAACATTCCTCCCCCAGCAATTGTAATAATTGCACCCAATTTGTCGGAAGTCGTAAACCCTAAGACCATAGGCACTAACAATGCTCCTACCATCCCCCAGATAAAATTGACCAGCGCCTGGAAAATCAGCAAATGCATAAGCCCTCGGCGAGACCAGATGTATTTCCAACCAAAAGAGAGGTCTCCCCAAAATGTTGCCAATTTTTCAGAGGAGAATTTCTTATCCAAGGCCGGGAACCGCACTATAAGCAGAGTCAGCATTGCAAGTAGAAACGTCCCTACATCAATCAAGATCACCCCTTCGAGTTGGATCCTCATTACCAAAATTCCAGCTATCAAAGGTGAAAATATCTCCGCTATGGCTCGCCCAAACTGATTCATTCCGTTAGCTCGCCCGAGGTGTTTTTCGGGCACCAATTGGGTTACTGTAGCTGTGTAGGCTGGCCACTGGAAAGTTCCGAAAAACGAACTGATAAATGCCGACAGATAAATATGCCAGAGCTCAAGCCGTCCATTAAAGAGCATCAGGGCAACGAAAAGTGTGCTCAAGCCAGCGCCTGCATCGGATAGAATCATCACTTTGCGGCGGTCCCAACGGTCGACCAAAATTCCGGCCATTGGAGAGAAAATGACTTTCGGTAACACCGCAAACAACCCGATAAAGGCGAACAAAGTGGGCGAACCAGTGCGCTCAAAAACCCAAATTCCAAGAGCAAAACTGGTCATACTGGAACCAATCAGAGAAACAACCTGGCCCAACCAGGTGACTATAAATGTAGAAAATCCGAAAGTTAGGGGCTTCATTATTTAATATATTCTCCAAAAATAATCCTCTCCATATGGAGAGGATTCAATAGAATATTTCATTCAACAATACTAAATTCTCAGTGCGCTCCGGGGGATAGTTGTGCAAACTCGAGAAGGTTTCCCGCCGGGTCATTGAACACAATAAATTTAGCGCTGGGATTTGTGATAATCTCAGTAGCTAAAGATACTCCGTGAGATACAAGTTGAGAGATGGCATAATCAAGGTCATCCACTTCGAAGGCAATAATCGGAAACGGTTTTGCATTCTGAGCGGCAACGGGTTTACCCTTTCTGATAATCAGATGTACTCCATCCCCAACTATGAAAGTTGGTTGAGCATCGTGGAGAGGTAATAATTCCAGGCCAATCACATCCCTGTAGAAATATGCAGTCTCGTGTATATCTTCTGCCCAAAGGGTAACTACAACTAATTGTTTCGGTTTGAAAGCTGTCATTTTATCAACCCTATTGATATTGTCTCTCTTCAAAGTTATGCGCCGCGCTGGAATCGTAATCCATGTTGTAAACTTGTTTGAGAGCAACCACTCGTTGTAACAAATCGTCATTGAGAGGAGAAGGTTTGCCTTCAAAAGCATGCAGAACAATCCCCTCCAATAAATCTCCTAGCGACAAATCAAGATATTCAGCCAGCGCTTTAAGCACTTTGAGCATGCGTTTCTCCATCCGCACACCTGTCTGGACTCGCTCAATTCGAATTTTTTCTGCGGAACTCGGGTGAGGTTCTGACATAGGATCTCCCGTTATGTTGTTACCAATGTACCAAGATACACAAATTATACCCAACAATAATTTCTTGTCAATAGTGTCGGCATGGTGGATCGGATGCTTCCCATCCAAATTTTTCAATATGTGAAACCTGAGATACAATAGGCAAAGTAGAAGATCAATCTAATTTATCGAACTTCCAATATGGCGGATTACTCAGCACCTCGTATACCCAGGCGTTACAAACTACTACTTGCTATTGCGAAAAGTTTCCGTCTTGACATTTTGGCCATGCAAATCGAGCGCCAGATTGTCGCCGTCGGAGATATCATTTCATTTCTGTATGGAATGCCTTTAGCTCTATTTGGTTTGGGTTGGCTCTTTGTTTCCAGCCAATGGAACTTGATGCAGGAGCATTGGTTAACACTTGCCCTACTCGCTGGCTTATTTATAATTTTTAGTTATTTGCGGTTTTTCTTGATCGTCGAGCTGCGCGCCAACCGCTACGGAAGTTCCGATGGATCCTTGGGCGGGATCATTCTTTGGTCAGGGATTTTGATATTCGGCCCGACCATCCTTTGGCTTCCAGTTGTAGAAAACCTGATCGAGTTCTGGTACAGTTGGCGGAGCACATCTTCGAAAACATCGCGCTGGAGCCAAGCGCGAAATCTGGTGTTGAATATATCCGGGAACACAGTTGCCCCGCTGATTGCATTCAAAATTTACCAGAATTTTGGGGGTCAAAGTCCGCTTGAAACCCTTACACTTGAAACAGTCTTGTTGGCCTTTGGATTGCTGGCCGCGAATTTCATCTTGCTTTTATCCGTCTGGAGTGGCTATCTCGTTTATGGCGCCTGGTCACAAAGGGTGCTGGCCGGCTCCGATAAGATCAGCCCGGTGTTAACTTTTTTCTTTCTGGCCATTGGGTTACAGCACCTGGCGCATCCTTTTGCAATTCTAGCTGCTGGGCTGTATTCGGAAGACGGACTGGCTATTTATTTATTCTTCGTAAGTGGGATGCTAATTGTGGCTTATTTGACCCGCCAACTCAGCTGGTCCAGCGAAAGCAGTCGTCAGCAATCGCGCATGTTGCAAAATTTGCAACAATTGGGACGTGCCATCATCGATGCCCCTCCGCACACTGAAGATTTATCCGCTATTCTCTCAGAACATATCACCCACATGTTTCCGGCAGGCAGGCATGCAGTTTGGATTTTTCCGGAAGAAGTACTTTCGAAATACCCATCCGATTGGCAGCCGGATTTAGAAATTATCTGGCCCTGGCTACTGAATCAAACTGAAGGAGATGCATTTCCTTCCCATTTGCCCTTACCCTGGCAAAATCAAGATGATGTAGTTCATAATCCTGTTGTAGTCGCACCAATTCAGGAAGCTGATTCTGGTCAAACATTTGGGGGAGTCTATTTGGAATTATACACTCTGGCTCAACCCTGGGATCAGCGGGCCTTGGAAAATTTGCGCCCGGCCGCGCAGGCACTAGCAGCTCAGGTTGCATCTGCAATCAACCAGGCCAGGGTTTACGAACAAACCCTTGAGTTTCAACGCGTACGTGAAGAACTGAAACTTGCCGGACAAATCCAATCCAGCCTGTTGCCGCGTTCTTTCCCCGATATGTCTGGCTGGCAACTAGCCGTCACATTAGCCCCCGCCGGAGAGACTTCGGGAGACTTCTTCGATGTAATCCCATTGGAAGATGGCAAAACGGGTATTGTGCTGGCTGATGTCCTGGACAAAGGAATCGGCCCGGCGTTGTACATGACCCTCAGCCGCACACTGATTCGGACTTATGCTATCGAATTTGAATTACAGCCAGATATCGTTCTTTATGCCACGAATGAACGAATCCTAAAGGATACTCGCGCCAACCTTTTCGTCACAGCTTTCTATGGGATACTTGACCCGCAAGCGGGAACTCTAACCTATGCCAATGCTGGTCATAATCCACCACTTCTAGTTCGCTCACACAATGATACTGAAATCGAATTGCTCACCCGCACAGGACTACCTATTGGGATCGATGAGGAAGCCGCTTGGGACCACGCTACCATCGAAATTCGCCCAGGTGATATTTTGGTGTTATATACAGATGGCATCCCTGAAGCCCAAAATGCTGACGGCGAATTCTTCCACCGAAGCAATTTAGAGGCCATCATCAAGGAAAATCATGGGCAATCAGCGGAAAAATTACAACAAGCAATCCTAAATGCAGTGTACGACTTTTTGGGCGATATCCCCCCTCAGGATGACATCACCTTGATGGTTCTTGTCAGGGATGCTTGAATCAAAAACACTCCCCGGAGAAATTCTCTTGGGAGTGTTTCGTTTCATCAGACAAAATTCTATTTGAGCTTGATCATAGTAAGAAGATTTCCCTTGGTATTATCAAATTTAAATTGAATTTCATCCATAGTTTTTTGCATCAAATAGAGGCCTGCTCCACGACTTTGCAGTTTTTCCAAGGGAACATCATAATCAGGCTCCGGAATTTGATTAGGATCAAAACTTTTCCCCCAATCGCGCAGTTTGATTTCCAAACCATCCTTGATTTGCTCACACTCACAAATAATCTCCCCCTGTCCCTCGCCACCATAGCCATGCTCAATAATATTCGTACAAGCCTCATCAACGGCTAATTGTACAGAATAAATTTGAGAAGAATCCAAACCAACCGAGCGAGCAATCTCCGTGATAAATTCACCAATCGCGGCCAGGCTTTTATAATCCCCAGGAAACGTCCGGGTGGGCATCAACTCTAAAAACTACCTACCGCAGCAATGACATCATCAAATATTTCAACAAAGTGCTTCACACCTGCCAGATCCAATGATTCCAGCATATCTTCAGCAACGTTGACCAATACTAATTTGCCACTCTTTTTCTTGCAGGCTTTTTGTGTTTCTAATAACACCCATAAACCCCGGCTGGAAATGAAATCGACCTCAGTCATATCAAACACGATGCCAGCCTTACCGCCCTCGACCAGATCAGCAAACGCTTTTTCGAGGCTAAGTGCTGTATTGCTATCGATGCGGCCAACAACTTTTACCAAATCACAACGATTGTATGATGTTGAAGAAATTTCCATTTAGATTGCTCCTAGAGTGGTATTCCCGAAATAATTTGGGTAATTAGTATATCACGGTTCGATATTGAGATGCTATAATCATCAAACAGGTAGACAGACTTAGTGCCACATTCTCCAGTATAGTAAGTTACATATCCCAAGCAATACAGGTTCACTATTCCTGCCAACTGCAAGGATGAAAACATGCAAATTTTAAATCAACAACAAGAAAACATCCTAAAAGAAGAACGCAATTTGCTGCGTGAGTTACGCGTTGCGTTGGCAAATTTCAATGCCCCAGGTGAAGATCAAAATGCATTAGAAGAATCGATTCAACAATTGGATGATTTCTTTCTTTTAGTCATCGTTGGTGAATTTAATGCCGGTAAAAGCGCTTTCATTAACGCGCTCTTAGGGGATAATGTGCTGCAAGAGGGCGTTACACCCACCACTACCCAGGTCAACATCTTGCGGTTTGATGATGAAAACAGGCGCATGGTAATCAATGATCATCTTCACGTTCTGACAGCACCTGTTGAAATCCTGAAGGAGATCAGCATTGTCGATACGCCAGGAACAAACGCTATTATTCGCGAACACGAAGAGATAACTTCGAAATTCGTACCTCGCTCAGATTTAGTTTTGTTCATTACATCCGCCGACCGACCTTTCACAGAGAGCGAACGCGCCTTTCTCGAAAAAATCCGCGACTGGGGGAAAAAGGTGGTGGTCGTGATCAATAAAATCGACATCTTGCAAAGCGATACAGATCTAGCCAAAATCCACGCATTTTTAGCAGAAAACACACAATCTCTCTTTGGGATTACACCCGAGATATTCCCCATCAGTGCCCGGGCAGCAATGCAGGCTAAACAAGGGCAACCCCATTTATGGGATGAAAGCCGTTTCGCACCACTAGAGGCATTCATCCAAGAAACTTTGGATGAAGACAGCCGATTACAACTAAAATTCCTCAATCCCTTAGGCGTAGGCCGGCACCTCGCCGAACGCTACCTGGAGACGATTCAGGGAAGGTTGACTCTGCTAAAAGAGGATTTTTCTATGCTCGAGGATGTCGACCAACAACTCGGCATTTATGGTGAGGATATGCGCCGCGACTTTGAATTCCGCATGTCCGATGTTGATAATGTGCTGCATGAAATGGAAAAACGTGGCGATGCATATTTTGACGAGACCATGCGTCTTGCTCGCGTTTTTGATCTACTCAAAAAAGAACGGATCCAAAAAGAATTCGAAACGCAGGTCGTAGCTGATTCGCCACAACGTATCGAACAAAAAGTCAATGAATTGATCGATTGGATGGTTGATTCGGATTTGAGACAGTGGCAAGCTGTCACAGAGCATATCGCTGATCGCCGTCGTGAACACAAAGACCGTATTGTGGGCGACGAAGTTTCCAGTAGCTTTCAATACGATCGGGAGCGTCTCATCGACAAAATCGGACGTGAGGCTAAACGAGTTGTAGATACCTACGACAGGGTGGAAGAAGCTCACCAGATCGCCCAAGGGGCTCAAAATGCCGTTGCTGCAGCCGCCGTTCTAGAAGTTGGGGCGTTGGGATTAGGTGCTTTGGTGGCAACAATTGCCACAACCGTTGCGGCAGATGTCACGGGAATATTGCTAACCAGCTTGGTGGCAGCTTTGGGTTTGTTCGTCATCCCGGCTCGCCGACGAAAAGCTAAAAAGGAAATGAGCGAAAAAATTATCGAAATGCGTGCAAAACTTTCTAAAGCACTCCGCAATCACTTTGAAAGAGAAATCAATCGCAGTTTAGAACACATTGAGAACACCATTTCTCCCTATACTCGTTTTGTGCGCGCCGAACGAGAGAAAAACGAAAATGCCCAAAACAGCTTGAAGGAAATCCACACCAATCTTGGACGTTTGCAAGTCCAAATTAATGAATTAAAATAAGAATTCAACGAAGTTGACATTATTTTGAGGATGGATTAAACTCTCGCTCCCAATTCGATTAATTGGAAGTACACAATGTATTATTCACGCCTACAACTAGAAGAACTTGAAGATCAGGTCTTGGCTCCTTTTGGATCGCGCAGTAAAGCCACCAAAGGGCGCGCAAAACCTGAAGACGAACCTCTTTACAGGACGGTTTTCCAACGTGATCGCGATCGCATTTTACACACCACGGCATTTCGCAGGTTGGAATACAAGACCCAGGTTTTCATCATTTCGGAAGGCGATTACTATCGAACCCGCCTGACCCATACATTGGAAGTTGCACAAATCGGCCGCTCGATTGCACGGGCACTGGGAGCAAATGAAGATTTGGTCGAAGCAATTTGTTTGGCCCATGATCTGGGTCACTCTCCATTCGGCCACTCAGGCGAGAAAGCTCTTGACCGCCTGATGCGTGAACACGATGGCTTTGATCACAACAAACAATCTTTGCGCATTGTTACAGAGTTAGAGTGCCGCTTTCCCGATTTTCCCGGATTGAACTTGACCTGGGAAACCCGCGAAGGCATTGTCAAACACGAAACCGAATACGATATTTCAGATGCAACCGATTACAACCCAGAATTACGCGGCCATCTTGAAGCGCAGATAGCCAATGTAGCCGATGAATTGGCATATTCCGCTCACGATTTAGATGATGGGCTATGTTCAGGGATGATAACTGCGGAAATGTTAGATGGCATTACCCTTTGGGAAATCCTGGTAGAACGAATTGGGGGGCTTTCCGGCCCACTTGATGACCTTAGCCGCCATCGACTGATTCGTGGCCTGATTGGCCTGGAAGTTACCGATCTGGTTGGGAATACAACGAAGCAGCTGCGCGCCAGTGGTGTTCAATCGGCGAAAGACGTGCAAGAATTGGATTACAATATCGTTACTTTCAGCGAAGATGTGCACCGCAAAAATCGTGAACTTAAGGATTTTTTGTACACAAATCTATATCGACATCCTCGGGTGTATCGGATGCAGGTCAAAGCAGAGCGCGTGATAAACAAGATATTCCAGGCCTACCAACGTGAACCGGCCATGCTGCCCCGACATATTCAGGAACAAATCGAAAGATATGGGCTTGAACGAACAATTTGCGACTATATTGCTGGAATGACCGATCGTTACGCCATCGACGAACGCGCAAAACTATTCGATCCAAAAGTAAGGCCCTGAGCCTGAAGTAATTACCAATCAAAGAAAGAGTCAAAATGAATACACAATATCTAACAATTGAAGGGGAACAAGAATTACGCAAAGAACTTGAGCACCTTACCGGCACAGTCCGTTTAGAAATTGCCCGCCGGCTGAAAGCAGCCATTGAGATGGGTGATCTTTCGGAAAATGCAGAGTACATCGCCACCAAAGAGGAACAGGGCTTTATTGAAGGGCGCATACAAGAAGTTGAATACATTTTGGGGAATGCGGAAATTATCGAGGAAGGCAACGGCGATTACGACGAAGTTCGCTTGGGCGCAAAAATCACCATTCAGGAAGAAGATTTTCCAGAAGAAATTTACCATCTGGTCGGCAGCAAGGAAGCCGATCCCGGAAATGGCAAGATCTCTAATGAATCACCCATTGGCCAGGCATTATTGGGTAAAAAAGCAGGAGATGCTGTGAAAGTCGAAACTCCAGGAGGAACCCTGGAGTTCAAGATCGTCAAGATCGCATAGCTGATTCTAGTCCCTTAAAAAATCAACCCCCGGCCTGCTTGTTGGAATACCGGGGGTTTTTTCTATGCTTTAGGCTATTTTCCAAACTGCCAATTCCAAGGTTAGTCGTTCAAAGAAACTTCTAGGAGGGGTTGCCCCGCTGCCATAAGCCATATCAACAACTCTGGCAACCAGCCTCAACGTGGCCGTTTCCAGGATCATTTCTGCACCCGGTTCTGCCTGGAAAGGCTCGCCCTTGGTTTGCAGACGTTCACGTAGTGTCGTATCTTCGTAGGCATGCTTACTCATCAACACTTTAGTGACTGTCTGAATATCGTTCTTGTCAAAGAGCCAGACTTCGTATGCAGCTACTTTTTTAGGCTCACCTACTCCAATCGATTCGGAGATGCCGACACCACATTCACCGAGGAATTCTCCCGTTGGAGAGTCAATGCTAAATGAATCATCAAAAAGATCATCTCCGAGCATGTATGTGGTCATAAACTGCGACATGGGAGCAATCTCGCCACGGGCAGTAAAATCGGTAGGTTCTGTCTGACGGGTAAATTCCTGGGCCTGGGCAACTGGCGAAACCACCGTTTCAGAAAGTGGCTGACGTCGAAATAAGAACAGGTACGCCGCTACTGCAACTGCCAGGATAGAAACCACACCACACATAACCAGGATCAGCGTTGTGCGGGACAGCCCACCACCAGAATCTGTATCTTCAGCAACAGGTTGAGTTGGCGCAATAATTTCACCCTCCGCAACTGTTGGCACTTCTCCGGGCACAATATCCACCGGAACTGCAGATGATCCAACAACCTGTCCAAAGAGCCGAATATTCTCAGGATTTCGAGGCCCTGGATTACTAATAATTTTGCTTAGCAATTGGGGTGCTTCATTTCCAAGACCTTGCCAACGCAGATTTGCAATTTCCCCATCTGGGATCAGCGTATATGAATCAACCATCATGCGCAGATAATCCTCACGCCAGGTATCTTGCAAATCACTAGGAGCAGCATCGGTCCATGTCACTGGCCAAAGCCCCCATCCAATGACAATCCAGCCGAAAAACAGCCCTACTACTAATCCCACAATTCCTGCATAAAGTGGGTTATTCAATCGATCTCGAATTACTTCCATGAGGATTCTCCCAAACAGGTTCTCGGTTTCGTTCAGATCTTTATGCTACAGCAGATTTTGTAAACAATTATTCCTAATTCTTACACATTTATTGTAGACCAGACCTTAAAAACACGCAATCCCTTCATCTAGTTGCAAGCGCTATGCCACTTCGCCCAATTCTTCCGGTATCACCTCATCCCGCAAAAATTGCTCTTCACATTTTTGACAATTAACATGGTGCTTATTTTCGGCAACCAACAAGCCCTTACAATTTGGACACGGGACGGCTAAGGGCAATTTCCAAGAAGAAAATTCGCATTCAGGGTAATTCGAACAACCATAGAACACTCGACCGCGTCTGGTTTTCCGCTTGACCAAATCTCCGCCATCTTCCGGACAGGTAACACCAATCTTCTCTAACAATGGTTCAGTGTGACGGCAGGTTGGGAAATTGCTGCATCCAATGAACTTGCCATGACGACCCCAGCGGATGACTAAATCATGCTCACATTTGGGGCACTTTCGACCGACGAGTTCAGGACCCGCGTTTACCTCGGGCATCTGCTCGATCGCTAGTTCTAGTTGCTTTTCAAATGGCCCATAGAATTCACGCACCACTTCTACCCAGGTTTTATCCCCAGAAGCGACCTGATCAAGATCTTTCTCCATCCCGGCGGTAAATTTAACATCAACGATATCGGGGAAATGATCAACCAGCAAATCATTCACCAGAATTCCCGTCTCGGTAGGGATCAACCTGCGCTGCTCACGAATGATATATCCCCGATTTTGGAGAGTAGATAAAGTCGGCGCATACGTAGACGGCCGTCCAATACCATTTTCTTCCAACTCACTAACAATAGACGCATCTGAAAATCTCGGAGGGGGTTGCGTAAAATGTTGTTCAGGGATCAATCGCAGCAATTTCAATATTTGTCCAACGGTCAAATCCGTCGGTACCGGCAATTCATCTTTTTGGCCTTTTTTCTTGATATCCTGAAAAACTACCAAAAAACCAGGGAAACGAATGGTCGATCCAGAAGCTCGCAACAAATACTGGTTTTTAGCTTCCGTCCCATCGATCTCGATGGAGATCGTATCATAAATTGTTGGGGACATTTGTGAAGCAACAAATCGCTGCCAGATCAATTGATAAAGCCTGTACTGATCACGAGACAGGTGTTGTTTAATCGCCTTCGGGGTACGCATAACCGAAGTTGGGCGTACGGCTTCGTGGGCTTCCTGGGCTCTGCGGGCTTTGGTTTTGTATTGCTTAGGGCTTTCTGGCACATACTGATCACCATATTTGCCAACCACATATTTCCTGACTTCAGCTTGCGCTACAGCCGAGACATTTGTTGAATCGGTACGCATATATGTGATCAAACCAGTCTGCCCGCCATTCCCTACATCGACACCCTCGTACAACTGTTGAGCGATCCGCATCGTGCGGCGAGCGGTGAATCCCAACCTGCGAGAAGCCGACTGTTGCATGGTACTGGTCGTAAATGGAGCTGAAGGATTTCGTTTGCGAGTACCCTTTTTCGCCTTGCTCACAGCATATTTGGCTTTTTCCATATCCACCAACAATGGTTTGACATCCTCTTCAGTGGATAAGGTGGGTTTTTCACCATTCACGCGCACAAGTTTGGCAATGAATTTATCTTTGTCCCCATTCGGGGCAAACTCAGCTTCAATCGTCCAATACTCCTCAGGCACAAAAGCATCGATATCTCGTTCGCGCTCGACGATCAGGCGCAAAGCCACCGATTGCACCCTTCCAGCCGAAAGGCGTCCGCGAACTTTCTTCCATAAGATTGGACTTATACTATAGCCAACCAGGCGATCTAAAATGCGTCGTCCTTGTTGGGCATTGACCAAGTCCATGTCGAGGGTACGCGGCTTTGAAAATGAATCTTCAATGGCCTGCCGAGTAATTTCATGAAAGACAACACGGTGGGTACGATCGGGTTCGATCTCGGCCGATTCCATTAAATGCCATGCAATTGCTTCACCTTCGCGGTCAAGGTCTGTAGCCAAATAAATTTCCTCCGCTTTGGCAGCTAAGGATTTCAGTTTCTTGACTACTTCGCGTTTTTCATTGGGGACGCGATATTTTGGTTGAAATTCATTTTCGACATCAACGGACAATTGCGAGCGCAGCAAATCTCTAACGTGCCCAACAGAGGCTTCGACTTTATATCCTTTGCCAAGATAGCGGCCAACTGTCTTTGCCTTTGCCGGTGACTCAACTACAACTAATTTGCCTGATCGTTTTACTTCTTTTTTCTTGCGGGGACGCTTCACAATTTCAGGGGGTTCCAGGCCTTCGTGTGCTTGAGTCCTACCCATGCGATACACCCCAGTGCCACAAACTTGACACTCTCCTCGAGTCGCAGGAGTTCCAGTGGCCGTGAATTCTGGCCTGGAATTTTTTATCTCACGCTTTTCTTTACACTTTACACAATATGCTTGCATACCTTTACTCCAATGAAGGCACAGGCCTACAAATAATTACTGTTCGTTTCTCGGAGTTTGTCTACCACCTGACGCACTTGCTGAGATTGATCTTTCTTGCAAACCAATAACACATCGTCAGTTTCAACAATGACCACATCATCCAATCCAATTGTAACAACCAGGCGGTCGGTTTTATCTTGATAAACCAGTGTATTGCGGGTATCTACTGCAATACACTTTTCGTCCGAAACAATATTGCCCAGCTCGTTGGCGGGCAGAACGTCAAAAAGAGCCTCCCAACTTCCCACATCATTCCAGCCCAGGTCATGAGCGGGAATTACAACCACATCATTTGCATTTTCCATGATTCCATAATCTATGGTTTCAGGTTTGATCGTGGGCCAGACCTTCTGTATGACTGACGACTTTTCGGGTTGCTTCCAGGCATCTGAGATTTTATTCATCTTTGAGTTTAGGTTGGGCATCTGCCGTTCAAACTCATTCATGATGCGTGATACCCGCCAGACAAACATGCCTGAATTCCAGGCGAAATTCCTTCTTTCAAACATCATTTGGGCTGTTTTTTCATCCGGCTTTTCAATAAATTTTTCGACCTGAAAGACATCTAAGCCTTGCTGAGTATCAATGAACTCACCTTTTTGGATATACCCATATCCAGTTGCTGGATAAGTAGGTGCAATTCCCAGTGTCACTAAATGATCTTCAACAGCGGCGTCATACGCAGCCAGCAATAAACGTTGAAAATGCTTTTCATTCTGAAATATGTGATCAGCTGTCAAAACAGCCATCACAGCTTCGGGATCACGTTGCTGCAAAGCTACAGCAGCCATTCCCACAACGGGAGCCGTTCCCCGTGGCATTGGCTCTAACAAAAAATTCTCAGAGGGAATATCTGGACACTGCGACTTTAGTGCTTCTGCCTGTTCTGCTACAGTCACAACATAAATTCTATCGGCCGAAAAAACACCTTCCAAGCGATCGACAGCGATCTGAAAAAGCGACTTTTCACCAACCAAGGGTAACATTTGTTTTGGGCTCGTTTTTCGAGAAAGCGGCCAGAGACGAGTTCCTCCTCCACCAGCCATGATTACCGCATAGTAATTATCATTCATAATCAATTCTCATCATGCAAGCATCAACCCTTGCACTCTTGCATTCTTTTTCATTCATTTACCGTGTATTCTGGTCCATTTTCTTTTACTGCAAAATATCGCATTCCACTTGCTTTGCGAACCAAACCTTTCAATTCCATCATTGCAAGTGCGGCGGTCACTTTTTCAATAGGCAAATCTATTTGCGAATGTATTTCATCAACATGCATTGGTTCGTGACTCAAAATGTCGAAAATTTTGACCTCGGTTGCATCAGAAGGTAAAGCCGTTCGTGCCTTCTTGTGCTCGGAAATCAGCCGTAGTTCAAGCGTTTCGAGTATCTCTTCCGGGTTCAACAGGGGATGAGCACCCTTTTGGATCAGAGTGTTGGTACCCTTGCTCGAAGGAGAGGTTATATTGCCCGGAACGGCAAATACCTCTCGACCCTGTTCAACAGCAAAATTCGCCGTAATAACCGCACCACTTTTTTGACCAGCTTCAACGACAACCGTAGCCATGGTCAATCCGGAAATAATGCGATTGCGAGGAGGAAAATTTCGCGCTTCTGGAGGCGTACCAACGGCATAATCGCTTATCACTGCACCATTGTCCATGATCTTTTGCGCCAATTGACGATGCTCCGGAGGATAAATCTTATCAACACCACATCCCAAAACCGCTAGTGTACGGCCTCCAGCATCCAGCACTGCCTGGTGAGCGCTGCCATCCACCCCGCGAGCTAAACCACTCACCAGGGTTACTCCGCTACGGGCTAGAGTGTGAGCAATTTTTTCTGTGACCTGTCGTCCATAAGCGGACACTCGCCGGGTGCCCACAACCGCTACCGCCCAATCATCTTCGGGCAGAAGTTCTCCGCGCACATATAATACCGGTGGAGGGGTATCAATTTCAGCCAACCGATTGGGATAATTTGGATCCCCCCAGGTTAGCAAATCGATACCTTGGGCTTTGATATCATCCCAAATCTTTTCGAGAGATATATCTTTTCGCAAAGTTTCCAGGTTTTGAACCAACTTTGCACTCAGCCCCGCTGAAATTAGTTCTTCAGAAGGAGCATTCCAGGCTGTTTCCAAATCGCCAAAATAATCCAGTAGCCGCCGCAATCGAACGGCACCGATCCCCTTGACAAGATTGAAACCCAGCCAAAATAGTTGATTATCTTTCAAAACCAGCCCCCATTAGACCTCCATCCCGTGCTGAATTATCAATTTACCATAGCTTCCGAAAAGCGAGCACGAGAATACCATACCGTTTTCCTATATGTCAAGAGATGTCCCAACTTGCATACCTTAAGATTCAGGCAATAATCCATCAATTAGTGTTACACGCATCTCTTTTGCTTCGATATCAATATTCATCACAACCGATTCGATATCTGGTAATAATAACTCATCACCGCCTTCGTTCACAACAAGAAAAACATCATGTGCTGCTCCCGTTTCGATGATTTTTTCAACTATGCCCAGCAAATCGTTTGTCTCATCAATCAGAACCTGCAACCCCACCAACTCATGAAGGTAAAACTCACCCTCTTCGAGCTCTGGAATCTGATCAATGTTCACAGCTATCGTTTGGTTGCGAAAAACGCCCACTTGCTCCCGATCAGAAAAACCTTCAAAGGAAATCAACATATCCTTACCATGCCAACGCGCTGATTTTATTGTAAGTGGCATGTATTTGTCGCCGACAAATAGTTCAAAACCAGGCTGCAGACGTTCGGGGAAATCCGTCAGCACGGTCATCAGCATATCCCCCCGCAATCCATGCGGACGTCGCAGCTTACCCACAACTAAGAATTCAGGCCCGCCTTGATTAGGCGAGCCTGAATCTCTTTCAGAATGTGATGAGTTTGACCGGTTACTCATTTGGGGTCATCTATATCTAAAGTAGCGTTTATGCCCTCTCGAGCGGCGGCCACACGTAACAATTTGCGAATAGCATTTGCAACACGACCGCCTCTTCCGATGACTCTTCCCATGTCTTCTTTCGCTACCCGGAGGTTCAGATACAACTTGGAACCGTGGCGTTTTTCATCCACATAAACTTCCATAGGATCGTTGACCAGTGATCGAGCAATAAACTCAACTAAATCTTTCAAAGTTCACCTCCTGGGCGAGTTCTGTCAAACTTATTAAAGAGCAATATTAACTATTCCTCTTCAGCAGGAGCTTCTTCTTCCGCTGGTTCATCTTCAGGCTCGTCTGCGGATTCAGCTTCTTCTTCAGGTGCTTCTTCGGCTTCCGGTGCTTCTTCTGCCGCTTCAGCTTCTTCACTTTCTTCGGCTTCCACAGCTTCAGGGTCTGCACTTTCTTCAACCTCGGCCACTTCTTCCTTCGCTGGTTTTTCAACTTTCTTGGGTTTGGCAGCCAGATCGTCACGACGAGTTCTCGGATCTACTGCGCGCGCATCCAAAACAGCGGCAGCTTCCTCCAAAAGCTTCTCGACATCTTCGCCATCCTTGAAACGCTGATAGCGATCCCACAATTCCACCTGATCGAACAAGCGGCGGACGGCCTCTGATGGTTGAGCGCCAACACTCATCCAATGATAAACGCGATCTTCCTTCAACTCGATCGTTGATGGTTCGGTGCGCGGGTTATAGAAACCCAACACTTCCAGAAAACGGCCATCACGTGGGCTTTCTTTATCGGCTGCCACAACACGATAGCTGGGTTGTTTTTTTGCACCAACACGGCGCAATCGAATACGTACCATTGATCTGTCTCCTTCAATTACAGATATGTAAATTTATATTTCGCTTTCAACGGTCACAATGAGAGGGGGTGCGTTGAAGGGACGCAGGTTTGTTTCCGTTGTCACGATTTTAACCAAACAAATTGGGCATACCACGCATCCCTGACTTCTTAAGAGTCTTCATCAGGCGGCTGGCTTCCCGATACTGCTTCAACAATTGATTTACATCTTGCACTTTCGTGCCAGATCCACTGGCAATGCGGCGCCTTCGGCTGGCATTCAAGATTTTTGGTTTCCGGCGTTCTTTTCCAGTCATTGAACTGAGAATGGCCTCGGTTTTCTTGAACTGCTGTTCAGCCTCATTTGGGTCGATAGCGTCTGCCATTCTACCCATACCCGGCATCATATCCAACAATTGACCGATAGGCCCCATGTTGCGGACCTGCTTCAATTGGTCAGCAAAATCTTCAAGAGTGAACTCACCCGAGAGCATTTTTTTGGCCTGCTGTTCGGCCACTTCGACATCCATCGAAGCCTCAGCCCGCTCAATCAGACCGATCATATCACCCATCCCAAGAATTCGGGATGTTAGGCGTCCGGCATCGAAAACTTCCAGGGCATCCAAACCTTCACCGGTTCCCAGAAATTTTAGCGGTACGCCGGTCACAGAGCGGATCGAGATGGCCGCGCCACCCCGAGCATCACCATCGATTTTTGTGAGGATCAATCCCGTCAGTGGTACCGCGTCTCGGAAGCCTTGGGCGATATTGACTGCTTCCTGGCCGATCATGGCATCAACCACCAGCAGAACTTCAGCCAATTCTACCTTTTGGGTGATGGCTTTTACCTCGGACATCAACTCGTCATCCAGTTGGGAGCGTCCAGCCGTATCCAATATGGCCACGCTGAACCCACCCCGTTGCGCTTTGGTAAATGCTTTTTGAGCCAATTTGGGCGGTGCTACCCCAGCTTCACTGAAAACTTCCACACCCAGGCGTTCGCCGAGGGTTTCAAGCTGCTGAACAGCCGCAGGGCGATAAGGATCTGCTGCAACGAGCAACACACGTTCGCCCTGGCTGCGCAATATACGCGCCAGTTTGCCTGCAGCGGTCGTCTTACCCGAACCTTGCAAACCCACCACCATAATCATGCGAGGTTTAGCTCCACGCAAATCCAGGGGGGCAGGCTCACCCAACGTAGCGATCAACTCTTCATTGACGATTTTGATCACTTGTTGACCGGGGTTCAAAGCCCGTGAGACTTCATGCCCTACAGCGCGTTCTCGGACGCGAGCAACAAAATCCTTGGTAACTTTGTAATGTACATCCGCCTCCAACAAAGCCAGACGCACTTCTCGCATGGCTTCATCGACATCACGCTCGGAAAGCTTTCCGCGGCGACGCAGCTTATCAAATACTTCGTTGAGGCGGCCGGTCAGATTCTCGAACATAAATTACGTCAAAAGAGCGGCTGACAACCATAAAACGGGCCAGCCGCAAGCAAGCATTTTAGCTTGGATGATAGGTTTGGTCAAGGGAATGATTGCTCAGGTTGCCTGTGATGTTTACCTATGGTAAAATCCAGCCGCTTTGGAGGGGTTTCCCTCTTGATTATAATATGGAGGGATGGCCGAGTGGACGAAGGCGCCGGTCTTGAAAACCGGTATGGAGCAATCCATCGTGGGTTCGAATCCCACTCCCTCCGCCAGGATGACTGTGCGTTCACACTTATCCCTTAACAATTGATCATAAACCTGGGGAGGTGCCAGAGTGGCTGATTGGGGCCGCCTGCTAAGCGGTTGTCGGGGTA
>CAZVPR010000025.1:0-45237 GCA_964629085.1 uncultured Anaerolineales bacterium
GCCCATGGCGTGACCACCATATGTGGCTAAACCACGGGAAATCCCAGAGACCCAACTTTTGGGTTGATTTTCAGGGTGCCCGACGCTTGGCGAACAGAGAGGTGAGCCTGGCGCCAATGCCAATCAACAACAACAAAAAACTGCCCCCCACAAAAATCCATTTGATCGGCGTGAATAACGTCGCCAGGAAATCAATCACCACAGTACGAGCCGGGAAACGATACATCACCAGAGAGGTGCTGATATTTTCCAAATAGTCGAAAATCATGCCCAGAATCGGGGCCAGGTTTGCCAACTGCCAGCGACTCGGACGGGAAATTCCGCGTTCAAATAGCCAGCTCAACGAGGTCGCCAAGAATAATGTGTATACAATCGGCCAGACCAGATCAAACGTGAAGCGCGCCCGGATATACGCCTGGCGACCAGCTTCACCATAGGATTCAGCCATCTGGTAGAGCTCTTGGGGGGAATAGTAAAACGACAGATCGGGGATGTCTGCGCCGCCGCTGTTGGCATCCGCCTGGGCGGCTTGTTCGGGCAGCACCAAAGCGGAAAATGCGAAGAAAACGATCAGACCAATCAGGGTTAGCCAACCAGAAGATATTTTATGAAGCCAATCAGATAGCTTTTTCCACATGAATTTCTCCTCTTCAGTTATCAGTTTTCTACAGAAAATTTTGGCTTAGTGGCCAAGAATTTGTGCAAGGATACAGCTGAAATGGCGGTCAAAATCAAATTTATGGGAAAAGTAAAGACACAACCCACACCAATTGTAAAAACCAAAACGATGGCTGCCAAGATATCCCACGCCAACATACCGAAAAACCAACGCAGACCTACTTCTCTATTTCCGCTGTAGATCCACCCTATACCTAAGAAACCAATGAATCCAAAGACGATTTCAAGTAGTAATGCTGCCTTGTAGTTCTTTTGGCTTTGGTGATTGTTCAAGCTAACTAATCTCCCAGGGCGGCGTGCCGCTGCCCCCGACGCCTTTTAGTGAATCGTTAATCGTCTCACCCAATTCCGGCAGTACATCCGCTACTGCAGCCAGAAGCCCAAAACAGCCAGCGATCATCATATCGCCGAAGGGTGCAGGGAAATAGGGGCGCAATTTACTGACAGCTAACTGTTGACCGCTTACTGCTGATTGAAACATTCCTCGCCGGGGGCCGGTCACCACTACGTCATAATCCCCTTCTCCCAGAACAAAAGGCGCTTGTTCATAGATCAGCGCACCGTGGCCGTGATCACCAAAGACATCTTCATGGCTCAGGCTTCCATCGGCTAAAGACCGCAGCAAACCTTCCAGCTTGAGCAGATCGATCAGTCCGGTATGATGTTCGAAAACCCCTTCGATGCCCGTTGGGCCGAGGCGGAAGGCCAGAGTGTGGAAGTTGCCCACATTGGTGATCAGTGTTCGGGAACGAGAACGAACCTTGGGGTCCAGCGTAGCACCCAAAACGGCGGCCGGAGCTGTATCCATCACCACTAAAGGGGCATCCACATCGCTGGAAGAATTCGCGACAGCCTGCAATCGAGTCATGATCGCCGGCACTTCATCGGACTTGAAAGCAAAGGCCGAGAGCCGATTTTTGGCGCCAATATGCTTATCCAAATAATCAAAGCGGAATTGGCGATCGGAAACATCCGGCGGCGCGGCGCCATGATCAAAAACGGCGACAGCCACAGCATCCAGATCAGCTAGCGAAACTCCAAAATTGGCAAAAGCTGTAGCAATTCCATCAAAATCAAAATCACGCAGTTCTAGTCGAGTAACCGAAGCGGGTAAGCTTTGGGCTTCGTCCGAACTGATAACTTTGATGCCATCCGCCTCAACACCAGAAAGATCATCGTCAAAGGTGCGCGCCGCATCTGGTGTTGCAAAGATTTCGAATCCAGCTTTGGCATGATCACGGGCTGCCCAATGGCTGGGCCCTCCGCCCATGGTTACGCCACTGAGCAATACTGCCTCGCCACGTTGTGTAGCTGCCTTCAAACGGTGGTGAACCATCATCGTTGGCGAAGGCACAACCAATTTGAAGCCATTTTCCATATCGATGCGAGAATCGTACAAATAAATATCCTGCGTGCCTGTGCCAACATCAACTGTCAAAATACGCATATTTACTCCACGCGCGCAAGGGCGAAATCCATAAAGCCTGCGCGCCATTCCTGAGTCTGAACGCAGGAATACAATTTTGGAGCAAGTCTATCATATATTTTAGCGAAATTTGTCATTGTGATTGACGAAGAAATGCGTTACCGTGAGCAATTCCATTCGTGTATACTTTATAGGACATAATCAAATTGAGGTGGCTTAATGACTATAAAAGAAGATAAAAAACGTTGGCAGGATGAAACGCTGGAGCCCGTTTTAGGGCGTTTCCCGGAGCGGAAAAATGAATTTCAAACTTTGTCGGGGATTCCGCTCGAGAGGCTGATGCTACCCTCCGATGAGGATCCAGACTATGGCGAACAACTTGGTTTTCCGGGAGAATACCCCTTTACGCGTGGGGTTCAGCCCACCATGTATCGCGGCCGTTTTTGGACCATGCGCCAATATGCTGGTTACGCTTCCGCAGAAGAATCCAACCAGCGCTATCGCTATTTGTTAGATCAAGGACAAACTGGGTTGTCGGTGGCCTTCGACTTGCCGACCCAAATCGGCTATGATGCCGATGAGCCCATTGCCTCGGGCGAGGTCGGCAAGGTTGGTGTTTCCATCTCGTCGCTGACAGATATGGAAACCCTCTTCCGTGAGATCCCCCTCGATAAAGTCTCCACCAGCATGACCATTAACGCACCCGCGGCCATTTTGCTGGCGATGTATATCGCGGTTGCGAAACGTCAGGGCATAGACCCCGCCCAACTGCGCGGCACCATACAAAACGACATTTTAAAAGAATATGTCGCCCGGGGCACGTATATCTTCCCACCCAAACCCTCTATGCGCCTGATCACGGATGTCTTCCAATACTGCCAGAGCGAGGTGCCGCGCTGGAATACTATCAGCATCTCCGGCTACCACATTCGCGAAGCCGGTTCGACCGCCGTGCAAGAAGTGGCCTTTACTTTAGCAGACGGCATCGCTTACGTGCAGGCCGCCATCGATGCTGGTCTGGATGTGGACAAGTTCGCTCGACAGCTTTCCTTCTTTTTTAATGCCCACAATAATTTCCTAGAGGAAATTGCTAAATACCGCGCCGCCCGGCGCCTGTGGGCCAAAATTATGCGCCATCGCTTCGGGGCGCAAAACCCCCGCTCGTGGACGCTGCGTTTCCACACTCAGACCGCTGGTTCTACGCTTACTGCTCAACAGCCGGAAAATAATGTTGTGCGTGTGGCGTTGCAGGCGCTTTCGGCTGTTTTGGGCGGCACCCAATCCCTGCACACTAACAGCATGGATGAAGCCCTGTGGTTGCCCACAGAAAAGTCGGTGCGTGTGGCCTTGCGCACACAGCAGGTCATCGCCCATGAGTCCGGTGTGGCTGACAGCATCGACCCGCTGGCCGGCTCCTATTTGATCGAAGAACTTACTGATGAGATCGAGCGCCAGGCGAAAGAATATATCGGCAAGATTGATCAGTTGGGCGGGGCTCTGGCAGCTATTGAACAGGGCTACATTCAAGGCGAGATCCAAGAAGCGGCCTACCAATATCAACAAGCCATGGAAAGCCAGGATAAAATTGTTGTGGGTGTCAATCAGTTCCAGGTTCAGGAAGAACTGGAACTTGAGCGCCTGGAAGTTGATCCAGCCATCGAAGCTGGTCAACGCGCTGAACTGGCTCAAATCCGAAAAGCTCGCGACGTACAGCGCGTCAGCGAATTACTAACACAATTGGATAAAACAGCCCAAGGCTCCGACAATTTGCTGCCTGTCTTTATCAAGTGTGTTGAAAACGATATCACCCTGGGTGAGATTTGCGGCGTGCTGCGCAAAACCTGGGGCGAATATCAGCCATCAACTTGGGTCTAAGACTATGCAAATTAACTTTCAAGGTCAATACGATAAAGAACTGTTTTTCAAAAGCGTCAGGTTGGCGAATCGGATGACCAAAGGCCGACTGGGGTTTATGATTTTTTTGCTGATGTTTGGCGCGGCCGGTTTAGGGGTATTGTCCAATCGCATCCGTTCTGCAAGTGATTTACCCACATATGGCGTTTATGTGGTCGCAGCGATTATTCTGATGGGAATAGCGACCTTCAACTTGGCGCGGCCATATTTCGCTGCCCGAAAGTTATGGGCCAATCCCGGAGTGCGGCGTAAACTCAATGGTCGAATTACGAATCTTGGTATTACCTATCTGCTCCCAGAAGGTGTCAATGAAATTCCATGGGACCAGTTCAATCGCCTGAGCAAAACCAGCGACCTGATCACGCTCATCCGGCGGGATGGCCTGTTGGTGATTTTTCCAAAGCATTTCTTCAAGAGCGAAAGCGATTGGCAGAAAGTAGAAAACCTGGCGTCAAGGAAAGTCATCACCGTCGAGGCAATTAAAAGGAACAAGCGATGAGTAAAGATGTGAAGAATTGGCTGCTAGCTCTTGGGCTTACCATCCTTACTGTGTCATTGCCGGTAGTGCCTGTTCAGCAGGCTGCCGTGATCCCTGACCCTATCTATCGTCAGGTCTGGGTTTCACTCTTTCAGATTGCTCGCTTTACATTTAATCCTATGCCGGGATTGCAATATCGCTTGACATGGTATTCATGGATAGTCGTAATCCTATTATTGGGATTTATCCTTTTTGTGAATCGTTCATTTTCAAAAAAGTTGGTGTGACATAGGAGATATATATGGCAAAGGTCAAACGGATTGATCACGTAGCGTTGGTTGTGCAAGATATTGAAGAATCGCTGGGTTTTTGGCGCGACGCTTTGGGGTTAGAGTTAGATCACATCTTAGAAGTACCCCGCGAAAAGTCGTCCATCGCTTTCCTTCCAGTAGGCGGTAGTGAGGTGGAGTTGGTTCAGCCCACAACAGAGGACTCGGGTATCGCCAAGTATCTTGAAAAACGTGGTCCGGGTATGCATCATATTTGCCTGGAAACGGACGATATTGATGGAATGCTGACGATCCTCATAGAGAAAAACGTGCGCCTGATCCATGAGCAGGCTGTTGTGGGGGATGGCGGCAAAAAATACGCTTTCATTCATCCCAAAGCAGCGAATGGAGTCTTGGTGGAGTTGTATGAGCTACCCTAAAGTAAAAAGTAGCAAGTTGCAAGTGGTAGGCTGAAAGTTATCGTGAAAAAACACAGGAGTTTTCCCATCCAGGGATGGTGCGGCCTGATCTTAGTAGCTGTCTTTTGGCCATTGAACTGGTTTTTGAGCGGGCCGCGCACGCAATGGGGATTCTTTGGGTTGTGGCTGGGGTATTGTCTTTTTGTGGATGGGTTGGTTTTTATACGCTCGGGAACCTCTTTGCTCACACGTAGCTGGCGAAAATACATCGGATTATTCGTGATTTCAGCTCCGGTTTGGTGGCTTTTCGAAGCCCTCAACTGGCGTGTGCAAAATTGGTACTATGATGGCCGGAAGCTTTTTACGGATTTTGAATACGGCATACTGGCTTCTATTGCCTTCTCGACGGTGATCCCGGCTGTGTTTGGGACAGCAGAATTGATCGCCAGATTCGGCTGGCTCCAGAAAGTCAAGTTCGGGCTAATCATCCGGCCGACAAAAGCGATCACAATACTTTTCTTTATTGCCGGTTGGTTGATGCTGGCGTTGATGTTGATCTGGCCCGGATATTTTTTTCCCTTCATTTGGCTGAGCCTGTTTTTTATCATGGAGCCGATCAACGTTTGGCGAGGGAACCGCAATCTGGCGCAGCGAACTCAGTCGGGTGATTGGCGACCTGTGATCGCTCTGTGGGTCGGGGTCCTGGTCACGGCTTTCTTCTGGGAATTTTGGAATTTCTACTCATATCCAAAATGGATATACACCGTGCCGGGTTTCGTCGATTTTTGGCATATCTTTGAAATGCCCTTGCTCGGGTATGGTGGTTATCTGCCCTTTGCATTAGAGCTTTTTGCGATCTATCATCTTGTGGCAGGCTTCCTGGGGGAAAGAAATTCGACCTACATTTTTGTTGGTTAACATACTGATAACGCAATTTTAAATCGCAGCTAAAACCTGATTTTGGGTGTTAAAATATGTACAAGTTATAAAAATCAGGTATAATTTTCCGCTTTGGTTCTCCCCTGTCATGTGGTATATGGGAGGGGAATTTTTTTTCGTGTGATCATGAAAGGATGTATCTATGGCGCACGTGTCGCATAAATTGAAAAATTCATTTGAAGGCGCGCTGGCAGGTGGAGGTGATCCTGCCACTTCGCCTCTTTATGTTTTTGGACCTTTCCTTAAACTAATTATTGTTGCTGGGGTTGCTGAAATCACTTTTGGTGCTTCGATCTGGTTAGTGGTATTAACCGTGGCTGTCGTTTCAGCCATGTATCGATTGGTCATGCAATGGGTCACGGATGGCAGTGGAGGCAGCGGGTTGAGCGAAGAAGAGTTTGGTGGTTGGGCTGCAAAAGTCAATGCCGCTATTACCTTCGTTGAATATACATTAACATTCCTGGTCAGTATGTCTGCCATGGTGACCTTCATTGCCGATCGTGTTCCTATCCTCAATGACCATATCTTCGGCAATTTCCTGCAATATCGTTCCATTGTAGCGATTGCACTGAGCATTTTAACCGGATGGCTGGTAAACCGCGGTCCCAAAATGGCGGCGCGCGCTTTTGGTCCAGCCACACTTGGCGTGTTGATACTGCTCTGGGCAATGATCATTTCTACAATGCTCAAATATGGCATTAAATTGCCTGATTTCAATCCACAAGCTTTCAGCTTTGAGTACATTGGCATTACATTAGGTGGCTATGTGCGCATCCTGGCTGTGATGACCGGCATTGAAGTTTTTGCTAACATGGTTGCTGCTTATGAAGGCGAACCTGCTCAAAAAGGTAAGCGAGCTTTTAACAGTCTCTTGATCATCATGGGCACCACGGCAGTGACAATGCTGATCGTTGGCCCGGCCATAAAAACTATTTCTGAGCCACATATTATGCATGAAGCTAAACCAGTTGCGGCGGAAGTGCACGAAGAAGATGCCGAAGAAATCTCAGTGTTTACCCGCACTATGGATGAGCTTCTTCCTGCTCCTCTGCCTTACCTGGGAACCCTGGTGGGGATTGCCGTCTTGATGTCTGCTTCTGCCGCCAGCGCACAGGGTTTACAAAACCTGGCTCTGGGGTTGTCTGAAAGGCGCTATGTTCCACCATTCCTGGGGCAGCGCAACCAGTTCCAGGTTGCCGATAAACCAGTCTGGTTGGAAGTTGCCATCGTGTGTATTTGTTTTTTGTTTATTGGTACAGAAGAGGAAACATATCTGGCGATATACGCTGCGGGAGTCTTTGTACTTCTGAGTATGACCGGGTGGGCAGTTGCTAAACGTCTTATTCGCGAGGTCATAGAGCAATTCAATCTGGGCAAATTCCTGCTAATCTTGGGAACCATCATCGCTGCAATCCTTACGACGGGGGCGACCGGCATCATTTTCGTTGAAAGATTCTTTGAGGGTGCCTGGACTTACCTGGTATTAATTCCCCTTCTATATGTTTTATTTACCTACTCGCGCACTCGCCTGGGTGCTCCCTCGGCCACAATGGATTACCTTGGGCGTTTGAACGCTGCTCAATTGGCCGGTTTTGGATTTGGGCAAATGAATCCTGCCTCTGGGGAGGCGACCACCCACGCCACCAAACCTGAAGAGTTGCGCTGGGAACCAGCTCCCATTCAACAGAGCAAATGGCGCGGTGAGAGTGTGACGATTAAAAATATCGCCGTTTTGTTGGACGCTTCCAAGTTTGCCGAAGGTGCTTTACCCTGGGCAAAGATGATCTGCCAAAAAACCGGTGCCCACCTGACGGTGTTGTCGTCTATCAAGAACCACACCACGACGCTGCAAGATCAGTACGAAGAAACCAAGCTTGAACGAGAGGCCTATCTTGAACCTTTGGTCAAAAAATTTCAGGCTGAAGGGATCGATGCAAATTTCGCCATCCGGCCTGGATTCATCGCTGATGCGACACAATCGCTTGTGCATGAACAATCAGTAGATCTGGTTATTACCACAACCCGGGGTAAATCAGGCCAAAAGCACTGGGGTAGTGGTGGCATGTCAAGAAAGCTGATTCAAAAAATCAATCAGCCCGTTCTGTTAATTCAGGTGCCGGAGAATGGAGAACCAAAACCATCTGAGCTAAACCGCATTTTGGTTGCGCTGGATGGCTCGATTTACTCCGAGAGTGTGTTGCCCTCCGCCAGAGCGTTAGCACAAACCTTTGATGCCGAGTTAATCTTGCTTTCGGTTCCAGCCGTACCAGAGCCCGAGGATTATCACGCTCCGGCTGGGGTAGTGAACATCATCCGTCGAAACGCCGAAAAGCAAATGCGAAACTTCCTCGAAGCTGTAGCACGTTCCTTGCGAGAAGAAGACATCCAAGTGAGAACATTGGTTACAGGTTCCTTGCCTGCTCGAACTATCGTTCAAGTTGCGGATAAAGAAAAAGCATCCATGATCATGAACACGTCCCGCGGCCGAGGTGGTGTTGATTTGTTCCTTCTCGGTAGTGAAGCGCAACGTATTGTCGAAAATACAACCAAACCCGTATTTATGATGCCTATCCACGACCGACCAGATTAATGGGAAACGTGCAATTTTTAGACGTAAGATCGATGAAGTGTTGACGATTCTCACCCCTTCATGGTATTATGCACCCCGTCTTACTTACGCTGTAGTACTCTCGAAAGATCGAGAAAGAGGAGAAAGAAATAAGCAATCCAGATTATCGTGCCAATGAAAGCATTCGCTCTCGCGAAGTTCGCTTAATCGGGGCTGATGGTGAAAACCACGGTGTTGTTTCCACCCAGGAGGCACTCCAAATCGCCGAAGAAGCCGGACTGGACTTGGTTGAAGTGGCTCCTAATGCTGAGCCACCCGTATGCCGGGTAATGGATTTGGGAAAATTCATTTACCAAAGAAAGAAGAAAGAACGCGAGGCCCGTAGAGCCCAAACGAAAATTGAAGTCAAAGAGATTCGTCTTCGACCAAAGACTAGTGAGGGCCATATACAATTCAAAGTAGACGATGCCCGTCGCTGGCTAAAAAAGGGCAACAAGGTCAAAGTCCGCATCCAATTCCGTGGGCGTGAAATGCACTACCCGGAAATCGCCTTAGAATCACTGAAGGATGTTGCGGAAAGACTAAGTGACGTAAGTGTGATCGAATATCACCCATCACGAGAAGGTCGTTCGATGCTGATGATCTTGGCCCCTGAAAAGGTCGATAAGTAGATTTCACAAACCGCCAGCATTTGAAACAAAAAAAAGAATAGGCAAAGAACGATACATGCCTACTTGGATAGTTGATGAAAAGACCATCCGCGGACAGGTAATCCCGCGGTGTTTTTGTGAAGGAGATAGTTGTGGCTAAGAAAAAAGTAAAGAAATACAAGCTCAAAACCCACAAAGGGACCGCGAAACGCTTTCGAGTGACTGGTTCTGGAAAGGTTGTGCGCACAAAAGGCGGCAAGAGTCACCTGCGTCGACGTACATCCAAACGCACCAAGAAAGAATTCACTCGCATGCAGCCTGTGGAAAGCAAGAAGATTTCCCAGACTGTTTCTCGCTTGGCGCCTTACCTGGGCAAATATAAAGCCAATCCGAACGCCCGCACCGGGCAAACTAATAAATAACTTATTGTACGCGGCTTTTGGGTGTATGCAACGGGCAGCTACGGCTTTAGGCTGCCGACGCCCAAGGGTACGCAGGAGAATATAGAATGGCTCGTGTAAAAACAGGTTATACCCGACGAAGACGTCATAAAAAAGTCCTCAAGATCACCAAAGGTCAATTTGGCACTCGCAGCAAACTTTATCGCCGTGCCAACGAGGCCCGCATGAAAAGCCTTTGGTATGCTTACCGTGACCGCCGCAATCGCAAACGTGACTTACGTCGTTTGTGGATTGCTCGCATCAACGCTGCAGCACGCCGAAATGGCTTATCTTACAGCCGCTTTATCCATGCGATGAAAAAGGCAGACATCCAGATCAACCGTAAGATGCTGGCTGATATGGCTGTCCGCGATCCTCAGGCTTTTGCTGCCGTCGTCGAACAGGCCAAAGCGGCCATCTAAAGCTATCTTACGATAGTCCAGAGCCCCGGTTTCCAAATGGAACCGGGGCTCTTTTGTTGACGTCAGATTCCTGGAATGCTACAATCGATTGCGTGATCGATAAACCATTACGAGAATTTGTTTTTCCAACTGGACAAGTTATTCAAATAACTCAGGGCGATATCACTCAACAAGAAGTGGATGCGATTGTCAACGCGGCAAATTCTCAGTTGCGGCATGGCGGCGGGGTAGCTGGTGTCATTGTGCGCCGTGGTGGAGGTGAAATTCAGGTGGCTTCTGATGATTGGGTGCGCAAATTTGGCCCGGTGAGTCACGCTGAACCTGCGTATACCCTTGCAGGTGATCTGCCCTGCCGCTATATCATTCATGCAGTAGGCCCTGTTTGGGGCGAGGGAAACGAAGACGCCAAACTGGCCGCTGCAATTTCAGGTAGCTTACAACGTGCGGAAGAATTAGCGATGCATTCGCTGGCGTTACCGGCGATTTCAACTGGAATTTTTGGATTCCCCAAAGATCGCGCTGCTCAGATCATATTTCAAACCGTACAACAGTATTTTGCCGAATATTACGACTCGTCCATTGAGCTTGTTCGATTGGTGCTCTTTGATCAGCCCACCTTGGCCGCATTCACAAAAATTTGGGATGCTATCTTTGGTCAGGCTGAGGCCTGAACCTTCACAAAATTGAAATGCTCACATCGACCGAAAATCCCAAAATCAAGCAAGTGCGAGCTTTACAGGAACGCTCACGCAACCGGCGGAAGGCAGGGGCCTTTGTGGTTGAGGGGGTTCGGCTGGTTGATGAAGCGCTTCTGTCTGGATGGCAGACCCAGTTTGTGTTGTACACTGAACAATTGGACCCGCGTGGTCAAGAAATCATCGCAGCCTATCGACAGAACAATGTTGAGGTTCAACAGACCACGCCCGAGGTAATGAAAACTGCCAGTGATACCCAAACCCCCCAAGGCATCCTGGCTGTGATTTCGAACCCACCTCCTGAAATTCCCCCAAAATTAAACTTTGTTGTGATCCTTGACAATGTGCGCGATCCTGGAAATATGGGCACATTGCTGCGCACGGGTCTGGCAGCAGGGATTGACGCTTTGTTTTTGCCCCCAGGGAATGTTGATCCCTTTGCACCAAAAGTTGTCCGAGCAGCCATGGGTGCGCACTTCCGCTTACCCATTCTCACGCTGACATGGGCTGAAATTCGAGAAACTGTCCAACCATTCGATGTTTTTCTCGCGGATGCGGTTGGAATTCAGGCATACAATCAGGCTGATTTCTCGCAACCGTCAGTAATTATCATTGGGGGCGAGGCGGATGGCGCCGGTCCTGAAGCTCGCAGTCTAAGCGATCAGTCAATTCATATTCCAATGCCGGGGGGCATAGAATCGTTGAACGCAGCTGTTGCTGGAGCTATCGTTTTGTTCGAGGTTGTCCGGCAAAGACAGTTATTGGTAAACGGATAGCAGATCTTAAAAGGTACGGATGATATTTTCATGACATTGCCATTAGACCAGATTCTTGAGGGGAATTGCATTGAAGTGTTAAACGATTTGCCTGAAAAATCGGTAGACTTGATTTTTGCTGACCCTCCATACAACTTGCAGCTGTCGGGTGATTTGTGGCGTCCCAACATGACCCGCGTCGATGCCGTTTCAGATCAGTGGGATCAATTTGACGGTTTTCAAGCTTATGATGAATTTACCCGTGCCTGGTTACGGGCTTGCCGACGGGTACTCAAGGACGACGGCAGCTTGTGGGTGATTGGCTCATACCACAATATATTTCGAGTTGGGACAGTACTGCAAAACCTCGGGTTTTGGATTCTCAACTCAGTGGTTTGGGTCAAAACCAACCCCATGCCCAATTTTCGCGGTGTCCGCTTTACCAATGCCCACGAAACGTTGATTTGGGCTAGCAAATTCGAGGGGGCGCAATATCGTTTCAATTATCACGCTATGAAACCTTTCAATGGCGGCAAACAGATGCGCAGCAATTGGGTTTTGCCCATCTGCCTGGGGAAAGAGCGTATCAAGTTTAATGGCGAAAAGGCTCACTCCACACAAAAACCCGAGGCCCTGCTTTATCGCGTAATTTTGGCATCCAGCGATTCGGGTGATGTCGTTTTGGACCCGTTCTTTGGAACCGGAACAACTGGTGCCGTAGCCAAGAAACTTCACCGCCATTGGATTGGTATCGAACGCGAGCCTGATTATATTGAAGTAGCCCAAAAACGTATTGATGCCATCACGCCAGAAATATTCGACGAGAAAATATTCGATGTATCGGATAAAAAGCGCCTGGCTCCGAGAGTGCCCTTTGTCCATTTGCTGGAATTGGGACTGCTCAATCCCGGGCAACCGCTGTATTTCCGTAAGAATCCGGCTGTTGTGGCTCACCTTAAACCAGATGGTGACTTGGTCTATGAAGATTTTGTCGGATCGATCCACAAGACCGGCACTCACCTTTCGGGCGGCAGTCCCTGTAATGGTTGGGAGCATTGGTATTATGAAGCTGAAGATGAGCAGTTACTGCCAATTGATAACTTACGGCAAAAAATCCGGGATGAGGGCAGTAATCAGTAATTAACGCCATGTGCAAGTTTACGCGTTCGCCGGTTTCTGGTGTGGCGGTAACGAGCGCAGCGAGTGTATCGAAACCAGAACGCAGCCAAAATGGGTTTCGATACTCCCTTCGGTGGCAAAATTCGCCACATTCGGGCACTGCTGAAGGCACGCACGCCACAGGCGGGTCTTTGACCAGCGACCCAGCCTTTTGAATAACTTGCACATCGGGTTAATTGGTTGTCAGTACCCAGAAATTGGTTGTTATCCAAAAAAAATATTTCAACATTAACTAACCACCTACCACGGAAACAATGAAAATTCGCTCAATTACTTATTTCTGCAATCCACAATGGCCGCATGATGAAGACGTATTGGCTCAGGCTGATACCTTCATCACTAAGGCCAGGCTGGCTTTTGAGAATGCTGGCTATGAAGTTCAAACTGTACGTTTAGCAACGGCGCCATTCACAAATCTGATCGATCCTATAAATCTTGCAGAAGCTGTTGAATTCGCACAGTTGATCGAAGTCGCGGCGAAATCGGAGGGCTTCGACTATATAGCCATTGGACCGGCACTGCCGTCCAGGCTGGAAAGTTATCCAATAATCCTCGATATCCTGGAAAATACAGAGTACATTTTCACCTCCGGCGTAATGAGTTCACCCGAAATGGGGATATCGATCCCGGCGATTAAAGCCTGCGCAGAAATCATTCACCAACTCGGATCGGTTGAAGCCAATGGGTTTGCCAATCTCTATTTTGCGGCTCTGGCCAATGTAGGACCTGGGGCGCCCTTTTTCCCAGCTGCCTATCATGGAGATGGCCCACCATCCTTCGCTATTGCCACAGAAGCTGCTGATTTGGCTGTCGAAGCTTTCAGCAAAGCCAAAAACCTGGCTGATGCACGGCAAGGTCTGAAATCCACAATTGAAAGTCATGCCAAAGAATTATCAAAAATTGCGGGCCAACTAACTAACAAACCAACGCCCAATTTCGGCGGTATTGATTTCTCTCTGGCCCCATTTCCCGATGAAGCACTATCATTAGGCACAGCCTTTGAACGATTAGGTGTTCCCGCGATTGGGATGCACGGCTCGTTAACCGCAGCGGCAATTATCACAGAAACGATTGATAGAGCCGATTTCCCGCATGCAGGCTTCAGCGGCTTGATGATGCCTGTATTGGAGGACTCGACATTGGCGGCCCGAGCTGCTGAAGGTCACTTAAGTGTGAAAGATTTGCTGCTGTATTCAGCAGTCTGCGGAACCGGATTGGATACCATTCCCCTCCCAGGGGATACCACCCCCGAACAATTGACTGCCTTGCTGCTGGATCTGGCTACCCTGGCCCAGCGGTTGGACAAACCCCTGACCGCTCGCTTGATGCCAATCCCAGGGAAAAAAGCCGGTGATCCTACGGATTTTGATTTTGCCTTTTTCGCCAACAGCCGCGTGATGGCAATAGATGCAGAACCTTTGGAAAAACATTTTGCGGGAGATGAGGAATTCGACATTTCGCCACGCAATCCTTAATGGCCTTTCGACTGCGGTTCACTTTTTTGCGTGCCTCCGCCAAGGGAAGTTTTCAGGTGCATGCTTAGTTATATCCTGAGCGGAGCTCCAAAAAGGACGACCTCAGGTCGAGTCAAAAGATGTAAAGAGATAAATAACTTTCAAGAAAACAGGGTGTTATCATAACAGGATCAACCTAAAGCTATTTCACTGGAGAACCTTATGAATCGCTCTATCCGCTGGTACGACTATATCACCATCAATATCTACTGGCTGGGGCTGACGGCCGTCTCTCAGTCCAATGGCATCATCCAACCCTTGCTTGTGCAACGCTTCGTTGGGCCGGAACAGCAAGGCGCATATTATGGGAACATGCGCCTTTACTCTCTGATGATCGCCTTGCTCGTTCAAGCTCTGGCCGGGATGCTCTCCGATCGCAGTATGTCAAAATGGGGCAAACGGCGTCCTTATATTTTGTTCGGAGCTATATTCAGTGCTATTGTCATGGCCGCTATGGGTGCTTCCCCCACCTATTGGTTCCTGTTCGGCACGGTGGTTTTCTCCCAGGTCTTTGCCAATCTGGCACACGGTGCGACCCAAGGACTCATCCCAGACCTGGTACCAGAGGATAAGCGCGGACGATTCTCCGGCATCAAGGCTGTACTGGAATTGCTGCCCGTGATCATCATTGCCCTGACCATTGGTCCAATGATCGCCAAGGGCAATATGTGGGGCGGCATTGGCGTGGTCATTTTTATCATTTTAGTTACAACTGGGATAACAATGTTTGTGCGAGAACAACCTCGCACAGAAGAACCTGAGCCCATTGACTGGAAACCCTTTGGGCGCCTGGTCGCTATGACGCTGGTTTTCCTGGTAGTGATCCTGTTCTCTGGCGAACTGGTGAATTTGGTCGGCAGAACCTTAGAGAATGTAACTGAACTTTCTACACATTTGATCGTCATGGGCTTGGTGGGTTTGGTTGGCATGATGATTGCCGTGATTTTGGGCGTTTATGGCAGCGTACAGGTCAGCATCGGACGTGACGCAGCTAAAGCCAACCCATCCTTTACCTGGTGGGTGATCAACCGTCTGGCTTTCCTGGTTGGCGCCAATAATTTATCGACCTTTGCGATCTATTTCTTGCAAGGACGCCTGGGATTTGAGGGGGATTCTGCTGCCGGGCCAGCTTCCCAATTGAAATTGATCGTGGGTGTGCTCATTCTGCTGTTTGCCTTCCCAAGCGGGTGGCTGGCCGATAAAATCGGTCGCCGATTGCTGGTGGCTATCAGCGGCATTCTGGCTGCGGTCGGTACCGTAATCCTGTTGCTTTCCCCCACTATGACTGTGATTATGATTGGCGGCAGCATCGTTGGCGCAGGAATCGGTATGTTCTTTACTACGAATTGGGCTTTGGGAACGGACATTGTTCCCAAGGAAAATGCTGGAAAATTCCTGGGAATCTCTAACCTGGCAGGCGCAGGTGCCGGTGCTGTCGGCGCATACATTGGCGGCCCGCTGGCGGATTATTTCACACTGAACTTCCCCCAAATCCCTGGGCTGGGCTATATGATCATTTTTGGTATCTATGGGGCATTGTTCCTGGTTTCTACGATCGTCTTGATCAAAGTACCAGAACAACGAAATGTTGAAGCTTAGATTTCAATAAGTGTTAAATTCAATGAAGCGATCTCTTTTTTGGGTTGCTTTATTGATTTAAATTGTTAGGGGACACACATAAATTGTTTTGAAAGAACCATTCAGGGTTTACAAAACTGCGTGCCTCGCCATATCCCATTCCAGAGGTGGATGTTCTGTTGGCGCATCCCAGATTGCGAAATGAATTGGGAATCACAACAAGGTTTGTAATTGATTACTTTTCCAATCACCTGGCCGGCAAAAATCTCGTCATTTTTTTGCAGATCGGACATAACATGGCCATATTGAACAGCATATGAGCCATGGCTTCCACCCGAATGCCTGGTGATCAATACCGGTCCCGGCTTTCCGTCACAGCCACTGTAATAGCTTGCATCCAGATACATATGCTCGATATGCCCATCGGCGATGGCCCGAACCTAAGTCCCTTCCCGTGCGACATAATCAATTGCCAGATGCTGGCCCAGGGGTCCAACGGAAAACCATTGTAATCCTTTATGCCTTTCATCAATCGGGTCTGCACAAGTTCTTATAATATTGTCGCCTGTGCATCCAGAGATCAACACAAGGAGCGAAATCCCTAAAAATTTTTATAACCGACAAGCGCTTTGTAAGCATTGTTTTGAGAGAGGACCCTTTTGAATTTTGCGTGGTGGACAATTTGTAAGTGATAGGAAAACGTTTGTCACCCTGAGATGGTCACTTACTTTGCAACCACTACCGAATTCAGAGACTAATCTCCATTCCTGTGTGTAATTGATCTATTTGCTCGCCCATAACCCCATTCAGGACATGATACGCCTTTTGACCTGTACAGTGCCCCGCATAGACCTTTTCAATTGGATACCTCAGCATTTTGCGACCGATCTCGGCAATTTGGCGTTTGCTGCCAGCCATTGTGTTGAACATAGGTAATCCTACCAAATGGAAGCCCCCGATAAGCGCTTTGATCGGCACTCCGGCGAACTTTTTGCTGGCAGTGGCAACCATATTGAGCACGCCGTTGTGAGAACATCCCGAGATGATCACCAGGTCATCCTGGTTTTTGATCACCATCAAGAGTTCATGAGAAACTTCATCCCTTTGCCATGTTGAACCCTGCTTCAAGTACATATATCTGTTGCCTTTGGGCTTGGGATAGGTAATTTCAATATTTGGGAGCAAAAATAAACCAGGGAAAATTTCTATATCATGATCTACGAAAACAACGCGGTTTGAATGATTGTCTAGGAGTCCGGGTTCCAGGCCAATATAACGATTCTTAAACCCAAAAGCTTTGTAATACTCCTCACCCTGAGGAGCCCGCTTGAGGTAGATTTTGGCTTTTTGATTCATAACCATGAAATCTGCCAGACCACCACCATGATCATAATGATGGTGCGATATCACAGCCAGGTCAACTGCAGCCAGATCGATGCCCAAATTGGCAGCATTCTTAGCGAAAGCATCCGTAACACCGGTATCAAAAAGGATTTTGTTGCCCTGGAAGTTGATGTGAAGCGATAACCCATGTTCGTGGATCAGTGTAGAATTCGAGGGGGCAGGATTGTTCTCGGCAAGAATAGTAATTTTCATGACATCATCACAAGAAATTGATAGAATTTTGATTGTACCAGGACCGAGGATTTGAACGATTTTCTCATGATACAATTTGCGCTGATTTATCACAAAGTTTCATTGTAACCTTTTTTGTTGGGAAACATCTAAATGACTAACACGGATCGAACGGAAGAAAACTTCTCTTTGGAAGCGCTGCAAAATGGAGATCAGATAGAATTTGCCAAGGTCGTTGATGCCTATTCAGGCTATATTTATCGTCTGGCATTAAAGATGCTTCAAAACCCTCAGGATGCCGAAGACATTTTGCAAGAGACCTTTATTAAGGCCTACAAAGCGCTGCCAAAATTTGATGGTCGCGCAAAGATTTCTACCTGGTTGTATCGCATAGCTACCAATGAGGCGCTGATGTTTTTGCGGCGCAAACGTCCAGAAACCATCTCAGTTGAAGTGCCGCAAGAGCAAGAAACCGAGCAAGAAATCCGTCCGATTGAAATCGTCGATTGGTGTTGCCTTCCTGAAGGCGAGTTGATGTCCGATGAGGCCCGCCGTTTTCTTGATCAGAGCGTCGAAGAATTGCCTGAACGATTGAAGACCACCTTCATTTTGAGAGATATAGAAGGATTATCGACAAAGGAAGCAGCCGACGTGCTCGGAATCAGCGAAACCGCAGTCAAAACACGCTTGCATCGAGCTCGTTTGCAACTCAGAGAGAGCCTGTCTGTATACTACAAAGAACGATTACGGGAAAAAGCGTGAGGTGCAATATGAAAGATCATGAAAATTGTCACCATTTACTGGGATCACTATCTGATTATGTTGATGGAGATATAAAGGACGAAATCTGCCAGGAAATCGAGCAACATGTCGCAGATTGTGAGGATTGCCGGATCGTCATCGATACACTTGGAAAAACTGTTTCTCTCTACCGTGCCACTGCAAATGAACCCATAGTTCCTTCAGATGTGCGTGAACGCCTTTACCACCGGCTGAATTTGGACGATTTTCTGACTGAAAACTCGTCGACAACAGAGTAAATTAGCTTAACAGTAGTTGAGCCTCTATCTTCGGGATAGAGGCTTTCTGATTCGTAACCTTTTGATAGGCTGACGCATCTAAGGAAATGAAATTAATGGAATTGGAGTGAAATCATGGCAAAAACTGAAACTAAAAAGAAACAGCCTCGAGTGATTATGTTTTCCACCCCGAGTTGTTCTTATTGTAAAACCGCCAAGCAATATTTTCGTCAACAAGGGGTGCGTTTCAAGGATGTCGACGTTTCCCGCGATCAGACTGCAGCCCGTGATATGATCCGACGCAGTGGGCAGCAGGGAGTGCCCCAAATCTTGATCGGGAACAAAGTTGTGATAGGATTTGATCGCCCAAAAATCGACCGTTTATTGGGATTATGATAAAACATGATGAACTTCTCTCTGCAAATTTGAGTTAATTGGTAAAATCATTGGGCAGAGAGGACGTTCACTATGACGAACAACACGGAATACCAATACGAGGATCAATGGAAGCGTAAGCCTCGCTTTGGCAGGAATCAGATTTATTTAGGTGTGGGTATCATATTGACATTAATTGCACTGATAAATATCATTCCCCAAATCACGGGTAACAATTCGTTGGGCCCCACACCCACTACGGCGTATATTGAATATGGCTCGCGGCGTGTCCCTTCGGTGATACCCCAAGAAGTAGATTTCCCTGCTCCTGAATTGAATGTCCTGGATTTAGACGGCAATCCAGTCTCTTTAGTTGATTATCGAGACAAAGTGGTTTTGGTCAATACCTGGGCTACCTGGTGCCCTGGCTGTGAGGCCGAAGTTCCAGAATTGCAGGCTTTTTCGGAAACGTATCAATCAGTTTTAATGGTAATTGGCGTCAATGCCGAGGAGACTGCCGATCAGGTGATTCCTTTTCTTGAAAAGATGGAAGTTACTTTCCCCATCTGGCTGGATGCGAAAAAGAGCGTTTACCGGGCTTTTGGAAGCACACATTTGCCAAGTTCTTATGTGATCGATCGCTCGGGAATGGTGCGTATGGCCTGGTATGGTCCTATCAGCGAGGAAATGTTGGAAACCTACGTAGCCCCCTTGCTCCAGGAATAGTTTGTTATGTCTAAAGCCAAGCATAATCCAGCCTTTGCTTTAATTTTCATTGGCTCGGGGTTGATCTTGCTTGCGTTGGCAGGCGTCTTTTTTGTGAATCGATCTTTGAGTGAAGTTGAACGCATTAATGAATCCCCAGCCTCAGTTGTTCCAGCGCAGGTGAGTTTCCCTGCTCCAGAGTTGGTCCTGGTTGATTTGAGTGGGAAAACTGTTTCCTTCGCGGATTTTCGCGGTAAAGTAGTGCTGGTAAACAATTGGGCAACATGGTGCCCTCCCTGTCGGGCAGAAATGCCTGAGCTTGAAGCGTATTATCAAGCCCATGTTAGTGAAGATTTTACGCTGGTCGGCATCAGTGCCGGGGATACCCTGGAGCAAGTGAAACAGTTTGAAATAGATTTTGGGACAACATTCCCAATGTGGTTGGATCCGGACAATGCTGCTTTACGGGCCTTTCGCAACGATGCACTGCCCAGTACTTACGTGATTGATTCCAGTGGTATGGTACGTCTGGCCTGGAGCGGGGCGGTCAGCCTGGAAACCCTTGAAGAATATGTAACTCCCTTACTTGGAGAATAAAAATACTGGAGGACAAAATGGATGCTAAAGTAACCTGGGGTGGTCGTATGACTTTCACTGGAACTGCCGAGACTGGATTTAAAGTTCCGCTTGGAGCTCATCCCAATGTCGGTGGCGATAACGATGGTTTCCGCCCAATGGAGTTGATGGCGATCAGTTTGGCTGGTTGCACTGCAATGGACGTAATCTCAATTTTGCAGAAGAAGCGCCAGGAAGTGACTGGCTATGAAGTCAACGTTCATACCGAAAGCGCCGATGCATATCCAAAGATATTTACTGAAGCCACCATTGAATATCGTGTCACCGGCAAAGGGATCGATGAAAAGGCTGTATTGCGCTCGATCGAACTTTCTGCAGAACGTTACTGCCCGGCACAGGCCATGTTGAGCAAAGTTTTCCCCATTGATCTGAAATATTTAATTTATGAAGATTATGGGGATGGCGAGCCCCAATTGACGAAAACTGGCAGATATGAATTGGTAGGAAGTTAAATGGAAACCTTATATTCGAAGCTGGCCGGAGTAACGCATACCAATCCCGATGGCTCCAGCCGACAGGAAATTATCGACGCATTAGCCTATAATGGCCAGTCATTATTTTTGCTTCGTGAACCCAACCAGTATAGTTATGACAATATTGGCGTCTATGTGGCTTTTCAGGTAGGTTATGTTAATCCTGAACTGGCTTCTGAACTGGCGCCACTGATCGATGAAGGTGTCCCCATTGAGGCGCAGATTACAGATATTACAGGGGGAACCGAAGATAAGCCCACACGAGGGGTGAATGTGGCTTTTTCAATTTTTGAGTAATCTGATCACCAAATTACAACAATTTCGTATTGTGCAATAAAAGTGTCCCTGCTTGAACCCCATTCATTATTTTTTGAATTCTGTGAATGGGTCATCAAAATTGGGAGCGATGAAAACTTTGCGGGCATCTTTTCCGGGTGTTCTTCTTTCACGACTGGCCGGAAGCCCGCCTGTGGCGCGCTGGCAATGACAGACTGGGAGAGATTTTGATATTTTTTGTCTGAACATTTATCTCAACGTGAGCCCTGGGCTTAATCCCAGACCTTTTGCCAACGATTCATCACCCACCAGATTATCAAACCCGAACCAAATGCGATGGCAACAAAGGCGTTGGCCATCCCATATGAATCAGCAATGATCCCGATGGTTGGCCCAATGGCAGCCAGCAGCAACCGAAATATCAAAGAGTCCACTGAGAGAATTGTAGCCCTTACTGATCCGGGAGTTTGCCGCAGGATGATGCTTTCCATCAGCGGTGTGGTCACCGTGGTAGCAAAGCCCGTCGTTACGAACATCACAATCCCGATCACCGAATTTATGGCTCCCAATCCGAGGATTCCGATAAAAATTACCAGGGGTGCGATTGTTAGCCAGCGCCATTCATTGAAGCGTTCTAGAATTCGGCTGGCATTGATCGATCCCAAGAACTGAGATGCGCGCAGACCCAGAGCAATAATTCCCAGGGAGGCAATCGGCAATCCAAGTGAGATGGCATAGGGTTGCATAAAGGTCACATTGATAGTGCTGCTTGCTAAGGGTAGTATGCTTGAATAAAGCAGAGCATACCTCAATGCTGGATATTCCTTTATAGCCCCAAAGGTTACGCGCAAGATTTGCCAATAGGAAAGATTTTCTCCTGTATCCGGATCTGCCTCGCGAGATGGTTCCTTAAAAAGAGCAGCCATCAGCAGCCCTAGAGTAACAAATATCGCGGTGATAATGAAGGGGGTCGCCAAATTGATCTCACCAATCAGACCTCCTAATACGCTGCTGATCGCAATTGATACAAGCATAAAGGCCTGCATACGCCCGCGATATTTTGGATATTGATCTTCTTTGCCCAGTTCACGCAGTGTATCGTAAAAAAGTGCCAGATCAGCCCCCGAAATGAAGGAAATTCCGATGGCCCACAAAGAATTTCCCAGCAAAACTAGCGGATAAACAGGCGCCAGTGCAAACAATAAAATCGATCCAGTAATGATCGCCAGACCGATGATTTGAGATTGCTTACGCCCCCAGGCATCGGCTACAGCACCAGTTGGCACCTCTGTGAGGGCGATGCTGATCCAAAAGGCCGAGTCGGCGAGGGTCACTTCGGTTAAAGATAATCCAAACTTCCTCTGCAAATAGATCACCCACACCGGCAAAAACAGCATGAAATTGTAAAAAACCTGGTAGGCAAAGAATAGAGGGATATTCTTTTCATAGGATGGCGTCAGCCAGCGTTTGATGTTTGCCATGTTGTATTTCAAAAGTTTCCCGAAGACAAAAAATCCGGGTTGAGCAACCACTCAACCCGAAAATTGATTTTACTATGCCAGCGCAATGAGGGATATTGATTGCCTGCTTGTTGCAGTAAAAAACTGTTGTCAAGAGTAAAAAGACAACAGCTTACTTTAGGGGGGATTGGCGCATTCTAGTTTTTCTTGTTCTCAATCAGGGTGCGAATGAATTCTTGAACTTTGAAGAGAATTCTAATCCCTGGGCAAGCAAACATCGATATCCACCAGCAATTCGTCACTCAAATCGATCATCTTCTCCCGCAATTGTTGGAATGTGATATCTGGGGGAGCATGGATGATCGCCTGCATCGAAAATAATGGGGTTCCAGTGACAGGTGCTGGTGAGACATGGGTTTCTAGTGATTCGACCTGGATGCGTTCCTCGGCCAGATACTCAGCCACATGGTATACAATACCAACGTGATCCGCTCCTATAACCGAAATCTCATAGGGCACAAAACCGTCGAATACTTTGAGACGGCTCAAATCAGTGGGGCGCAAAATAATCGTCAGTTCCTCTTTTTCAAGTTGGGTCAGGCCAGCAGCAAGGGCCTCTTCTTTTTCACTGGAGAATGAAATCAACATGATCACGGCGAACTCCCCGCCCAGGCGAGCCATGCGGCTTTCTTCAATATTGGCCTGTTGGTCAGTAATGATTTGTGTGATTTTTGCGACGATGCCTCTCTTATCATTGCCGATAATATTTGCTACAAGATATTTCTTTTCCATAGTGAATTGCCTCTTATTGCTGGACAGTGCTATTGTCCATTTCGTCCATTTTTTACTTCGACGGGGTCGAATTCGACAGTATCTTTTCCCGTCAATTTTTGATCGACTTTTTTAACGATAAGTTCAAGATGACCGGGGTGTTCGACAAAATCCATATGATCAGCGGGTACAACAAGCACTGGGCAAAGGATGAAATCTTCAACCCAGTCTTCATAGAGTTGATTTAGCTGTTCTAAATAATCTGGGCTGATTTTGCTTTCATAATCTCGGCCCCTTCTTTGAATTCGACGTTGTAAAGTGTCTACCGATGCTCGCAGATATAGAACTAGGTCAGGGGGTGGCAGGAACTCGCTCAATACGTGGTAAAGTTCCTGGTAAGTTCCATAATCGCGCTCGCTCATTTGTTTTTGGCGATACAGATTGCGCGCAAATACTTCGGCATCTTCATAAACGCTGCGATCCTGGATGACCGAAGTTGGGTGGTCAATGAGCCTGCGGTGGATCCTCAAGCGATGAGTGAGGAAGAATACTTGAGAGTGGAAGGCCCAAGCTTTCATATCTCGGTAGAAATCTGGCAGATATGGGTTTTCTGTTTCAGGTTCATAGAACGGTTTCCACCCTAATTGGTCCCCCAGCAACTTCACCAGGGTTGATTTTCCTACACCAATATTTCCTGCAACAGCGACGAATTTTTTCATGACCCTCACCCGTTGAAAACTAGAATTGATCAGGCACCAGAATTGCCACAGCTTTACCCGCTTGGTTGTCCATCACTAAATCGATATGGTGATCAGGACGATAGGAAGCGACTTCAATGAGGCGAATGCAATTTGCCAAGTTTACCTCATTGGGTGCTCGTTCTGCCAGTCCATTTGGGGTTTCATAGAAGAATTCTCGATTGAAAATGATATCTTCGTCATCCAGGAATATTGCCAGCGGGTAAATACGGGCTTCAACAAGATCTTGGAAAAAATGTGTTCCAAATGAAGGTTCTGGTGCAGGGCCAATCCCCTTTCCGGCAAGTTCTACTAAAGCTCGTGTATTGTAAATATCGGCATAACGAATATTTACGCCCAAATCTGGGTTGCGTGTTCCCCAACGCCCTGGGCCTATACACATGAATACATCCTCAGCGAGAATAGCGTTTATGCGGCCGATTGCTCGCCCTAGTTCAGATCGCGCTGAGGGAGTTGGCAAAGAATAATACTCTTCAGGTGCAACGAACAACACATAGCGGATGTCAGGAACAATCCCCTGGGGTACTACTCGTTGGGTTGAAAATATTACATTTTCCGAAGATAAATCATCCGGTAATTTTGCTTCTTCGTCTATCGCATGGCTCAGGGGACGACATTGCAATATCGTAACGTCGATCTCGGGTGTTAGGTTTTGCAGATTCTTCACCCGGATTGCAAATTCCATATCGACCGGTGTTTTGTAGTGTTGCTCCAGGAGGGTCAGCATGCGTTTCATGCGGTCTGCAAGGGCTGTACGTTGGATGAGCGTATCAAAAGTGATCACAATTTGCTCAGCATCCTTCTCGGAGAGGGTGCTGCGAATGGGCATCAAATAGCCTCCCTGATCTATTTGGCCAATGTATCGTAAAAGAGGATACCGGCGGTTGACAACTTCATGGATTGGAAGACTTTCGAATCGATTCTCTTCTAAATTGATCACATCGACATACTGTTGCGAGTAGCGCCGGATTTCCTTTGGGTCGGATTCGGGTCGGAGATTCGGGTGACTGAGCGCAACTAAGCGAGGGTAATCTCTCCCCACACGGTCAACAGCCCGCGTTCCCATCCCCCATACTAACCTTAAAAATCCATCTTCGCTGCGGATTTGAGGCGACCAACGATATAGGTTGCGGCTAAAGCCGACCCCGGCTGCGTGAGGGAAATGATAATCCCCAAATTGTCCGCCTTCGACAACCTGAATCAAAATTGCCAAACGTTCATCGTAGTCCTGCAATCCCATGGCTCGCCGGTAAAGCAATGCGTCTGGATTTACGACGCTAGCATATACATAGGCAATGGCCCTGGTCAAAGCTTTTAGATTGTTTTCAGGAGAATCTTGATTTGGACAAAAAACGCTTTCGTATTTCCCGGCAAATGATGTCCCAAAATTATCCTCCAAAAGACTGGATGATCGCACAATAAGGGGAGCTTTACCAACTTCTTCCAATAATTCATTTAGTTTATCAATAATGTCTTCCGGAAATTCGGCCTGGGCATACTCATTGTGGATTTGCGGGTAATCTGCATGGATCTGCTCTTCGGACTTGTATTTTTGATCCCCCCAATGCATCAGGTCGTTGTAGCTCATGAAAGCGTACATCACGTCCGAAGCCAGGAAATAGGATTCGGGAATTCGTAAGCAATTGCGAATATCATCACCGGCAATTTCGCTCAGGATTCGAGCCGCCAATAACATTCCGGCTGCTTTACCCCCAATTTTGCCATGCCCAATCTTTCTCTTTCTGATTTCATACAAATCGCTTGCCGTAAACCAGCTTTTGGCGATATTGATATAGGCCAATTGATCGCTGATCATTCTTCGGATGAGCACAACAATTAATTCATGATAACGATGTTTGTAATGCGCTCTCTGATCGTCGGGCAGTCGCTCAATGGCTTTGGCTTGCTCGAAGACCATATCTTGCGGTGCCAGTTCTGGGTTGAAGGATATCTCGATTTCTTTGGCCTGAGGGGCGCGTTCACCCAGCACATCTTTGACAATGGCCTCGAAATCTTCAAATCGCAGGTTGTAGGCGAAATAGAAATCAGTCAAATGGGTGCGGGTGCGCGCCATGCGAGTTTCCCAAATCTCTTCCGATTCTTCCCACAGAGGGTCATGCAGCCCTTCCCTGGCTTGTGATTGAATGGCTTTCTGCCGTACTTGCGCTTCAAAAACCTTAGGGGCTATAATGCCTCGTTCGAATAACTCGCGGCGCATGCGCGCTCGGATGCGGGTTCGCAATATGGGATATTGTGCCAGGGCCAGGTAAATCCGCAATGCGCGGTCTGTGGAAGGGTTGGGGAGAGTCATGGTATGTTAAAAAAGCGATCCGAAGCCGCCAAGCTTCGGATCGTGTAGATTATTGTTAGTTACCCAAGTGCATGGGCATGATCACGTGCAGAAAATCTTTTGAACCTACCGGGCGGAAGAGTCCTGGGCTGGTGTCCGTGGATGTTTCTAGCGCTACATTAGGCGTCTTGATCACATCCAAAACTTCACGCATGAAACGAACGTTAAAAGCGATTAGGATTGGCGGTCCTTCTATTGATGCATCAACTACGGTCTGGTTGGATCCAGTTTCCTCGGATTGACCTGAGATTTCTACTGTTCCAGGTTGCAATTCCCCACCGGGAGTGATGCTTACTCGAGCGATCAAAGTGCCTTCTCTGGCAAAGATTTCAGCTTGTTTGCAGGCTTTCAAAAATGCATCCGTGGAGAGTACGGTCCGAGTTTGGTGACCACGTGGAATGATCTGTTCGTAATCTGGGAAACTGCCCTCGATCAGTTGTGATGCAAGTTCTGTATTTTGGGAGCGAAAAACCACCCGTCCACTTTGAGGGGGCATAGACATCGTGAGGGTGTCACTGCCATCTGAGCTAATGCGAGCTAACTCGCTCAATGCTCGTGCCGGTATAACGGCCTGAATTGGCTGGTTGACAGAGGAGGAAAGTTTTGCCTCTCTTACAGATAGTCGGAAACCATCTGCTGCTGCAAAAATGATCTGGTCATCTTCCACAGTTACCAGCACGCCAGTGAGAATGGGCCGCGCTTCGTCAGTGGATGTCGCAAACACGACCTGTTGAATCATCTCTTTAAGATCAGCTACATTTATCTGGATGCCCTCATCCAAATCTGGAGCTGGCATAGGCGGGAATTCATGCGCGTCGATACACTTCAAGTCCGTATTGGATGTTCCGCAGCGCACGTTCATGGTTTGCGTGCGTACGTTCAAATCCATGCTGACTTGATCTGCGGGTAATGTGCTGACCAAATCGGTAAATGTGCGCGCCGGGACAGTTGTCGAGCCTTCTTCTTCGATCTTGGCACCGATCCAACAGGTAATCCCCAGTTCCAGGTTTGTGGCTGAAAGACGTAAGCGCCCCTCGTCTGTCGCGACCAAAATATTGGCTAACACTGGCAGCGTGCTGCGAGGTGAAACCGCACGCGAAACAATGCTGAGGCCGTAGGCGAGATTCTCTTGCAGAACAGATACTTTCATGTAGACCTCTCCACGATATTGTACTAGTGAGTATACAACGAGTAGCTCAAAAATTCCAGTCGATCAGCGCTGAAATTCGATTTCTGCCAATATTTTAAGTACGGTGACATCCCACTCCATCGCAAATGAAGCGTTTATCACCTGTATTCCAATAATTTCTTTTTGGTAAAATCAGAAGCTGGACAGTCTTACCCGATCTTCTGAATTGGTCAACGAACCAGTTGGGCTAACTTTTCTTCTAGCGCTGAATTGGAAGGCTCGACAAGAATATCTCCATCTTGAAAAATGATTGTGGGGACAGATCGACAGCCATTGTTTACTTCTTCGACATAGGCTCGAGCATCAGCATCTTCGCCGATATTGATCCATTTGTATTCTACACCCTGAGTGTGAAATACCTTTTTAGCTCGAATGCAATCCGGGCACCAGGATGTTCCGTAAATGATGGTTGTGTCGTCCATGCGTTGCCTTTCAAGTGAGTTGTCTTCAGCGACTTGAGCGAATCTTTATTGCAAAAAAGTAAGAATTGATGGCAGCAACATAGCAAGCACAATCAGAATGCCAACCACTACCATAACCGTTTGTTGGACGCTGCGGCGTTTCTTTTTTTGTTTTTTAGCCATGAATTGGTCTCCTTCTAAAGATATTACAATCGCTTTTGGATTGCAATGTTAATTTTATCCTCTAAATCGTCTACGGTCACTGGCTTAAATACATATCCATCGGCTCCTAGAGCAGTTGCTTCCTTGACGCTGGCGTCGGCCACCTCCGATGAAAGCATGATAACCGGGATTTTGTCAAAATCTGCGCGGCTACGAACATATTTCAACAGATCGATCCCCGATACGATGGGCATATTGATGTCAATGATTAAGATATCGGGGCGGTCCCCAGCTACAATAGCCTTTGCTGCCCGACGACAATCCAGAAAGGAACGGCAGTTGTAATCCAATAGTTTTAGCAGCAACCGAATGGCTTGAATCATCTCGCCATCATCTTCGACGTACCAGGCTTCTTTCATAAGAATATTCCTTTAGAAGTTGATCTTCTAACCAAGATTACTGCAAATACGCTTTTACCGAGGCAGCAATATTGGGATTCATCTTTGGGGCCGCGGCTAACTCCTCTTCGCTGGCCTGACGGATAGCATCAATGGAACCGAAATGCTGCATCAGGGCCCGGCGTCTGGCAGGACCAACTCCGGGAATAGCATCCAGTTGAGAGGCAATACCCAACTTAGAACGTTGTTTACGATGTGCGCTGATCGCAAAGCGATGCGCTTCGTCACGAATGCGCTGTACGAGGTAAAGCCCTTCCGATTTTCTCGGTAATAAAATAGAACGCGCACGCCCCGGCAGGAATAGCTCTTCCTCCCGTTTGGCCAGCCCAACCACCGGTACAACTTCGCTCAGGCCATGTTCATCCAGCACCTTGACCGCCCTGCCAAGCTGCCCCTTGCCGCCATCGATGATGATTAGATCGGGCAGCGATGAGAATGAGCGGTCGGTTTTCTTGCGGGGCGCTTCTCCCGGTGTATCGCCCTCGTCCGCTAATTCTTGGGCCGACTGCCAGCGGCGAAAGCGCCGCGTAAGCACTTCTTCCATGCTGGCAAAATCGTCGGGGCCAACCACCGAGCGGATGTTGAAACGACGGTAATGGCCTTTGTTGGGCACGCCTTGCTCGAAAACCACCATACTGCCTACCGTGGCCGTCCCTTGCATGGTGGAGATGTCGTAACACTCGATCCGTTTCGGGGCCTGCGGAAGTTCAAGGGCTTCGTGCAATTCTGTCAATGCCTGGGTTTGGCGGTGTTCGTTGGCTTCCCATTGCGCCTGCAGAGCGTTGAGCGTATCAGCGGCGTTCTCAGCAGCCATTTTTACCAGATCACGCTTTTGGCCGAGCTGCGGGATAGCGATTTTTACCTTTTGGCCGCCGCGACGACTGTTTAGCCATTGGCGGATGATCTGGGCCTCTTCGACTTCGTGGGGCAGCAGCACCTGGGGCGGTACCGTCGGGGTTTGGTCATAGAATTGTTTGATGAACTCGCCGATCACATTGGCGTCGGGATTATCGTCGGTGCCTTCCATCAAGAAGTATTCGCGCCCGATTAATTTGCCGCCACGTATAAAGAAGACCTGTACGCAAGCTTCCCGTTCGGAGCGTGCCATGGCGATCACATCCGTATCGACGTAATCCGTGGAAAGCACGATCTTCTGGCGGGCGACGATCTGTTGGATGGCTTCAAGCTGATCGCGAAAGGCGGCGGCCTGTTCGAAGCGCAGTTCCTCTGAGGCTTGCTGCATATCGGTTTGAATGCGTTCGATAATTCCATTGGTACGCCCCCGCAAGAAATGCCCCAATTCCTGGATCATCTCACGATATTCTTCCTGGTTTACGGCGCCGATGCAAGGTCCGTTGCAGAGTTTGATGTCGTAATACAGGCAGGCGCGTTTATCTTCGCCGGTGATGGTGCGGTTGCAGGTCAGGTAGGGGAAGATGCGCCGCAGGATATCCAGGGTCTGGTGCACAGCCCAGACGCTGGCGTAAGGCCCGAAATATTGCGATCCGTCTTCAACCACGCGGCGGGTGACGGTTACCTTGGGGAAATCTTCCGCCCAATGGACTTTTATGTAGGGATAGCGCTTGTCGTCCTTGAGACGCACGTTGTAGTGTGGGCGGTGCTTCTTGATCAGGTTCATTTCCAGGATCAAGGCTTCCAGCTCCGAGCCGACCACAATCCACTCAATATCGGTGATGTTCTTTACCAGTTGACGGGTGCGCGGGTGTTCCTGCCCCCCGGCGTGAAAATAGGAGCGTACCCGGTGGCGCAAATTGACCGCCTTGCCCACATAGATCACGTTGCCAGCTTTGTTTTTCATTAGATAGCAGCCGGTCTTGGTGGGCAGGGTGTCTAAAATGGCCTGGAGATTTTTGGAGATTTCCATATATCAGGAATCAGGTTTTCAGTTTGTTGGTTGCAATAAGGCTAACAGGTCACCGGGTTGGAGTACGGGCACCGAGCCGCCCGAAAAATCTTTCGGATTGCGTGTGACCAGATAATCGACATTAGCCTCTGTTGCTGCCGCCATTGGCACGGCATCTTCGTAATCATCCCAACCTAACATGAGCGCATTGCGCATGGTGGCGTCATCTAACGCTGCCACCTCAAAGACTCGCATGAGATCGTGCAGAGTTTGTGCGGCTTGCTTATTGTTGGTGTGTTTACAAAGCAAATAGAAGAGGGTGGTCAAACTGTGAGCCGCCAGCAGGCCTTCAATGTGACCCGACTCGACCGCAGCCCAAACTTTTGCTGAAGCCTCGTAATGGGGCTGGCGTTCAGCCAGGACATCCAATACGATATTTAAATCGACCAACACCCGCAGTTTAGATGCCATATTTTTTTTCTATGTAATCCCCATGTTCAGCCGCCGAAATATCATTGGGCAGCACGCCGGATAGGTTTTTGAGAATTGGCGTCTCCTCAAATTCCTGCTCTTGGGATACTACAGCGCGCAGATATTCGGAAACCATCTTGGAAAGCGTGGTTCCGTGTTTAACGGCATAACGCTTGGCAGGTTCGATCCAGCGTTTGTCAACTCGAATGGTCAATTTTGTGTTTTGTGCCATAAGCTTGCTCACTTTTGCGGTGCCGTACATTATACTACGATTTGTACGGCACGAAGAGATTTTGTAATTTCCGTGTGAAGATTGATCAGGTTTTTGTGGGAATTTTTAAACCCCTAACGGTACAGATTGGAAATTGTGCCGTTAGATTTGCTCTACTCAACCAGTAGGATGATGTAACTCTACCGGTTGAGTCGCTTGAGTTGACCGGTTGACTGAGTTAAGTCGACGGTAGACCGGCTTTGTTCAACCAGTACAGTTTTCAAAAACAACCGGTTGATTTTAAACAACACGCAGATAAGTAGAGCAACTTATCCCGTGATTTGCGCGAAATATCCAGTTGTTTTTTGAAAATAACTGGTTGAGTCGCGCGACTCAACCAGTTGATTCTAATAATCACGGGGTTGATTCTGAAAAATAACGGTTTGTTTTATAAAAACTACTATTCCAACTCTATTAACACATCCCCATGTTTGACATGCTGCCCGGCGGTCAATTTCCCTTTGGCGTGCTGCTGTTGGTTGCGTTTTTACCGCCTCCCAGGCGGACTTTTTGCGCATTCGCCTCAGTTCGAGAATGCGGGGATCTTCTAGATTTGACATCGGCTTTCCTTGCTTACAATAATAAATGGCACAAAACTGGCAACATTTGGGGGCAGGCATTTTCTATTTTCGAGCGCTGACGTTTCTTCCAGATTTAATTATGTGATCGTGAAGAACATCGCCTATATCTGGGTAAACTATTACCTATCTTTTCAATTCAGGGTAGAATGCCGGGAACAAAGTATGCCAAAGAACATAAAGGTTTTTCTAAGCGTTCTTCTGATTTTTGCCTTCTTATTTGGTGCCTGCACGAAATCGTGGCCGGGCACGACCAAACCTTGGGATTTAGATACTGGCGCGGGGGACCAGCAGCCCGCCCTCGGTGAGCCGGTTCAAGGCAGCCCCCTGACAACGGCGCGCCCCGGCGGGGCTCAAGTTTTTACTCCTACCCCTGATGCCCCACATCCCATTCCAGGAATTCGGACAGAAGCCGAGAATTACATCGTTGAAGCCGGCGATACCTTGGGGCAAATTTCTGATGAATTTGGCGTTTCCATCCAGGCAATTTCCGATGTAAACAATATCGAAAACATCGATATTTTGGAGGTGGGGCAGGAATTGGTGATTCCCGAAGCTGAACCGGTTGCCACCGGGCCCTCATTCAAAATCATCCCTGATTCGGAGTTAATTGCCAGTCCGATGACAACTTATTTTGATGCTGCCCAATTTATTTCTTCCAAGAGTGGATACTTGTCTCAATATCAGGAAGATGTGGCTGGCGTGATGTTGAGCGGAGTTCAAATCGTGGAGCGCATAGCCCAGGATTATTCGGTAAATCCACGTTTGTTATTGGCCGTGTTGGAATATCAAAGTGGTTGGTTTTCGAACGCGAATCCGCGTGAATTCTCGCTGACGTATCCTATTGGTTGGGAAGACCCGGACCGAGATGGGCTTTTCAAGCAACTGGCATGGGCGGCTAACGAACTCAACCGGGGTTATTACCTCTGGCGGGTCAATGGTGTTGGTGCCTGGGTTCTCCCCGATGGGACGACTGTGCCCATCGACCCGACGATAAACGCCGGCACAGCTGCCGTGCAATATTTTTTCTCTCGTTTGTATGGGCAGGAGATCTGGCAGCGAACGGTTACGTCGGAGGGATTTTTCAAAACTTATCAGGATCACTTTGGTTATCCTTTTGACTATGCCTTGGAGCCTGTCGTTCCCGCGGGCATAGTTCAGCCTTCTTTTCAACTTCCCTTCGAGGTGGGTGTCAACTGGTCATTTACCGGTGGCCCGCATGGGGGTTGGGGTGATGGCTCGGCCTGGGCAGCGCTGGATTTTGCTCCCTTTGATGAACCTGTGGGATGCAATCTGAGCGAGAATTGGGTGGTGGCCATGGCTAGTGGCATGATCGTACGCTCCGATAATGGGGCTGTAGTGCAAGACTTGGACGGGGATGGGGTTGCTCATACAGGCTGGTCTCTCTTATATATGCATATCGAGACGCGGGACCGCGTTGCTGTAGGTAATTATCTGAATGCCGGTGATAGAATAGGACACCCATCTTGTGAGGGCGGCATTTCCACTGGGACACATGTGCATATTGCCAGAAGGTATAATGGGGAGTGGATTCCAGCTGATCAAAGTAATCCCTTTGTGATGGATGGCTGGACCAGCAGCGGCACAGGAAGTGTCTATAATGGCGTTCTGACTAAAAATGGGAATACCATTGTTGCCGAGAACGGCCATATCCCGGAAAATCTTATTACCCGCTAGGCCTGGATCACTCCATTGAAATTTAAATTCATCGTTGTTTTGTTGTTGGTCTTCATAACTGGTTGTAATTTCCCCAATCGGGAAGAACCCGCATTTATTGCTCCATCTGACTTTCAAATCACGATTACCCCAGATTGGGCCGCAACCCTCCAGGCTGCCGAACCCCCAGCGACTGAGGTTACACCAACTACAGAGCAAGTTGAGGCCGAACTCGTTGAGGCCGAGCTCGTCGAGGTCGAGGTAACCCCTGCGCCGACATTGACTGTCGCAGAAAGTTCCCCAACGTCCCCACCTACGATTGATATCCCTGATACTGAAACTCCTGTGCCAGTACTCACCGGCCCGCTGCTCTACTATACCCAGGCCGGCGACACACTCGATGCACTGGCAGTACGTTTTGGTGTTTCAGTGGGTGAGATTGAATCTACGGTTGCACTACCAGAGCGAGGGTTTATTAATCCAAATCAATTGTTGATCATTCCTCGTCGATTCACGGAAAGCACTTCACCGGAGCATTTGATGCCTGATAGTGAAATCGTTTACACGCTTTCAGCGATCGATTTCAATGTGGAGAATTTTGTTGGTGATGCAGGCGGATATTTGAAGAATCATCATGAATACCTGGGCACGCACGGGGAAACGTATGGAGGCCCCATTGTGAAACAAGTTGCTCTGGATAACTCGGTCAATCCCAGGTTGCTGCTGGCTTTGTTGGAGTATCAAAGCGGATGGGTTTATGGTCAACCAGAAACGTTAGCCGACCAGGATTATCCCCTTGGCGAGATTGATTTGAGTAGTAAAGGGCTTTTGCGCCAACTCAAATGGGCGGTAAACCAGCTCTCAGTGGGATATTATGGCTGGCGAGAAGGGCGTTTGAATAAGATCGAATTCTCGGATGGTAGTTCGATATACCTGGCACCTGACCTCAACGCTGGAACTGTGGCGCTGCAATATTATTTTGCTCAGGTCTACGACCGCCAGGGTTGGGAGAAGGCTTTGAATCCAGAGATCGGTTTGCCGGCGTTGTATGAGCAGATGTTTGGTAATCCCTGGAATCGCGCCCGTGTCGTTGAACCTCTCTTTCCGGCAGAATTGTCGCAACCTGATTTGGAATTACCCTTTCTTGTGGGGCGTACCTGGAGCTATACGGGCGGCCCTCATGGGGCCTGGGAGAAGGACGGATCCTGGGCCGCCATCGATTTTGCCCCCGCGACCGATAAAAGTGGCTGCGTTGATTCGAATGCCTGGGTGACCGCCGTAGGCGATGGTATCATCGCCCGTTCGGAGAGAGGTATTGTGGTGCTCGATCTGGATGGAGATGGCTTTGAGCAGACTGGCTGGGTGGTGGTTTATCTGCATATTGCTGATGAAGGCCGAACCGGAGTTAGACGGGTTGTCAAAGCTGGCGATTTATTAGGGCATCCTTCTTGTGAGGGTGGTTACGCTACCGGAACTCACGTGCATATTGCGCGCAAGTACAACGGCGAGTGGATGGAGGCCGATGGACCGATTCCACTCACGTTGGCCGGTTGGGTAGTTCATGCCGGGGGTGCACCGTATAAAGGGACACTGACACGGAATGGGGAGGTTATTAACGCTAATCAATTTGGATCACACGAAAGTTTGATAGAGCGTGATTGATTGGAGTGACAGACAACTTTTTCCGATGCTCCGCCAACGGCGCGCACATCGAAGATGGCTCTACGGGCAGCGGCATCGGAGTGGCGCAAAGGTGAGTGGAAAGCACCTTTGCGCGCATGAATTAGGAAATGAGAATGATGAATAAGGGGTGATCGAGTAAAATCATCCCATGTTATTTCAAAGTTTGGCGAATTATGTCGGGAGCCTTTTGGGGTTGCTTTTCGTCTTCGTGTCGATTTTTCCCACTCCAATGACGAATCATTTTGTTTCGGTATTGGAGACCAATTCAGCATTCAGCATGGATCCAAATTCGACACCCGAGCCTGATGTTCCATCGGAAAATTTATTGCTCCCCGATGCGGAAGTAGTCTATTCGCCTACAGCCTTAGATTTTGATGTAGATGCTTATCTTTTGGCGAGAGGGGGATTTCTGAGTGAATATGATCAATATTTGATGATTACAGGGTGGACCAGTGCCGCTGAAATCATCGAGCGGGTGGCTTTGGAGAATTCGATCAACCCACGGCTGTTGTTAGCTTTGTTGGAATACCAGAGCGGCTGTGTTCTCGGACATCCTGACGAAAGCGAAAATTTTGATACAGCCATGGGTGCCGGGGATTATTATCGCAAGGATTTGTATGGTCAGTTGGTGTGGGCAGCCAAAGTGCTTTCTGAAGGATTTTATAGTAGGTTAAATGGCACGCTAACAGAAATCTCATATCTCGATGATACAATCGTCGCGCTTCCGGCGGATATTAATGCTGGAACCGCGGCTATCCAATACTTCTTTGGCCAACTTTATGATCACCAAGCCTGTCAGTTGGCTCTGGACGCGCAAAGTGGATTTCCAATGCTTTACGAAGAAATGTTTGGCGATCCTTGGGCCAGAGCTAAACATTTGGGAACGTTGATCCCGGTTGGGTTGCAGCAGCCGGAGTTTACCTTGCCCTTTGAGCCTGGAGAAACCTGGGCTTATACCGGTGGCCCGCACAAGGCCTACGAAGGTAATGGGCCTTTAGCAGCGTTAGATTTTGCGCCGCGCATTGAAGCCAGCGGTTGTGTGCCCTCCAATGAGTGGGTGGTGGCTATTGCCGATGGCCTGGTTGTGCGCTCAGAATTCGGCACGGTTATCCAGGATTTGGACGGTGATGGGTACGAGCAAACCGGTTGGGTGATCATGTATTTGCACATCGCCACCGAGGATCGGGTGACAGAAGGAACGTATTTGCAAGCTGGTGATCTTATAGGGAATCCATCCTGTGAAGGTGGGCGCGCCACGGGTACGCATTTGCACATTGCCCGCAAGTATAATGGCGTCTGGATGGCCGCGGGCGGCATGATCCCCTTTGAGATGGATGGTTGGGTAGCCCAGGCTGGTGAAGAACCATATTTGGGCACATTGACCCGTGCTGATGTCAGCATCGCCGCGCATGAATTTGGATCGAGTAGTGCGTTAATCACACGTGGAGATGCGAAAGATTGAGAAACCGGTATTAGTTATCAGGTATTTGGGTCTTGTAATTTAGCAGACTGAACATCTAATATCCAATATCAAGAAAATTCGATGCAAAAAATCTATCTTGTTCTAATTCTCGTTTTCCTCGGAATTGCTGGCGTGCTCATCAGCGGCTGCCAACCCCAAACTGTGACGGTTGCTCCAATCCAGGGTGAAACTTTGGAGCCTGAATCGCTGCCCCAGGTTTCAGTCACGCCTTTACCTGACCGTCCAAAATATGATCCTGGAGAGCTGGTGGATTATGTTGTTCAATCTGGTGATACGGTTCCTTCTTTAGCCGTTCATTTCAACACCACTGTTGAAGAAATTTTAGAAGCCAATCCCATTATCCCTGAAAATGTCACCACGCTGCCGCCCGGCATGCCGATGCAAATTCCGATTTACTATAAATCCTTTTGGGGTACGACATTTCAAATTATCCCCGACAGTTACTATGTAAATGGTCCAGCCCAGAGCAGTTTTGACACCCAAGCCTTTGTCTATAAACAGCCGGGATGGCTGCGAGATTACGTTGGGTATGTTGGTGGTGAAAACCGCAGTGGAGCCGGGGTTATTGATTATGTGGCTACAAATTTCAGCATCAGTCCGCGCTTATTGCTAGCGCTATTAGAGTACCAAACCGGCGCACTGAGCCAGGCCAGCCTACCCGCCGATGTAGATGAACGTTATCCGCTGGGATATGAAGATACCGGTTATCGTGGGGTTTATCTGCAACTTGTCTGGGCGGCGAATTTATTGAATAATGGCTATTACGGCTGGCGCACCGGCCACCTGACGACTCTCAAGATTCTCGATGGCACCATCGAGCACCCCGATCCCTGGCAAAACGCAGCTACTGTGGCGCTGCAATATTATTTTTCCCTAAACGCTGATGTCCTGAGATACCGCCAAGATATTGGGCCGGAGGGGATTGCCAGGGTCTACTGGGATTTGTTCGGGGACCCTTGGGCGGAGGTGCAAGCGCATATCCCTGGGAGTTTGCAGCAGCCGGTATTTTATCTGCCCTTTGAGAGCGGTAAAACCTGGGCTTATACCGGAGGCCCTCACACGGGTTGGGGAACGGGCGAACCCTGGGCGGCTATCGATTTCGCGCCACCAGGAGCCAGGGGATGCAGCGCGTCTAAAGAAATATCTACTGCAGTCGCGGCTGGGGTGGTTACTCGCTCGGAAATGGGAATTGTCGAGATTGACCTGGATGGTGATGGAGACGCGCGCACAGGCTGGTCGGTATTCTATTTACACATTGCCAGCAACGATCGGGTGCCCGTAGGAACCCAACTGGAAGCAGGTGCATCGGTTGGTTTCCCGTCCTGCGAGGGAGGTACCAGCACCGGCACTCATATCCATATTGCTCGCAAATATAATGGTGAATGGATTCCTGCCGAAGGCCCACTGGCTTTCAACCTGGAGGGATGGATTGCTCACAACGGGGATGAGCCCTATCAAGGTACGCTGACGCGCTTTTCGCAAACAGTAATCGCAAATGTCAATTCAAATTTGTATAGTAATGTGACCGCTGAAGAGCGTTGAAAAGGTTGTTGTTACAATTTTGGCGGGAAATTACGAAATCTATATCAAACTTCAAAAATATTAACTTTATATTTGTAAAAATCAAGGTTGGTCTTGACAAAATGAAGATTGTATATATAATTTTGTCAAGATTTGCTTTTAATTTAATTATTTTGCATAGGTGATCTAATGTTGTACACCACACTGAACATTAATAGAGCCCGCCAAGCTGACATTCTCATCCAGCAAGATCAATTTGAAATACGATTGATTTTGCTGGATGAACTCTTTAGGGTGGTTGGTGGTTTATTATCGACTTTTGTTATGCAAATGAAAACGCAGCGGCAGTACGGAACTGTACTCCACGCGGACTAAACATAGACAGAGGATCAGACGATTATGCACACACTTCCTACTCAATGCCCATTTTGCGGTGGCGAGGTGACCGTAACCAGGGTCAACTGCCGTGATTGTGATACCACTATCGAGGGGCGATTTTCGGTGGGCGCTTTTGCCCAATTGACTCACAAGCAGCTTAAGTTCATCGAAACTTTTGTGCTCTGTGAGGGCAAGATAAATCGCATGGAGAATGAATTAAAACTTTCATACCCGACGATCCGCAACCGTTTGCATGAGATCATCCGCTCGATGGGTCACGAACCCGGAGCTGAAGATGAGTCCGGGCTTTCCGAGGATCAGAGGCGAAAAGTTTTAGAAGACCTCGACGCAGGCAAAATCAACTATGATGATGCCATCAAGCTCCTTGAGGAAAAGGAGGCCTAAGCCATGGCAAAGAGAACGATAGAACTTGGGGACTCTCCCAAAATACTGGTTGAAAATGTGAGTGGTGATTTGCACGTCAAGGGGTGGAAACGCAATGAGGTTTTACTGAAAACATCTTGCGAAGGGGAGATGATTTTCGAGCAGCGCGGGGACCAAATTTTTATCGATTGTCCAGAAGATTGCATTATCTATTCGCCCCATGGCGCAAATTTGGAAATCAATCAGATTGGTGGCGTAGCAGGTTTCAAAGCCCTGGATGGGGCTTTGAAAATTAATCATGTTGGGCGAGATCTGAATTTACGAGATGTTGGGTCGGTTGAGGCGGAAGCTGTGGGCAGCAATCTATCCGCCAGACGAATTCGTGGTGATCTTCGTATTCAAAGCGTGGGTGGGAAAGCCACCGCCCGAGATGTAGATGGCCAGTTTAGCTGCACCGGTGTTGGCGGGAGTCTGCGCCTGAGCGACATCAGCGGAGGTGTAACTGCAACCGCGGGGGGCAACGCCAGAGTAGACATTTCGCCTGTGCCCTGGCAGGCTTATGAGATTACATCCGGTGGCAATATCCGTTGTAGCGTTCCTGAAGATGTCAATGCAGACGTTTCCTTTAGTAGTGGAGCCCAGTCGATACGCATCAAATTCCCGAATCAAACCGTTCAAGTCAAAGAGACTTCCCACCAGCAAGAATTCGGTGAAGGGGGCACTCCAATTACTCTCAGCGCTGGCGGCAAGATCGATTTTATTGGTTTGAGCGCTGAATGGGATGCGGACACGGATGTTGACGCGGAAGCGTATGTCGAGGATGATGGCGATATCTCTATTATGGTCAAGGACATTGCCCGCCAGACTACTGAGCAATTAAACGCTCATCTGGGTGTTTTGGACAGCCATCTCTCGGACCTTTCCACGACTTTGGAGCAAGCCGGATTGTCCGAAGAACGCACCAATGAAATCCAGGAACGACTGGAGCAGGCCCGCCAACGGGCGACCCAACGTGCCGAAGATGCCGCCCGGCGCGCCCAAAGTAAGATCGAGAGAAAACTAGCCGCGGCCCAACGCAAGGTTGCCCGACAATCCCACCGCTTCCAACCTAAATCAGTCAGTGTTGATATTGATGCTTTGCGTACGAAAACACATGGTGAGCCGGTCAGCGACGATGAACGCATGTTGATATTGGAAATGCTGCAGGAAGGTAAGCTCAGTGTGGAGCAGGCTGAAGAACTCCTGGCTGCTTTGGAAGGAAAATGAACGTGGCTGAATCAAATGAGCGTTTGCAGGTCCTGAAAATGATCGATCAGGGCATTATTAGTGCCGAAGAAGGGCACTCGTTGTTGCAGGCCATGGTTGGGGAGCAAGACGAAGCTCAAGGGATTTTAGAAACCCCCCAAAAGGAATCCCCCCAAATCCCAGGTCTCGATGAAATCGAGCAATGGAAGCAGGACCATCCCTGGATCTGGCAAATTCCCCTTTGGATGGGTATTGGAATCACAATGTTAAGTACCGGCTTGATGTATTTGGCCTGGCGCACATCTGGATTTGGAGTCTGGTTTGCCTTTACATGGTTGCCCTTTCTTTTGGGTGTGATGGTCCTAATTTTGGCCTGGGGCAGTCAACAATCTCCCTGGCTGCATGTTCGAATCCAACAAAAGCCAGGGGAGACTCCTGAAAAGATTGCCATCAGTTTGCCGGTTCCCGTTCGATTGACAACCTGGGCCTTGCGCGCGTTCGGACACCGGCTCCCTGATATGGAAGGTGTCAATCTGGATGCAGTAATTTTGGCGTTGAATGATTCCACTCGAGACGAAACACCTTTTTTCGTGGATGTCAACGATGATGATGATGGCACGCGAGTGCAAGTAATTATTGCTTAGATTATTAAGAATTTCGATGTTTCTCCTTCACTTTGTTTGGAGTGCTTCGCTAAACATCGAAATTCTATGGAGTAGGAGAGTATTCCAATGACAACCTCAGAAGAGCGAATGAAAATTCTCAAAATGATCCAGGAGGGCAAAATCTCGGCAGACGAGGGAGCCAAGCTGCTAAAAGCGCTCAGCGCCAGCAGCGAGAAACCCAAGCGCGTCAACCGAACGACCGGCAGCGCGCGCTGGTTACGAGTGCGTGTGACCGACATGGCCAAAGGTAAGGCCAAGGTCAATGTCAATTTGCCCTTGAAATTGCTTGATGCTGGATTGAATATCGCCGCGCAATTTACTGACGATGTTGATTTTGAAGAATTGATGGGGGCAGTTAACAGCGCTATTTCTGAGAATTTGACCGGTAAGATCGTCGATGTGGTTGATGCTGATGATGGCCAGCACATCGAAGTTTTCATTGAGTAAGGGACAACTGACGATGGACGAAATTATCGAACGAACCTTTGCAATCGAAGGAACGGCGAGTCTGAAAATTAACAATATGCGCGGCAGAGTCGTCGTTCTGGCAGGGGCAGAAGATGAAATTCTTGTCAAAGCTGTCAAGCATACCAATACCGGAGACGCCGAAAGGACGGAAATCGAAGTCCGCCAAAAAGAGGACGGAAAGGTCATTGCCGAGACCCGGTTTGATAAAAGCTTTGGTTTCTTGTCATTCAACTGGCCTTGCAAAGTTACCTATACCGTAAGAGTTCCCTCGAATTGCTCGGTCGATGTCAATGGCGTCAGTTGTGATACCAACCTGAGTGGTTTGCAAGGTGATTCCAAAGTCAATTCGGTTAGCGGTGTGGTCAGGCTGTCTGATTTGAGCGGTGATATAAATATTGCCAGCGTTAGCGGAAAAATCTTGACTAAGAATTTAAGTGGAGCACTGAATATTAGCAGTGTATCTGGAGCTGTGGAAGTCAAAGATGCCAACCTGGCCTCGATCAAGGGCAATACCACCAGCGGCCGATTTGTGCTGCACACCTCATTGGCCGAGGGACCTTATTCCTTCAACAGCGTTTCAGGCAATGTCACGTTGGTGATTCCCGAAGGTACCGGCTGCGAGGCCCGCTTGAAAGCGGTCAGCGGCCGCTTGAAGACTTCCTTGCCCTACTACACCAGCGGACAAAGGCGCAAATTCCGTGATCACGCAGTCATCCAGGGAGGTGGGCCCATGGTGAACTGTAACGCTGTTTCAGGTAGTCTGCGGATTGTGAATGCGGAAAGCGAACGGGTTCAAGTTGTCAAAGAAACGCTGCCAAAACCGCGTTTGAAATCGAATCTAGAAATCTTAAATCAGGTCGATAAGGGTGAGCTTTCCGTCGATGAAGCCCTGACAAAGTTAAACTAAACACTTTATTCCTACTCCTCCATGGTAGTGCGCACAGGCTATCCGTCTGTGCGCTTTGGTTTCTGGCACCGAGTTTATAAATTTCAGACCTCGAAGGTTTCTGATCAATCCGATTAAATATTTTGGTGGTAAAAACCTTTGGGGTCTCTGGCAAGCGAATTTTATAGGTGATCATCATGCTAAAGCAAAAAACTACTACAGGCGGTATCCGCATCTTTTCCGTGATCTGGTTCGGGCAACTGATCTCGACGGTCGGTTCCGGTCTCACGAGTTTTGCCTTGGGTGTGTGGATTTACGAACAAACTGGCTCGACGACTCTCTACGCCATGAGCATTCTGGCATTCACGCTGCCAACGTTGATCATGTCCCCCATAGCCGGCGCGTTGGTCGATCGCTGGGACCGCCGCTGGGCGATGATCCTCAGCGATACCGGGGCCGGTTTAAGCACGCTGGTTGTCTGGCTGCTGCTTACTAACGACAATCTCCAAATCTGGCATATTTACGTTGCCACAGTTTTCAATGCTGCCTTCAGTACTTTTCAATGGCCGGCATATTCCGCCGTGACAACCCTGCTGGTGCCCAAAAAACACCTTGGCCGTGCCGGGGGCATGGTGCAGATCGGCGAAGCTGTTTCGCAATTGATCTCCCCGGTGGTTGCCGGTGCTTTGTTCGTAGCGACTGGCCTGAACGGAATCATCTTAATCGATTTTGTCACTTTCGGTATTGCAGTGCTCACATTGCTGGCCGTGCGCGTGCCCTCACCTGAAGCCACTGAAGAAGGACAGGAAGGCAAAGGTTCGCTGCTGCAAGAAGCAGCATTCGGTTGGAAGTACATCACCGCCCGTCCGGGCCTGACCGGACTGCTAGCCTATTTTGCCGCCATTAATTTTGCCTCCGGTTTCTTTGGCCCCTTGCTGGTGCCGATGATGCTCGACTTGGCCGACCCCGATGCCATGGGATTGGTTTTTTCAGTGGTTGGACTGGGCATGCTGGCAGGAACTCTTATTATGAGCGCCTGGGGTGGACCCAAACGACGTATTCTCGGCATTTTGCTTCCAGGCGCGGCTATGGGATTTTTTACCATCTTTATGGGTTTGCGTCCCTCGCTGGTGCTGATCAGTGCCAGCGGTTTCTTGATGATGTTGTTTATGCCCATATTGAACGGTTCCAGCCAGGCCCTCTGGCAGAGCAAGACTGCTCCCGATATCCAGGGCCGGGTCTTTGCCGTGCGACGCATGTTCGCCTGGATAGCTCAGCCGCTGGCAATTATTTTGGCCGGGCCCTTGGTCGAACGTGTTTTCCGGCCGTTGATGGAGGAGGGTGGTCGTCTGGCGCCGTCCGTTGGTCGTCTGATCGGCGTTGGTCCCAGCCGTGGTACGGGTTTGATGCTGATGGTAATGGGCGTGTTCGTTATTGTGATTTCTGTTGTTGCATATGCATACCCACGCCTTCGATTGGTGGAGGCTGAATTGCCTGACTTTGTCAGTGATGATGCTGAAATGGCGGATGATCAAAAAGAAGAAAACCTGGAGTTTGGCGGGGATCCCGCTCCCATAGATTGAACTACCCTAATGGGAAGGGAGTAACTAATTATGAATAGAGACCTTCCAGGTTACGCCATAAATGGCTGTTGACCCAAATCAATTAGAAAACAGGAAGGACTGAAAAGACGGAGAATCTAATGCAAACTAGCCAACCAACTGAATCCAAACGCCCGGAGGGAATGCTGGGTTTCACCATCGTCGCCATTGGACAGGCCATCTCGCTGATTGGCAGCGGTATGACCCAATTTGCCATCATCATTTGGGCCTGGCAGGAGACCGGGCAGGCTACATCGTTAGCGTTAGCTGGATTCTTCGGATTCGCCCCGGTAGTGCTGATCAGCCCATTGGCCGGTGCCCTGGTCGACCGCTGGAATCGCAAGTTAGTGATGATGCTCAGCGACCTGGCCGCGGGTGTGGGCACGATTGCCCTGCTGTTACTCTTCTCGTCCGATCAGCTGCATATCTGGCATATTTATGCTTTAGCGGCATTCGTGGGCATATTCCAGGCTTTTCAGTGGCCGGCCTTTTCAGCGGCCATCTCGCTAATGGTGCCCAAGGAGCAGTACGCCCGCGCCAATGGTATGCTGGAGTTGGCCCGGGCCGGATCAGGAATATTAGCCCCGGTATTGGCTGGTGCCGTGATCGGATTTGCGGGCATCACCTGGGTGTTTATTGTTGACATCGTGACTTTCAGCTTCGCCGTTGGTGCGCTATTGATTATCCATGTGCCCGAGCCAGAAATCACCACCGAAGGTGTTCAGAGCCGCGGCAGTATCTGGAAAGAGGCCGGTTATGGCTTCAAATATATTTGGCAGCGTCCCAGCCTGTTTTGGTTGCAAATGGTGTTCTTTTTTATCAATATCACCGCCACCTTTGGCTTCACCGTCATGGCGGCCATGATCCTGGCGCGCACACATAATGACACTGTTATCCTGGGCTCGGTGCAGTCGGCCGGGGCCGTGGGGGGGGTGGTCGGCGGCTTGTTGTTGAGTACCTGGGGCGGACCAAAGCGGCGCATTCATGGTGTTCTGCTGGGCATGATCGGGGTGAGCATTTTTAGTTCGATCATGTTGGGATTTGGGCGTGGTCTGACCGTCTGGGCTATTGGTATGTTCGTCGGCTCGTTTTTCCTACCCATCCTGAACGGCTCTAACCAGGCCATCTGGCAGGCCAAAGTAGCTCCCGATTTGCAGGGGCGTGTCTTCTCCGTGCGGCGACTGATCGCCCAAATTGCTGCCCCGGTATCGATGCTTCTGGCCGGGCCGCTGGCTGACTACGTTTTCGAGCCAGCCATGATGGAGAACGGTTCGCTAGCACCCATGTTTGGTAATATGTTGGGAACCGGTCCGGGTGCAGGGATGGCGCTGATGTTCATTATCTCGGGTATTTTGGGAATCTTTGTCGGGCTGGGAGGTTATCTCTTCCCGGTTATCCGCGACGTGGAAGTCCGCCAACTTGACCATGATGAGTTGGCGAAGGTGACCGAAGCTAATTAAGTATTGAAATTACTGATCTGAATTATTGAAGGTAAACTTTTCGCGTATCTATCTTGCCAACGATTTAAT
>CAZVPR010000026.1:0-43075 GCA_964629085.1 uncultured Anaerolineales bacterium
ATCGATTCCGATGGCCTTTTTAATTTGTGATTTTAATCTTTTTATCGGGGAAAACTATAAAAATCTACATTGCTGAATTTGCAGAGGTAAGATAGATTTTAGGAGATTTTGTTATATTTTCTAATTTATCTACTTTTGAGGTACTCTATGCTCTGGAAGCGTATTCAATTAGGTTTGGTGCATGTAGCTGTGACGATGACTCTAGTTCCCATAAACAGCACTCTCAACCGGGTGATGATCAAGGAACTTGCTATATCAGCAACATTAGTTGCCGTTATGGCTTCCTTGCCATATTTGATTTCCCCAATCCAGGTTTATATTGGATCATATGCTGATCGCAATAAGATTTTGGGTTTGCAGCGTACGCCTTATATTCTCATCGGTTTGATACTTTGCGTATTGGGGGTAGTTATTTCCCCGAATGTAGCATTTGTGATATCTGAAAACTTCTGGTTTGGTTTGCTAATTAGTACCTTAGCATTTGGGGCTTGGGGGATGGGCTACAATTTGGCGGCAGTTTCTTATCTGGCTTTAGCGACGGAAATCTCTGGCAAAGATGGACGCGGAAAAACGATAGCTGTCATGTGGGTCATGATGATTGTAAGCATCATATTCACTTCATTGACAATCAGTCGTTTGGTTGATCCATATACTCCGGCGGCCTTGAAACAATCTTTTTTGTGGGTCGGTGGTGTGGCATTATTTTTTGGAATTCTAGGATTGTTCAAACTTGAAAGCCGTCAAAAGCAATCGGATCACGAAGTAGAGACTCGCTACCCATGGGGGCAGATGATCCAAGCAGTGTTGGGTAACCCTCAGGCGCGTCGTTTCTTTTGGTATTTGATCTTGTTGTTGATTGCAATTCTTGGTCAGGATATCCTTCTGGAGCCATTTGCAGGAGAAGCCTTCGGAATGACTGTATCTGAAACTACGCGTATTACATCAATTTGGGGGGTCTTTGTTCTTGTAGCAATGGTTATGACCGGCTGGTTGGAAAATCGCTTGGAAAAGAGGACTTTAGCAGCCTGGGGTGGTTGGTCTGTTGTAAGTGGTTTTGTGATGATTACAGCCAGTGGGATTATCGGTGACCCTTTTGTATTCTATGTAGGTCTTGTATTCTTAGGTTTGGGGACCGGCATTTCAACGGTATCGAATCTCTCGTTGATGCTGGATATGACCATCGAGGGACAGGTAGGCCTCTTTATCGGGGCCTGGGGGATGGCCAATGCGATTTCGCGATTGAGCGGTTCTATCCTTGGCGGCGCTGTGCGAGATGCCTTTCAACAAATCACAGGTAATTCGGTAAGCGGATATTTAATCGTTTTTGCACTGATGGCAATTATTGTCTTTATGACTTTGTTAATACTGCGGAATATCAATGTGGATGATTTCCAGAAACAAGCTGATGACCTCTCGGTCATTGAGCGAGCTGCACTTGCTGGAGATGCCTAGTGGAGGATTTATAAATGAAAAAATGGATGAGCTTGAGCGAAATCGCCAATGAGTTAGGTGTACATCCCAGCACTGTCCGAAATTGGGCTGACAAAAACCAAATTCCTGTTCATCGAACTCCGGGCGGTCATCGCCGATTTGATATTGAAGAAGTGCAGCTTTGGCGACAATCCAATCAGGCTAACACACCTGGTGAATCGCAACTCATCGTACAGACTGCTCTGAAACGCACTCGCGTACAAATTATTGAAGGTGGTCTGGATGAAGAAGCCTGGTATCAGAAACTGGATCATGAAGCCCGTCAACAATACCGTCAGAGTGGTCGAACGATGATGCAAGGGTTGAGCGCATACCTTTCTTCGGCTGATGACCCAAGTGCCGATGCGGAGACGCGAGCTTTGGGGTATGAATATGCCGTTCGAGCCAGACGTTATGAGCTAAGTATGCTGGATGCCGCCCAGGCATTTTTCTTCTTTAGAAACACACTCCTAGATGCGATGTTTGGGGTTTATGAAGCGGCCTCGGTTCATTCACCGTTTGTGTGGAGTAATTTGTTTCGTCGTATTACTGCTTTCACCGATAAGGTTATGATGACCCTAATTGAAACATACACTGCTTTTGAACGTAATAGTAGTTAAGAAATTATTAACAAGCGCATTCTTCCATTTGTGGTAATATAACCGCACTTACACAAATTGTTGTAATGAGGCTTTATGGACGACAAAATTACAATTATCGAAGGCCCCTCGCCGACATTTGAATTAATACCCGATATTTGGGTGCATGGTTTAGTGGAAAGCTCTCTCCAGGCTGAAGTCGTAGCCACCAGATTGCGAACATTCAATGGTAATGAACTTGTTGAACGCTGCTACCGCGCTTGGGAGAAACAGCAGACAATTCATCTGGAATATCGAACTCCGGAAGGCTTGGAGGCTGATGTTCCGATTGTTGCAGCTCGCAACTTAGATACTGGTGAAGGGGATGTTCTATTGTTGTGGGTTCGTTTCCCGGATGACAGTATTGAAGTCGGAATCGACTATGATGACGATGATGACTGGGATATAGATGAATTTGAGTAAGTTTTGGTAATTCAGGAATATGAAAAAGACCCGACCTCGCGAGATCGGGTCTAATTTTTTAAATTGATTAAACGGTTAGCGACTAATCAGGTACAACGCTCCAGCAGCAAGGAAAACAAAGAAACCCCCAGAAATGGCAATGGCTTGCAAAACATCGCTATTTTCTCGACTATCTTCGATGATAAAGTTGGGGTGGATTCCTGCGACTTTCAGAAGCGGTCCACCAAACCAGGTGAATACCGTTCCGCCAATCAAGCCCCCAATATGACCCCAATTATCAATCCCTGGAGAAAGTCCAATTAGCAAATTGATTGCCGCCACCTGGATAATCCTACCCAATGAAGATCGTGCTACTTGAGTGCCAAAGAATTTGCGGTTTTGATACACGTAGACACCGTGTGCTCCTAAAAGTCCAAAAATGGCAGTGGAAGAGCCTAACGATGGCGCTTCGGTAAACATGAGCGAGAAAACATTGCCTGCAAAGCCACTGATTAAATATAGCGCCAGAAAACGGTAATGGCCAAAATTCGATTCAATGCGAGGCCCAAACAGGTACAGGGCATACATGTTGAAGCCGATGTGAACAATCGATCCGTGCAACAATACGGGGGTTATCAACCGCCATAATTCACCCGCAGCAATTAATTGATTGACTTTTGCACCTAGGTTTGCCGGCAAATCATATCCCTCGTTGAATTGGAACCACATTTGCAAGAGGTATACGAAAATCGATAACCCCATGATGATGTAGGTGACGTTTGGTTTTGAAACCGGAGCTGCCACTTGGATGTTTGGGGTGTTGCGATCTCCCTCAGGAACAGAATCCCGCGAAACGTTGGGCTCTTGCTCTGATGGCTGTTGTGGGGGAAATTCTTGATTCAAAAAGTGACCTTTCTTTGTATAGAACGATGGTTTTCTGCCAGGATGATTGCTTCAATTGTTTTCACAGTTTCATCCAATTTGTTATTCCGGTTTGGAACGACATAATCGAACTCTTTCGCTCGCTTGAGTTCTTTGCGGGCTGTTGAAATTCTTAGTTCTAATTCGTCTTGTTTTTCCGTGCTGCGAGCTTCAAGCCGTTCGATGAGTTCCTCTTCGGTATCCGTTGTCAAAAAGATCAACACCGCACCGGGGCATAGGTTGCGAATTGTTGCAGCCCCTTGTACATCCAGGCGCATGACGACATTTTTCCCGCTGGCTAAAGCTTCTTTTACCTGGAATTTCGGTATTCCCTTATAATCGCTATAGACAAGCGCCCATTCAAGCAGCTCATCGTTTTCAATCATGTTGGTGAATTCCTCCACGGAATAGAAGAAATAATCTACCCCAGGGGTTTCTTCCTTGCGCGGGGCACGGGTGGTCGCTGTGATCACAAAATGAATAGGCAATCCGCATTCTTTCATGTGGTCAACGACTGTGTCTTTGCCTACTCCCGATGGCCCGGAAATCACAATCAGTAAGGGTTCAGGTTGATGTAAATTAAAGTCAGTATTGTTTTTTTTCATAGCACTCTCTAAACCAAGGCATTATAATATGGATATTATCTTCGTTGGAGGTTTTTATGCCATCGTATGAGTATCGATGTTTAGATTGCAATCGTCGTTTTGAGATTTTTTTAACCTATGATGAATATGGTACCCGCGATGTAAATTGTCCCCACTGTCAAAGTGCTCAGGTAAAACGTCGTTTGGGTCGAGTTCGAATCGCTAAATCAGACGATCAGCGCCTGGATGATTTTTCTGATCCATCTGCATTGGATGGGCTGGAAGATGATCCCCAAGCCTTGGGGAGAATGATGCGTAAAATGAGTGGTGAGATGGGAGAAGATTTGGGTCCAGAATTTGATGAAGTGGTAGAACGCTTGGAGAAAGGTCAAAGCCCGGAAGATATCGAGAAAGAGTTGCCGGATTTAGGGGGCGATGACGGAGGTTTAGGCGGGGCCGGCGAATTTGGGGCTGATTTTTAACCCAGTGTAATTCGAATGAAACTCTAAAATCGTGGTTGAAGTGGCAACCGCGATTTTAATTTACCAGTTCAGGGGGTCAGGCGGGAAACCCGAAGCGTCGACTTCAACCCAGTTGGTGAAATTAATATTCCCCGTCGCTTCTCCGGCGGACACTGTTATTGGATTCAAGTGTCCGCTGGCCATGTTCTCTTTTGAATAGGCGACTAAATTGTAGGTTCCTGGCGGCAATCCTCCAATCTCATAGGATGAAGCGTTTTCACCTGTTTTCAGAAAGTACCACAAATTGGTTTCTAGATTGTAAGCGACGATATGGAGTGCAGGATTTGTCCCGCCTGAATAGAAAATGCTGCCTGAAATCTGGCCTGTTGTAACAATGGGAGTCAAAGGAGGAATGGTAATAGTTAGCCTGTACTTGGTTTCTATGTCAACAACCGAAGTGATATCGATGATATAGTCTTGCGCGGATGGGATGGTTCCCGACCAATTGGTGAGATTGTCGAGATCGGATTTTAGGACAGTTCCATCAGCGCCAAAAATTACTACGCTGACAACTCCTGGGGGATATACATTGGTTACGATTTGCTGTTCAGTTCCAATGGCTAGAATATAGTGATCGATTTCGTCCGGGAAAATCTGTTTTGAAATTACCATTGAGAATTCTCCAGGCCCAAATTCAACGCGCTGTAACTCGGATTCAATGAGAATAATGTTTTCGGGAGTTTCTGTGCCATCATCTGTATCCGGAGGTTGGGAGGCAATATTTGAGTTCGCAGGAGCCGGGGTTTGAGTTGGTACTACCGTTGATGTTGGTTCTATTCCCAAAGATGCAGCTGTTTGTGTCATAGCTACAGAGACTGCAATCGCCAAGACCTGATCCGATTCATCCTTGGTTTGACATGTGGCAGTGATGAAGATGATTGTGATCAATAATGAAAACTTCAGAATACTCTTGCGTGATGTCATACACTCTCAACAGAAATCAATCAATATTCAATAATTATAGTATCTGAAAAATTGATATAGAGAACCAAACATATTTGTAAACAAAAACTCCGAGGCGAAATTCCCTCGGAGTTGTCATTAACAGTATTTGCGAGATTACTCAGTTTTGACATCGACGAGAATAGCCCGGACCGCTATTCTCCAATTGTAGTGATTGGTAATTTCGTTGAATCCCTGGCAAGTGAATAGCGTGAGCACATCGAGGTTTTCCTGAGAAAGGGCAGCAATGTTTTCAGGGTTTACCTGCTGGACATCCACAACTTCATAGGTATACGCCAAGTCCCAGGCGTGTATGACGATCTCGTCGCCTTGTAGAAGCGTGTGTAGATCGATGAAAGGTCCGGGAGTATTGTCTGAATTCCAGACATGTGCGGTTATCGCTGTGTTGCCAGCCCATGTAGGGAATGCCGTTCCTTCAAGATATCCGGCATTATCACCAAGCCAGCTGACATCCCATCCATTCAGGTCGAGGGGTATGCCAACGATAGGCATGCTCAGATCCAAACTTGAAATCTCTAAAGTAAGATCGTCAAACAAGGAGTATGACTTCTCTGGCGGTTGTGAGGGAAGGATAGTCATCCTATTGGGTGGGAATCCAGTTGCAGGCATTTCCAATGCTGTGATCGTAAACAGAGACAATTGCCAGATACTGGCGCAAAGTTTGCCATTGCTTTCGTAGGTATTTGTTAAGGTGGTCCAGGCCCCTCCGGCATGACTATGGAACATGGTCAGGTTATCGAAATTCCAGCCTGCTGCACTCAATGTAGCATTGGTGGGCTTGATGCATACTTCCAGGGGAGGATCAAAGGTAGTAACGAGTTGTCCATCTGGACCATAAATTTTGATGTCGTAGATGCTGTTGCCCAATTGCAGATTGCCACCGGAACCACTGCCTATGATCTCATTGACAATTACCCGGCTGCCATCCTGGACGGTATTTGCGGGTACTCTAATGGCCACACCGGAACAGAAAGTGCAGTACTTGCCAGCGCTGCCGACCGAACACGAGTTGCCACAAGGTTTTGTGTTGTCATTTCCTCCTGTACTAATAGATTCAACAATGGAGTGGTACTCGAAAGCGCCAATATCACAGCGCCCGTTGAATGGGCGAGTTTCGCCGCGCTGGTCGATAGTTAAAACTGCATTATTATGGTCAGTACAGCCTGTCACGTTATTTCCCTTATCAATTGCTGGGCTGCCATTATTTAGAGCGTGGGTTTCGGTTTCGCCACCGTTATCTGCTAGAGCTGCAAGGTTGGCATCTAACCCGGTGATATTGTCGGCCGTGTTGCCCCCAATTGTACAACCAGTGGTATCCTGGATCAAATTGTAGTTTTGCGAGTTGAGGTGATCGCCGGCTGCATCACCACTGCAGTTTGGCGCTTCATTACCTTCGTCGGTGTTACCGGAAAGAATCGTGTTTTGGAAAGTAGCCGTAGTCGCCCCCCCGCCAAATTCTATTTCAAAAAATCCGCCGCCATTTCCCGAACCATTATCATCGCTATCGGCGGTGTTATCGGTGATGGTCACATTATTGAGAGATAAATCACCATTTGAAAGATAGGATATTGCACCGCCGTTTTCCTTGGACCTGTTTCCCGAAAAAGTGCTGTTTGTGATGTGAGTTGAAAAAACAGAGTCAAAGTGGCTATCGAGGATTGCGCCGCCTTGAGTCTCAGCTGTATTCTTGCTAAAGGTGCTGTTGGTGATCGTCAAGTTGATTTGGTTACGAATTGCGCCTCCAGAATCTGCGCCGTTTTCCAAGAAGGTGCTTTTGTCGACGGTAACAGATCGTGCGCCGGCATCGGCATTGTTGTAGAATGCCCCGCCGGTGTTGCCAGTGGCGGTGTTGTTGGAAAAGGTGCACTCGTTGATGACCAGATCACCATTTCTATGAGCGATTGCCCCGCCATCATCGGATGCGGTGTTTCCCGAAAACGTGACCCTGGTGAGTGTGGTAGTCTGAGGAGATTCGGCATTTAATGCGCCGCCTTCTGTACTGGCTGTGTTGTTTGTAAAGGTTATATCGGTCAGGTTCGTATTTCCCGTTGATCGATCTCGAATTCCCCCGCCAGGTCCGGTGAAATCTCCATTGGCTATGGTTAGCCCAGAAATATTAACGACAGCAGCCGTGTTGGTGATATTGATGACCCGGTTAGGACTAGTCCCACTGATCTTGATAACATTTGCCCCCGGGCCGGTGATGGTGAGGCTCTTATCGATGGTGAGTTCGCCAGCAGTAAGGGTAATTGTGCCCGTCAAGCCTGCTTGGAAAGTGATCGTTTCCCCGTCACCGACAGCTGCTAAAGCCTGTCGCAAAGAGCCCAATCCAATATCATTGAGATTGGTTACGACCTGGTCGGCAGCAAGTGCATTTTGAACGGGGGAAATACCTGTTCTGATACCGAATAATAGCCATAAAAGAGTCAATAGCAGAATTGTTCGCCGGAATTTCTTACGACATAAGTGCATACCAATTTCTCACAAACCAAAAATCTAAACCAATAAATGATGGAACAGGAAAACGAAATGGAACTGGTTTTGAATTATGTGCCTTTTGAAAATGACCATTTAGCTCACAGGTTTTCTAAAATGATCTTTCGAATTTGGTGCTGAACCTCAGTAGGAGACAGACTTGCATCTACAACCTTCCACCGTTTGGGAGATTCTTTGATTAATTGCAAATAGCCATCTCGGACTCGCCGATGAAAACCCACATCATAGGCATCCAGGCGATTCCACTCGCTGCCATTTTCTTTGCGTTTCAACCCTATTTCCACATCGACATCAAGCAAAATGGTCAGATCAGGGACCAAGCCGCTGGTCGCATACTGCACCAAAGCCTTGATTTGTGCTAAATTTTGCTTGTGTCCATAGCCCTGATAAGCCAATGTCGAATCGGCATAGCGGTCCGAAATTACAATTGCTCCGGATGCTAACTGTGGTTTTATGATCTGTTCAACGAACTGTGCCCGCGCGGCTTGGTAGAGCAAGGTTTCTGTTCGTGGATGCATTTCGTCATTTTTGAGATCGTGAAGAACATCCCTCACTTGTTCCCCAATAGAGGTGCCTCCGGGTTCCCTGGTAGGGAATACTTTGTATCCCTTTTCTCTCAAAAATTCAACCAATTGAGGTATATGAAATGTTTTGCCGCTGCCTTCGGGGCCTTCGAGGGTGATGAACATGGGTAAGTTTCAGGAATCAGGTTTCAAGCGTCAAGTACTGAATGCCAGGTGCTCTGTGAGAGCAAAAAATAACGCCTGACACCCGGTCACATGACACTCATTCTCGATATATCCGAACCCTGCGGTTAGGTTCTTTGCCATGCGAATATGAGAGTAAGTTAGCCTGGCGGGCCATCTGATGCTGTAAGCGGCGAATATAAGACGATGCAGGATCGAGTTCGACCCAGCGCTCGCCGTCCAGGACGGTTTTGATGGCATACTGTGTGCGTTCCAACGTAACTTCATCGTCGGGCTTGACAGATTTGGCCTGACTTAAATTGAATAATCCGCTCAAAAAGCGCACCAATTGGGAGCGTGTATCCGATCGCAGCACATAGATGGGTATTCCCAGGTTTTCGGCCTCGACGATAGCGTGAGTGCGTTTCCGGAAATGGTGCCGCAAAGTGACAACGGCCTGAGCCTGGTGCAGATCGGTTTCGGTTTGAATAGGAACATTTAACTGGCGGGCGGCTTGCCGAAGTCGGTTGCGGGCAACTCCATAAGAGTAAATGCGAATCTCTTGGAGATTTTCTCTTCGTGGTTCTTCAATCGGTTGGGTGGCCATAGATGAAACCATCTTGCCTGATGATTCATAGTCGGTATCGCCTCGCTGGCGCAACATACCACCGCTGGTCTGATGTCGGGTGATGGCCTTGCTGGCTTTCTTGATGCGGATTTCACCGTTTTCATCTCGTGAGCGAATTTCCGGCGTTTGAGGATGGCCGCGCAATAATGCATCGACAGCCGTTGCAACGTCCAGGTGGATGGCCAGCCGGTCGCGCGTCTGGATTTCGATCAGCACATCGAAGGTAGGCGGTGAGCGGCGTTCCAGCACTGTCTTTTGCGTGCCACGCCGCCGGGCTTCCTCGTCGGAGAGAGTCACCGATTCGATTCCGCCGACCAAGTCTGAAAGGGTGGGGTTGAGCAATAAATTTTCTAGGCTGTTACCATGAGCGGTACCGATCAACTGCACACCGCGTTCGGCGATAGTGCGAGCAGCGATTGCTTCTAACTCGCGCCCGATCTCGTCAATGACGATTACCTCGGGATTATGGTTTTCGACGGCTTCGATCATGACTTCGTGCTGCAGGGAAGGCTTTGCAACCTGCATTCGACGGGCGCGGCCCACTGCCGGATGGGGTACGTCCCCATCGCCGCCGATCTCATTGGATGTATCCACGATCACCACACGCTTCGCGTCCGCCAAAATTCGGGCTGCCTCGCGCAGCATGGTCGTCTTGCCAACGCCAGGGCGACCCAGGATTAGTAGGCTTTTATTATCCTCGATCAAATCTTTGATGATTTCGGTTGTCCCATAGACAGCCCGGCCTACACGGCAAGTCAGCCCAACGATATCGCCGCGCCGGTTGCGAATAGCCGAAATGCGGTGCAGAGTGCGTTCTAGACCAGCGCGATTGTCGTCATCGAATTGGCTGACCTTCGAGCCGACAAAATCTATCGCCTCGCGCGAAATTTCCTTCTCCAAGAGAACGGCTTCACCTTTTAAAAAACGAGCAGTAGGCGCTCTACCTAGATCAAGTACAACTTCCAGCAGGTTGCTACTATCGTTCTCCTCGAGAATGGCTTCCGATATTTCTGAGGGTAAAACGCCCATTAGGGCGTCAAGGTCATCGGTTATTTTGGGTGCTTGCATGATAAGAATTTCTCATTGGGTTCATGGGTTGCGCCTGGTTTGAGCCAGGGGAGCGGACGCCTCGGAGCGACCTTCTAAATTTGGGAGCGCAAAGGTATCCCGTAATTTATGGTGTGCGGCCAGGTGTTTGACCATAACGGATTGACTTGAGCCAGGTTCGGCCTGCATGGCTTCCAGTGCCGGCTGAAGGTGCGGTTGGTATGCCCGTGCGCAGATATAAATTGGCCTGGACCTCGTTTCTGGGATACTGCCCAATAAACCATCGAGGATTTGATCTGTTGAATTTGGATCAGGCTTGATGATCGGTTTCACCCAAATTCCTCTTCCTCCATACTGAATTTCAGCATATGCCATGATCTCTTGTTTATTGCTGAATACCAGGCCGGAATGAGATATCGAAGCCAGCGGCTCGACGTTAAGAACGAAATCCGGAACGATTTGCCGGTAAAGGGATTGTACCGGTAAGTGATCAATAGGCTGGGAAAAGCGCCAACGAAATTTTTCCCTGCCGCTGTGCGATGGTTTGGGATCGCAGCGCCATACTCGTTGGCGCGTGTAGGCTGAAAAGCCCGCTTTGCGCAATGTTTCAAATACGATTGAATCGGTTTCGACCTCTGCCTGAAGGTGAAAAGCGCCATGCTGTCCGGCTTGTTTGGCCAACTGTTCCAATAGAAGTTGCACGCTAGGCGACTTCAGCGCTTCCTGGGGGGCGATGAACGAAAGCCGCGCTGTCGGCGAATCGAGTGGGTGATAGCTTTGGCCAACCAACGGGAACTCATCGCAATCTTCCTTGCAGACCCAGGTCATGTATTCAGAAAACAAGACGCCGGGAATGAGTGTAGTGCCGCGGGTCAGCATCAGAGCGCTATCAAGGAAGATACCCTGATTTCTGTAGCGGTACAACGTGGGCAGATCGCGCCAACCAAAAGGTCGCATTAATTTCCGTTTCTGGCTGATTCTGCCATGGTCAGAAAATATTTATGAAAACGGACATCCGGGGTTAGTTCAGGATGGAAAACTGTTGCCAATAGATTCCCTTGGCGAGCCGCGATTATGCGGCCATCGGGTAGTTCTGCCAAAGTTTGAGCGTCACCCTGAACGGATTCTATCAGTGGGGCACGAATAAAGATCGCGTGGTACGGTGCATTGGACTCATCTACTGCTTCCAATGCTGGCACCACCAAATCAACTTCGAAGCTGTCTACCTGACGCCCGAATGCGTTCCGCTCGACATTTATATCCATCAACCCCAATAGAGGTTGTTCCCTACGGGCATCTTTTGAGAGGAAAATGGCCCCGGCGCAAGTTCCCCAGATTGCTTTTTGGTGTCCAAAGTTGCGCAAGGGTACCATCATTTCGAAATCGGTCGCTAATTTCCCAATTGTCGTAGACTCACCACCAGGAATAATCAACCCGTCCAGATCGTCTAGATGGGCAGGGAGACGGACTTCAGATGTTTGTGCTCCAATGCGATCCAAAATGTTGATATGCTCGATAAAATCGCCTTGTAAGGCCAGGACTCCGATATTCATGGTTCAATGATCAGTGTGCAGCAAGCAGTCATTATTAATAGAAACTGCTTACTGCTTGCTGACTTCTGTTACTTACCAGCCTCGTTGGGCGATCAATTCTTCATCAGGGATGTCTGTGACCTGTCTGCCGACCATGGGTTCACCCAGGTTGCGGCTGACATCGGCCAGAATTTTCGGGTCATTGAAGTGTGTTGTCGCTTTGACAATTGCCGCGGCACGTTTGGCCGGGTCACCGGATTTGAAGATGCCCGAACCAACGAAAACGCCATCGACGCCCAACTGCATCATCAGAGCAGTGTCAGCGGGGGTGGCAATACCACCGGCAGCAAAATTGACCACTGGCATGCGGCCCAATTCTTTGGTTTCTTTGACAAGTTCATAGGGTGCGCCGATATCTTTGGCATAAGCCATCAACTCTTCGTCGAGCATATTCTGTAACCGGCGAATATCACCAAGTACAGTGCGAGCGTGGCGAACCGCTTCGACAACGTCGCCGGTGCCGGCTTCGCCTTTGGTGCGGATCATGGCAGCGCCTTCGCCAATTCGACGCAGCGCTTCCCCGAGATTTCGACAACCACAAACAAAAGGAATCTTGTAATCATGCTTGTTGATGTGGTGTTCTTCATCAGCTGGTGTCAGAACCTCGGATTCATCGACATAATCAACACCCAGTGATTCCAGAATTTGTGCCTCGACAAAATGTCCAATCCGCACTTTTGCCATCACCGGAATCGATACGGATGACATAATATCTTCGATCAACCCTGGATCGCTCATGCGCGCCACGCCACCATGGGCCCTAATATCAGCAGGGACGCGTTCCAACGCCATGACAGCTACGGCTCCCGCGTCTTCTGCAATGCGAGCATGCTCTGCCGTTACAACGTCCATAATCACGCCGCCCTTAAGCATTTGGGCTAGCCCCTTTTTTACTGCAAATGAACCAACTTGCTTTTCCATTTTACCTTCCTCGATCAAGATTGGGAGAAAAACGAATTCTCTCTGGATCAATAATCCTTGATGATACCGATTCTACCATTTTTATGTTTTAACTTGAGGGGGAATTATTGCCTGTTGCCACCACCATGGCGCGCCAAAAAATCCCTTGCAGCACGCATATCAGTTCTGCCGGAGAGAGGAATACTAACGTGACTCGACTGTAAAACGAATTGCTGTACGAATATTCCCGTCGATATCAACATCGACAAAATAGGGTACGCAGATCATATCGAAACCGTCTTCTTCTAGGTATCCTTTGGCGAGGGCAAGAGCTTTGACGGCCTGATTGACTGCACTAGCACCTATCGCTTGCACTTCGGCGTGCTGGAGTTCTCGAAAAACCCCAGCAATTGCTCCAGCCACAGCTGAAGTACGCGAATTTGCCGCGACTTTTATCATATCGATGTGACCATTTTTTTCTTTCGCTGTTTCCATTCTGTTTCCTTTGTCCTGCCGTGAATAGGTCACTAGTTTTATTGTATAGTATTTTGTGTAGAGAATCAAGCTAACAAATCGGACATTTTTAGGGCAAATATTTCAGATCAATAATTGGCCAGTAGATAAACCAGGCTTGCCGAGTAATATTCTCTAAAGGAATCGGCCCAATGGCACGCGAATCTCTTGATGCAACCCGATTATCCCCAAGTATGAAAACATGGTTCTCAGGAACGATGGTAGCTGGATATTCGGATCCGCCAAAATGTGTTACCCAAGGTTCGAAAAGCATTTCCCCGTTGATGTAAACATGCCCCTGACGTACTTCCACAATCTCACCGGGCAATGCAATCACACGTTTGATTAGGCCGGCTTCCTGTTCAGAAATATCGGCAACCACCACATCTCCCCTTCGGGGTTCGTGCAACTGGTAGGAGATTTTCTCGGTCATGACTCTATTGCCGACAGACATGTTAGGTTCCATGCTGGAGCCCATCTCGATTTCCACAGCTTCAGCCACGCATACGTTTATGAACAGTGCAATCAACAAAGCGGGTACCACCACTGACACCAGTTCCCAAACTAATTTCAAAACGGCTTGACGAATTCGGGGATTATTTTGTTTTTCTTCAGGTTGGTATCCGCTCATATTTGGCCTCGATTCGTCTTGGATTTGAGTTTTATTCTATCATCAGGTAGCAATTTGGGAAATTCCCTCCCCTTTTGGCGAGAGTTTTATATAATTAGGCTGTAAACATTCCTTGAAATTTATCGCGGAGGCAAATAATGAGCTTGCAACCATCAAACATGTCTTCGACAACCAAAGTTACGCCGGTGATGTTATATAACCGGCAAAGTATGATCTGGGGGAAGGTGATTGCCAAGCCAGCGATACGTGTAAGTATCTGGTTACAAACCGAAATGGCACCGTTATACATGTGCCTGATTGATGCGCAGATCTTGATTATGGGTGTTTCTGCGACACCAAAATCATTTAAATATCCAAACATGTCTGTGCACACCCATCAAATTAACGCTTATCATCTATTGCCGCCAGCTGATGAAACGCCATACTTCGATCCAGATGAACCGAACCGCAAAATGGAGTCTGTTGTCGCAATAGCTGGCAATATGTGGTATGAAGGTAAACTACGCATGTCGGAGCAGACCAATTTGGAAAGCTATCTGGGGGTTTCAAAATCCGAATTTTTGCCGATGTTCGATGTGAAGATTTCTTGCCCTATTTTGCCTTCCTTCAAGGAGATAGCAACGCCTTTCTTGCTAATTCGGCAAACCGAAGCAATTTTTGTTCAGCAATAATTGCGGCTATTTTTCTTTTAGTAGACCAGATCCAACCCCAAATGCAATCGCTGAAAAGGCGCTCAAAATTGTGGCGATAACTCTGCGGTTCTTTTTGGCGGCAAATCCTGCGGCCAACCCCAGCCCCGCTCCGGTGAATTTGTTTACCTGTCGAACACTCTCATCTGCCTCTTCTATTGATTGGCCCGCGTTTACAAGACTCCATTTGAGAATTGGGCCGCCATCGATGCCCGGAATAGGTAACAAGGAGACTGTAAATAAGAAAGTGTTCATCCCAATCCCAGCGTTAATAACTTGACGGGAAATCGAATTTTCAGGTGTAAAGCGACGCACGATACTCATCAATCCCAATAGAACGCCGTTGATGACGGGACCGCCTAGGGCTCGGATGATATGTTGGCGAGGAGATACGTTTTTATCATTCAATTCATGATACACACACAAAGGCATCCCCCAGGCAATGCGCAACGCATCCATTGGTTTTCCAACCCATTGGGCAGCCGCTGCATGTGCTAAATTGTGACACCATTCTGATCCAAGAATGGCTGCCATGTTGAACCCTCCAACTAGGATGTTTTTCGACAGCGATTGCTGAGGCTGTTTGTGTGCTACTACTTTGGTAGCGATCCCCCATACGACCAGTTCAGTCAGGGGCAGCCAGGTTTTGCCGACCACAACTAGTGGTGTGTCGAATATTGTGCCGACCTGTGTGAAGTTAGTATCTGGGTTTAGCGCATTTGGCTGTTTCATATGCAGAATTGCAGATAATAGTGCATTATCAAGAGCAAATTAGGAATAGAGTATATGTTAAGTTAGACTCTTCCGCTGCTGGCGTCGGCTCAGCGTGACCAAATCGTCATGCCGAGAGAAACGATGTGTCGCCACAGGTGTGCCCCAGGCAAGGGCCATCTTCGATGTGTGCGCGCTTCTGGTGGGCACGGCGTAGCGAAGCGCCATTCCGAATATCTCTTTTAGATCCGCATTAGGGATGGTGGTGGTGATGATCGCCCTCACGGGGCGGATGATCCGTTTTTCAACAACCGGGTTCGCCCTCGTTGCCGCAACAGTTCTGGCGTAAGACCACACGGCGCCAGAGATTGCTGACGAGTTTTGAGTATTTCTCCCGCCAGGGCATGGGTTGGTTCATGTTAGTGATGAAATCAGAAATTGAGGGTCGTCTCATGGCTTACTCCTTATTATCATCGCTTTCGGCCAGCATGTGGCCGATAATCTCCTTCAAGAATTTGGCGGCGACCATAGCGGTAATTCCCTGGAAATCGCGCTCGGGGTTGTATTCGACGATATCGGCGCCGACCAGCTTGCCATCTAGCTTTTGGATGATGTCAAGCACCTGCCGGGTGCTCATCCCGCCGGGTTCGTAATGCGAGATCCCGGGAGCAAAAGCCGGGTCGAGGCAATCCATATCAAGTGACAGGTATACCGCCCCATCAATGTGCAGATCATCGATTTTGGATAACTCTCGCATTTCGATGACTTCAATGCCGAAACGTTCTGTTTGTTGGCGTTGATGGCCTGTCATCGTGCGAATTCCCACTTGAACCAAACGACTTGCCAGCTTCGCCTCCATGATACGAGCGAAAGGACAGGCGTGAGAAAAGCGATTTCCGTTAAGTTCGTCATAAGTGTCGGGGTGGGCATCGAGTTGCAGGATGCACAATTGTTCGTATTTCTTTGCAAAGGCCCGAATAATTGGATAGGTAATCGAATGGTCGCCACCCAGGGAAATTGGCCGCGTTTCTATTTCTAGCAGTTGATCGATGATTTTCTCGATCTCGTCAAATGCCGTTTGTTCATCGAGCAGATGGGCGTCACCAACGAATTGCCAATCCGAATTTGCACCTAGATCGATCCCGTTTTCCGTCCACAGATTGGCAGATTCATTATAAACACTCTCACGGATGCGCACCGGTGCAAAGGCCGTCCCGTGCCGGTAGGATGAATTTTGATCGAAGGGGACGCCCACAACAGCGATCATGTTTTTTGTGAGATTATCGATTTGGAGGGCTGATGTCGTGTTCATTATTGTTTCCCGGTTGTATTTGTCCTGTTATCTCGATTCCAACGTTGGATGGCGCTTTGCAGCCAAAGGGAGCGATTTCCGGTGGGATTTTGTTGCTGCTCAAATTGTATCAGGCGATCGACCACATTCTTGTCACTGCCAACTTTGCGGAGAAGGTCATCGTACAAAAGGGCCTGATCTAAAGAATCACCGAAAATTTCATCCGCGGTATAGGGCTTTCCAAATACCCTTCGCAATAGATCACCAATTTTTGAAAAGATGCTGGGATTTGGGGACGAAAATTCTTGATGATGTTCCGGCTCGTACTCTTCATCGGGCTCGTAGAGATTAACGCCGCATTCCGGGCAGCGAGTCAGATCCAGGTGGAAAATTGCGCTGCAACGTGCGCATTGGGTTTCGTTATCTTCGGGTTGGGGATCAAAGCTAAAGGGCATACTTAACCTGAGTATTGGATAAGGAAGGGTTCCTGATTAGAATAGAGCTAAAGTCACCACACGATAGCCTTCTAAAAAGGAACCCTACCATGAGTTTAGTCGAATTATTTGTAGATGTCGATGATTTTTGTCAGATATTTGAGCCTCGTTGGACGAGTTTTCAATTGTCAAACGGCTTACGCCAACGAAAGCGAAGCACGCAGTTGTCCTTTAGCGAGATAATGACGATCATGATCCACTTTCATCAATCTGGCTATCGCTTCTTCAAGGCTTATTACCAGAACTACGTTCAAAAGCACTTGGCAGGAGACTTCCCAGGTTTGGTCAGTTACATCGCTTAGTGACGCTCATGGCGCGTGCCCTTGTGCCGCTGATTTTCTCAGATGTGACGGATTCATCCTAATATGACCCCCCCAAATCATGAGAATCTGCGAACGCCCAGCGTCAGCGTCCAAAATTTAAAGAGTTGGGTAGTTAGACACACTTTCTAAAATATACTCAAGGCCTGATCTAAATCGGCAAATAAATCTTCAATATCCTCTATACCGGTGGAATAACGGATCAATCCTTCGGGGATGCCCAGGCTGAGGCGCTCATCAGCGGTACATTCGACATGGCTGGTGGTGGCCGGTGGCCCAACGATTGTTTCCACCGAGCCCAGGTTGGCAGCGGCGTGAGCGAAGCGCAGCCGTGGCAGGAATTTGCCCACGGCTTCCAGGTGGTTTTCCTTGAGCATAAAGCTCAACATTCCACCGAAGCCGCGCATTTGCTTTTGGGCAATCGGATGCCCCGTGTGCGATAGTAAGCCGGGGTAATAGACTCGCCCTATGGCAGGATGTGCTTCCAGGAATTGGGCCACTTGCATGGCATTTTCATTTTGCTGCTTGATCCTCAAGTGCAGAGTCTTCATGCCCCGCAGCAGCAGATAAGCGGCCATAGGGTGAAGGGTTGCGCCGTTGATCTCGCGATAGTGGTAGATTTGCTCAATCAACTCTTTTTTCCCACATACCACGCCGCCCAGAGCATCCGCGTGCCCCCCCAGGAACTTGGTGGCGCTATGAAGGACCAGATCCACGCCAAACTGCAGGGGGTTTTGATTGATGGGAGTGGCAAAGGTGTTGTCCACAATCACAGTTGCACCCACAGCTTTGGCCGCCTTGGTCAAGCGGGCGATGTCCATCACTTTGGTAGTGGGATTGGTAGGACTCTCCATGTATAAGATTTGACAGCCTTTGGCCACTTCAGTTTCGATCTGTTCGTGGTCGGTTGTGTCACAAAGCGTAACCTCGACCTGGAATTTGGGCAGGAACTCGCTAAAGATGACATTCGTGCCTCCGTAGGTATCCTTGACCGAAACGACGCGCTCCCCAGGGGTCAGCAGGCTATAAAGCGTGCTGTGAATGACGCCCATACCGGTGGCAGCGCTGGTAGCAGCTTCGGCCCCTTCCAGATTGCGTACCTTCTCTTCGAAGGCATCTACTGTGGGGTTGGTGTTGCGGCTGTAGATATGGCCTGGCTTTTGTCCCAAGGCCACCTGCAGCCACTCATCCAAATCGTGATAACCGTAGGCGACACTGTGCACTACGGGCACCTGGGTAGCACCCTGCATCAAATATTCTTCTTCTCCCGCCCAGACTGCGCGCGTGCCTAATTTCAACGACTGATCCATATTATTCTCCTGATTGAAAATATGTTATGCAGATAACTGTCATCAATTAGTGGTCTTTTACCAAAGCATCCTGGCTGTAAGGTAGCAACCCACTTATACTATACGCTTTATGTGAATTCGATGAAACTAGGCCAAAGAAACCCGGTTTCTAGAATCTATCTCGGATTTTACATAAGCCGTACCATGGCTTTTACCAGGGATGCTTTCGAATTCAAATCGACATATTTGGCCTTGTTGTTCTGCGAAAGTTCTCATAGCCTGAACCCAGTTCTTACCAATTGTAATCCGATTTGTGCCCTCCTGACCGATGCGTTGCGGCTGTTTGGCAATATCGTTCATCCCGACGATCACAGGTAGCGGTACCTGTGTGGCGGCCCACAAACTGGCCGCCGGTAGAATGGCCGTAAAGATTTATTTTTTCCATTCTCTACGGGGAATTCTTGTTGGTGTTGCGCAACCAGTTCCAGCACCCAGGCATCAGCGCTAATTTCACGCCCAAACAGACCCCGATAGCCGATATGGGCGTCTTCGATTTCGCCCTTCCGGCTGCTGAAATTTTCTTGGTCGAAGGCTGGAGCAATCAGGACGAAATTGTGTTCATGAGCAAACTTACACCAGTTTTCCAAATAGTATTGGGCGGTTTCGGTGACAGTTTCATTGACTGCGGGGGTGCCGTGGATTAAAACCAGGATTTCAGTTTTGGGGTTTATATCATTGGGGATGTAAACGAAAACCGTCCCAAATTCATTTCTTCAGCGGCAATTAAGCCTCCTTGCTCGCAATTCTGGATGTTGGTTTGCGGTGTTTTTGCAGATCTCATCGCCATCAAGGCCAAACCAAGCACGGCGAGTAATAGCAGACGTGTTTTTTCCATTGGATAGTTTCTAAGGAGTATCGAATTTAGTTCGCAGAGCTCCTATCCCAGACAAATTAATTCAACCGTTTTGGTTTATATTCTCAAGCCATTTGGCAGTCATTTGGGGATCGGTCAGGTGCACAACCTTGAGATGGGCGTATTGAGTTTTCTGAAATAGAGCGGCGTACTGCCTGCGTCGACGATGGAAGGTAGTCAACATCCACAAAAGGATCGAATCTTTGCTGAAGAAGGCCTTGGGCAAATGCTCGCGGTTGCCATTCCATAATTCTACCTTCTGAAACGATCGTCGGAAAGTGCGCCTCAATAGTTGCCAGAAAATCCGCCAAAAGGAATAATCCAGATAAACAACCGTATCTGCCCTGACCCAGACCAAATCTCGACAGCGGCTGTAATTGCCATCGACAATCCAGCGTTCAGCCTGCACAACAGAAGCGACCCGTTGGCGGAAAATCTCATTGGGAGTTTCGGTCCAATTTTCTTGCCAATTGAGGGCATCCAATTCGATATGAGGAATATCAAGGCGATGGGATAATTCCTGAGCGATGGTCGTTTTCCCCGAACCCGTCGTGCCGATGACTGAGATGCGCCTGGTAGATAGGTTATCCATCATGCGCTACATTGTAGCACCATTGTGATAGTACATTGCCTCATGATCATTGCTGCTCAAATAATGCCAACTGCCTGCGGTTTACTGAAACCAGGCCAAGCAAATCATCTTCTGTTAATCCTAACGACTGAGTGATTTGGTCAACCATCCGCAGCAGCAATTCTTTGTAGCGCTGTTTGTTGACCAGGGAATAATCGGGTTCAAGGGGTAGATCCCAGGCAAAGATGCTGGTCTTGTCTCCATGGGTATAGAGAAATTGGACTCGCTGTCCCACGCGGACGTGCTTGCCCTCAGCGGCCAACTGCCGCGCAGCTTTGGCTGAAGTGGAATTTCCCTTATACTGGTCGGGTTCTCTCGACAGCCTTGTTTGACACACCAGGTCTTTTATGGGCACCTGCTCTGCTTCAAGATTTGAAATGAACCCCTGTGTAAGCGCGATCACCTCAGGAATAAGATCGGGCAATCGGTTCGCCTCGTTTTCTTGGGCCATTAAAGCGAAAATTTCCCGTTCGGCGTCGGCGATCCATTGGCAGGTATCCGATCTGCGTTGCGCCAATCCCCTGACTTTGAGTCCGCCGTGGTCGAACTTGCCAACATAACGGTTGGCCGCTCCGATGCGTGGGTTGAGTTTGGAGGCTGTGAAAATCAACCAGTCGAAAATCCCCTCTAACTCGATTACCAGGCCCGTCCGATGCATGATCTCATCCATCAGCGGCATGAAATCTTGGGGAGCTTTCGCGCCTGCTTTTTGGACAAATAAGCTGTCGACGTTGGCAGCCAGCACCTTAAAGCCAAACTCATGGGCGGTTTCAATGGCGCTGACCAGCGTCTCCCGCCCAATGGCGCAGATGGCCTCGTGGGCTTGAATATTGCCAAACAAATTGTTTTTGTATCCCTGGTATCCAAAGGAGACATACCCCAGCCATTTGAGCGCATCAGCCATGGATTCCAAAATCCGGCGTTGCGGGTCATCCTGATCTAGATTTCGCATGATACGTTTTACTTGTAGTCGTTTATCGAGCAGTGGTTTAAGCACACTTGCTACCAAACCATCCACATCCTGATTGATCGGCACGCCGCTATCCGGGGTATAACGGTTCTGCGTGCCTTTGGCCCCCACAGTTTCCCCGCTGATGTTCCAGGTCATCATGATGGACGGATACATCGAGAAGAAGTCGATCTCGGCGACGTTATCATGAATTCCAACGATCGGGCGGTAATTCAACCCACCCCCATCGGCCGCGTTCAGTCCCAACGCAGATTTGAAACGCTCCGTCTGGCGCTTGTGCAGGGGAACCAGGATGCCGCGCCGGGCGGCCTCTCGGATTTGCATAGCGGTGAACCCTGACCCTGGGCTGTTGCGGGCGGCGGTCTGTACATCCAGGCAGGTAACCCTGGCCAGCTCGACGGATGAACGCATCGAGAATTTAAAGCCCATGTCCATGGATGAGTTTTTGGGGTCGATATGCCAGCGCCCAAAAAGATGCGTTTGTTGTGCTCTAAAGTAAATGCTGCCATAACTTTCGAATGTTCTCTCTTGAATGTGGTGGTATTTCAGTCTGGTATCCCTGCTAGGGTTGAAGTCGAGCTGGTGTCTTTCAGCAATATCAATCAGGTGAGGGAACAGCCAGCCATCACCCCAACGGGCAAAAATTACGTCAGGATCATATTGCTCTAGGATGTGCTGCAATTGAAGCACGGCTTCGAGTTCATCGGATAGCCCTAAATTCACACAAGTGTCTTCGTATTGAACACTCAAAAAATTTGGTTGTGCACGTTGGGGGAGTAGATCGGGCTCGATGGTCAGGATGCGCAAGGGTGGTAAAGCATAAACGATATCCCAAGGGCTATCTAATGCTTCGATCTCGATGATCTGGTTTTGTTCATTTACTTGCAGTCTACATTCCGCCATTGGAAAGACCTTCTTGGCGACTCCGTAGCGGATGGGAAAAGGTGTTCTGGCATCAAAATAGCGTACCCATTTGAAAGTTTTCTTCATCCAAAAGAATAATTTCTGTTGGGCGACGGGGTTATCGACCTGGACCCCCAAAACGGGCAATAAGCCTTTGTATAGATCGCGACGGTATTGAAAGCTCGTTTTTGGTGGCGTGGGGCGGCTTTGAAGTTCATCTTGGATGGCTTTCAAGCGGTCATCCTCGCCCGCAATATAGAACATAACCCTGAATGTTTGGGTCAGGCGGTGACGTTCATCATCGTCTCCCAACAGCCAGACCACGGCACCGTCCTCTTCATCCGGATAGACCGACAAGAGCCAGCCCTTTAGCTCACGGAGCAAAATCGTACTCCGGGTATTTAATCGTTAACATCTCTTCCCGAAAGCGCTGCAGCCTGTCTTCAATGTTGGTTTCGATGGTTTGCAACTCGTTCATCAAATAAATCCGTTGGGCTTCACTACTATTCAGCGCCTGCTCCAATCGGACAATTTTTTGAGCTTGAGTTTCTACTTGAACCTGCAGTTGCTGAATCGTTTTTTGTTGCTCCAGAGACATCATCATTATGATGGTGGCAATAGGTAGCGGATGCGATGTTTTCTCCGCTGCAGGGATGTGAAACTCGGCCTTGTTCCAGAGATCATCAAAGGTGCCTTTGTCATCCGCCAGCAACAAAGCACGCCGGAATTTGGCAAAATATCCCTTTTCTTTTTGATATTGCCACGTAAAGGGCGGTACGGTATGTCCCATATTTTCATTGGATGAAACTTCTCTGTTGTGACGGTTGAGGTGGTTCTGGAGCTAGATACTCGACTTGATCGGCAGCCTTTTCTAATGCCTTCATCATCCAGGAGCGATTTTGCTCTGGATTGGCGCTAACGACCACAGGGGCTTCTTGGCGAAAGCGGCGCAAGGCGAGAATGCTCTCAAAAAATAGCTGGTTGACTTCTTGATCATGGGCGCTTTCGTCGTAAAAGGTTTTCAGTAGATCCAATACCATGATAGGGATAGGGTCAATTCGGGTTTCGAGGAGTAACTCAACCATTTGGTAGCAGGTTTCTGCCCGAGAGAGAAAAATGTGCTTGTCGAGAACATACTCGTAATGGGGGCTTGCTGCTGCAATGGCGTAATTGATGCCGTAATGGTCATAGCGATTGCCGCCGATGAGCAGTTTTACAGGCCCTTCTAAGGCGAACTGAACGATCAAGCCGTGCATGCGTTGATGCGTTAAAGATCGCTGGCCAGTGATCAGCGTTATTTGGCCTGGGGATAGAAGTTTCATGCCCTAAAGGTAAAGGCTAATCCAAAAATTATCAATTCCCCATGGGGGTATTCTTAAAAACCCTGGTACTACCCCTATGGGGTATGCAGATATGGGGGGGAATAGATGGGTTTACCCCAAAATATGGCTATGTTTCCCAGGGCGTTTCAAGATTGTCGAAATTCCAATCATCCAACAGCCATTTGAGTATCCCCCTGCCTTTGACATTAAATTTGCGCAAGATGCTGCGCATGTGTTTTTTTGCGGTTTCTTGGGTGATGTTCAACGTGTCACCGATTTGAACATTGGTCATTCCCTCACAGGCCAGCGCGGCTACTTCTCGTTCCCGGGCGGTTAATTGTCCCCACATCTTGATCTTGACTTCGATGTCCTGTACCTGAATCTGCAGCGTGTCTTTCACCATTTTCGAGACGAAAGGGCCTGTATCCATGTCCTGGTCTTGAGCCAAATCGGATAATTCTTGCAATACCGTGGCATCCAGCACCGTGACCAGTTCCTTATAGTCCGAGGGATTCGAAGGTCTGTTTTTTAATCTAGAAAAAATGGGTGAGTCGAACAAGCGCTGTAATGTATCTTCCAGGCTGCGTCGCATATAAGTGAAGCCGTTTTCTGTCACGTCAAACCTTCTCTTTGCGAAAATCGAAAATGACGTTTGGAGTGAACGCAGGGAAGAGAGCGTTTCAGAGCAGAGGCGTGAAATCCACTCCGGCAAATGGGTAAGCTAATCAAATATTACCAGAACATGCGTTCTATAGTCAAGGATTGCCCTCGCTTGTCGCACGGCTTTCTTGAAGTCTGGAACTGTCAGTGCGATCTCTGAAGGGGAGCCCTTCGACCACCTTTGGTGTCAGTTTAAACTCCGCGGACTGCGACAATCTAAATCTTTGAAAGCTAAGATCCAGATCGCTTCGGAGCCGCCTGCTATATAGGCGGCTCCGAAACGATTTCTTAGTAGGAGTCACTCGCATAGCGTGGCGGCGAAGCAATCTCCAACTCTGCGAGGAGATTGCCACACCCGCTCACTAACGGCGATAGGGGAAGACTCGCTCTGGGCGTGGTGGCTTTCCTGCGAGGGCCGCAATGATACATAAAATGTGACTTTTGGGGCCGTGGTTATTCCCCCAAGCGTAGATTTTATGGGCAGACCGGCATCTGTGTCGTGGAGCTAAATTTCCCCAGATACTCACCTGGCAAAGATAGATTGGGCAGGTATAAGACGGCTGTGCACGTACGGATATTTACTAACACCAGGGGATTGGCATAATCCATGGTCTCCGGGAAGAGTTCGCACTTCAAAAGATAGGATCCCAGGAAAGGTATAGGCAATGGAATGAATGTCAATTGTTTTTCCGGGCAAAGTCCCGGATAACTCGCCAGCCAACTCGCCTTAGCTCTGTGTGAGCCAAAAGCTGTGTAAAAGACCAGCAAAACACATAAGAAGACCAATATTGCAGCGAGGATAAGGATCAGTCGTTTCATCCTGGGACTAAAAAATATATCGAAGCTTCTCTCTCTTTGGTATCTTTAGTAATCTATCTCACAAAAAATAATAATTACAGGAGTTACGCAGTTGAGAACTTTCCAAGAGAAAATTGCATCCTGAGTAGCCAAAGGCGTATCGAAGAGTCAATTTTCTCCCATTGGCACCCTTCGATACAGTCCTTTGCCAGCCGCACACATTCGGCGGGGACTACTTCGCGAAGCATCCTGTAAGGGCAGGATGCGAATTGCTAACTCCTAAATTAATGTCATCGCTCTGCGCGCCTGGTAATATGAAATGATAAAAGAAAAGGTTGCCATGAACTACCAGCTTGATTTAATGAGAGTAACCAAAATCCGATTTCTCGAACTCAAAGGAGGTAAGTCATGACGCAAACCAGTGTATCACAAGAAGAAAGAACCATATCAGCCAGGTAAGTACGGCGGCAATTGGAAAGAAGCATTTCGCCTACGCATGCAGGATGTCGCACTAGCAGATTGGTGTTGTATTGGTGTAGACATAGGCAAGTATGAACTTGTTGCTGTGATTAACGGTTGAGCGAATTCCTGAAAGAGTAGCACCTGTGATATACCCAATGTGTCTACATATGTGGAGCGGTTTAAATTCAGGAGGCTGATATGGTAACCGTCGGTGTTCGAGAACTAAAGCAACAGGCCAGCGAATTGATTCGCCAGGTACGAGAAGATGGCCAGGAAATACAGGTTACTTACCGCGGTGAGGTGGTTGCCCTGGTAGTACCTGTGAAAGGTCCACCGCCATCTGTAATGAAAGAGGCTTGGGAGCGGTTAGATGTTCTGGCAGCAGAGATCGGCGCGCGCTGGCCTGGTGATGTCTCCGGTGTGGAAGCTGTCGTCGAGGGGCGTTCATGAGCAATTACCTCGTGGTAGATGCCAGCCTGTGGGTGGCCCGCCTGATTGCTCATGACGCTTTCCATGAATATAGCCGTCAATGGTTAGATACGCAGCGAGTTCAAGGGGTGCAATTTGTTTCTCCAACGCTTTTACTGGTTGAAGTAGCAGCAGCCATCTCACGTCGAACAGGTGACAGTGAGTTGGTGCAAAAGGCTGCGGAAGCGTTAGAGAACCTGCCAGATCTGCGATTGGTGGAGATGGATCACAGCGTTGTCCAAACCGCCGTTTGTGCAGGTGCTGATTTGGGAATGCGGGCTGCTGATGCAGTCTATATCGCCGTTGCACAACAATTATCTTTACCTCTTGTTACGTTGGATAGTGATCAACGCGAACGTGCTGGCCGCGTGGTAAAAACGTGGAAATTTGCGAATAAATTCTAGCCAGAAATTTGTGGGGGATATCCGTGCGATAAGATTATTCCTTTGCGTTAGTGGCCTTCCGTCAGGATTTCTGTATTCTCTTCTCCGACTGGACAATGATGATATCTGGATCAGAATTAATTGTGAAATTTCAGTTTATTGGCCCCACAATACCGATAATGAAATACCGCTAAGACTAACCGTTCTCACGGTACTATTCTCAATGAGGGGCTACTTGGATAATTGCGTGAGAAAATCTAATAATTCTTATTCTTACCTGACCTATCCGATTAAAGATATAATTATTCCAGCGATGAATGTCAAAAACTCAATAACTGGAGGAATAGCATGAAAAGACTATTATTGATATCGATTGTTTTGATCCTGGCTTCTTTGGCTTGCAGCGTAGTAACAAGTGGTGAAGATGCCCCACCGACCGAAGAAAGTGATCAAGCCCAGGAAGAAGTGGCCCCCGAGCCAACGGAAGAGGCGACTGCAGAACCAACGGAGGCTGTGGCCGCAGAGGAGCCCGAAACTGAAGATGTGCCAGACGAAGAGGCTGAGGCGACGCCTACGGCGGAAGCCGAAGCGCCTACGAGTGAAGAGACTTCAGAAGAAGCCACCGTGCCGGCCCCGCAACCCCCTGAACTCCCCTTGGTTGAGCAGGGTGATTGTTCTACGGGCCTGGTCCCGGGCGCGAACCTGGCTCTATGTGAATTCACGGATACAAACCTGAGCGGCAGCAATGTAGCGGGTGCTGATCTTTCGCAAGCTGTCATTAGCGACAGCAATACCAGCGAATCTGATTTTAGCGAGGCGACAATGGTGGGTACGCAATTCCTGAGCTGCAATTTAAGTCAGGGTAACTTTAGCGGCGCAGACCTGACCCTGGCCGTGTTAGGATCGAACAATATCAGTGCCAGTGACTTCAGCAATGCTACGCTCAGCTTTGCTGATTTGAGCGGTGTCAACGCTACAAATAGTAACTTTGCGGGTGCCGATCTCACCGGCGCGAACATGAGCGGCAGCAACGCAACCGGTGCCGATTTCACCGGGGCTGATTTGACCGGTGTGGATTTGAGCGGATCCGTTTTGTTGGATGCCAAACTGACTCAAGAACAGCTTGATCAGGCTGCTTCTCTGGCCAACGCCGTACTGCCCGATGGCTCATTTGGTGGTGATTAGTTCTATTTTAAATCTTTTTCACATGATTTCTTCCCACCGTGTTTTCCTATAAAACGCGGTGGGACTTTTTTGTTAGTTTCGAAATCTTCAGCATGAAAATTTCGAAATAGTGATTGTCATGATATTGGATAGCATTCCGAGTAGAACGCAGCGATCGGAGATCGTATCGAGGGGTGGTGTCATAATACCCGCACCCTTCCCGAAGGGAGGCAAGGCGCGATACACACGGCTTTACAAGCCATGTACTCAGGATCTGCATATACCTTACTTTTCAATTCATATTTTCAGCCTTTTCTCAACATCCAACCACCAACTATAGTAGAATTATCCCAAGCACGGATGGGAAGCTTGTCGAATTAAAACCCTTGTGGCACAATAATTACCACTGATGCGCCAGCGGGCGAAATCGACCAAGCCCACTCGCTACTCCGATACATGGGTGTTGGAGATTCTTCATTCACAATTCACCATTCAAAAATTGTTATTAGCCATCACTATGTCTCGTTGGACTAAATTCTTCATCGCCATTCTCATCGGTATCGGGCTGGGCCTTTTCTACGGCCTGGTGCTGGACCCTGTCGATTATGTCGATACCACACCTAACAGCCTGCGCCAGGATTACCAGGCCGATTATGTGCTGATGGTCGCAGAGGCTTACCAGGCCGAGCGCGATCCAGCCGTGGCTGATGCTCGATTGGCTTTTTTGGGAGTGGCTGATGTTCGGGAATTGGTTTACAACACCTATCTATTTGCGGTTGAAGTTGGTTATTCCGAGAACGATCAGGCCAAGCTGGATGAATTGTATGACGCCCTGATGGACTGGTCCGCGTCGCAACCGGAGACTACTCCATGACCAGTGAAGGACGCGGCTCCTGGTATCTGCTGACCGGCCTGATTTTAGGGGTTGCACTAGGATTGCTTTATACCTGGGTCTTTTCTCCGGCGGAATATGCGGATACTTATCCTGCCTCCATGCGGGCAGATTATAAAGATGCCTATCGGGCGGCGATTGCGGCGGCCTATAATGCCAGCGGAGACCTTTCACGCGCCCAGGCCCGCCTGAATTTGCTGAAAGATGATGATCCGGCAGGCATCCTGGCGGCCCAGAGTCAACGGTATTTGGCGGAGGGTTATTCCTATAATGATGCTGTGGCTCTGGCCAGGTTATCGGCGGCCTTAGGGGAAGCGCCGGTTGCTGCTCCGTTGACACCCACGACGTCTAGCGTAGTCACCGAAGCAACCCAGTCCGATGAAACGCCCACGCCTGCGGATGAAGGTGAAGCTGCCGACACTCCGGATGCTGAGCCGAATGATGCCGAAGCTGGCGAGGCAGAAGAATCATCGAATGAATCTGCAACCACCGAGGGAGATGAATCCGTTCCAACAACTGATGCCGAGGAGACATCGGAGGCAGAAGAACCTACCCTGACGCCCACGGCGACCCTCACTCGCACCCCCTTCCTCACCTTTACACCTCTACCCACCCTGACACCCACAGCGACCCTGTCGCCGCCCTATTTCTTGCTCGAGCAGGCGCTGGTGTGCGAAACGGTCTATGAAGATGCCATCATTCAGATCATCGTGCAAAACGCCGCTGGGGAAGGTGTCCCCGGTGTCGAAATCATCCTGCAATTTGACCAGGGTGAAGAGTTCTTTTTCACCGGATTGAAACCGGAATTAGGTTTGGGCTATGCCGATTATGTCATGACCCCTGGGGAAACCTACTCACTGCACATCGCTGATGGGGGAGAGCCGGTGGACTTGTTCGTTCCCGAATGTTCCGATGAGCAGGATGAACGCTATTGGGGCAGTTGGCGGCTAGTTTTTACGCACCCATGATCTTTTTGCGAAATATCACTTTCCTGCGCGCAACATCCCCAAGAAAATAAACAACGCCAGCACCCACACCACCAAAACAGTGATCATCAAGGTCAGCGGGCCTACCGCTTCGATCAGATAGCCCACACCCCAGGGCAGTGTCATGGCACCCAGGCTGCCTGCGGCCCAAACCAATCCATTGCGCCGGCCGGTAATCTGAATTTTGTTTTGCATATACGAGTAAGTTGTCGGAAAGATGGCCGCCGTGCTAATGCCAATCCCCAGCGTACCCATCCAAATTGCGGTTACATTGTGGGGGCGTGATACCAGCAGAATTCCGCTGGCTACCGCCCCGAGGATTGACCCCAGAATTACGCCGCGAGCTTCAAATTTGGCCGTAATTGGAATTGCCACAATGCGCCCAAAAGTCAATGACATCCAAAAAACGGAAGTGATTAGATAAGCCGCGTTCTCACTACCCAAACCATTCTTCATGAAATATGAAAAGATCCATCCGCCGTAGCTGTTTTCGTAGCCGACATAAAGGAAAGCGACCATCATGAAGAGGATGAAGATTCCCAATATGCCATTCTGGTGATCTGTCGTTTGTTTTTCTGGTTGAGGAATAGTTGGCGAGGGGGTCAACCATAACCAGACCAAGGTGGGAATAAGAATCAAGCCGATCAGGCTATAGCCCCAGATCAGAGGAACTTTCCCAAGCAGCAAAGGTGTGATGAATCCGCCCAGGCCGGCAAATACAAACATGGCATTTAGATAAGGGCCGCATTTCTCTTTATGTGTCCAGGCCATTAGGGTGTTGGCGCCAAGGTCCATACCACCCATGCTGATGCCAATCAAAAACATTAATATGGCCAGCAAAGCCAATGAAGGTATCCATAGTACCAAATTCATGGTGATGGCCCCGATGAGCAGCATGGCAGCCATCAAATGGTGGCCGCGCATGCGATCGTACAAGACACCACTCATTAGCGAACCGCTCAGATATCCAAATGAGCGCGCTGTAAACAGAACCCCAATTTGCCCAAGGCTGGCACCAACTATTTTGGCCAGGGCAGGTAAGGTAGGGCCCAAAGATGAAATTACGCTACCCAAACAGAAAAAGGTGGCGAAATAACCGATGGTTTGACGGATTTTCGGGTTAAAGCTGGTTGGTTTTGATATCATGAGTCGTGATAAACTTTATCGACTTGCTGGATATTACGCCAGTGATTTTTGTCTTTTCAGGAGCCAATGATGATTGCCGCGACGCTTGTATCAGCAGCTTATGTCGCTTTCCAAATGATGGCCGATATCGCCAGCCTGCGCATTGTGACGGTGGCTGGTTTTTCAATCGATGCCGGAACGTTTGTCTACCCATTTACCTTTACCCTACGTGATCTGGTGCACAAGACCGCCGGGATCAAAGCAGCTCGGGTTTTGATCATCGCCGCGGCGGTGCTCAACCTTCTGATGGCCGGTCTGTTCTGGTTGACATCCAAACTGCCGGCAGATCTTTCTGTTGGGCCACAAGAAGAATTTGGCCTGGTGCTATCCCCGGTCTGGCGGATTGTCTTCGCTTCGATCGTAGCAGAAGTTGTGGCCGAACTGATCGATACTGAGGGCTATCGGTTGTGGGTAGAGCGCGTGACGCGTCGTTACCAGTGGGCCCGCGTGCTGGTCAGCAACGCCTTGAGCATACCCATCGACAGTCTGATCTTCAGTTGGTTGGCCTTTGGCGGCGTGCTGCCCACTGTCGTGGTCTGGTCGATCTTCACCAGTAATGTGATCATCAAGGGTATCACTACGCTGGTTAGCTTACCAGGGATTTATCTTGTAAAAGAGAATTCGCCTGGCCCGTCGAGCTAAACGATTCAAAAAATTTAACCCTTCGATACGCTCCCTAAAGGGAGGCTGCTCAAAGAATTATTTGAAATAAGTGTTTTTAAAGGAGCGAAGCATGATCCCTATTCGCGATGAAATTCCAACCCGGCGAGTTCCCATTGTGAACTATGCCCTGATTGCGTTGAATATTTTGGTTTACATTTTCCAGAGTATGCTTGGTTCTCAAGAGGCAGCCCTGGTTTATGAATTTGCCTTGATCCCGGTCCAACTCACCAATGGTGTAAGCCTGGGTGATGTTACCGATATCTTTACCAGTATGTTCATGCATGCCGGGCTGGCCCATATTGGCGGTAATATGCTTTATTTGTGGATCTTCGGCGACAACATCGAAGACCGCATGGGTCGCGGACGTTATTTGATGTTCTATCTGATCGGTGGTTTGGTGGCCTCCCTGACGCATATCATCACCAATCCCTACTCACAAATCCCTACTGTGGGCGCAAGCGGAGCAATCGCCGCGGTTTTGGGCGCATACCTGGTGCTTTATCCCCAAAGCCGGGTGCTGACTCTGGTGCCGCTGGGTTTCTTCATCCGCATGACCATGCTGCCAGCAGTAGTAGTGCTGGGTTTATGGTTTGTCTTGCAATTCTTTTCTGGCATTATGTCTATGGGTGGGCCGGATGTGGGTGGCGTGGCCTTTTGGGCGCACATCGGCGGTTTTGTGGCCGGGGTGGTGTTGGCCAAGTTGTTTGCCAAGCCTGAGGAGCCCGATTACCTAATTCACTGGTAGTTGTTCCTCAATGAATGACGGGAGACCGAAGACCGAGGGCGGACCTCGTCCCCTGTTGTGCCCCGTCTTCCGTCTAAGAATCGAGCCAGGCCTGAATGGGCCCTAATTGAGTGCAAATTTTCGCCCCGGCCTGGTTGCCTGCCTTGCAGGCTTTCTCTAGATCGGCGCCGCGCGCTAAAGCGGCGATAAGGCAGGCGGCAAAGGCATCGCCGGCACCGGTGGTATCAACGGTATCCACTTTGGAAGCAGGGACCGCTCCACCAAAAGAATCCCCCTCGACCCAGCAGCCCTTTTCCCCGAGTTTGACGATCACGTTTTTAGCACCGTGTTCCTTCAAGGCGCTAGCTGCCCTCACAGGATCGGGCTCATTTAACATCCGCTGCGCTTCTTTGGCATTGCACAAAAAATAATCTATATAGGGCATGGCTTTCCAGAGCGAAGCGCGAATTTGGGGATCATCCATGCGTATGCTGTGAACCACGTCCAATGAAGTGATCATGCCCAGCACTTTTGCCTGGTTTAGTTTTTCGGCTAACTGACCGTCGAGCAGGTTGATCATCACGAAGAAGCCGGCCACGTGCAAGAATTTAGCGCCGGTGGCTGTCCATTTTTCAGGCTCCAAAGTCTGGCCAGTTAGCGCAGCATTGGCGCCAGGCGTGTGTACAAAACGCGGCTGATAATCATCATCGACCAACCCCACGCTGACAGCCGTGGAAATTTCTGGTGTGCGCTGCACAAAACGGGTATCTACCCCACTACGCTGCCAGTATGATTTCAGAATATCTCCGGGGTCATCATCCCCTGTGAAGGCGACTAATGCCGTGGGAACGCCCAACGAAGCCAACCCAACGGCCACATTTGATGCGCAGCCGCCCGGAGAAACCATCACCTGGTCAAAGGCAAGCGACTGGTGACGGGGGACATCATTGACCGGATAGCAAATGATATCGAGAGTAACGTTGCCAAAAACGATTGCATCCATAAATATGCCTATGCCTCCCGGTCGTAATCCCTGGAAAGAAATTTGATCACTCCGGCGACAAACCAGGTGAAGGCCACCAGGAAGATCGTCGCCACAACCCAATCTGGCAGCCAACGGGCAAAGACAAGGCGCACCAGGATCAGCACCAGCCAGGCCCCGCCGGCAAAACCGATGATCACCCCTAAAATGGAGCCCAGGCGGATTGCGAAATGCCGCAGAATTTCCAGCGGAGATGCATTTTTGGATACCCCCTGATTTAGATCCAGATAAACACCAAAGCTGCCCACAGCCAGAAAGATCAACCCAATGATCGCCGGTCCAGCCAGACGAGTCGCATCTAACCAATCCCAGTAGGCGGCAGTAGCATAGATGCCCGCCGCAACAATCAGAACCAGCAAGATGGTCAGCGCAATTCGCATGCGCAATTTATACCAGACCAGCCAGCTTTTTGAGAACGCCGGTCAATACGTTAACGGATTGTTGGTATTCTGGCAGTGAAATATGCTCGTTGGGGGTGTGATCCAAAGTAGAATCGCCGGGTCCATAGGCCACCGCCGGGCAGCCCCAGACAGGAGCGACGACATTCAGGTCGGCGGTGCCGGTCTTGACCACGAAGCCAGGTTTGCCTCCCTCGGCGCGAATGCTGCCCAGGAAAGCCCGCACCAAAGCGGAATTGCGTTCGCCGCGATAAGCTGGAATGGGATATCCTGTAGGATTAATATCTGTACCTGAGGTGGATGCCAGTTCTTGGAGCTTTTCGTACCATTGGGTTGGATCCAGTTCCTGGGGCAAGCGGACTCCGATTTGGAGGGCTGCCCATTCTTCGAAATCATCTGTCCCCGAGGAGAAGCCGCGCAAAGTGGGTAATACCTTTTCGAAAGCGCGTTCATGCTGGGCATTAAATTCATCCGCCCAGGCCATGACCCGATTCCAGATATTCACCGCGGCCTCCGGTGCGCTTTCTCCCTGGCCGGCGGTATGCTCCATCGAACACTGCACCCTGACATCAGCCCAGGCTGAGCCTTTGTAGCCCAAGGTAACCCGGTCCCAGCGTGATGGCTCGCCAATGACAGCGAATTCGGGATTATATTGATCAACAATATGACGCGCCCCAGTCGAATTGCGTTCTTCGTCAAGGGCCCCAATGACCACGAATTGCCAGCCATCAACCGGGCCTACGGTTGCTGCAGCATCGACGAAGGCAGCCAGCGGTCCTTTTGCGTCCACCGAGCCGCGACCGTAGAGAATGTCTCTATCCACGCGCACGGGAATTTCGCCCGGCACGGTATCGATGTGGCCTAACAGCACAATTTGACGGGGACCATCCCCCATGATCCCAATAGCGTTGCCGATCTCGTCGATAAATGCTCGGCTGAAGCCCAAGACTTGCATGTGGTTCACCAGGTAACCCACAGCAACCGATTCATGTCCCGATGGGCTATAGTTTTCCACTAGTCCAATTAGTGTGTTGAATTTGCCTGTTTCTTCGGTCTTCGGTCCTGGGTCACCGGTCATTTCGTTTCTACTTTCAACACTTCCTTCAATTTTGCTACGACTCGGTCGAGCTGCTCTTTGCTGATCACCAACGGTGGTAAGAGCCGGATTACTGTCAGGCCGGCGGGAAGAGCGAGCACGCCGCGTTCGGTCAGCGCGGTGATAAAGGGGGCTACTTTTTGCTTGATCTCGATGCCAACCATCAACCCAATGCCTCGGATGTCGCGGATTAAGGGGGAATCGATTTTGTTCAATTCTTCGAGCAGGTAGGCGCCCAAAGCGGCTGCGTGTTGGGGTAATTCCTCGTTTTCGAGCGCGTTCAAGGCAGCCAGGGCTGCCGCTGCAGCCAGGGGATTACCGCCAAACGTCGAGCCGTGAATGCCAGGAGTCAGCGCTTCCACGCGATCGCCGATCAGCACTGCGCCCATGGGCACACCACCCGCAATCGACTTAGCCAGGCAGAGCAAATCCGGTTGAATGCCGACATGTTCCAGGGCGAACATCTTTCCCGTGCGCCCAAAGCCGGTCTGGATTTCATCGATGATCAATAAGGCTCCGTGCTGGTGGCAGAGTTCCTGCGCTTTTTGGAAGTACTCAGCGTCACCGGGGTATATACCACCCTCGCCTTGTACAATTTCCAGGATCACGGCGGCGGTTTCATCATCGATTTCAGCAGCCAGTTTATCGAGTTTGTTATATGGGACGTGATAAATATCCGGCACCAAGGGTGTAAAGGGAGCGCGATATTTTTTGTTCCACGTTGCTGAGAGCGCCCCCATCGAACGTCCATGGAAACCGCGCATTGAAGCAATGATCTTCGTCCGTTTTGTGCTGAAACGAGCAAATTTGAAAGCCGCCTCGACGGACTCGGTGCCAGAGTTGGTCAGAAATGCTCGCTGCATTCCATCTGGAGCCAAACTGGTCAATTTTGCCAGCAGTTTGGCGCGCGTATCATTGTAAAACATCTCTGGGCAGGTGATGAGAGTCTGGGCCTGTTGAGAGATGGCATCAACAACGGCAGGGTGCGAATGCCCCAAATTGGCAACGCCTTGGCCCCCAACGCAGTCGATATATTCATTGCCCTGGTCATCCCAGAGCGTTGCTCCAGCGCCGCGCGTGATTGCCAGATCACGTTTGGCGTAGACGCCGGAGGTGTGTTTGTTTTCAATAGCTTGGATATTTTTCGACATATTTTTTGAGGAAAGCAGGGTCTTATGAATGTGTTTTTCTGCTTTCCGGGGTCCTTATTAATTATTGAAGTATCGCCGTACTCACCGTTCGTTACGCCGCTCGCCTCGCTCACGGCTACTCAGGATGCAATTTCCACTATTAGATTTCCAAGTACCTCACAAAAGTTATTTTATTACAGTTCCATTCCCTTGTAGTGCATTGCTGATCGGTGTTTCCAGCCGTCCGTCAGCGATGATCACCTGACCGACACCACCTTGCAGCGCTTCTCCTGCACCGAGAACTTTCTTCTTCATGCGCCCTTGAGCGATGTCTATGGCGCCGCCGAGTTGAGCCTGAGAGAGCGTCTTGATCAAGCTGCTCTCATTGGGGAAATCATTCAACAAGCCGGGGACAGCGGTCAACAGAATCAGTGTGTCAGCGTTCAGGGCTGCAGCAACCATGGCGGCAGCCCGGTCGGCATCGACGTTGAGCGCTTCACCATTTTCACTGACCGCCATCGGGGCAACAACGGGTGTATAGCCGGCGTCGAGCAGCGTGTTTAACAATTTGGTGTTGATTTTTTCGATCTTGCCGGTGTAATCATCGCGCAGGATTTTCTTTTTGCCGTTTTCGATGATTCGAATAGATGCTTTGCGTTGGGCTTGCATCAGGCGGCCATCCACACCACTCAGGCCCAGGGCGTTGACTCCCAGGCCTTGAAGTTGCTCTACCAGCAGCGTATTGACCTTGCCATTAACCGCCATGGCAAAGATCTCCAGCGTTTGACGGTCTGTGTAGCGGCTGGTGAAGCCCGAGGGTGATGTCACGAAACGCGGCGGGTAACCGACGGATTCTCCCAAGGCGTTAGCCTCCGCTGAACCGCCATGAACCAAGACTAAACGTCGACCTTGCTCCAATAATCCAACAGCATCCTGACAAATGGCTGAAAAATCAACCCCTTCTGTACCGCCTAATTTGACTACAATTGTAGATTGAGTATTCATCATAAAAAATTCCACGAAGTTCACTTAGGCCACGAAATATTGTTAGTGTTTCTTCGTGCCCTTAGTGGATTCTAAATAGGGTGAAGTCCGAAGAACTCCAGGCCCAAGGTTTCCTCGAAGCCCAACATCAGGTTCATACACTGTACCGCAGAGCCGGAAGCGCCTTTCATCAGGTTATCGATGGCGCAGATCGAAATCACGTGTCCGGTTGCTGGATCAAAATCGAAGCCCAGGTCGGCGAAGTTCGAACCGGCTAAAATTTTGGGCTCGGGAACGCGGAAAACACCGCGCCTGGCTTTGACAATGCGCAGGAAGGGATTATCGGCGACCACGCTGCGGTAGGCTTTCCACAGATCTTTGAGCGCTACACCAGGCTTGAGAAAGCCATGAGCGGTGGCCAGCGCGCCGCGCACTAGGTCGACGGAGGTCATCGTCAGGGATACATTCTCGATGCTCATTTCTTGGATCACCTCAGCCGTGTGGCGGTGGCCGTACGGCGCATACGTGCGAATGACGCTGCTGCGTTCAGGGTGGTGCGAGCCTGGATTTACGCTGACACCGCCCTCCGAAGAACCGACTTTGATCTCGATGATGACCGGTTTTTCTGAATCGAGCAATTTGGCCGAGATCAGGGGCATCAGCGCCAGATTGCTGGCAGTGGCATTGCAGCCTACCCCGCTGATATATTTGGCGGTGCGCAGTTGTTCTCGGTAGATTTCGGGTAAGCCATAGACAAATTTATCCAGCCAATCGGGCGCGGCGTGGGGTTCGCCATACCATTGTTGATAATGCTCAGGATCCCTCAAGCGAAAATCGGCTGACAGATCAACGATGTACTCAGCCTTTTGTGCATACTTCTCGATATGTTGTTGTGCCTGGCCGTGTGGTAGCGCCAGAAAGAGAACGTCGGTTGGCTCCAACTCGCCGGGATCGGTGAACTTCAGCTCCGTGTTTTTGCGCAGGTTTGGATGAGTCTGGTAAATATAGTCGCCCAACTGTTTGCGCGATGTGGCCTGAACCACCTCCACTTTAGGATGGGCGATCAGCAGGCGCAAAAGTTCTCCGCCAGTATAACCGGATGCGCCGATAATCGATGCTTTGATCATAAAGAGAAACCTTTCCAATACTATTACCGCGAAGGCGCTAAGGGCGCAAAGATTATCGGTAGAACAAAAATACCGCAATAAACTTCGCGATCTTTGCGTCTTGGTGGTTAGAGAACTTCTATCTCTCGTTTTGCCACGGCTACCAGATAGTCGACAATCAGGTTGGGGATATCCACACCGGTGGTCGGGACGGCAGTATGGAATTCCATTGTGTGATTGATCTCATTGACCTGGTAACCCTGGTAGGGATGCTCAATGATGTCTACGGCCAACAGGCCGCAACCGACCGCTCGGGCTGCCTTGTGGCAAATATCGCCTAGCTCTGGTGTGATCGGGCAAACTTCACCCTCACCACCGCGGGCGGTGTTAGTAATCCAATGAGGCGATTTTCGGTAGATGGCCGTAATTGGCTCATCACCCACGACTAAAACACGGATATCGCGCCCAGGTTTCTCGATAAATTCTTGGATATAGAAAATCGAGTGTTCGTAGGAGCCCAGAACGGTTTTGTGTTCTAGCAGGGCTTCGGCGGCATCACGGTCGTTGATTTTGGCCAGCAGCCTTCCCCAGGAACCTACCATGGGTTTGAAGACAACCGGGTAACCCAGCGATTCGATGGCTTCCAGCGCTGACTCGGGGGTGTAGGCGATCATCGTTTTGGGCTGCGGAACTCCGGCCTGAGAGAGAGCCGAGGCTGTAGTCAATTTGTTGCCGCAAGCCTCGGCTACATCCGCAGTGTTGACGGTGGGAATGCCCCAGGCGTTGAGCACGCGTATCGAATATAATCCGCGGGCATAGCTCAGGCTGCGCTCCAGGATGACGTCATATTGCCGCCAGGGATTGGGGTCTGCCAGGTCAAAGAAAACGCGGCGGTCGTCTAGACGCACATAATCCAGATTGCGTTTTTCCAATGCGGCGAAGATCCACTTCTCCTCGACGCGCACTCGCGAGTAAAGAACCCCAATCTTGTAACCGTTGTACATCTATTCGCCCCAATCCTCGGCTTCCATGGGCGCCATCTCGGCCTTGGGCGGATCTAGAGATAGGATTTCCAGTTCTACGCCGCAATCGGGGCAGACGATGATTTCGTGCAATTCAGTTCCGGCTTCGAGTTCAATTTCGGCCATACATTCGGGACAAGTTAGTTGAGACATGGTAAGTTCCTTTGGGTAATTAGATTTTGGTATTTAGGGTTTTGGCTTCTTCGATCTGAGTTATTACAGCTTCGGGAGCTGTGCCCCCTATGGATTTTCTGCGAGATATCGATTTTTTTGGATCAAAGCTATGATAAACATCTGCTTGAAAGATTGGGTGGATGGATTGGTATTCGGCCAGAGTCAGCTCTTGGATGGATTTGCCTTTTTCAAGGGCTATCCGGACAACCTGCCCCGTGAGGGCATGGGCTTCCCTGAAGGGGATACTCCGCTCGACGAGATAATCGGCCAGATCGGTGGCCATCAAGGCAGGATCAATGGCTGCAAGCATACGTTTGGGGTGAACCTTCAAAGTTTTCAACGCACCGGCCATGACGGCTAATAGTGACATCAAAGTGTCATAAGCTTCAAAAACTGGTACTTTATCTTCCTGGAGATCTTTGTCATACGTAGATGGCAGACCTTTGAGCGTGGTCAGCAGACCCATCAATTTGCCAATCAAAGTGCCGCTTTTGCCGCGTGCTAACTCGAATGGATCGGGGTTTTTCTTCTGGGGCATCAGGCTGGAGCCTGTGCTGTAAGCATCGGAGAGTTCCATGAAGCCAAATTCGGCGCTGGTGAAGAGGATGATCTGTTCGGCTAGTTTGCTAAGGTGCACGCCGATCAACGCGGTGGTGAACAAGATTTCAGCGACAAAATCGCGGTCGGAGACAGCATCAAGGCTGTTAGCCGCGGGTGAATCGAAGCCAAGCGATTTTGCCAGGGCATTCCGGTCGACATCGAAAGGGCACCCAGCCAGGGCACCAGCGCCCAAGGGCAGGCTGGCCAGGCGAGATCGAAGATCGGCAAGTCGCTCTCGGTCACGTTGCAGAGGCCAGAAGTGGGATAACCACCAATGGCTGAGCAAGACCGGTTGAGCCCGTTGAAGATGCGTATAGCCAGGCATTATGGTGCCCATATCTTTTTCGGCGCGAGCGACCATTTCAGTTTGTAGTTCGATCAGCGCGCCATCCAGTAAGGGGAGATGTTCCAATAACCACAGCCGAAAGTCGGTGGCCACCTGGTCGTTGCGACTGCGGCCGGTGTGCAATTTGCCGGCAACTTTGCCAATCAACTCTCCCAGGCGGCGTTCTACTGCGGTGTGGATATCCTCATCTTTGGGTTGGTAGACAAAACTCTGGGAGTGGAATTCCGCTTCAATTTTCTGCAACCCCGCGCAAATTTCAGTCCGTTCTTCCTCGCTCAAAATGCCAGCAGCCTCTAAGGCCTCAGCCCAGGCTTGGGACCCGCGCACATCTTGAAGCGCCAGCCGTTTATCAAAACTGATCGAAGCGTTTAGGTCCCACATTTGGTCCTCAGGTTGATCTTCGAATCTTCCGTTCCAGAGTGTCATTGCTAATCTCGCTTAAATCTTGAATAATCTGGCTTAGGCATATCCAGCCCGGAAACAGGCAATTCATTGAGGGCGCGCACCTTCAATGGTAGGCCATATAAACGGATGAAGCCCTCGGCGTGAGACTGATCGTAAACATCTTCCTGGCCAAAGGTAGCAAAATCCTCCCGATAAAGGCTGAAGGGGCTCTTGCGGCCGACCGGGATGATATTACCCTTATACAGTTTCAGACGCACAATTCCGGTTACCGGACCTTGGGTGCTGTCGATGAAAGCATCCAACGCTTCACGCAGCGGGGTGAACCACAAGCCATCATACGTGACTTCGGCATATTTTAGAGCGACGATGTCCTTGAACTGAATCGTAGCCCGATCGAGTACCAGCGATTCGAGTTCCTTGTGAGCGGCCATCAGAATGGTGCCGCCAGGGGTTTCATAGACGCCGTGCGATTTCATGCCCACAAGCCGGCTCTCGATCAGATCGGCACGACCGATACCGTGCACGCCACCGATGACATTGAGTTGGTGAATGAGCTGATAGGGTGATATTGGCTGTCCATTGAGTTTTGCCGGCGTACCAGATTCGAACTCGATCTCGACAAACTCAGGTTTGCTGGGAGCGTTTTCGGTTGAGGCCGAGAGTTGGAACATGTCTTCGTGGGGTTCAACCCAGGTCTCTTCAAGCGGGCCACCCTCATGGGAGATGTGCCACAGATTTCGGTCGCGGCTATAGATCGATTTGAGTGTATTGGGCACCGGGATATTGCGGGCAGCTGCATATTTCAGAGCGTCTTCACGGGAGCGGATTTCCCACTCTCTCCAGGGAGCGATGATATGCAATCGCGGATCCAACGCCATAGCGGTTAATTCGAAACGCACCTGGTCATTGCCCTTGCCAGTTGCGCCATGTGACAGAGCATCAGCGCCGGTTTCATGGGCCACATCGACCATATGTTTGGCGATCAACGGGCGGGCAACGGATGTGCCGAGCAAGTATTTACGCTCGTACACAGCACCCGACCGCATAAGAGGGAAAAGGTAATCAGTGGCAAACTCTTCTTTGAGATCACGGATCACCAATTGGCTGGCACCACTGGCCATGGCTTTTTCTTCCAGTCCATCCAGTTCTTCGGCCTGGCCTACATCGGCTGTAAAGCAAACCACTTCACAGCCATAGTTTTCCTTGAGCCAAGGCACAATTACGGATGTGTCCAGGCCGCCAGAGTAGGCCAGTACAACTTTGTTTACTGAAGGTTTTGGCATATTTGTATTCTCCTTTTTTGTATGTAATTTTTATTTTGGATGCATATAGTCATCCAATCTTGAAGGTTTTTTTGAACCTGGGTGACGATTGGATTTTCTGTTAATTCATCCCAATCTTCGTGCCCCTTTTGAGGGGCGCTAAACGAAGTATATTGAGCGGGCAAAAAACCATCATATTACTGTGCGATTTTCCTCCGTACCCATGCACCGGAGTGGCCAAATGCCGATGGGAAGACGGCATTTGGCACAAAAAAGCCCTCCTTGGGGAAGGAGGGCTTCAGATAACGTAAGCGTTTCTATTTAGAGTTTATCCAAGCACAAACGCCCAACCTTCCCAAGGGGAGGACAGTTGCTTTCGTCGAGGCTTTCGGGAGGTTCCAGTTTGGATAAACATATTGGCGGGGAGTGTAGCACTGGCGATAAGGATCGTCAAGAGGAGTTTGCAAAAATCGTGTAAAAATGCGGTGTTGTTTTTAACAGATGTGGAAGTTTCCGTAGAAGGCACATCTCAAGTTCGGACAAGAGTTCGGACATGTCATTGCGAACCCCTGAGCTGGCCCGCCCGTCGAAGACGTGCCTACGGCAAGGCCCACCTGCTCGTAGAGCCGCATAGCGTAGTGTGCGCGCCGCTGGTGGGGGTGAAGCAATCTAAAACTGAGGATGAGATTGCCACGCTTGCCGAAGGCACGCCTCTGGCGCGCTCGCAATGACAGATAAATATAGAGTTTTCTGAGATTTGTCCGCTCTTTTTTCCGAAGGTCAGGGCACAAAGCTTGCATTAAGGTATAATAAATTATGGGATTTGTTACTGATTGTATTCGTAAATGTTGCTAGAAAAGGAGAAATGGCCATGAAATTACAGCCCTCCATTAGAAAAAAATCTTCCATTTTGATATTGTTTGCAATCTTTGTGGCTCTAGCGGTCCCTGCAGGGACAGTTTTGGCAGATGTGGACGATCCTGGTCCAATTATATTCAAGGTGATCAATGAGAGTCAGTTTGAATTTACACTTTGGTTGTATGGACCCAATAAGTATGAGATCACTGTACAGCCTTATTCAGAAGAATCATTCTTCTTCGACAGAGGTTGGTATGCATTTACCATGTTTGCTTGCAATGAATCTGTCGTAGGAACTTGGGATTTACGGCTTCCTAAAACTATGCATGTCCCCGTTTGTGGCTCAACCGCTGGCCACATTGGTCAAGCCAACCAGCATATAGATGCCTCGGACTACATTCGACCTGTTGAGATAAAAATCCGCAACAGGACCATGGAGCCGATTGAGGTGTATATTCGAACTTTGACCGATCATCACTTTTTATCCCTTGAACCCTTGGAAACGCAGTTTTTAACTGTTCGTGAGTCTGAAACAGAATATGTATACAGCTTCGTGGCGTGTGATAAACTGAGATCTGGTTATTTCATGCCGAATACAGTTCCGCTGGACCTCACGTGTGATAAGTAGTTTCTGGGACAGAATTTTCCCATTAGGCAAAGTGGGATTGCTTGTCAAAGATATACCTGTCTGCTATAATCCCGCTTGCTCAGGGCGCGTAGCTCAGTTGGTTAGAGCGCACGG
>CAZVPR010000027.1:0-42856 GCA_964629085.1 uncultured Anaerolineales bacterium
TGTAAAGTCAGCAAAGTGGGAACATTGGCGCTGGCATCTAAGGTATCCTGATCGGACACCAGGGCGATATCTTCCAAAAACGTTTCCAGACGTTTGTCGCGATAATCAGCTGCCAAACGGCGCAATTCCATCACATTTTCCCACCGTTCACTGCCTTCATCGCTGCCGTCGTCAATATATGAACGATAATCAACATCTTTCAAAATTTGATCCACCAGCTCGAGGGGAGAAACTTCATCTTTCAAGGAATGCCAGCTCGCCAGTTTTACCCCAAAAGGTGAGAGGGCTGTTGAGACTCGCTTTGGGAGGGATTCTGCATGCTCGGGCCCGGCACTCACCCCTAACTGCAAGATCACATCCCCAGGGGATTGATCCCGTGCTTGAGCGTAAGTCCGCAATGTAGTAATGCTTTTCGTCCCTATCCCCCTGCGCGGGGTGTTGATAACTCGGAGCATACTAACTTCATCCCGCGGATTATGCGCCAACCGTAAATACGCAATGATGTCTTTGACCTCACGCCTACCATAGAAGCGTTGAGCCCCAACAAGCTTATAGGGCAAATTTACGGCCAGAAAGGCTTCTTCCAAAATACGAGATTGTGCATTGGTGCGATACATCACCGCAAAATCACCCGGATGTACTCCTTTCGAGGCAACCGTTCTGGCAATGTTGTCCACGACAAAAGAGGCCGCTTCACGATCATCATATAATTCGCGTGAGATAATTTTTTGGCCTTCTCCCCGCTCCGTAAATAGTTTTTTCTCAGTCCGATATGGGTTGCGATTGATCACTGCCATGGCTGTGTCGAGGATATTTTGGGTTGAGCGGTAATTCTGCTCCAGCAGGATAACCTGCGCAGTGGGGAAATCCTGCTCAAAGCGCAGCACATTGCGATAGTCTGCGCCTCGCCAACGATAGATGGACTGATCCGTATCACCAACCACAAAAATATTCACATGGAAAGATGCCAGGTGCTTGAGCAATAAATATTGCGCCATGTTTGTATCCTGGAATTCATCTACCAGAATATATTCATAGCGACGCGCGTAGCGCTCTCGCACTGCAGGTTTGTCTTCAAGAAGATAGGCCGTCCAAAGTAACATATCATCAAAATCAACGGCATTACTGGCCAGCAAGGTTTGCTGATAACGTTGATAAATTCTTTTGACAACCTCATCGCGATACGTTTGTACGGGAAAATCATCATCAAATAGCAATTCGTTTTTAGCTCGGGAAATCGAGGCGTGCACACCATGCGGTCGATATTGTTTTTCGTCGAGATTTAAATCTTTGAGCGCCTGCTTGACAACCCGTATCTGGTCATCAGAATCGAAGATCACATAATTGGAATCGAAGGGTAAATGCTCCGCCTCCCGTCGCAAGATGCGCCCACATATCGAGTGGAAGGTTCCCAGCGTGACTCCGCTGCTGCGCTGCCCCAACAAATCATCGACGCGAGCGCCCATTTCTCGAGCAGCCTTATTGGTGAAGGTAACCGCGAGAATATGATAGGGCCGCACACCCATGGAGCCAATCAAGTAGGCAATCCGTTGAGTCAATACGCGCGTCTTACCAGAGCCTGGCCCGGCTAATACCAGCACAGGCCCGGTTCCCGCCATCACGGCTTGTTGTTGTTGAGGGTTGAGTTCACGGAGCGAATCCATAGGAGGGATTGTATCGTTGCCCAATTTGTTTGACAAGGAAAAGAGGTATTGGGAGTAAAGGAATAGGAAGTAAGGGATTCCCCTACTCCCTTCTCCCTATTCCATAATTGCCATCTAAAACCGTTGTCAAGCAACTAGCTACGCGTTAAAATCCACTCATGGAAAGCGAAGCAAATTGGGGTATGCTAGGCCACGAGTGGGCGGTGGACCTGCTAAAAGGTCATTTAGCCAATGATCGAGTCCGCCACGCCTATTTAATTATCGGTCCGCAGGGGGTAGGAAAACGCACTTTAGCCCTCCGAATGATCCAGGGGTTGAATTGCCCAAATTCTTCATCGCCCGGAAATCCTTGTCACCAATGCCCAACCTGTCTGCGTATTGAGCGGATGCAGCATCCAGATTTGAGCGTCGTTCAGGCCGAGGAGGTAGGCAGAACGCTAAAAGTCGATCAGATCCGAGAATTAATCAGGGGTCTTTCTTTGGCTCCATATGAAGCCCCCCATAAAATCGGCTTACTGCTGCGCTTTAATGAATCCAATCCAAATGCAGCTAATGCACTGCTAAAAACCCTGGAAGAACCACCCCCAAAGGTAAAATTAATCCTTACAGCCCTGGATGCAGAATCATTGTTGCCAACGATCGTTTCGCGCTGTGAATTGATCCCCTTGAGGCCGTTAAAGGTTTCAAATGTAACCCAGGGTCTGATCGACCATTGGAACCTCCCTGCAGAAGAAGCCAAACTTTTAGCTCATGTAGCTAACGGCAGACCTGGACACGCTCTCAAATTGCACCGAAACCCAGAGATGCTGACTCAACGAACGGCACTGCTGGATGATCATCAGACTTTGCTCGCGGCGAATAGAGTTTCTAGATTCAATTACGCTGAAAACCTGGCTAAAGACAAATCGAATTTTTTCCAAACTTTGCATATCTGGCAGTCTCTCTGGCGAGATTTATTGCTACTAACGAGTGGCGCGTCAGCATCGATCACTAACCTGGACCGTGAAGGTGAAATCAAAAATTTATCTACCCAATTAAATTTACACGTCGCCAAAGATTTCCTAAAAACTTTGGAGCAGACTCAAAAAAGATTAGAACACAACACAAATACCCGTTTGACCGCCGAAGTATTGATGCTAAATTTGCCCCAAATTACATAAATAACGCATCAATATAACCTTCTATCGCCAAAGCAGGGTTACAATAGAATTCGCCCAAAATTCATTTCACCATTGGAGGAGTAGTTATGAAAAAATATCGTTGGAGTGTCCTGCTCATTTTGAGCTTGTCTCTCGTACTAGCCAGTTGTCAAAGCGCGCCGGAAGAAACCGCACCAGCTCCGGAAGTCGAAGAAGCACCTGCCATGGAACTACCAGCAGATTCTCCGGGAGGCATCTTCCAGGCGGCTATGGCCGGGGTTGAGACAAATGTCTCCATTTTCTTCGAAGGAATTCCTGTACCTGAGGAAGGATCAATCTCTATGGCAGATGACACCCGCATGGATTTCATCACCGCTCTTACCATCGAGGAATGTGTAGATTTCTACCGCAAAACTTTCCCAGAATTGGGAATGATCGAAATTGAAGAATTGGCAAAATCCACTGAGTTTAGCGCCACCCTAGTTTTTGGGGGTTACCCGAAAGGAAAAGCCATTGAAGTCAAAGTTTCAAGGTTCTCCGAAACAGCCAGAAATATCAAAGTCAATATCATGGATCCCGCAGAGCTAAAATAGTCTTATAAATCTTCAAAAAGGCTGATGAAATCGGGTTTCTCAGCCTTTTTGATTCCCTAATTCCCAGATTTCCCCTTCACACATCTTATTTTTCTCCGATATGCTATACTTGACGCTAATAGAAATTAGCTGTCATGACTACGCATATAGAGAGTGAATACACATCCACGCATGAATCGCTGGAGCTGCTATACCACATCAGTCGAGAAATTGCTTCAACTCTCGATCTAACCATCGTTCTCCAACGAGTGCTTGCCCTCTCTATGCGCACGATTGGTGCGGTAAGTGGTAGCATAATCGTCATCAATGACGAGGGGGAGCCTGTGGAATCAACGATCATCTACGAAGATGAAATCCTGGAACATTCTAACGCACGGATAAATAAGATTTTGACCGGAGGGCTGGCAGGTTGGGTGGTAGAAAACCGTCAACCCGCCTTGGTTTTAAACACTCACCGAGATGAGCGCTGGGTAAAAAGCTCAACCCAAAATGGAGATGAAAAGGCGAAGTCTTCACTCAGTGTGCCTCTAATCGCAAGAGACCATCTGGTTGGTGTGATCACGCTATCACATCCTGTACCCCTTTTCTTTAATAATGACCATCTCGATCTAGTACAGGCTATCGCCGATCAGGCAGCTATCGCGGTTGTAAATGCCCGCCTCTACACAGCCAGCCAGAAACAAGTTCTAGTCATGGGCGCTTTAGCAAATAGCGCATCGGCCATTACCGCATCATTAAATCTCGAAACCATCCTTTCGCGGATTCTTTCCCAAATCAATCAGGCATTGAGAGTTGAAGTTGTCTCGCTGGCTCTGTTAGATCATCAAAACCAATCGTTGGAATTCAGCGCTTCAACTGCACTTGGAGATGAAACAGTCGGAAGAAGCATTCGGGCAGGGGAAGGAATCGTTGGTTGGGTGGCCCATCATGAAGAGGGGATCATTGTTCCCGATGTTAATACCGATGAACGTTACCGGGGCGAATTCGACAACGCAGCGGTATACACTCCCAAAGCTGTAGCTTGCGCTCCAATCCAGTCGGAAGACGAGTTGATTGGTGTTGTCCAAGCGCTGAATCCCTTTGAAGGCAGTTTCGACCCCGATACTTTGACCGTACTCTCTGGGATTGGCAGCCTTGCTGGCACTGCCATACGCCATGCCCGATTATTCGAACAACTCCAAGCGGCTCACGAGCGCTACCGAGATCTCTATAACAGTAGTATTGATGCCATTCTGATAACCGATAGTTCAGTAAATATCCTCGAAACGAACCACCAAACCCTAATCTATACCGGTCTCTCCAAGCGGGAATTACAGTCCAAGAATATTGCTAAAATCCATAAACTGGCAATTGATGAGGTCGGGGAAAACCTGGATAAAATTGACCTAGAAAAAACAGAATCATACGAATCTGAACTCACCGACCAAAACGAACAAACGACACCAATTCAGGTTCATGTGCATAGAACCAAAATTGCTGGTGAAACCCACCTTCAATGGACTTTTCGTGATATCTCCGAACGTAAGGAACTTGATCAATTGCGTGATGATTTGCTTTCCATGGTGTATCACGACTTGAGATCTCCACTGGGCAATGTGCTCTCTAGTCTAGATGTGTTGGAAAGCATTCAGTCGTTCGATCATGACCCCACTACATTGTCATTGTTCGAAATCGCTGTACGTTCTACTAAACGTATAGAGCGTCTAACCAATTCACTCCTCGATGTAAATCGGTTAGAGGCGGGGCAGCCAGTCACAAACACAACCCCAACCGCCGCCAAAGAACTTATTGATGTCTCAGTAGAAGCAGTTTTACCCATTGCCAATAACAAAGATCAAGAAATATTAATACGCATTCAAGAGAATATTCCCTACGCAGAAGTCGATGAAAACATGATTCAACGGGTCCTCATCAACCTGCTCGAAAATGCCGTGAAATATACCCCCCCAGAAAGCCACATTACCGTCGGCACAGCCCAAACCGGCCAGGAGCTATGCTTCTGGGTTGAAGATACAGGACCTGGGATTCCACCCGAAAAGAGACCTACTATTTTTGACAAATATACTCGTTTGCACGGCAAAGGCGGCCCCAAAGGAATCGGGCTGGGATTAGCATACTGTCGTCTGGCTGTCGAGGGTCATGGAGGCCGCATCTGGGTTGATGAAGCCACCTCGGGTGGGGCCCGTTTTGCATTCACCCTGCCCATTTCTGAAAACCCAATATCTTTTGATGATCAAGATTTGGATCATATAGAATTGTAGAGATTCAAGGAGTGTTTATGCAATCTCTCGCAGAAAACATTTATTATGACAATTCTTATGCTGGTGTCACCGTTGGCGCGATAGCTTTGCCACAAGGCACCCTGGCAATCGATTCGCCTTTGCGTCCTGAGGATTCCCGCTCGTGGAAAGCAACCTTGCTTACCCTAAGTCGCGGGACACACCGATTGATGGTTATATTAGACATTCACGCTGACCGCACATTAGGCACTAAAGCGATTGAGTTCCCAATCATTAGTCATGAACAAACGGCAGTCGCATACCAGGAACGGACAACTGTTTTCAAAGGACAAAATATCGATTCTGGTTCTGAATGGGAACATTACCCCGAAGTCAGTGGTACTCGCTGGGAAAGGCCAAACATCACCTTTAGCAACCAATTACAACTCCAATGGGGTGGGCCCAAAATTTGCGTTGAACACCACCCCGGTCCGACCCCTGGCTCAGTTTGGATAAATATTCCCGAAGAAAAGATTGTGTTCGTTGGTGATGCAGTCGTACTAAAACAACCTCCATTTTTGGCAAGAGCAGATTTTTCTGCCTGGCATGAAACCTTAAATTTGCTCGCATCGCGCCAATTTAATGACTATCAAATTGTCTCTGGACGTGGCGGGCTAGTCACTATCGACGATGTCCGCAATCAACGACAATTCCTAAAATCCCTTCATGGCCGTTTGGAAACTATGGCCAAGCGCAAATCAAAGCCCGAAGATACGGAAAAAATGGTTCCCGCACTACTAAAAAAGTTATCCTACCCTAAGAAATATGAATCATTCTACGGTCAGCGCTTAAAAAATGGTTTAATACAATGCTACATTCGCCATTTTACCTAGAGTCATTCGCATAATCCCCGCCAACAAAATATGCCCACATCAACGCATCTCCCTATTCTCGAATTGACTCGCGGAAAAATTTGCGAGTCTGTCCATTTTGGTAGTATAGCTGTTGTTGATTCTTACGGCAGATTATTGGCTAAACACGGCGATCCGGATTTAATCACCTTCCTGCGCTCTTCAGCCAAACCTTTCCAGGCAATCCCACTCATAGAGAATGGTGGACACGAATATTGGAAATTATCGAAAAAAGAGATTGCCATTACCTGTGCATCTCACACCGGCACTGATGATCACGCCCAAACAATAGCTTCTATCCAAAACAAGATCGCTGTCACGCAAGACGACTTACTTTGTGGTACTCACCCGCTAATCGATCGAAAAACAAAAGAAAACATGCGTCAGCGTGGCGAAGAACCAACGCAGATCAGGCACAACTGTTCTGGCAAGCATACCGGAATGCTTGCCCTGACGCGCCTTTTGGATCTGCCAATTGTAGATTACATCAACCCGCAACATCCCATACAGACCCAAATAAAACAAGCGTTTAGCAGCCTGTGTGATGTTGAAATTGACCAAATCATCATGGGCACCGATGGTTGTTCAGCCCCCAATTTTGCGGTTCCACTGCGCAACGCCGCTTTAGGTTTTGCACGCTTGTGTGATCCTTTTCCGCATCTTGATGAAAGCAAAACCAATGCTAGCCAGGTCATTATCGAAGCCATGACAGCTCACCCTGACATGGTTTCCGGCCCAAACCGTTTCGATACTCGGATTATGGAAATAACCGAGGGAACAATCATCTCCAAGGGAGGCGCCGAAGGCTACCAATGCCTGGGCATCATGCCCGGGGTACTCAATCCGGAAGCCCCAGGTGTAGGCATCGCCATCAAAATCTCGGACGGCGACTTGAGAAGCCGGGTTCGTCCTGCCGTCTCATTGGAAATTCTGCGCCAACTCGGTGCGCTTAGCCAGGCTCAACTGGAATCGCTCGCAGATATTGGGCCGCACTCCATCATAAAGAATTGGCGTGATCTAACCGTGGGTGAAGCTTTCCCAACCTTCGATCTGCAAAGAAACGATTCATCAGATTAAATGAACCAATTCAAGAACTTGTTGAACAAGACGCGAGAATGGGCAGAAACATCCCCAGGCTTTTTAGAACTGCTGAAAATTGGCAGCATCTATTTCTTTTTGTCGCTGATAAATTTGCGAGCTAAATTGGCCGTCACCCCTGCCTGGCTTGATGGCAAGCTCGAAAGCAACCACAATTTATTGCTAGCCTTTCAATATACCAATAACGAGCAATCAAGATTGCTACAATACTACACCCCCGAATTTTTTCACTCTGTATTGGGCATTTCGATCCCCAATGCTTATATCCTTCAAAGATGGTTGTTCGTCTTTTTGGCATTTACTTGTTTTCATTTTTATTTGCGAAAGTGGTTTGATTCTTCTGTAAGTTTCGCGGGGGTAGTATTTTTAGCCGCCATCATGCCCTTGAGTTACCAAAACCACTTACAGGAAAGTGCCTCACTGCTGTTACTAACATTCGTGCTGGCCCTATGGGCCATTCGAGAGCATAAAACAATATGGTACATGATCGTTTTATTCATCGGCGCCTTGAACAACGAAACCATTCTCGTTTTGCCGATGGTATATTTCTGCTTCAATTTCCGCAGTTGGGATTTTCGGCATTTGCTACGTTTGTCCCTAATGACCATCGGGACTTGCTTTCCCGCATATGTAGCGGTTGGATTTATTCGCTACATTACCAGGGACCGCCCTCATCTTGGTGGAGCATGGCATTTACCAGACAATCTGGAAGGCCTAATCAACAATTTGAAATTCACCCCTCTGGAATTCTACCGGGCAGAATATCTCTACATCATTTTTATCTTCGGTGTATTTTGGCTGTTTGCCTTCCTCAAGTACTCCCATAAGCCGCAGTTTCTGAAGCGTGCCTGGCTGGTCATTCCGGTCTTCATTTTCATCCACTTTTTGACGGGGATTACCAATGAAGTGCGCCAAATGTTGCCTTTGGGCTTCATCATCATCCCGATGGCATTATTCAATCTTTTCCCCCCTAATTTAGAAACAAATAATGATCGCTAAAACCAAAAACAAAACGCCCATCATCATGGCCGGGTTGATCATCGCCCAGATGCTGGCTATGTTGCTTATCGGCCTTTTTGCTTACGAGGCATTGCCCGATTGGCACGACGACTCGATGAAGATTTATTACCATTATTCCAACCGCTTCATCGAGGGTTCTGTTCCCTACCAGGATTACGACGCCGAATACCCCCCGCTGGCGATATTGGCATTCGGATTGCCTCACTTGCTCGCCATTGGTAAACAGTTGACTCTTCAGGAGTATACATATCGTTATCTCATTGTTAACGTTCTTTATTGCCTGGGGATTTCGATCACTATTCTTCGTCTGACATATCAACAGAAATTTTCTAATCAGTTTAAAATACAGACAATCGCCCTGTTATTGATCGCTACTGTCGTCACTGCATTTATCCTTCCCTGGCGATCCGATTTATTCCCAGCATTTTTGACAATTTTGGCTTTGTATTTTCTTATCGCCGAGAGACCAATTTTGTCAGGGTTTGTGATTGGACTGGCCGTGTTAGCAAAAGTGTATCCCGTTTTTTTGATCCCGGTATTTGGTATTTACCTGCTGCTCAAAGACAATTTCCTCTCCCTAAAACGCTTCATTCTCGGCGGAGTTGGGAGCATTTTACTCTTGATTCCACTGTTCATTTTGGCGCCCAACTGGTTGTCTCACTTTCTTTCGTACCACGCAGACCGCGGGCTAGAAATCGAGAGTGTCTACAGCGGGTTATTGCTGTTTTTGCAAATGCTTGGCATCGGTACTGCCAAAACGGAGTTCAGTTTTGGCGCCTTCCACCTGGTTTCAGGGTATGCCACAATCATAATAAAATGGCTCCCATATCTGACCATAGCTGCATTTGCGATAGTGTACTGCGCCAGCTATTATCACTTTCGGAATTCGCACAAGAAACAGGGCTATATCCCCACAGAAAATCTGGTCGCTTACACCGTTATCATACTAATTACCTTTATCGCCACAAATAAAGTTTTTTCGCCCCAATACATTATCTGGTTTATGCCTTTCTTGCCCCTGTTGCGTTTGCGATATGCCAGTATGATGGTGGCGATTTTCTCGCTCACTCTGATGCTTTTCCCCTTTGGCTTTCTGATGTTGCTGGATTTTCATCCCCTGAGCGTTCTCTTGCTAAATTTGCGCAATGTGTATTTAATTGTACTGGCATTTTGGTTGTTACTCGACTACACGCCTTTCCCGTTGCGGGCCAAACCAATTCTTGAAACCACATCTTAACTTCTCCTCTTAGACCATGAACCTGGCAATCGAAATTCACCAGAAATTATTAGCACATTATGGCGAACCCATCTGGCGCAACCCCTTACCCGCGTTGGATGAGCTGGTCTCGACCATTCTTTCCCAGAACACCAATGACGTCAATCGCGACCGCGCTTTTGATGCCCTCCGAGAAAAAATCCCGACCTGGGAAGCAGTGCGTGATGCTGACGTAGAAGAAGTCATCGAAGCCATTCGGCCGGCAGGCTTGGCCAATCAAAAGGGTCCCCGAATACAAAATGTACTCAAAAGCATCACGGCTGAGCGCGGCGAACTTGATTTGGAATTTCTCAACGACATGCCAGATAATGATGTCTATGACTGGCTGCTGAAGTTTAAGGGCGTGGGTCCCAAAACTGCCACTATCGTGATGCTTTTCTCACTGGGCAAACCCGCATTTCCAGTTGACACGCATGTCCACCGCATCACAGGTCGCTTGGGGCTGCGACCAGAAAAAATGAGCGCAGACAAAGCTCACGATTATTTGGCTGAGCAATTCCCACCCGAAACATACTATGCTGCCCATCTCAACATCATTCGGTTGGGCAGAGAAATCTGCCAGGCGCGCAAACCGCAATGCCCCATCTGCCCCCTGATTGATTTCTGTCCCTACTACGCGGAAATTTATTCAAAAGAAGCCGATCAGAATCCATGACCAAACGCTCTGGCCTGCAAACCTTCCTGGTTGCAATACTCACCGAAGGGCTGATTGCGCTGGCCTGGATGTTATCGATTCCCAGTGATCCCAAAAGCGCCTGGATTTTTGGAATATCCAAAACCCGCTTGGCGTTGTTGGCCATTTTGTTATTGGGCATATCCCTCGTCATTGTTCTGATCATAAACTCCCACCGAAGGGTAGAAAGATATCAACAATTCTATCAATTAATCCGCGAGTACTTCCAAAAGAAAACGAGCTATGCAATTGCCACAACTGCCAGCCTCATCGGTTTGATAGCCGGGGTTCACCTCATCGATTCAGCGTATACGACCACCGATGAATACGTTCAAGGCTTTCTACTCCGTTTGGCGCCGCTGATTTTCTGGTTTGCAGCCACCAGCGCCAATCTTCTAATCGCTTCCCTTTTTCTAAATATTGGTCGAATAAAACTTTTTTTCCAAAACCGTAAAAAAGATTGGGCATATATACTGCTCGTACTGATCATCTCTTTGCTTGTGTTCAATATTACCAATATCAGCATAGCCCATTGGGATGAACTGGCCAATGCCGCCCAGGGCGTTATTGATGGCACGCCTCATTGGCGGGCATTCTCCAATCGACTGTTAGGCCCCTACTCGGTGCTGTTTATTTCTCACCTCGGATTACCGTTCGAGACTTCCCTGCAAGTTTTTAACTTCCTGCTGATCACCCTGCAGAATTTCATCCTTTTCTATTTAGTGCTCCATTACACCCAGGGTTCCTATGCCAAATCGATCCGCTTTCTAATTATTTTCTCGTTCATGCTCATCAGCGTGGAAGATTTCATAATGTATACCTGGGATTACATTGACACCATCATCTTCACGCTTTTCGCTTTTGGCATATTCCAATCCAAACCGGTTAGATATTTCGCCATACTATTTCTCGTGGAATTGCTCAATCGTGAGATTGCTCTTTTTATCGCTTTCTTCATCGTCATCGATGCAGTAATATCCGATCGCAGCGAAAATGGGTTACTCCCAAAAATCACCTATTCCGCCATAAACAAACCCAAATTGGTCATCGGATCTTTACTTGGGGTTGTAGGCGTCATGTACACAAAGATCATTCGCGATCTTTTGTTCATCGAGTCCACGGTTCCCGGCGTTGGCAAAGACCTTGAAAACAAACTCATCGGCAATCACATTCAAGTCCTGGACAACATCAGGATTTTGTTCATCGAGAACTTCACTTCGCTGGAAATTGTCAACACGATTATTCTGGTTGGTGTTATTGTTTATCTCATATTTGTATTCCCAAACTTCAAGCTCCCCCACTATAAGGCCTTTATCGTTACTGTTATGATGGTGTTGTCCATCTTCGTATTTGGATTGATCAACGAGACCAGGTTATATCGATTCCTGGTGCCGTTCATGCTTTTTTTCCATCTCGAATTGGGTCATCACTTCACACAGTCTAAAGAAATTCGTCAATGAAAAAAACAATTAATTTGCGCAGCTTATTTTTTGCTTCGATTTTTGAAGGCCTCCTCAGCCTGATCTGGCTTTTTATGATTCCCGGCGATCCTGAGAGCAGTCTATTCTTAGGCATGTCTCCTTTGCGCGTGATCCTGTTCATCGTGCTGGTGATCGCCCTTGGGGTTTCAGTGTTCTTAACCCAAAAAGCGCGGCAGAATCACGCCTGGTACCAAAAATCAACTCAAAGAATAGAATCCACCCTAAAGCAGGATGGCACCCTGACAACCTGGTTCGTCATATCTCTGGCCGGATTTCTGAGCGGAAGTTTTTTCCTCTATTCCACCTTCACGACTACAGATCAATTCATCTTGGGATACTTCACCCGCCTGGCTCCCCTGATGTTCTGGTTCACAGCAATTTGGTTGGGAATTCTCTTGCTTATTATTGTCGCCAGCGATTTCAAGCGCTACCTGCGTTCACACGGTCTGGCAATCATTTTGCTGCTGGCAATCCTAACCATAGGCATGCTCACTCACGACCATCTGTGGAAACTTGAACCCGAAGAATGGGATACCTACAACATGTTCAACTGGGACAACAAATTTGCCCTGGAAGAACAGGATATCTTCGCCATCTTCAACGAAGGTGATCGCATCCAACGCGGCATCAACCCCTATGCTCGCGCTCTAGATTTCGAAGACTCGATCGAGTGGAATCAAATCTTTGCAACGTACCTGCCCATCTCATACACGTTGGCCTGGTTGACACAGGAAATTGGCCTGGAAGATTTTCTGCAATGGCTAGGTTTTTGGCGGGTTATTTTCCTAATCGCCAACCTGAGTATCGCCTATATTCTTTTCTATATTCCTTATCATCGTCACAACAATTTGGTTTTTGCTGTTTTGGCCAGTCTGATCTGGTTCTTCAACCGCTGGACGCTGCACATGACGATGATCTATCACATCGATTTCATCGCCATTTTCTTTTTATTACTTTCGCTGGTGCTTTGGCCAAAGAACAGAAACATTTCTTTGTTAGCGTTTGGGCTTTCTTTGGGGGTAAAACACATTGCCATGTTCATGATCCCTTTGTACATTATCTGGATTTGGCAATCCGTAGAAAATCGCTCGATCAAAGAGTTCATTCGGCTCAACTTGGTCATGGCTTCTATACCGCTAATCGTTTCAGCGCCTTTCCTGGTTATGAACGCTTCGGCGTTCGCTAAATCAATATTTGTTTCGGCTACACGCATCTCCGAAAGTCATTTTGGAGCCCCTTCCATCGATACCCTGTTGATGTTTACCGGCATTCCTGCCAAAATTCCGATGTTGGGTTTGATGAGTATCACCTTCCTGGCAGCCTGGAAAAAGAAAATCAAATATTTCACTGCTGCTCTACTCATTATTCTGGTATTCGTGGATTTCAACTCCGTGCTATTTCGTCAATATATGACTTGGGTCAGTCCACTCTTGCTCCTGGCCCTTTGCGAGACCTTTATCACCGCAACCAAAACGAAACAGAATACCAAAAAAGTAGTCAATTAAATCTTCGAGGAGAATAAATATGGCGCATAAATTCCCCAGCGCAGAGTGGCTGCAAGCCCTGAAAGATAAACTCAACAGCGATGAAAATTATGCTCGCGTCGCCAAGAATTGGGAAGGCGACATCATGTTCAACATCGAACCTGAGGGACCCCTGCCCGAACCCATGGAGCTCTATATCGATCTCTGGCATGGCAAATGCAGAAGGGCCTTCATTGTCGAGAGCAAGGATGAAAAACTAAAACCCGCCTATATTCTTAGCGCACCTTATGGAAATTTTCAGCGTGTCTTGAACAGCGAACTCGACCCAATGCAAGCAATGATCACGCGCAAATTACGCGTCCAAGGGAGTATGGCCTATATGATGCGCAATGTCCCAGTCGTACTGGATTTTGTGCGTTGTGCCCAGGAACTAGACACCGAGTACATATAGTTATCGATCTTGAAAGGTTTATACTCCTTTTTGTTTCGACAACTAAATGCTGTATAATTTCTAGCTAATACATTTAAAGATTCTAATCCGCCCAAAGGGCACCATCGGAAGATGCGCACATTCGCAAATATTTGCTAAATGCAAAATCCGCTCCATGAATAACAATCAACAAATAGAAGCGCTGAACGACCTAGAGAAATCTCTTATCCATCTTGGTAAGCAAACCCTTCCGATTCAAACTCGTTCTGCCATCCAAGCTGCCAAAAACAGTCTTAATAAATTAAAGCGATCTCTTACCAAGGGGTCCGAGCAAGGCCGCCTGGCTGCGCTTTATCAAGTTTCGCAAAGTCTGGGAGTATCACTTAAAATCGATGAGGTTCTTACCCAGGTTATGGATGCTGTGATTCAGCTCACAGGGGCTGAACGCGGTTTCCTCACCCTTAGTGACGCGAATACGGGGGCGCTCACATTGCGAGCGGCGCGCAATTTCCAACAAGAAAATCTTGAGCTGGAGGATATGAAAGTAAGCCGCACGGTTATTACATCTGTAATCGAAAACGGCGAAGGTATCGTAACCACAGATGCCCAGGATGACCCGCGCTTTTCAGCTCAGGAATCAGTGATATTTTACGCCCTCCGATCGATAATGTGTGCCCCCCTGCGAGCAAGCGGCACCATCATCGGTGCAATTTATGTAGATAATCGCGCTCAATCCGGAATGTTCACAAAAGATGACTTGGACCTTTTGAGCGCTTTTGCGAGTCAGGCTGCTATAGCCATCGAAAATGCACAACTTTACACAAAAACTGACCAGGCTTTAGCAGAGCGCGTTTTTGAACTGGAAACTCTCAGCGAAATTGACCGAGAACTCAACGCTCAATTAGATCTAGACCGTGTCTTGGAAATTACTCGATTTCGCGCCATACATGGAACATTAGCCGAGGAAGGGTGGTTGGCTCTTTGTCCCGAAGACGACAATGAAATTTTGAACTTTGTAGTTGGGCCCGAAGATGGTTTGGGGTTTCTTCCACCTGAAAAGTTGCTCGGCCTCATTCCAGCAAATTCTGTTTCCAAACTGATTCCAAAGAAGGGTAATTTTCCTGCTCTGTTGATTGCAGCACTCAAACATACTGGGAAAACCATTGGCTTCATCGTTGTAACCCACGCGCAAGGGTTTTCTGAGGAATCCCAAAAATTCCTGGAACGATTAGCCGGACGCGCAGCCGCGGCAGTGGAAAACGCTCGACTCTATGAAGCCATTGATTCAGCCAATGAACAAAAATCCCAGTTCGTCTCCATCGTCACTCATGAATTACGCATTCCACTCACTTCGATCAAAGGCTATGCCGACCTGATCCGTCAGGGTATCGTCGGTGAGGTCACCGATCAACAGGCCGAATTCTTAGATGTAATTGCCAATAACGTTGGCCGAATGTCGGATCTGATTTCTGACCTTTCTGATATTTCTCGTATAGAGCGTGGAAAAATCAAGCTCGACATGGAACAGGTTCATATTCAGGAACGCCTCAAAGAAACTGTGGATAGCTTGCGCCACAAACTTGAAGAAAAATCACAGAGCTTATCTACAGAGATACCCGCTGAAAATCTGCACGTTTACGCCGACGCCAGCAGAGTAGTCCAAATATTAACTAATCTAATAAGCAACGCCTGGAAATATACACCTGAGGGCGGAAAAATTAGCGTCAAAGCTTTTCCAAAAGCGGATCAGGTTTGCGTCGAAATCATTGATACTGGCATCGGTATTAGCGAAAAAGATCAGGAAAAACTTTTTACCCAGTTTTTCCGTTCAGAATCACCGACAGTCCGCGAGCAGACCGGTTGGGGGCTTGGATTGAATGTTACTCGACGACTGGTCGAACTTTTAGGGGGAGAAATTAGTTTTCATAGCCAATTAGGGCAGGGGAGTACATTCTGGTTCACACTACCCACGAACCCTATAGAGACGTAATCTGGTAGGATGTCAACGAAACGATCGGGGAAGCGGTATTCTTTGTTGTTTCTTCGACGAATGTGGGACCGCATTTGGGCTCCCACGTTTATTTTAGGCATATTACTAAGCATAATTTGGTGGCAAGCAGGCTCCGGAAAAATGCCCCTAATTCAAAGTGCGAACAACCTTTGGGTGCTTTTTGGGGCAGTTATATCCTTTTCTATCGGAGTATTCGCATTTTTTGCGAGACATATGAATTACATCCAACCTTTCCCATCATATGTCCGCATTGTGACACCGTTTTTGCGCATGAATGTTTCTTATCGCCGAATCCGATCAACCCATCCAGCTGATATGATGCGGCTTTTTCCACCAAATACACAAAGTTGGGCTAGACGACAATACCTGAATCCCTTTTACGGCAATACGGCCCTATCAATTGACATGAATGGATTGCCCTTGTCCAAACCTTTGCTGCGCTTTTTCCTACCCCGCCAGTTATTCCTGCCAAAATCGACTGGGTTTGTAATTTTGGTTGCCGAATGGATGAAACTCAGCACCGAATTGGATAGTTTCATCGGTGTTTGGCAATCAAACAGAACCCAAAAACTGAAATAAATCTATTCGCGCCACCTTCACTCGTCCTATCCCAACAATTGTCATACAACTAAGGGAACATCATCACCCACCAGTGATGATGTTTGACAATCCCTAATCAATTTATATTCTGATAATATTTAGATCAGAATGGGGAGCAATCCCTTCATTCATCGCTGTTTCCTCCTTTGGCGAAGTCTCCATTGGGTATCCTCACCACCCAATGGAGACTTACCTTTTAAGCAATAAATTTCGCAACATTGATTCCAAGGAAAATTAAAAAAACAAGTCAGATTTGCATTTGACCTGTTTTATTTATAGGAATTAGATGACCTTTATACTTCAGCGCTCACAGGCAACACAACTGTAAACGTTGATCCCTCTCCTTCTGCAGAATCAACCCAAACTCTGCCTTGATGATTTTCGACAATCGATTTTACAATAGCCAATCCCAAACCACTACCAGAAATATCTTCAATAACATTACTGGCTCGATAGAATTTATCAAATATGTGAGGGCGATCGGCAGCGGGTATTCCATATCCATTATCGCTTACGCGCAAGATGATTTGTTCATTTTCCTCAGTTGCTAAAATACTAATTTGGCCTCCCTCAGGCGTATAACGAATTGCATTGCCTAGCAAATTATCAAATACCTGGCGCAGACGGACGGAATCACCTATGACGTCGGGTAATGTATCAGGCACTTCAACACTGAGTTGGTGTTCTTTTTCAAGCATTTTATTCTTCATGCTTTCAACTGAATATTGAACAACATTCGGTAGGGAGAGAGAGACTTTTCTTTCGTCAAAGCCAGATTCGATCCGTCCCAAATCCAACAGATCATTTATGAGTTCTGTGATGTTGCGAACACTCGTTTGAACTCGTTTTATGAAACTCTGCTGTCGTTCGTTGATGGGGCCAACTCTTTCGAGTAATTCAACATATCCCAGGATTGCAGTCAATGGAGATCGAAGGTCATGAGAAACCGTGCTAACAAAATCACTTTTAATGCGATCCAACTCTTTGAAATATGTAACATCATGCAAAGTTACAGTCATCCCAACATCTGGGATGAAAATCAATTGAACATCGACAACACGGTCATCCCCTATCTCAAGCTCACTGCGGTAGGGCAACGAATCACGACCATTCTTCAACAGCTCTACAAGATGTTCGTGTTGAAAAACTTCATCAATTGGTTGAAGCGCAACAGACTGGTCACCAAGATTGAAGAGTTCGCGCGCAACACGATTAACTAAGATCACCTTTTCATCTTCCCCTACGACAATTACCCCATCCTCAATGCGAGTTAGTAGAGCTTCAAGCTTGTTGCGCTCGACTTCAGTGCCAGAATACAAGCGCGCGTTTTCGATCGCGATCGCTGCGTAATCTGCTAATGCTGAAATAGAGGTGATATGCTGTGAAAAAAGAGGCTTTTCACTTTCACGATTATCAACGCCTAAAACACCAATCACACGGTCCTGGATTTTCAGGGGAACATAAATCAGGGATTTCACCAAATATGCTGTTTTAATCTTTTGTGGTGATTTTTCATCCAGCATCGCTGGTTTCCCCGTCCGAACAACATCCCCAGCTAAGGTGTCATTCATAGGTAAACTGAACGTACGCACAAATTCATCATTGAAATTGCGGGCGGCGCGCATGTGCAATTCACCACTGCTCTCATCTAAAATTAGCAAGCTTCCTTCTTCAGCCCCGGTAATTTCCACTGCAGCATCAACAACTAACTTCAGCACAACATCCAAATCCAGGGAAGCAGTTATAGAACGACCCACATTGCTTAAGGTTTCTAATACATTCACGCGCTGGCGCAAAACGTCCGTATCACGTTGATACCGATCCCTAGCCCATGAATTTAATTGTACTCTCCGCTCTACCGCTCGTCGAACAGTCTGAAGAATCACATCAGATTGTAATGGTGGCGATAAGAATTCTAGTACCCCCTTGCGAAGGGCCTTCATATAAATTGACTCATCGTCAATGGCCCCAAAAAGGATTAATGGAATTCCAGGAAAGCTTTCTATCAAGTCGTCGACAATATGAAAATCACCCCCATCTAAAGAGTATTCTAGGATCATCGCATCAACCGGTGATGACCGAATGATTGCTTTTGCAGCAGTGGGGTCTTTTACCTGTGATACTTGATAACCCGCAGGCTTGAGAACTGATCGCTCAAAAAGGTCACTCACTTGTTCATCAACAACTACTAAAAGTATAGTTCTATTGGGCATAAAACACCCTTGTTGAAATGATTATATATAGCGGGTTTATTGGCATGGTCGTAAAATTTCTTCAACCTGTGGGAGGTTCCTGAAATGGGTTTCACAAAAGAACCGTTCGACCAAACCTCCCGCAGCTTTTAGCGGGCTTAACGAAAGATCCATTTATTCCTCGAGACTAATTTTATTAGATATCTCCGGAGGTGGCAAAGAAATGGAAATAATGCTTCATTATGTTTAATCTATCCAGATTGTACCACCATGAATTTCGACAAATTTTCTGGTTTTGTCAGCCAAATTATCTTAATTTCTAGCTGATTTGTTTTCCTGGTTTGACCAATTATTGATAAAAATTTGTCAAAAAGAGCCAATCTTCAACTGTTAATTCTGCGCGTCTATTCCACGGCTGCTTGTTCAGAATTAGCTCTTTCTTCCAATGCCCGAAACAATCGTGTGTTCATTAAGGAGATTGAAGCATAATCAGAAACAACTTCTAACATCGCCTGATTATCTGCGTCAAAGGGGGTTGGTTTTTTCCGAACCATTACCAGGACCCCAACCACTTCTTCTTGCGCTTTGACCGGAATTACCAATGCAGCCTTTCCCAGTCTCGCTACTCTGAACTTATTCAACGGTTCTCCATAAATGGAAAGCGGTTCGCCTGATAGCGCAACGAGAGAACTGATGCCATCATCCCATTGTTGGTCAACTTTGGAACCAATCGATGCTGGCAAGTTTTCGAAAGCACTTAAAACAAAGGCTCTGCCATTCCCTTTGCGTAAGTGCAACCATCCACTATCGGCTTCTGAAACAATTACAGCCCCTTTGACAATCCGTTCAAATAACGCTCGTTGGTCTGTTACAGATGTTACGGTTTTGCCAATATTAAATATCGTTGTCAAATCACGAACACGACGTTTCAATTCTCGATTGGTCTTTTCGAGTCTTTTTGCCAGTTTCCTGCGTTCCTTACGCTCTCGTACTTGCTTCAAAGCACGTTCAACCGCTGAGACGATTTCGGCTTCACGTAAAGGGCGTTTCAAATAATCTGCTGCCCCTAATCGAAACGCTTGAATAACGTCATCTTCCATGCCTTCATCTGACATGACAATCACAGGAACTTCAACTCCCTGCGAGGAAAGTGCTACAAGCAAATCTTTGCCACTTAAGCCTGGCAAATTGATATTGACGATGAGTAAATCGGGGGAAAACTTTGCAGATTCTTGGATTGCCTTTGCGGCATTATCAACTATTCTTATTCGATATCCGAAGGGTTTCAACGCTTGTCGAGCAATTAAATCACTCTTGTCAGGATCATTTTCGACAATGAGAATGCGTTCTTGGTCAGAGCTCATGTCTTTATGATAGCATGGTTGTTTCAAAAGAGGGAGTAAACCTAGCGATATTGTAAACTCCAGGAATGAAACATCATAAGTTAGAGTTCACTTAGAATTCACCCCACATGCTTGACGCAAGATACGACCAGGACATACAATCGAATTATCTTTCGTTACCAATGGAATTATTCGATCACCTCTATAAAATGAACGAAAAGATAGTATACGCAGTATACAGACAGGACGATTTCTAATGAAACAAATCACGAAATACACGTTACTTGTTCTGGTTGTTTTTGGCCTAGTTTCAATCGCGTGTTCAGTATCGGGTTCAGTCTCTTCCTCCAATACTGAATCACCTCAACTTCAGGCAACAAATACCAAACCAGCTCCGGTCAATAATACAGATTCGAATCCAACGGTTGTTGAAGTAATTTCTCAAGAAGACTTATTTGTTTCACTGTATGAGCAAACCAATCCAGGTGTTGTTGCAATTAGGGTACTTTCGGCTGACAGCCTGGGGGGAACAGCTCTCGGATCTGGTTTTGTCATTGATTCAGATGGGCACTTGATTACAAATTTCCATGTAGTTCAATCCGCATCGGAGTTAGAGATCGATTTTCCATCAGGTTTCAAAACTCGTGGAGAGATTATTGGTACAGATTCGGATTCTGATATTGCCGTTATCAAAGTTGATGCACCAGTTGATGAACTTTTTCCCTTACCCCTGGGAGATTCTGACCAACTTTCAGTAGGCCAGAGTGTTTTTGCCATTGGTAATCCTCATGGTTTGTATGGAACAATGACAACTGGGATCATTTCATCGTTAGGTCGCACAATGCAATCTCTTAGAGAAGCACCCGGTGGGGCGTTCTTCACTGCTGGAGGGATCATTCAAACCGATGCAGCCATAAACCCTGGAAATTCCGGCGGGCCGCTACTCAATCTCAATGGTGAGGTGATTGGCGTAAATGTAGCAATCTCAAGCTCCGCTGTAAATGTCAGTGGCCAACCGGTAAACTCTGGAATTGGATTCACTATCCCCATCAACATCGTCAAACGTGTTGTGCCTGACTTGATCGAAAATGGCAGTTATGATTACCCCTATATTGGAATTGGGAGTCCACAGGGTGGCGAATTAAACTTATTTGAGCAAGAAGCTTTAGGGATTTCTCAATCGACTGGCGTTTATATTATTAATGTTTCTCCGGGGAGCCCTGCCGATAAAGCAGGATTGCAAGGAGGGAATGAAACTAGCAGTATCGCCTATCCTGCTGGTGGCGACGTTATCATTGCCATTGATGAAACAGAAGTCCGCAACTTGAACGATCTAATCTCTTATATCATTCTTCACAAAAGTCCTGGTGATACTGTGCAGCTGACCGTCATCCGGGATGAAAAAGAAACTATTATTGATCTGACTTTGGACAAACGCCCCTAATATTGTGCGCTCGAACACAGACGCCCAAATGGGCGTCTATTCAATTAAGGGGTGCGGTCATACAAATTTCGATAGATCGAGAAAATCTCATAAATCCCTTTGATATATTCGCGAGTTTCCTCAAACCGAATTATCTCCAGAAATAGATCAGCATCCACACCGGCCAGTTCTTTCCAAATTGCGGCATTCCCCGGACCGCCATTATAAGCGGCCAAAGCGGTATAAAAATCACCCTGAAAGTAATCGCGTTGGGCACTAAGATAATCCGAGCCAAAAGTTACACTCACTTTTGGACGATACAAATCATCATCCACATAATTTGGCGGCCATCCAGCCTGTTCGGCGATACTGGCCCCCGTTGAGGGGATGATCTGCATCAAACCTCGCGCACCTGCTGTAGACTGCACCCAACTAGCAAACAGACTCTCTTGTCGAATTACACTATACAAAAATAAAGGATGGAGATCATAAGCCTGTGAAATTGGGACAACTAACTCACGGAAGTAGGTTCCGAAACGGATGTGATTAAAATGCTTTGGGGCATTCATCGTGGCAGCATCATCCATTTGATTCAAATTCAAGACTTCGCGGGCCGCGAAAATTGCCGTCCGATAAAAACCCAAATCGATCAGGTAATTGGCCAATCGATAGTTGTCCATGGGGTTGATGCGAATGGCTTGCCATAGAGATTCGAATTCCAACTGGGCAAGATCATACAAACCTAATCCCCAAAGTTCTGTACCGCGTAAAACACGCGTGTCATTCAGTAAAGGACCCAATCCGTTTAAATCGACACCTTCTGGGATGGCAAATACCTCACGCATCCAGGTTTCCGCTTCAACGCGTTCATAATCAGGATCTACACCCAAATCGTAAACCAACGGCGGTGTAAACGGTTCACGTCCAGCTAAGATATCACGAGCACGTTCACTGTAATATCCAGTAGGATCTTCTGCAACCGCTCTACCAAAGGCGGCAGTCGCCGAGGTATCATCTCCCAAAGCCTGGTAAGATTTGCCAATCCAGAGCTGCGCTGCGGCGCGCTCTTCTATGTCGGCCGCTGCGCCAGAAAATCGATCAAACTCAGCCAGCGCCGTTTGGAAATCTCCCATCCGGTAGAATGAAATTGCTGCCAGGAAAATTGCCCTGGACACATACTCGCTGGAGGGATATTCGGGGGGAATCCGCTGCCAAATGCTGGCTGCCACCCCTAAATCCCGGTTTCGCTCTGCAATGCGAGCTGCATCAAACAAAAACTCAGCTCCCCGTTCATGCCAGGGATTCTGATCAACAAAATCTACTAACGTTTGTCTGGCAGCTTCATATTGCTCTAAATAAGCCCACTGAGTAAAAGCTTTCTGTTCCCAGGCTTCATCCCAATTTTCAGTTTCCGGATAATCACGGATGACATCATCCCAAATAGAAATCGCTGTATCCAACTCACCTAAAGCTCGAAAGGCCAAACCGCGATAATAATGAACTGTTGAAACATTCTCAGATGATGTAGCCAGATAACGGTCAAATGCCGCAATTGATAGGCTGTACTGCCCTGCAAAATAATCCACCAACCCACGATCAAACTCACTGACTGGGTAGCCGGATTCGACAAGAGCGATCAATGATTGATAAGAGTTGTAAGATAATGGATAGTTTTCAACCGCATCCAGATAGGCCAAATTCGCTTGATCCAATTGGCCCAAAACTGTATAGGATTGCCCAATCAAATAATCAAGATAGGCCTTTGTGTAATCATTTCCAGTACGATTGTATAAATCTTTATATGCGATGATTGCCGTATTGTGGTCCCCCTGAAAGGCATATGCGTTGGCAATTTTGATCTCAATAGGTAGGGTATCGCCAACTCGCTCAGTAGCCAAAGCAATCTGGAAAGCTTCGACTGCACCAGCAGGATTTCCGGCAGCAATTAGAGCATCCCCTCGCCATTCCTGGATGTATGAATCAATCAATCCGGGACGCAGGCTGAGGAAAGTCGCCAGCGAATTGGCCACATCTTGCTGCTGGTTTAGCCGTTCATACGTTTGAGCCATAACGATATGAGCGACGGGAATTTGTGAGGAATTCGGATATTCAGAAAGTAAGCTGTGCAAAGTTTGCAGTGCGGTATCATAATCGCGCAAATGGTATTGAGATCGACTCAACCCTAAATAGGCCGCGCTTCGAAGATTTGCATCCTCCGATGTTGCTAAAACATTGGTGTAGATTTCAAGAGCCGCTTCCCAATCACCAAAGAATAACGCCTGATCTCCATCGTCAATACTAAATAATATTGTCGGCGTAGGCACTGGAGTTAGTGTAACCGTTGACGTGGGTAATACAGGGGCTGCCTGGGTATCAACGAGTGCTTGAAGAGACATTACCGGTGCTAGAGTAGGACTATCGGGAGCGGGCAAAACACACGCTCCTAAAAATATTGCCAAAATTAAAATTAGATAGAGGTATCTAAACATTTTTGTGATAAACCTCAATAAGAAACTTTTATATTTTTCTTACACTTTTTGCTGGCAAATCAGAAAAAATCACTCAATTTATGATATAATCAACTGGATGTTTGCGGCTAGTTAGTAGTGTAATACGTCACGAGTATCTTGTTGGCAATGAATGTTGCGACAGAGCATGGAGGTTACAACCAGCCATATCTGAATTGACATAAAAGCCTTTTATTGCACATCGATACTCGGTTTGCGTTCGTAAGCGTTAGCCGGGTTTTCGTTTAACAATCTGTTTCCAGAATAATGCCCAAACACGATTCACTCTCGATTATCCTCGCGGTTTGCTCATCGTGAGGGTCAGGCAGCTTTGCGAAAGTTGCATCACGCGCAAAGCCAATGCTACTAAATGAATTTTATCTTAGAGAAAGGTGTGATGCAAATTAGTCGAAGTTTGTGTATGGCCAGACAACAAGTATTCTAGCAATCCCTTGGTGTCAATCAGCTTTTTGATATGTATCTAAGATTGAAATCAGGTTTGCAAGATTAGATCATAACTACGTTAGCTATATCACTACCCAAATCACCAATTTATTTGAAGATGATATATGGCAAAAGCTGAAGACAAAATTCGAGTAGACGGCACAATTGCAGAGGCCTTACCAGGCACGCAATTCAAAGTCAAACTTGAAAATGGGCACGAAATCATTGCCTACATATCTGGCAAAATGCGTAAATATTATATTCGCGTTCTGCTGGGTGATCAGGTTACAATCGAAATGTCTCCGTATGACATGACCAGAGGACGAATAGTCTACCGCCACAAAAAACCAGCTACACGTTAATTTCGGCTACGGCATTAAGTTTTATGAGAACAACAATAAACGATCAATTACTAAATACGCTTGAAGATGGCGATAGCAAGTATTCTGCCCTTGGCAAATTAGTCGAGTTAGGTCGCCAACAAGGGTTCGTTACCTATGATGATATTTTGGGCCACTTCCCCGAAGCGGAACAAGACGTTAGTCAGCTTGAAGAAGTTTTTGCTTCCCTTTTAAATGCTCAGATCGCATATATCGAGGATGATGATGAGCCCATTGATGAAGCCGAATTAGCAGAAAATCCTAAAGAAGAAAAAGTACAGGCGGTTTCTCACGAAAATCGATTAGCAAATATTGATACGAAAGATCTTCTTGGGCTATATTTTAAAGATGCTGCCCATGTGCCCCTATTGAAGGCAGAAGAAGAACTTGCACTGGCAAAGCAAATCGAACGTGGTCGCAAGGCCCGGAAAAAACTAGCGACTGGTGATTTGCTTCCTGAAAAACGGCTGGAACTTCACCAGGCAATTCGTGGAGAATGGGAAGCTGTCGAGCACTTGATTACGGCCAATACGAGGCTGGTCATCAGCGTTGCCAAGAAACATATGGGACGCGGAGTACCTTTCATCGACCTGATCCAAGAAGGCAATATTGGCTTGATGCGAGCCGCCAAGAAATTTGATTACAAACGCGGCTACAAATTCAGTACCTATGCTACTTGGTGGATTCGCCAGGCGGTTACACGCGCAATTGCTGATCAGGGTCGAACAATTCGTATCCCTGTCCACATGGGAGACCAGATTTCTCGTCTGTTCCGCACCCAGCACAAACTAAAGCAAGACCTCGAGCGTGATCCTACTGTTGAAGAATTAGCTCAAGACCTGAGAATTTCTCCCGACAAAGTACGCTATATGTTCCAGGTTGCCCGTCGGCCTCTTTCGCTGGAAATGCCCACAACCATTGAAGGTGATGCCGTTTTAGGCGATTTCATCGAAGATGGAGAAACTCCCACTCCTGATGAGACAACCACTCACCAGATTTTGCGTGAGCAACTCGAAGAGGTAATGGAGGAATTACCTGCCAGAGAGGCTCGTATCCTGCGTCTTAGATATGGCATTCCTGATGGAAAAAGCCATACCCTTCAAGAGGTTGGCAACAAAGTTGGCGTTTCACGAGAACGTGTGCGCCAAATTGAGGCACAAGCCCTGCGGCGCTTGCGTCGACCAGGAGTACGCAGAAAACTCCAAGATTTCTTGGGACCCGTACAACCAGGAACCAATCCCTAAAAGAAAATTTTCAGGGCAGGCAATTGATAGATAGTTGCCTGCCCTATTGATGTTCGCAAACACAAAAATCGTGAAAAACCAATCGCCAAAGCACTAGGGGGCCAATTTGCAAACCACTCGATATCATCTAATCTATCCGAGAGAAAAGCCATGTCAACCGTAGCCTTGATCGTCATTTTGCATGATCCGGATACCCTCCCCAGGTTATTAAAGGCCTGGGACAAAGTCGGCGTTCCCGGTATTACCATCCTCCCAAGCATGGGAGGCTTTCAAGCTCAAAAACAAGTTCGCCGGGGCGGATTAGGCGTATTGATCAATATGTTTTCGCAGGAAGAGCCCGGGCAGCGCACCCTGATCAGTTTGATCGACGAACCTGAAATCCTTGAACTGGCCATTTCCGAGGCGGATCGAGTCGTCAAAGGATTTGATAGCCCGCGCAGCGGCATACTGTTTACGTTCCCCATTGGGGATGTGCTTGGATTGCAGAAATGGCGAATAAGCACACCCGAAGAAGATATCGAAGATGATGCAGCGAAAGAACCATCCAACCTATTGAAATGGTTCCACGAAGATGTAAAAGAAACCTATGGCCAAGAAGCTCTTGTAGACTGGTCGGATCAACGAGCAATCAACGTATCGGATATCATCCAACGCTTGTCTTTGGAGCCGGTTATTGTCCGTGTTGACACTCCGATTTCAGAAGTTTTATCGAAATTGCTTTCTAACCCCCGCGTGTCCACAGCCTCGGTTATCAACACCGAAAATCGCCTGATGGGCATTATAGACATCGTCAATTTATCGGGAGTCATGATGGCTCCTGTAATTCCTGAAGCCTACATCGATGATCCCGATGAATACAATAAGGCACTCCAGCTCTCAAACCCTGAACATGACTTAGTCGCCGCGGATATCATGAGTGAACCCGCATACGCCATGCTTGAAGCCACCCTGGAAGAAACGTATTTGCGCATGAAAAGCAAAAACTTGACCGGGTTGCCAGTGGTTGACAAGAATTACCATTTACAAGGGTACATCACCTTGTTGGAATTGCTCTCGAAATGCTTTACTGGTAAAGAGTAGATTCAATTCCTAACGAACTGGTTGATGAGGTAGAATACATCCCGCAAACCCGCCTCTATATTTCTCAAAGGAGGAATTCATGAGAACCATTGAATGGAATTACGACACATCCAAAATGCAGATGATCGACCAACGGCTACTCCCTGGAGAATTTAAAGTAGCCGTTTTCGATGATTATCAAGCAGTCGCTAAAGCGATCACGGATATGGTCGTTCGGGGGGCCCCTGCTATTGGCGCGGCAGCAGCCTTCGGGTTGGTTCTTGCTGCTCAACAATCAAAGGCTAAAAATGTCCCAGACCTGCGATCTGATCTCAAAATGGCTTCTAACTACCTGAAAGAAGCCAGGCCTACTGCGGTGAACTTAGCCTGGGCGCTGGACCGCATTTTTGAGGTTACCGCCTCAATTTCAGAAAACGCTGATGATTTGCGTCAGGCGATTCTCAATGAAGCCCAGCGCATCGCCGACGAAGATGTTGAAATCAACAAACGCATGGCCGCCAACGGAGCCGCCTTGATCAATGACGGAGACACAGTCATCCACCATTGCAACACTGGCGCATTGGCCACCGTCGATTGGGGCACGGCCTTAGGTGTGATCCGCATGGCCCACGAACAGGGCAAAAATATCCACGTTCTCGTCGATGAAACCCGACCACGTTTGCAAGGTTCTCGGTTGACAGCCTGGGAATTGACCCAATATGGAGTGCCATTCGATATCATCAGCGATAACGCTGCGGGGTACTTCCTCAGCACTGGACAGGTGCAAAAAGTATTTGTCGGCTCTGACCGCACGGCCGGCAACGGCGATGTGGCCAACAAAATTGGCACGTATATGCTGGCCCTGGCAGCATTCGATAATGAGGTGCCTTTTTATCCAGTGGTGCCAACATCAACAGTAGATCTTTCGTTGCGCTTGGGGAGCGAGATTCCCATCGAGGAACGGGACCCCGCGGAAGTGTTGTCCCTGACCTTTCAAGGTGACCCAGCTTTCCCTGAAACATCGACCGCTCGCAATCCAGCCTTTGACGTCACTCCCCACCGACTTGTTACCGGCATTGTCACCGAGAATGGCGTTGCCTATCCACCTTTTGATCTAAACCTTGAAAAAGCAGTTAAGGGTCATCCATTGTAGACAAAGAACACAGGTAAACAATGGGCGAGAAATTAGAATTCAAACGAGCCGAGTATGTTTCTCAATGAAATTAGTCAAGATGAATAGGGGCAACCCTGTATGCTCTGTCTACCTTGACTACCCTGTTTACTCTATTTACACAGATTATCAATTTCCTGACTAAGACAAATCATCCTTCGTAAAAGGACACTCTATGAACATTATCCTAACCGGCTCAGTCGCCTTCGATTACTTGATGACCTTCCCTGGTTTTTTCAAAGAGCACATCATCCCGGATAAACTCGAACACATCAGCCTGTCTTTCCTGGTTGACTCGATGGTTCGGCGACGGGGTGGCATTTCTCCAAATATTGCCTATACCATGGCACTGCTGGGCGGAAAACCGCGCGTGATGGCCACAGTCGGAGAAGACTTCGCCGAATACCGCGCCTTCCTGGAACAAGTTGGCGTCGACACTTCGTTAATGAAAGTCATTCCTGGCGATTTCACTGCCTCCTTCTTCGCAAACACCGACCGCTCCAACGCCCAAATTGCCAGCTTCTATCCGGGAGCTATGGATCACGCCGGGCAACTCTCCTTCCACGATCTCGATGACAAACCTGACCTGGTTGTCATCTCGCCCAACGCACCCGATGCCATGGTTCAGTATCCGCAAGAGTGCAACGACCTGAACATCCCCTATCTGTATGACCCCAGCCAGCAAATCCCGCGTATGACCGGTGAGGATTTACGCAAAGGCGTTGAGGGAGCTTATGCCTTAATGGTCAATGACTACGAGTTTGAATTGATCAAGAAGCATACCGGCATGAGCGAATCTGAAATTTTGGGGGATCGGCATTTTACAGTTATTACCCGTGGTGAGGATGGCGCCTCGATTTATACAGACGGGCAAGAATATCGCACCCCGATTGTCTCGCCCAAACAAATTGCCGATCCGACAGGGGTAGGCGATGCCTTTCGGGGAGGCTACCTAACAGGATTTAGTCATAAACTTGATTGGGAAATTTGCGGTAAAATTGGGGCTTTGGCTGCCACCTATTGCCTGGAGGCCAAAGGTACCCAGGAACACAGCTATACCCCCAAAGAATTTATAGCACGCTTCCGGGAGCACTTTGACGATGGTGGCGCGCTGGATATACTGGTTGGTTAGGTTGTTAAATTGTTAGATCGATCTATCCAACCGACAAACAAACTAACTTTCAAATTGGAGTAATTATGGAATACGATATCAAAGACCCTAAACTCGCCGAAGGCGGACGCCGACGAATTCAGTGGGCAGAACGTGAAATGCCTGTACTACGTTCGATCATGGAACGCCTCGAAAAGGAACGTCCCTTCGAAGGCATCCGCATGTCAGCTTGTTTGCATGTTACCACCGAAACAGCCAACCTGGCTCGCACCCTGCAAGCCGGTGGCGCAGACCTGGTTCTAGTGGCCTCGAACCCACTCTCAACCCAGGACGATGTAGCCGCTTCCCTGGTGATGCATGACGAGATCCCGGTGCACGCCATCAAAGGCGAAGATGATGTTACATATTACAAGCATATTGGCGCAGCCATCGACCACAAACCGCACATCACCATGGACGATGGAGCTGATGTGGTTAGCACGCTGCACAAAGACCGCCGGGAAATGCTGGAACACGTTATCGGTGGCACTGAAGAAACCACTACTGGCGTTATCCGCCTCAAGGCCATGGCAGCCGATGGTGCCCTGGAATTCCCGGTTGTGGCCGTCAACGACGCCATGACCAAACACTTCTTCGACAATCGTTATGGCACCGGCCAATCGACCATCGATGGCATCGTACGAGCAACCAACATTCTGCTGGCAGGCAAGACCTTTGTCGTTGGTGGGTACGGCTGGTGTGCGCGTGGTTTGGCCATGCGAGCTAAAGGCATGGGCGCAAATGTGGTCGTCACCGAGGTTGATCCCCTACCCGCATTAGAAGCTGTCATGGACGGGTTCCGCGTGATGCCTATGATAGAAGCAGCCCCCATTGGCGATATCTTCTGCACCTTGACCGGTGACATCAACGTTCTCGACAAGCACCACTTCGAGATAATGAAAGATGGCGCCATAATCTCCAACTCGGGCCACTTCAACGTCGAGATTAATATCCCGGCTTTGGAGGAGATGGCTGACGAAAAACGCCTGGTGCGTCCCTACGTTGAGCAATTTGACATGCCCGATGGCCGCCAGCTGCACCTCCTGGGTGAGGGGCGCCTGATCAACCTGGCCGCAGCCGAAGGCCACCCCGCCAGCGTGATGGACATGTCCTTTGCCAACCAGGCTCTCAGTGCCGAGCACATGATCAAGAACGCCGATAGTCTCAAAAACACCGTCTACTCCGTCCCAGCCGATATCGATGCCGAGATTGCCCGCCTGAAACTCGAATCCATGGGCGTGGAGATCGATGTCTTGACTGATGAGCAGATCCGCTATCTCAACTCCTGGCAAGAAGGCACCTAGAAATTCATTTGTTATCCCTCACCCCGGTTTCCCTTTGAACCGGGGTGTTTTTATTTCTGAATGAATCATTAAACTTTACTCAATATTGAACTGATTTCCAGCGAAATGAGTATTCCATAAACAATTCAGCGATACCGTACCGTGCATGTTACAATCCGTTGATCCTAATCTGGCAGCTATCCAGGTCAGTTACCTGGAGCTTTTTTTGTAATCTAGGAGATTTCAGTGAAAATCAAATTAAACTTAGCACTTACATTTCTATTTGTGGCTGCGCTTACATTAACATTAGCAGCCTGCAATACCGAAGACACCCCTGAAACTGCGGAAGAGACAGCTCTCGAAGCACCCGAAGCCGAGGAGCCTCTGGCTTCATCTGAAGAAGGCGAGGGCAGTGAAAGCATTTTCGCTGCTGAATATCCACCTCCCCAAAACACGATCACACTAGAAGACGCCACAACCACCGAGAGTGGCCTTCAATATGTAGAAATCACGGTCGGTGATGGGCCTTCACCGCAAGATGGGGATGTTATTGTCATGCATGTCGTCGGCTCTCTACCCGACGGCACAGAGATCGTCAATACCAAAGTTCAGGGCCAACCTGCGGTCGCAGTATATGGGCAAGAACAATTACTACCCGGCTGGGAAGAAGGCGTCGGGTTGATGAAAGCCGGTGGACAAGCACAATTTCTATTACCCCCAGACTTGGCATTTGGTGAAGAAGGCTACGGCATCATTCCACCCAATTCGCAAATATTCATGGAAGTCGAATTAATCAGCGTCGAACCTGCTCCTTCACCCGTTGAGGTATCTGCTGATGATCTGATCACCACAGACAGCGGTCTGCAATATTACGACATCAGTGAGGGAGAAGGAGATCCCGCAGACGATGGCGCTACCGTCACGACAGCCTATACCATATGGGTGCAAGGCGAAGAGGCAAACAAATTTATCGCCTCATCGAGTAATGGCCAACCGGTAACCTTTGCCATTGGTTCCTCCGGCATCGTCTTCCCTGGCTGGGACGAAGGCACCAAAGGAATGAAACTCAATGGCAAACGCCAGCTCGTGATCCCATCGGGGTTAGCCCTGGGCGAACAGGGTTCTGGGGACATCCCAGCCAATGCCACATTGATCATGGAAATTGAGCTTCTGAGCTTATCCGTTCCGCCAAAGATGACCGAAGTCGATGAGGAAGATTTCACCACCACAGAGAGCGGCTTGAAATATTATGACTTCGTCGAAGGTGAGGGTGAAACACCTAAAGAAGGCCAGACGGTCGTCGTGCATTATTCCGGCTGGCTGGAAGATGGCACACCTTTCGATAGTTCAGTCCAACGCGGCGAACCCTTCAGCTTTCCCTTGGGTCAGGGCCAGGTAATCGCCGGCTGGGATGAAGGCCTAGCCACTATGAAAGTTGGCGGCAAACGCCAATTGATCATCCCTTCAGAACTGGGTTATGGTGAAACCGGCGCTGGCGGCTTGATTCCCCCAGGCGCGACCCTGGTTTTCGAAGTTGAATTGCTAGAAATCCAAGAATAACTCAAAACAGAACTAAGAATTCAAAGTGTTGGAGGGCTGTACGGCTCCAACACTTTTTTGTTTTCTATTATTCCTCTTACATCCGACAGGTATAATCAATTTCAGTTGCAATATCACTAATCCCGAACGAATGGAGAAAACAGTATGCATGGCGGCGGCTGGTGGGCTTATATCAGACACGATGAATCAAAAGACCAACCCAAAATCACCCGTGAACTCGTCTGGCGAGTGTGGGATTTTGCCAAGCCGTACACGTGGCCGGTTGTTGGGTTGTTGTTTACTATTTTATTAATATCCAGTATCAGCCTTATTTCTCCTCTGCTCTACCGAGATTTGATCGACAATGCCATCCCCAATAGAAATCTGAAAAGGCTCAATTTACTGGCTTTAGGCATGATCGCCATCCCCATCGTTAATGGCATGATCGGCGTCTGGCAACGACAGGTCAACGCCACGATTGGTGAGGGTGTGATCTACGATTTGCGGCGGGCCCTATACGCGCATATGCAGCGTATGTCGTTGCGTTTCTTCACCCAGACGCGCACGGGTGAATTGATGTCTCGGCTCAATAACGATGTGATAGGCGCGCAAAATGCCATCAGTAATACCCTGGTGACCATCGTCTCGAATATCGTTTCTCTGATTGCCACCTTGATCATCATGTTCGCTTTGGAATGGCGTTTAACATTGCTCGGCCTGGCCATCCTGCCGCTGTTTATCTTTCCCGCACGACGCGTGGGGCGCGTGCTGCGCGGCCTCAGCCGCCAGTCGATGGAATACAACGCCGAAATGAACGCCACCATGAACGAGACGTTGAATATCAGCGGCGCGCTGCTGGTGAAGCTCTTCGGGCGCGAAAAGCGAGAAATGGACCGCTTCAGCCAGCACGCCACTGAGGTAAAAAACATCGGTGTGCGCTCGGCCGTGGTGGGACACTGGTTCTTTATGTTATTAGGCGTCGTAAGTGCAGTCGGCTCGGCGGTGGTTTTTTGGGTGGGTGGACATCTCGTCCTGCGAGGCGAGTTCACCATTGGCACCATCGTAGCCTTCGGCACCTATCTAACCCAGCTTTACGGCCCGTTAATGCAATTGACCAATGCTCAAGTGCAATTTGCCCAGAATATGGTCAGCTTCGAGCGGGTGTTTGAAGTTCTCGATATCCCTGTTGAAATCAATGAAAAACCGGCTGCCACAAAATTGCCTCTGGTAGATGGAAAAATTCAATTTGAAAATGTTTCATTTGCCTACTCGGGTTTGGGCAAAGAAGAAGTGGGCTTGGATGAAATCGCCCGGGTTACCTGGCGCGGCAGTTTTGAAGCGCATCTTAAACGTGGGAAGGAAAAACAGGCCGAGGTTCCAGGTGACACCCCCGAGGGAGGCGAATCCAGCCCCCAATGGGCGCTGAAAGATCTCAATTTCACCATCCAGCCTGGGCAGTTGGTGGCTCTGGTCGGCCCCAGTGGAGCAGGTAAATCTACAATTACTTACATGATCCCACGCCTCTACGATCCCACTGAGGGCCGTGTATTGATCGACGGGCAGGATATTCAGGATGCTACGCTCAATTCACTGGCCAATAACATCGGCATGGTTACCCAGGAAACATACTTGTTTTATGATACTATCCGCGCCAACCTGCTCTACGCCCGGCCAGGTGCCAGCGAAACGGAGACGATTGCCGCAGCCAAAGCTGCCAACATACACGATTTCATCGCAGGATTGCCGGATCAATACGATACCGTTGTCGGCGAGCGCGGCTACCGTCTCAGCGGCGGGGAACGCCAACGCATGGCTATCGCCCGGGTGGTACTGCGTGACCCGCGCATCTTAGTGTTGGATGAAGCCACATCCAGCCTGGACTCACTCTCCGAAGAGTTGATCCAGCAAGCCCTGCAAGAAGTGATGAGAGACCGCAGCAGCCTGGTGATCGCTCACCGGCTTTCAACCATTCTGGCCGCGGATCAAATCCTGGTCATGGATCAGGGGCAGCTGGTGCAGAAAGGCACCCATGATGAACTGCTCGTCGAGGGCGGCCTTTACAAAACGCTTTACGAGACGCAGTTCAAAGTTTCTGCGGAATAAATCTTTCTCTAAAAACCAACGTCTTCTGCCTATTAAAGCTTTCGCAAGCAACGATTTTGTATCTCCATGGTTTCTTTCATGATCGGTATAGAAACCGGGTTTCTGAATATGCATAGTATGGATCTGGCCATCGACTATTTAGCCAACCACCCCGAACTGGTGCCCGAGTTGGCAGCCTGGTTCTATGATGAATGGGGGCGCAAGGAATCGGATAATGCGCTGGAAACTATCACCCGTCGTCTTCAACGGCGGCTCAACACAGACAAGGCTCCATTAACCCTGGTCGGATTTCTGGAAAACGAAGTCGTCGCTAGCGCCAGCATCAAGATTCGCGAGATGGAAACGCACCCACAATACAAACACTGGCTGGGTGCCGTGTACATTAAGCCAGATTATCGGGGGAAAGGATTGGGTTCGCAAGTTGTCAACCACAGCGTTTCAATTGCTGCCAATATAAAAATTTCCCATATCTATCTCTACACCCACAGTCACGAGAGTTTTTATGATAGACTTGGTTGGCGCACTATCGAGCGACCTTTCTACCACGGCCGTCAGGTAGTTTTGATGATGAAATCCCCACTAAACCCATAATCAAGAGATCAGGCGGCAGCATTTCCGGATGGATCACGGTCGATAAGCTCCGTGAAGTTCCAGCAGCAAAATTCAGCAACGAAAAATTGAATATTGGGTTTATTTTTATAGATACCTAAGGAGAGGCTGCCATGACCCAACCAAAAATTGCCGTAGTAACGGATAGTTCTGCTCACCTTCCCCAAAGCACATTAGATGAATTCAATATCACTGTGATTCCAGTTTGGCTAATCTGGGATGAGGATCGGTTTCGCGATGGCGTCGATATTGATCCGGCCACTTTCTATGCACGGTTGAAAACATCCAAAACCCTGCCAACTTCTTCGCAGCCCTCCCCAGGGGAATTTGTCGAGCTTTACAAGTCGTTGGCCACAGACGCTGATGTCATTCTCAACGTGTTGGTTTCATCCAAGATCAGCGGCACAATAGCCAGCGCAGAGGCTGCGATCAAACAGCTCCCAGAGCTCAATATCCACATGGTAGATACCCTTTCCAGTTCAATGGGGCTGGGTCTGACAGTGCTGGCAGCCTGCAAAGCAGCCGCAGAAGGCAAGCCTGTAGAAGAGGCCATCAAAGCCGCCGAAGATATCCGCGACAGGCAGCATTTTTTATTTATGGTCGACACGTTGGAATTTTTGCACCGCGGGGGCCGCATCACGGGAGGCAAGCGTCTTTTGGGTTCAGCCTTGCGCATCAAACCCATTCTGCAATTCAAGGATGGCCTGATTCAGCCGTTATCACAGGCGCGTACCCGAGGCAAAGCCATCGCCCAATTGCTGGAAATTGCCAGTCAACGCCTGGGAGATCAGCAAATGGTCGAAGCGGCCATTGTGGATATCGATGCTCCCGAGCAGGGAGACAATGTTGCCGAGATGGTCGTCGAACGCTTTTCGCCTGCAATCATCCACCGTTCCGCGGTCAGCCCAGTCGTTGGTACCCATGTCGGACCTGGAGCAATTGGGTTGGCATTTTATGGTGAGTGATTACTAACTCGATACCTATCAGTTTTTTTCGTGGACATCTTTGTCTATCACCATCGGTTGCAAGTACGAATGTAGCGGATGCATTTTGTATCCATGAAGATCATTCGTGGTATTTATGATACCAAAGCGTCAGGCAGGTAGAATAATTATGGCTATCCACACAACTGCCCAATGGAAGTGTAAACCTGGAACAGAAGCCAAAGTGAGCCAGGCACTGCGAGAATTCGTTGCTGCTATAAAACAACGCGAACCGGGAACCCACGTTTATACCGCCCTACAAAAAGCCGCGGATGAAACCAGCTTCATGACCTATTTCATCTTCGAGGATGAAGCAGCGCGAGATTTTCACCGCTCCACAGAATGGGTCAAACGTTTTACGGATGTCATTTATCCAGAAAGTGAAGATCCGGTAGTCTTTACGGAATACCAGTTGATCGCATCCACTGGCGATCACTGAGATCGAATAATCCGCCAGCCACGTTCTTCCGCGATCTGCTGTAAATCGTCGTCAGGGTAAACCGCTACAGGGTCAGCGCTCATTGCCAGCATAGGCACATCGGATAGCGTATCGCCATATGCTGCTGCAATGGGTGCGCCATCAAACGCCTGTCGAATATACTCTGCTTTATGTTCATAGGCATTGAGCGGTTCCTCGATCCCCCTAATGCGATCATCGTCAACCAATACTTGTGAGCCAATGGGCAGGGCGTCTATCTTGCTGGCAAACCTTTCTACAAACGGCTGATATGAGCTCGAAACTAAGGCGATTTTTGCCCCAGCTGAACGGCGCTGCTCTAATTCAGCCAGAATATCGGCTCTGCGTCCCGGCCACATGACCTGGTCCACCACCCAATCGGCCATTTGCTCAAATTCGCCCAGCGTCATTCCCCGGAACAAGCGCACTTCGTCAAACATCCAATCGAACATGGCAGCACGCCTGCTCATCAGGCCTGCCATAACCAAGATATAACGCAGCACCCACTTCATGAAAAATCGATTATAGCGCCAGGCAGAATAGTTTTGGCGATAGTAACTGCGAATACCCTTCCAGCTACTTCCGGTTGTCAGCGTGCCTTCCATATCGGAAACAATAATAGTCATAGTTAATTTTGAGTGTATTTAGTTCTTGAAGATGTGAACTGCTATCGGTTTAACGCCGCCCGCAATCCCAGAAAAGCCACTACGGCCCCAACCACTACGCCGCCCAATTGGCGGGGGCCGAAAAATATATAAGGTCCTCCCAACCCAATATGATCGGCAATGGCAGATACGATTACAATCACCAGCCCAACCTGGAAAATCAGCACGCCTGGCACCCATTTTTTGATCATCATTCGTGTCCCTTCAATTCAAAACAACGGTCTGAAAAATTATAGCATGGGTTATCTATAGAATAGGAAATCGATATTCCCTGGTGATTGGCCTTTCTCGGTGAGCAATTCTGCAATTTCGGCGTGATGCTGCATCCCATGCATGACCACATGCTGCAAGATTTTCCACTGAATGAAGGTCATGGCTTCGCCGGTGGCGCGTTTGAGTGTTATTTCAGCTTTGATCTGCTCCTCCGTGAGGCCATCTAAATATTCGCTCCAGGCAGACTGCTCGTGCTCGAAGCCTGCTTGCAGCGCTTGAAGATCAGGATAATCTTTTCGTCTCAGGGGAGCCCGCTGAACTCCAGAAAATAATGCTTCTCGCCAGCCATGGTCCGCCCGCAGGATGTGGAGCAAGACATTATGAACAGAATCACGCCCCTCTCCAGGTTTCCAATAATAATCATCCTGGCTCAATTTGGCAGCACAATCCAACAGTTGCTGCGTAGTGTGCCAATGATAAGAAAATAAAGTTTTGAATTGGTTTTCAATGCACATTGTTCTACCTCTAAACCTCACGCTTCTAACTTCAAAACATATTCCTCGGTTTCTTCCCCGCGGGCGTTGGCAAAGCCGCTATCTTCACCTACGACTTCAAAGCCGCATTTCGCCAGCACACGCAGAGAAGCAGTATTATCCTTTGCGGCACGGGCAAATAGAGGTCGCTGTTCCACCATCCTGAGAAATTGCTTCAGCGCCAATGTTGCGATGCCTTTACCCCAATACGATTTACCCAGCCAATAACTGATCTCACGTTCCCCAAACTGGACAAAAGTGACCACGTGCCCGGCCAATGCCCACTGATAGAGAATGGCTTGGATCAGGATTTGGTCATCGGCCATGATGCGCTGCCAATGCGCTTTGAAGGCCGCTTCATTGTGAGGGTCTTTGGCCGTGAAAGCGGCCATATTGATGGCCTCGGGGTCCTTTTGGTACTCGAAAAAGGTCGGCAAATCACTTTCGAGCACATCACGCAGGGTGACCGCCTGGGTACTCATCGATTAACGATTGTCGTACATGCGGATGATCTCGCCGTTGCCTTTGCCTTCCACGCTCCTGACATAGCCGTTGATAACCTTGACCATAGGGATGGGGTTGTGCCCAGGGAAATAGGCTTCATATTTGTCGACAGAATCTTCGACCAGCCCTGATGAAACCACATTGATGCGCATGCCATCTTCCAGCTCTAAAGCCAGCGCCCTGGCAAAGCTGTGGATGCCGCCATTGACCATGGCTGCGCTGGTGGTCATCACCACTGGGTGATCGGCCAGAATGCCCGTGGTCAGCGTGAAGGAACCGCCAGGGTTGAGGTACTCCACCCCCAGCCTAACCAGGTTGACCTGGCCCATCAGTTTACTGCGCAAGCCGATAAAAAAATCATCCTCGCTCAGGTCGCCGAAAGGCGCCCATTTGGCCTCCCCGGCGATGCAAACCACGGCGTCCACTTTGCCAACCTTTTCATACATGGCCTGGATGGATTGGCTGTCAGCGATATCCACCTGTACGCCGCCCGAATTTCTCCCGGCGTTTATGACTTGGTGCTTTTTTGCAAACTGCGCACTGACTTTTTTACCAATCGTTCCGTTACCACCAACAATAAGAATTTTCATTTGTGCTCCTAATTACGATCAGTACGATTTCAAACAATTATTAGTCAGTTCATATCCACTGCTACAGATAGCAAACCTGGCTTGGCGAAATTGTATTGATCAGGAAATTTTAAGGTAAAGGTTCTAAGAAATAGTTTGGGCTCGTCGCTGCACCCTCAACAGACCATCCCACACTGCCATCTTCACGTTCAACCTGCCACCAAAGGTATGATCCAAAATCATAATTTGCACAGGTTGTATCTCCCAAAACAGAAAGCTTTGTTCCCGGCAGCATTGTGGTGACCCAATTATCCTTGTAAAGGTCAGGAGATGTGCGGAAATTGAGATTTCTAATTACCTGTACCTGACCACCAGGGGTTATTCTTGATGGTAAAGCTTCAGGGCAATCAGCTATGGGAACAATCTCCACCCAAGAACGAGTAGCAGCGTCCCAATAATAGGCTACTGAACCATCATCAGCCATAATAGCCCAGTCGTAACCATCGGAGGTAGCTACTTCCCCAAAATTAGTTAGATCACCAGGGATGATGGGCACCCATCCAGTTTTATCACCATTCAAACGATATACAGGGTTGCCATCTTCATCAACGAGATACTCAAAATCTGGGTCGAAACTAAGACCTTCACTTGGTTCAGGAAAATCCGGCAAGATAAGTTCAGGCTCTTCTGTAGCCGTCGGCACAACCGGTGTTTCTGTAAGCGTAGGCTCCTCCGTCGCTGTAGGCTCCTCCGTCGCTGTAGGTTCATCAGTCGCCGTTGGTGAAGGTGGAACCTCTGTATTCGTACTGGTTGGCGAGGGTTCTGCCGTGGCGGTTGCAGTTGCGGTGGCAGTTGGCGGTTCTGCAGTTGCCGTTATTTCAATCGTCGCAGTAGATTCTAGAGTTACTACATCCGGAGTTTTGGCGTTTGGGCCTTGTTTTGGCACCTTCAATAACAAAATAATAATGACCAATACCAAAATAATCGCCACAATCAATTTGAACCAATCATAAGAAATGAATTTTTTTCTTGCTTGCATAATCCTTCCTCACTTCTATTTACGTTCTTTGGCAAATTGCTTGGCTTGGCGAATCAGCTCATCTTCATCTGCCAAGTTGCGAATATCCTCACCAACGATTTCCTCTAAGCGTTGTTGGTTTAAAACACCAAGATCATCAAAGGTATAAATACCAGCATCATTCAACTTTCCCTCAATCACTGGTCCAATACCCTTAATTTTTTGCAGTTTGTCTTTCTTAATTTCACCACAAGCAACCAAACGCTTTTTCAGATCAGCGATTTCTTCCCGAGCGGCATTCAATTGGTTCTGGCACTCTCCATTATCAGTGGCAGTTTGCTTTCTGCGCCAATAAATCCAATCTATGACCCATTCGATCAACCACCCAATGAGCACACCAATCAAAAGTGCGATAACAAGTTTCATATTTCTCTCCTCAATACATTTGATGAATTATTTTATCTAACCATAGGTTAGTATTTTAACTCTCGTTTTCGAGTATGTCCCGCATTTCGCCAAATTTGGCCAACTCTTCAGCCCCGATCGTTGGATATTTCAAATTCAAAGACCTTAACGCCTCCACTACGATCTTAGCTACTTGCATGCGCATGTAGGGTTTACTATCCGCAGGAATTGCATACCAGGGAGCCCAAGGTCGTGAGGTAGCATTGAGGACTTCTTGATACGCGTGCATATAATCATCCCAATACGATCGTTCGCGCACATCTCCCGCGGAGAATTTCCAGTTTTTCTCTGGTGTATCCAACCGAGCCAAGAAACGATTCTTTTGTTCATCCTTGGACACATTTAGCCAAAATTTTAGAATAATATAACCATTACTCGCTAAGTGTTTTTCGTGATCCAAGATCGATCCAAAACGGACTTGCCAAAATTGATCATTGATTTCCAAGCCAGGGATATTTTGGCTGGATAAGTATTCCGGATGTACTCTAACGACCAAAACTTCCTCATAATAGCTGCGATTGAATATCCCTATTCGGCCACGTTCTGGAAGTCTAAGCCCTGAGCGCCATAAAAAATCATGATCCAGTTCTTCTTTACTGGGTTGCTTGAATGAAAAAACCTGAAAACCGACCGGATTAACCCCGGAAAAAACATTCCGGATAGTTCCATCTTTACCAGCTGCATCCATCGCCTGGAAGATCAGCAGTAAGGAGTATTGGTTATTGGCATACAACGTTCTTTGCAATTCTGCTAATTCATCCACATAATTTTTTAGTCGCTGCTTGCATTCCTTTTTCTCAGGGGCATCTTGGGGTGGCGCGTGTGTTGTTTGTGCAATCTTTATGTTTCCATCGAAGGGCACTAGATAAGGGCTTTTGATAGCATTGAACATAGAAATTTCCTTGTTATTGCTCATGACTGAGTCGAGGGGTAATCATTAATCAATCTATTTTTGCATCAAAATGCCCGGCATATAATCAGTCTGTTCTGATTTAATGCCGGGCAATCATTAAACACCTTTTGGAGTTTTGGGTAAAGGGTTTTTACATCAACAACTTTAAGGAAAAATGATTACCGATTTCCAAACAATTTCCCTGCTATACCAATAATATCATCCAGAGCAGATCCATCACCATCCAAATCCAATAATCTGTTCAATGTGCCCATTAAATCTGGATTTTCTTCATGGGCCACCTGTTGTTGATTATTTAGAAAGGAAGATAGATCATTGACATCCAAACTCTGTTTCTGCTGTTGCTGTCCCAAGGCTCCCATCAATAGCGGCGCAGCAATTTCTAAAAGTTGTCCAACCTGGTTACTGTCCAGACCGGTACCTTTTGCCAACCCTTGCGTGACCCCAGATTGCTGGTTTCCTAAGACGTGGCCTAGAATACCCGCCCCATTGGCGGCTTGAGGGTTATTTAAAAAACCTGACATATCGTTTAATATAGCACCATCATGATCTCTCCCCAAAGCCTGATGAAGTGCCTGCGCGCCATCAGGTTGTGAGGTATTGTTCGCCAAGGCCGATACGAGTAATGGCATCGCTGCGGTCAAAGCTGATCCGGTAACATTTTCTTCTGCGCCAATTTGCTGGCTGATTTGGGAAATCGCACTTCCCGACAATTGTGCCAAAATCTGTTTCGTTAGAGCATCCATGTTTCTCTCCTACTGTTATTCTTGATAAGTTACTTCAAAGAATGATTATGCGTTTTCTTTCAACCTCTATTGCCAATTGAACATGGGCACAACCTATTCCATGCATCATTAGATTGGCAAGATAAATTGAACATGTATTCAAAGCAATCAATACAATCCAGTCCCAATATGTTCTGAGAATTCTTTTTTCGGTAAGTTTGATCAAAAAATCGCGTGCTCATGAATACAGAATCTCTAATATCCACGGGCACGCGATAATAACATTCCCAATTTATTAGATATGAGAATTACTTCATATTTTCTGGAAGTTCGGGGATATTAAGCACCATACCTACTTTAATCCGATTTGGATTGTCGCCAATAACATCCTTGTTGGCTTCATAAATTAACATGTAATAAGGTTTGGTCGCATGTTTGTAATACTTTTGAGCGATTTGGCCTAGGGTTTCGTCAGCTGCAACCTTATGTTCGGCAACGGCTTTGGGCTTTCTTGCTGCCCTAGATTCCTCAAGCTTTTGGCGAATAGCATCCTCTTTTTCTTTCTTGGATTTCTCCTTAAGCTCTGCTTCTAATTCCTTGGCTTTGGCTTCAGCTTCTTTGGCACGGGCTTCAGCTTCTTGTGTTTCTTTCTTGGCCTCTTCTAAAGCTTCTTTTTCATCCCGTGAGGTTACTGAGTCGAGTGCCTTCCCTAAAATACCTTTACCTTTTTTTTCTTTTTTAGCCATTGTTTCCTCCAGAAGTGAG
>CAZVPR010000028.1:0-39637 GCA_964629085.1 uncultured Anaerolineales bacterium
GTGGTCTGCGCACTTTCAAATATTCGTGCCGCCTGCAGGTTGATCCAGATACCCAAAGTCACTGGGACCACCCCTAACAGAATCCATGGCTTCGGTACCATTTCCATACTTGGGAATAGGTAGTGCAACAATATCATGAATAATATCCCCAACAACAAATACGTCGGGGGCAAGATTTGCCTTTTAGTGGAGAAATTCATTTCATCTTTAGCCATATTCGCTTCTCATATCGTTGTATTTAGAAACTTTTGCGCACAAATAACACTGCTGTATTATCTTCGAAATCCACCTGCCATTTTGACTTTATTCGAAAGAACTCGATAAATTTGCGATCTTCCCGCAAGTCGAAGGCCAGAAACTGAACGCGATTATCATCCAATACCCTCGATAGCGACTGAACCGTCGGATTGATTTTGTCCTGAACTGACATCTGATCATTCATGCTCAATTCTCAAAAGCAAGGATTAGTGCGGGGAATTTGCATCCCCGCACTCCCGGCCAAAATATCAGGCATCTTGTTCAGATTCGCTTTCATCGGACGGTGTTTCTTCATTCTCGGGGGCTTTCCAGTCCTTGGCCCAGGGAGGAGATCCCCATTTTTGAGCTTCAGGATGGTGGTGCCAGTGTTTCCAGGCTGCCGGATGTGCCCAGCGGCGGAAGAAGATCAGGCGCAGGATCATCAGGAAAAATAAGCCCCCGAAAAACAGGCCAAACAGATGCCCAGGGAAGAAACCCAGCGGATACCGGTAATGATACGGAAATCTGGGATGGAAATTCTCCGGAAATGCCAGTTCGCCTGCTTCTCCATCGCTGGAATAGCCAGTGGTATACCCTTGGGCATAACCAGCGCGAAAGATCGCCGCGCCACCCCCCAACAGCAATAAAACTGCCAAAATCACTGTCAGGAAGCCAAAAACAGATCGTTTACGAAACATATTTACCTCCAGGTAATACATATGGACAATTGCCCATTTGATTGAAGTGCCCATAGTATGTCAAAAAATTATGGAGGAATTATGGATGGAATGGGGAAATACTGTGAAAATCTAACTGGGGAGTGGTAAATTTCGTGGTGGTAGTGAAAGCATCCCGAGCGCCGTCCTGCGATCAAAGATCGTGTCGAAGGGTAGGACGCATTTCGTATCGAGGGGTGATGTTGTCGGATACACACCCTTCGATACGCACGTCTTATTGATCCGTGCACTCAGGATGCTCCATTTTTTCTTGTTTATTCAACACTATCCTTTTGACCACTCCCCTAACTGCAAAAGGCGTGCGAAGATATTGCCCCGTGCTAGAATTTATACTTGATAATGGCACGAGTATTGGAATTATACTTCCATAATGATGTTACTGAAGAGGTCACCAACGTACATTCCGAACAACGTCAGTATCGCAATGACAATAACTGCAATCAGTATGATCAACAAACCATACTCAAGGAATCCCTGACCATCCTCATTTAAATTAAATAGCATATAATCATCCTCACATATAGGCTATAGTTTACCACCCGCAGATAGTTCTTCAGTTGTGAGGCCAAGGAATGAAAACAATAAAAGAAAATAGCGCAAAAATAATATGTTTCAGATTTCCTTGTTCACTCCACCAATAAGAAAAACATGACGGGTTACCTTAATCCATTGTAGCATAAAAAGGAGTACGATAAGTTGCACAAAACAACCTTTCGTCATTGTAAGGTGACATAACAAAATTGTGCGTTAAATGACAAAGCCGCTTTTCAGCGGCTTTGTACAGATTTAAGGAAAAATGGTTAGACAAGAACAACTTCAGCAGCCTGTACACCCTTGGGGCCTTCTTCGATGGTAAATTCCACACTTTGACCTTCATCCAGCCTACGGTATCCTTCCATATTGATGGCAGAGAAATGAACGAAGACATCTTCGCCTCCGTCGTGACCGATAAAGCCGTAGCCCTTGCGAGCGTTGAACCACTTGACAGTTCCAATAATTTTTTCTTCCATTTTCTTTCTCCTGAATCTATTTGCTATTTCACTGACAAAATTTGCCAGCTCAGAATAACGGGCGCTAGATTATCATGCCTATCGCGGGCTGTCAAGGTAACGAAACTGACATTCAGACAATAGATCGGACAAATCCTAGAAACCTCTAAATTTATCTGTCATTGCGAGTGCGGCTCTACGCGCAGGCGTGCCTTCGGCAAGCTTGGGAATTGATAATCACCCTACATTGCTGCCATCCTGCCTACCATCCTGAGCCTCCACAGGGGTGCAGAAACCGCCCTTCGACTTCACGGCACTGCGTTTGGGCCGCTCAGGGAGATTTCAGATGGATATTTTTTCTTTTTTGGCGTCGCGTCGAAGGAAGATAGAGTAAGGTACCAGTTTGCGTTAATTGATAATCAATCGCTTTTATATACATCCGTGCTCATATATTTCAAACCGGAATCTACCATCAAAGTTACCACCGTAGACTCTGGCCCCAATCGTTCAGCAACGTTCAATGCCGCGATGACGTTGGCCCCGGAAGATGTGCCCGCGAATAAACCCTCCTCTTTTGCCAATCGCCTCGCCATCGCTTTGGCATCATCGGTGTTCACGGCAATAATTTCGTCCACCAGACTTGGCTCCCAAAGCGGTGGTGTATAGCCAATTCCTACCCCTTCAATTTTATGCGGACCTGGTTGACCACCCAATAAAACTGACGATTCACCTGGCTCGACGACAACAACCTGGATATTTTGGTTGTATTGTTTCAATCTTGTTGCCATACCGCGAGATGAAGCGCCAGTACCGACACACTGAACAATGGCATCAATCTCTCCGTTAGTTTGTTGCCAGATTTCATCAGCTAACGGGTAATACCCGGCAATGCTATCGTAATTGTTGAGTTGATCTGTCCAATAAGTATTGGGTTGTTGACTGAAGTCCTTGGCCGATTCAATCATATCCAGAATTAGTTTTTTGGTAGTTAGTCCCCCTTCACTTGGGATCAGTGTCAGTACCGCGCCGAAGGCTCTCATCTGATCAAGTTTCTCTTGGCTGAATGCATCTGAACTGATGATTTGGAGTTGGTATCCCTTGGCAACACAGATCAACGCCAGGGAAATTCCCGTGCTCCCACCTGTGTATTCCACAATCGTGTGGCCCGGTTTCAAGCGACCATCATTTTCCGCGCGGGAAATCATCGCTTGCGCCATGCGATCTTTCATGCTTCCGGTTGGATTTTCCCACTCAAGCTTCACGAATATTTTTCCTAACCCCTTCGGGACAACATTGCGAAGCTGAACTAATGTCGTGTTCCCTATGGCTTGCAAAATGCTACTTTCCGCGTTCATTTTCTCTCCTCGGAATGTGAATTAATGCACACAAATCAGACGATCTTGGGTTTGTCTTTCTTACTTTCATACATTGTATTTTCAGGTGGATTTCAGGAGCCTGATACTTCCATCACGGCCATAAAAGAACTGCATTGCCGCTAGATATCTCGGAACCAAATTACTGCGAGAAGTACAACAAATAGCTTTTGGGAAAAGGTCGAGGTGTGTTTGAAAATGCTGACTGCAATTTTCTCTGCACTTAGCCTACGCGTCAACATGACTAAAAATTTGCACTTCAAGAAAATGCGGATTTCTCTGCAACTCACGCCTCTTCTTTACGTAGATCAATTTCAGGCACAATCCTAAGATACCAAGAATATGAGGCAAAAATGACCAACAACACAATTTCACGACGATCTTTTTTGAAGCTAACCGGTGCGACCGGGGCGGCATTCATCTTGGCCAGTTGCAGCGGTTCTGGTGAAAAGGAAGAGCTAACTTTTCTCGATCGCTTGTTGGGCCGGCCGTTGACCCAACTGCCCCAGATCGAAGACGCCTGGACTTATGCAGACGGCGGCCTGCGCCTGGATTTGGGCAAATTGCCCGAAATTGCCGAACTGGGCAGCGCCGTGCGCATCGAGGGCAAAGTGCTGGCCGCTCCCATCCTGGTGGTGTTGGGCGACGATGGCCAATTCTATGCCTTCAAGAACGCCTGCACCCATGCGGGGCGCATGATCGATCCGCTGACGGGAACGATGACCTTGCAGTGCTGCAGCGTCAGCAAGTCGACTTTCGATTACGAGGGCAATGTGCTCTCCGGGCCAGCCGAAGGGCCCTTGTCCAGTTATGCCTTGGTTGTGGAAGAGGAGTATCTGGTTATTTCGTTGAATTGATAATTCCCTAACCCGTTATAACGACAAAGACATCCCAGTTTCGCTCCTCGCCACGCTCGGAGTGCTTCACGAAATTTGGGATGTCTCGCTTTACGATCAGGCAGTTTCTAATTCCGCCAGGTATTCTTCAATCGCACTTTCTAACTTCGAGGGGTGGAAATCCCAGGGCCCCAGGCCACCGGCATAATTGACCAATCCATCGATACCTACTAAATAGAGGCGCGTCGGCCAAGCCGCGTAGGCCTGATTGACGTGATCGTCCATCTCATCGACGAAGGTGTGGATGCCGTATTGCAGCGAATCTTCACAATCACCAGCCACATGGCGGCGCTCCTCAAGGGTAGTAGGGTCATAAACATCCGTAGCCGCTTTTGATTTGGACATCTTCAAGAGCAAACCAAAAACTCCCTTACCCAGCCACCACCCATCCACAGGATGAGCCTCCCGAATGTAGATGTTCAGGAACTGCACCTGTTGGTGATACTTTTTATACAATTCTGCGAGACCCACGGTCCCTTTGACATAGGGCGGTCAGGTAAAGCTTCCAAAGATCAGCGCTACCGGTTGCTGCCCCTTAAAATCCGATAGCCGCACTGTATGTTCCCCACTGCTGTCTTGTATTTCAAAATCTGGGGCAGGGTCGCCTACCCGGGGAGCCTGGAGATCATACTTTTTCTGCCAGGCAGTGGCATCTTGTCGATTGGTGATCAGGGTCATGAATTCTCCTAAAGGGTGAAAAGTTCTTTCGGATTGATGAAGTGTAAAAAATGTTGTGTGGCCTGGTTCAGGTCCATATATTGACCGCGGTAAGCCGGTGGTAATAAGGCAGCCAACTGATACATAATTTCGGCAGCCATTTGCTCTCGAACATTCTGGTTTACTTTGGCAGCACCAGCATCCAGGAAGAAAGGTTTGCCAACCCGAATCTGGAAATCCGTGCGGCGCAAGCGGGACAGGTTCTGGCGATAGGCTTCAGCCCCAAAGTGGGCCACAGGAAGCAAGGGTGTGCCGGTCAGCAGGGCCATCGTGACCATTCCAGCCTGACCTTTGGCCAAACGACCATGTCCGCTTCGTGTGCCTTCGGGCAGGATGGCCAGGATTTCACCCCGCTTGAGGACAGCCAGACCCTGGCGGATGGCGCTCATATCGGCTTTTCCGCGCCGAACCGGGATAATTCCCCACAGGGAAAACAGCGGCCCCAAGAAAGGGCTGTCCCAGGTTTCGATCTTGGCAAAACCTGTCAGCGGGCTAGGCTGCAAACGGGTGTAGATAACGGGCACATCCAAGAAATTGATGTGATTTGAAACGATGATCAACGGCCCGCGCGAGGGAACCATACTCAACTGGTCTGCATCCACACGGCAAATCAGCGATGTCAGCCCCTTGATGGTCGTGTTGACGACTCGCTCAGTGAGCTTTTGGGGAATGGGATTCATCTGCGGGGGTGGGTAATTAACGGGATTTGGGCGGGCAGCAGGTCTATGGTGAGTTGCCTGCTTTCAGTGCTGATCGTCTCGCCATCGCCATGTGTGGGTAAAACGCCATCCACAGCAATAACCTTGACGTTTTGAGAGCGCTTGAACTGAATCGCCCGGTGCGAGCCCTGGGTCCCTCGCATAAAGCGCATGATCAAGCCAAAAATACCAATGCGGCTGACCTGCCCACCGATGCAAAGATCGAAGAACCCATCGTCAGGGCAGCTCTCCGGAGCCATCATGAAGCCGCCGCCCATGCGGCGCCCATTCATGATCGACACCAGCAAGCTGGGTTGGATCAGAGTTTCATCGTCTAATTCGATGCGTACTTTGGGGGCATTAAAAAACAGGAAAATGGTCTTCAGCGCTGCAACCAGGTAGGCCGGGAAACCGTGCAAGCGCTTTAGCTTGATGGCTTCGAAACCGACCACGGCATCAAAACCGATCCCAATACCATTGCCAAAGAAGCGTCCCTCGGGGTAAAGCCCGCCGGTAACGCGCCCGACATCGATAACCAGGCGGTAGCTGCGAGACAAGGTTTCGCAGGCCGGTTCCAGTTCGGTTGGGATATTCATGCTGTAGGCGAAATCGTTGCCCTGGCCAACAGGTAAAACCCCCATGGTAGCCGATAATCCGGCTTCTTTGGCCAGCATCAAGCCGTTGATCACCTCATTGGCGGTGCCATCTCCACCGGCAGCTACGATCACCTCAAAGCCTTCGGCAACAGCTTGCTGCGTCAGCTCGATGGCATGCCCAGGGCTTTCGGTGGTGATCAAATCGAAATCCAGGTTGTGGCTGTTCAACAATCGTTTTATATTGACGATCTCGCGCCCGCCCTCGCCGCGGCCTGAGGCTGGGTTGACGATGATTTTGTATCGAGGCATATTTTTCCCTCCAAAAGACTACCGAGTTCTATACTCCTTCACGTGTTCGAAGTGCTATTCAAGAAATCGGAAGTCGATATGAATTCTAGGCTTCGGAAACGGTTACTTTGGTCATCTCGTCGCCTTGCTTGATAGCGTTGACCACATCCATGCCAGAGGTAACTTTGCCAAAGACGGTGTGCTTGCCATCGAGATGAGGCTGCGGGGAGTGAGTAATGAAGAATTGGCTGCCGTTGGTGTTGGGGCCAGCGTTGGCCATTGAGAGCATCCCCGTTTCGTGGATCATCGGGTTGCCGGCGGTTTCATCTTCGAATTTGTACCCTGGGCCGCCGCGGCCTGTGCCCGTAGGATCGCCACCCTGAATGACGAAGTTGTTGATCACGCGATGGAACTTGACGCCATCATAGTAGCCTTCTTGGGTCAGGAAGACGAAGTTGTTGACAGTTTTGGGCGCGTGCTGGGGGAAAAGCTCAATTTCTAGCGTGCCCCGGTTGGTTTCCATGTTGATCGTGTAAGATTTCTCGGCATCGATCTGCATTTCCGGGGGTGAGTTCCACTGTTTCATAATTTGTCCTTTCAAAAGGGGGGGATGAAGCGTAATTATATCATCTGGATAGAACGCAGATTCAACGAATTCGCGCTGATTAAAATCAAATTCTTATTTCTTTATGTAAGGGCAAAAGCATTCAATGGATCAAACACTATTCGCCATATACAGCAACACTTCCCGTGCCAGCAAAGTATCCTCTTTGGCACGATGCTTGTTAGGGATATTTAGGCGGCACTGCCGGCGGGCACGATCCAGGCTTTGCCAACGATACGAACCGCGCCGAGAATTCCATTGGCCATGGAACTGAGCATACAGCTTCATAATGCAGAAAAAATTAGTGTCCAACCGTTTCCAGGGCATATCATTTCTCTGGTGAGACTGCATCATAATGCGACGATCGAAATCCAAGTTGTAGATGCCAGTATTGCTCCCCTGAAGTACTTCTTCCACCTGCGGCCAGACCCGCTCCCAACCAGGTGCATCCGTCAACATATCATCGTTGATACCGTGAACTGTTTGTGCGCCCGGTTCGACTTCACCACGTGGTTTCACCAGCGTATCCACCAGAATATTCCCCTCATGATCAACGACGCAAATCTCAACAACCTCTGCGTGAGGACCTATGCCTGTCGTTTCCGTATCAAGGAAAACGGGTTTTAGGGCCAAATATTTCTTCGCCCTTCGAATTGCGTCCGTTCGTGCTCCTTCGTTCATCAGCTTACCCTTTGTTTAGTTTGGCTTCTACACTCTCGATTTTATCAGACATACTCTGAGTCCGGTCTGTTCGAGTTCCCAAGCGGATCGTGGTCGAGATGCGGGGTGCGCCCATTTCATGGACAGTTTGATGGCATTTTTGCAAGGCGGCGAAGACTTCATCCCATTCACCTTCAACATTACTGCCATTGGCATGCAATTGTGGTTTCAGGCCGGCTTCCATGAGCACTCTTTCGCATGCGGCGACATATTTCGAGAGGGAAACTCCAACACCAATCGGCACAATGGCGATATCAGCTATTACCTTCATTATAGCAACCTTTCTATAGGGAATTGTCCAGATAATTCACAGCATATATTATAATCAGTGTAAAGACGAATTCCAAAGAGGTCGGTATGGATGAGCGTATCAACAGGGTAATTGGAGTACTCAATTATAAAGGGGGCACTGGCAAGACGACAACAGTTGTAAATCTGGCAGCTGGATTGGCAGAACGCGGGGCGCGTGTTCTTTGTGTTGACCTTGACCCCCAAGGCAGTCTGGCATCTCACCTGGGCGTAAAGTATACAGATTCGCTCACAGATATGCTTTTAGGGGACGCTGAACCCTCAGCCTGCATATACCCCGCCCGCAAGAATATGTATATCCTGCCCAGCGACCGGACAGTGCTCAAAGCAGAAAAAGAACTTTGGGGTATGGATAATTTAAAAATTGCCCGGCGGGTGCTCTCCGATAAGCTGCGCAATGTGGATGACAGTTTCAGCTTCGTGATCGTCGATTTCCCCCCCTCAGTAACCTTGTTGAGTCAAAATGGCTTACTTTACATCAACGAGTTGATCATCCCCATGATGATGAGCCACCTCTCGGTTTTAGGCACGCAGCAAGTTGCCGGCACCCTGAAGGCCATCAGCCGCATTCCAGACCATCAGGTCAAGCTACTGTGCATCCTGCCGACGATCTACAACGGGCGTCTGCGCAAAGACCGTGACATCCTCAAGACCATTCAGCAAAGATTTGGTGATAAAGTTGTCGATCCCATCCGCAATAATGTCAAACTTGCTGAAGCCCCCGCGCATGAAAAATCGATCTTCGAGTTTGACCGCCGCAGCAATGGCGCTGAAGATTACACCAAATTCATCCGCTTCGTCATCCGTGCCAATGCCACTATGCCCTTAAACAACCCGGAAATCCACCGTCGGCCTGATTAAGTGCCTAAGCCGTTGGGAGCAAAATCATTTACTGCTTATATGCAACAATGAGCCCATCACGGATTGGTACCAGGGTGGCAATCCAGTCAGGGCTTTCAAAAAGCAATCGTGTGATGTCACGCACTCCCTGAGTGCTCTCGTCCTGGTCGTTCTCATCGAATATCCGGCCATGCCAAAGCATATTGTCCACAATTAAAACCCCTCCTGGACGCAGCTTCTCATAGATCACGGGCAAGGAGGCCGGGTAACCTTCTTTGTCGATATCATTGAAAATCAAGTCGAACGTACCTGGATAATTTGCCAGGGTCTCTACAGCTTCACCAATGTGATATTCCACGTTTTGATCATATCCCAGTTTTGATAGATAGTGCCTGGCCTGACGTGATAGTTCATCATCCCAAACAACATGGTGTACAACACCGTCCCCATCTCCCGAAAGAGTAGAACTTTCTTTCACAGCTTTGGCAAACCAGGCGGTGGAGTAGCCAAAACCGGAACCAAGTTCGAAAACCTGTTTTGCTCCGATCATTCGCGCTATCTGGTAGCATAATTGGCCGGCGACAGGGCCGATGATCGGAAACCGCTTCTCCCTGGCAAGTTCTTCCATGGATTGCATGATTTTCGGCCGCCTGGGAACCAGTTTGTTTAAATATTCTTGCACTTGTTGAGTAGAAAATTCTTCTGTCATATTCCCAATTCCTTTGCCAGACAACTTATCAACGCTACCTAAAGGAAAAACCAAGATTCAGAAAAGTGTAACTGATAATAATAGTGGTTTGCGAAACCAAGGCTGTATCGAAGGATGCAAACTGGTCAAATACATCAATTACTAAATTTAAGATGTGTTCTGTTTTCGGGATATTTTGGGCATAGCTCAATTTTTACTTCACTGACTTTTGAGTTTCGCCGCATATTCTTTGCGAAACTTGGTCACCTTGGGCGTAATCACCACCTGGCAATATCCCTGATTAGGATTGCGCTGATAGTATTTCTGGTGATATTCCTCCGCCAAGTAGAAATCGGGCATTGGGGAAACCTCAGTAACGATAGAGTTATTCCAAAGATTAGCTGCTTCGATCTCACGTATCACACCTTCAGCAGCTTGCTTTTGCTGCTCAGTGGTATAAAAAACTACCGAACGGTATTGCGTACCCACATCCGCGCCCTGGCGATTGAGTGTGGTAGGGTCATGGAAAGTAAAGAAAATGGTCAGCAATTCTACAAGAGCGATCACCTGTGGGTCGAAGGTTACCTGGATCACCTCGGCGTGGCCGGTAGTCCCTGTGCAAATAGCTTCATAGGTAGTCGGCCCGTCGCCACCAGCATAACCAACAACCACACTCTCCACACCAACGAGATCGTCGAAAATCGGCTCCAGGCACCAGAAGCAGCCACCACCTAACGTGATAGTCTCACTGTTTTTTGTGTTCTTGGTATCCATCATGTTCCTCACTTAAATATACAAATAAAAAACTCCACTACTGTGGAGTCTAATCGAAAATTATTACAAAACCATTAGGTGAGTATAAGATTTATGTTGTAGCAACCTAACCAGAAACCCGTTTTTATTCCCATCACAATGTCTGGATGGAAAAAACCGAGTTTCTGGTCGAATTCTTTACCCCAATATCTTTGCCATCATTTCCGCTATTGCTAAATAGACCGGGGATTCATCACCCAGATCGACCAGCGGTTTTCCGCTGAACTCGAACTCGGCCAATTCTGTGCTGGCAGGGATGGTACCCAAAAGCGGGATTTCCATGTTGTCGATGCGTTCTTGCAAGGGCGCAGGCATCTCGCCCGGCAGACGGTTGACGATCAGATGGGCGTTGCGGATGTCAATATCCAATTCCTCACGCATGGCAGCAATGCGTTCGGCGGTAACAATGCCGCGCTGTGTGGGATCGCTGACCACCAACAAATGATCGACGTCGCGGGTGGTCCGACGGCTAAGGTGCTCCATGCCGGCTTCATTATCAATGACAACATAACTATAACCGCCACCAATGGTGTCGATGACATCGCGCAAATTGTGATTGACAGCGCAGTAGCAGCCCGGCCCTTCGCCGCGCCCCATCGCGATCAGGTCAAAGCGGTCACCTTCAGTCAGCGATGAGCGAATTTGGTAATCCAAGTGTTCGACTTTGGTGATTCCACCCGGCAATGTACCCATGGCCGCACCCGTCTGGGTGAGAGATTTTTGTACCTGTGCGAGCATATCCTCACGAATATCGCCCACCGTCCAATCCAAATCCAGGCCCAACACCATGTTCAGGTTGCTGCTAGGATCCGCGTCAATGCCCAGGATCGCCCCAGGCTGGCTTTGTGCCAAAAACTTAATCAGCATACCAGCGACGGTAGTTTTGCCCACACCGCCCTTACCGGCCAATGCAATTGTCGTTGTCATTGAAACTTAACTCCTATCTCGCAACTCGTTACTCAATTTTTCCGCCATCTCTTCAGCGGATACCTTTAATGATGGGACGTGATCATAAACCGGAATGCCCAGACGATCGGCCTCTTGGACGCCCAAATCGGCATTCAAGAAACCCAAAACTGGAATTCCGGGTGTTTCTGCTAAAAGGAAGTCAGACTCGTCCTGGTTACGCACCTTGTTCCCGACGAGCCACAAACGATCCAATCCAATATCATGGGCCAATCTCTTGATCTGTTTGGCCGTGCCCAGGCTGCGACGGGTCGGTTCCACGACCACAATCATGGCATCGACAAAATCCACCGTAGCACGCCCTAGATGTTCAACACCGGCGTACATATCAAGGATGAGCACATCATCCTTGCGGAAGAGCAGGTGCGTGAAGAGTGTCTTCAGCATAGCACCTTCTGGACAAATGCAGCCTGACCCGCCAAAATCGACCGAGCCGCTTTCCAGCAGGCGTACGCCACGATGAACAACGTTAAACCTTTCTGGGATATCATCAACGCGCGGATTGAGCGTGAAGAATCCGCCCGATGCACCCGGTTTGGCCCCGGTGCGCTCTTCGATCAATTTATCCATTTCTGCGATAGGCTTGAGTTCGGCCAGTTTGTCATCCGGGAAACCCAATGCTCCCGCCAGGCAGGGTGATGGGTCAGCATCGACGGCCAATACCTCGCGGCCAACGTCAGCGTAGGCTTGGGCCAGCAAGGCCGATATTGTTGTCTTACCAACTCCACCTTTACCACTAATAGCTAATTTCATTCAACCTCCGTATGAGCTCAGCGGTGCCATGCCCCAACAAATTGGTAGGGGTGCAGCGTTGCTGAGCCGGATACGGCGACGCCGTATCCCTACGTTTTTGCCTTGATCAATTTCTTCGTCAACGTGCTGCCCAAAATAGCGCAGGCATCCGTGGTCAGGTGATGGCCGGCAGATGCGTCGAAGAGCACATTATAGGAAGCGGGGAAATCTTCGTCACCCAGCCAACATACCACCATGATAGCTAATCTTGGCAATACTTGATAAGAATATGCAATATTACCAAAGAATTCACGCCGCCCGCCCAGGCGTTCAGCGGCGAACGTAAACGCATCGGCGTCGCTGCCGAATGCCTTAGTCAGTTCGCCGCCCGTATAGCCCTGATAAGCTTGCGTGTAAAACTTGCCATCAGGAAGCTCTGTGAAGGCAATCCACTTACCAGCCTGGGGAGCACCATCTGTGAGATGGAAATAATACAACAGCATGGTCAGGTCGAAAGTGTTCAGTTCTTTGCTGGATTCCGCATCGGAGGCAGTAAAATCTGGAAAACGAATCAGCACCTCACGGTCCCAGAAATTCAGTTTGAGCTCTCCACCTGAGTCACCCTGTGGGGTGTAGATCGCGCCCGTGCGCCGCGCCAGATCAAACGGATCGCGCGCTCGCAATTCGAGTTTAATCTCATCGGCGCGATCTCCCAAAGGGTTGGGCGTATCACCTAATAACCATTTTGATTCGGCCATAAATACCTTCAGTTAAATTCAGAAGATCGCCGCAATAGGTCCGCCGCGATCCTCTGTATTATATCAGTTTACGCAAGGGCGTTATCGTCCAAGCAAATAATCGAACGCGCTCAGAGCAGCTTTGGCACCTTCACCAACTGCGATAAGCACCTGCTCGTGATCCAGAGTGGTGACATCTCCGGCAGCAAAGATTCCAGGCGCGCTGGTCTTGGCTCCACAGTCGATCTTGATCCGGCCTTGCTCGTCCAGATCAACCAGATCGGCGACCATCTGCGAATTGGGCACCAAGCCCATCTCGACGAAGGCGCCATCACAAGCGATTTCTTTCTTTTCACCGGACGGAGATTCAACTACGACCTTCTCGACATACTCACCGCCTAACACCTCGACAGCTTTATAGCCTTCAAAGAAAGTCACATTATCTGCCGCTTTCAAGTTCTTGCCAAGCACCGTTTCGAGCACCTCGCCTGCTGGTCCCACAACGTTTACGTGGGTTCCAACCGTGGTCAATTCGGCAGCGGACCGCAGGGCCAACTCACCATCACCGATGACAACCGTAGTTTTGTCGATGAAAAGAGGTGCATAGCTTACCGCAGAGTATCCCAGCCCGCGCATCATATATTTCTTTTCGCCGGGGATATCCAGGAGAATCTGGACGGTACCCGAGGCAATGATCACAGCCTTGGTTTCGAGCTTATCGCCCACATTGGTTTCAATGACAAAGCCTTCGCCGATCTTGGAAATCTTTTCGACCACATTCATTTTGCGGGCGAAATTCAGATATTCCAATTCGGTTTTGAATTTATCGACAACCTCGAGACCCTTGATAATTTGATGATATTCATCAACTCCAGGCAGTGCCAGACGCCAGTTGGCTTTGCCACCCAGGTTTTTCGAGACCATTAATACATTCAGTCGCTTGCGCAGTGCGTAGATCGTGGCAGTGAGGCCGGCCGGGCCGCCTCCAACAACTATTAGATCATACATTTTTCACCTCGTTTATCCTTCTGGCGGTTTGGCAATGAAGTTATTGTCCATTAACAACTGGGTTTGGTCGCGTGATGCCTTGATAATGCGCTTGGCATTCTCAAGTTCTTCCTCATAGGTCATCTCGATGCGAGCCAATCCCTGCTCCTGCGCTTTCATGGCGACAGCCGCAGCCTCGCGGGGGAAGACCTCCCAGTCGTCCATATCCGGCAAGATGTGCTCTTCGTCGAGACGGTCACCGACGTGACCCGCCAGGGCTTCGGCGGCAGCAAAACACATTTCATCTGTGATGGTGCTGGCGCGCACATCCAAAGTACCGCGGAAGATGCCAGGGAAACCCAGCGAGTTGTTAACCTGGTTGGGGAAATCGGAACGGCCGGTTGCGACGATACGCGCACCGGCTTCTTTGGCTTCCCAGGGCCAAATTTCTGGTACCGGGTTGGCACAGACAAAGACAATAGCATCATCAGCCATGGATCTGATCCATTCTTTCTTGAGCACGTCAGGTCCGGGTTGGGAGAGGGCAATGACTACATCGACGCCTTTCATAGCCTCGGCGATGCCACCTTCACGCTTCTCTTTGTTGGTGATCTGGCACAGTTTCCATTTGTCAACATATTCCGCTTTGCGCATTTCAAGATCGCTGCGGTGCATGCCCAGGATGCCTTTACTGTCAACCATAGTGCATTTGGCCGGATCAGCGCCCCAACCGAAGATCAGGCGTGAGCAAGCCACGTTGGAGGCTCCGCTGCCAATGAAAGCGATGGAAACATCTTCCATCGGTTTGTTAACAATCTTGAGAGCATTGATCAATCCGGCCAGAGTCACAGTGGCCGTGCCCTGCTGGTCATCATGCCAGACGGGTATCTCGGCTTTTTCTCGCAAAGTATCGAGGATGCGGAAGCATTTGGGTTGCGAAAGATCTTCCAAATTGACTCCTCCCCACCCAGGTTGGAGCATCAAAACAGTTTTGATGATGTCATCTGGGTCTTTTGTATCGAGCATCACTGCGATACCATCGACCCCGCCCAAATACTTATACAACAGAGCTTTTCCTTCCATCACTGGCATACCAGCTTTGGGGCCTATATCTCCCAAGCCCAACACACGGGTGCCATCGCTGACTACGGCAACCGTATTCCATTTGTTGGTATATTCATATACTAGTTCTGGATTCTCGTGAATAGCCCGGCAAGGAGCTGCAACGCCGGGGGTATACCAGATAGCAAAATCGTTGAAATCTCGAACTGTACATTTGAGATTGGTTTCGACTTTGCCTCGGTAAAAGGGGTGTAATGCCAAAGCATCGGCTGAAGGCTTTTTCGCTTTGGCCAGAAGCTCATCGACATTAACTTCGGGTTTTTCTGCCATATTGGTGGTCCTCCAATTTATAGTGAACAGTAGCTAGAGACCAGAAACCAGTAACCAAAAAACAATTTCTGATTACTGGTAACTGAAAACTGACGCCTAGTTACTGTTCTAAATATGAGTCCGCGTAGATGACCTGGTTCAGCAGGATCTGCACGGTCTTCCAAACAGCGACTTGCTCAGGGTCGCTCATATCCACATCATCGATAGTGGGATATTCCATATTGGCAACGCGATCATTGATGGTTAAGTACAACTTGTTTAGGGGGGTACTCTCATCACGCTCTTCGATAACGCGAATAACCTCCATCAGTTCGTGCTCAAGCGGGTTGGCGATCATCATTTCCAGACCGGCCCCCATCACCATCGCGCAGTAGACGCTGTTGATCAGCGGGCGGTTCTTGTGAGGTACTGCATTAGAGACGTTGGACAACCCTACAGAAATCAGGGGTGGCGGGTCCCAGGCGAATTGGATCGTGCGGATAGCTTCGATCAATTCAGGGCAATATTCCTGGCAACCGGAAACTGTCAGCACCAGGGGATCGATGATCAGGTCCGTGATGGGGTAATCCAATTCCAGACAGCGGGGAATGAGGTGCTCCAGGGCGATATTGACGCGCTCATCAGCACCCACAGGGATACCGCTTTTCAACATCGTCAAAGCGATCATTTTGGCGTTGTATTTCTTGGCCAGCTCGGGCACAGCTTCCAAGCGCTCGGGCTCGGCAGAGGTGGAGTTGAGGATCGGCTGAGCTTTGGTCACGGTTTTCAAAGCAGCTTCCATGCCGTTTACATTGGTGGTATCAATACACAGGGGCACGTCCACAACGGTCTCAACCGTCTCAACCATCCAAGGGAAAACTTCTTCCCAATCTTTCTTGCGGGGCCCCAGGTTCAGATCAACGCATTGGGCACCGGCCTCGACCTGCTTGAGGGCCGCTTCCTTGAAATACTCCCGGTCGCGGTTCTTGAGGGCTTCTTTGACCGCGGGCGAAATGATGTGAATATTCTCTCCAATGATATACATAAGGTGTCACTCCTTTTTGTCTGCAAGTTGCAAGCTTCAAGCTGCAAGTGGGATAAGTTACTGCCTGAAAACAATTTTTACTACAGGCTATGATTCCAGTGCCGCGGCTATCGAAGGGAACAACGACATATCCGTGTGAGGCAAAAATAACGCCGACATAAAAGCATCATAAAAGGTGTTGTCGGCGGAAAGTTCAATATAAGTCATGCGGGCGGCAATCTCACTGATGCGCCGACGCAAGTTGTGGTCAATCAGCGCCAGATAAGCACCGCGCACAGAAGTATTTCCAAGAAAATCGAAACGATCCCAGGACATGTCGGGCAGCAAACCAATCTCGACAGCTTTCTCGACATTGATATATTTTCCGAATGAGCCGCCGATTAAGATTTTGTCTACTGTATCCAAGGGAACCCCAACGCTCTCAGCCAACACTGTGAAACCAGCATAGATAGCGGCCTTTGCTCTCAGCAAGTTATCGATATCTACATTAGTGATGACGATATCTTTTCCATGCTTGGTTTCACTGGCCCAGGCAATAACATACTCGATCCCGTGATCTCCCTCCCTCACGCGGGGTGAGGCCAGTTTGGTGTTGATACTGCCTCCCTTGTCGACCACACCTGTCAGGAACATTTCGGCCAACAGAGAGATCAACCCGCTGCCGCACAGGCCGCGCGGCTTGACATTGCCAATCACGCGGAACGAGGGATCATAGGTATCGCCATTAATCCAAACTTCTTCAATAGCTCCCTTGGTCGCCCGCATACCATGCAAAACGCCAGAGCCTTCAAAAGCTGGTCCCGCTGAACAGGCGCAGGTCACCAGCCAATCGCTTGAACCCAGCACAATCTCACCGTTGGTGCCAACATCCATGAACAGGATCACCTCATCCGAGTAATCCATGCCCGAGGCTAAGACACCGGCGCTGATATCTGCGCCAACATAACTGGCCACACCCGGCAAACAATCGATAATGGCTCGCGAGTGAATATTGAGACCAACTTCAGAAGCGGTCATGGTGGGGATATGGTTTACAGCCGTGACAAATGGAGTCAGTCGAATGCTGGCAGCCGGGATACCCAGCAACAGATGCATCATGGTGCTGTTCCCGCTGATCGTAGCTTTTATGATTTCGGTGGGTTTGGCCTTTGCTCGTTTGCAGGCGCGCTGAATAAGCTCATTGATCGTATCCTGCACCATCGTGCGCATTTTTTCCGCGCCGCCTTCTTTACCGGAGAAAATGATTCGGGAAATAACATCTTCACCACGCGAGATTTGCTGATTGTACTCAGCAACCTGAGCTTTAACTTGGCCACTGAGCAAATCCGTCAACCACAACGACACGGTTGTGGTGCCAATATCTATAGCCGCACCCCAAAGGGAAGCGTCATTGGGAATATGTCCCGGATAAATATCCAAAAGTTCTGCCGGACAATCTGGGCAATCCCAGGCTTTGGCATTGAACACTGCCGTAATCTTCCAATCACCCTGCCGGATGGTCGGACCGATCTTTTGCAGCATTTCCAGGGAAATCTTCAAATCCGTAACCCCGGCTTGTTTGCGCGCTGCGGTTTGCAAGCGGCTCCAATCATCAGTCTGATCATCCATGCTAGAGGGCGTCAGAGTCAGGTGCAACCGCCGAATGGTTTGCGCTTTATAGGGATCGTAACCCGCGGGTACAACGACCTCCACCGCGGTGAGATCCGTGGTCAAACGGCGTTCGATCTTTTCTTGCGGCGGAACCGTGATCTCAGCATCCCCTTCAACCACTGATTGACAGGCCAGGGCATACCCCTTGGCGACATCCTCGGATGAAAGGCGCAAAGTGCTTCGTCGGCGAATTTCACCACTTTCAACACGTACAGCGCAGCGTCCACAACGCCCTTGCCCTCCACAAGGCTGGTTGATTTCAACGCCAGCTTGTTGGGCGGCTTCAGTAACCAGGTCTCCTGTGGAAACCTGGACAGAATTGTCGGCGCTATCGAATTTTACAGTGTGTTGGGCCATTTTTAGTGGGAAGTGGATAGTAGGAAATGGTCAGAAGATTGATCTTTCCACTGCCTACTACCCACTGTTCACTGATTATACGGCTTGCTTCATGTAGGCGGGTAGATCTACGGCTTCACGCGGACCGACCAAGACATTCCAGTCGGGGAGTTCTTCTTCAAGTTCGCCAGAGAGCACCGCAGTGTGTCCCGGTAATACGATGTTCATAGCGGTCACTTTATCGGCAACTTCAAAGCGTTTGACGTCTTTAGCAATCACTTCGGCGTCGAATTTGCCAGCAGCCCAGGCGGTGAGCACACTCATGCCTTCGGACTCGGTTACCAGCAACCAGGCTGGCAGACCGGCGCTTTCGACTTCATTTGCCACACTGAAGTAAGTGATGCTAAAGTTGGTTGTAACCAATACAGGTGCATCGGGTCCAGGATCGTTGATCTCATAAACACCCGGCTGAACCTGAATGGGCTTCTGCGGGTCCGTGTAGATATTCTCGCGTAAGACCAACAGCGAGTAAGCTGCCTCGGGGGTGAAGTTATCCAGCACAATGAAGCCACTGTACTTGCCAATGGCTTGAGCGGCCAACATAACTTCCGTGGCCGGGTCTCCGACATCACCAGGGAAGCTGACGATGGGGTAGCCCAGGGGGCGGAAGGTTGACTTCAAGGCCATGCGTCGGGCAACTGTGTTTGCAATCAGCGTGCCGCGGAAACCGCGCTGTGTCGGTGACAGGGCCAGGTCCTTGACACCGGCTTCGGTGAGCTTGCCGGAGATATCCGCCATCTCATCAATAGTGTCAGCTGCAATGGCCAACGCTGCATCATATTCCTTGGCCAGTTCAGCCATCGCCTGCCAATTATCCTTGGTAGCGTGACAAAGCAAGGCTTTTTCACCTTCGCCCAGTTTGGCCAGACCGGCTTTGAGCACATCCGGTTCGCCGATCAGAATCAACGGTTTGTGGCTGGCTGCGCGCACGGCTTCAACGGCAGCAGCAAAATCGCCACCATTGGCCTGGACAGCGAATCCGCTCATCTCGAGTTCAATACCGACATAATCGACTTTATAGGCGTCTGCCGGGGCAATCTTGGCTTTGATCTCGTCGGCGCTTTCAGTGTCATATGCCCGAACGAAAAGGCCCGGATGACTGTAGAAAGTTTTCTCGTGACGGAACATCACCACTTCATTGCCTGCCTTGACTTCATTGCCATTCGAAGCCAGCGCATAAGGACGCACAGGGGGCGCCGCGGCTTCGGAAAGCTGCTCCATAGCCTCATCACTGACGTGAGGGCAAAGCGAAAGTTCAACTTGCTTGGCGGCCAGTTTCATGGCGAAAGCCAAACAGGTGGGGAAATCGCAGTCTTTACAGTTTGTCTGCGGTAGTAGTTTATAGATTTGAATGCCTGATAGTGCCATAGTTTATCTCCGTGAAAACCTGGAAGGTTTCAGAAACCTTCCAGGTTTATGTGATATTTATTTACCCATCAAATCAGCGATAGCCGATTGAGTACGGCGCAGGCTTTCAGGGTGGCGTACCACCACCATATCCGCACCGGACTCGATCAGCATGACGGAAGTCAGCGTTTCCCAGGTTATCGATCGCTCGAGCCAATCGCCCCATTCTGCAGGAACGTCGTCGCCAACTTTGGCTTCTTTGGTCTTCCAGCATTCTTCGCCTGGAGTGACCAACATAGGCATTTGGGTCATGCTATCTCCCTGGAGGGCTGCCAGACGCAAGCGCTCCATGACGGAGTAACCATATTCGAAGCCATAACCCAGGGCACCGGTGGTCGGATCCATGACCACGCGTTCCAGGGGCAAGCCCATGTCACTGATCAGGATATTGAGCTGTTTGGCCAGGTTGACATCCATAGCCGTGCGGGCACTGATCAAATGATCATTGGCCATGGCAGCAGCTACGATGGTGCGATAGTTTTTGTCTTCGCAGAAACCGAGCAGCAAACGTTCGCCTTTGGTGGCATCGGCCACGGGCACCATTAGTTCATTGTCCAAATCGGCCTGACCAGGGCCAAACACGGCCACGGGCAAACCGGTTGCAGCCAATACTTTCTTGACAGCGTTAACGGCTTTTTCAGGTGTGTTGGGGTTGCTATCGGCATCAGTCAGCGATAGGGTCAGCAAGATCATATCTGCCCCAGCCGCTTCCGCAGCTTTAGCCCAGTCGCCGGGATCATTGACCGCATCGCCCCATTTCTCCATTAGCAGGTCAGACCAATCATCGGGTCGTCGGTCTTTGACCTCCACGGCCACAATGGGAGCGTGGGGCATCTGGCCTTCAAATTCCATGAAGGGCATGGCCGTTTCGCCACCAATTGTGACGGTCTTGGTGCGGGTGCCACCCTCAGCAGCAGTAGCACCGATGGTCACTTCGCGCACTGTACCGGACCATTTTTCTTTGGTTATGTCTGTGGTGGTGCCTTCAGGTAACCACTCTTGATCTTTCGGAAGTTCGACTTTGGCAGGAGCCTCAGTTACAACCTCGGGCGTGGGTGCCGCTTTTGGTGCGGGTACTGCCACTTGAGAGGTATCAACTTCGCCGATCTCAGCCAGCGCACCCACCAAGGATCCGATCAGGGTAGTGACGGCGCGTTCCAGGCGCTCGACGCGTTGCTCGACGGAGCCAGCGGGCGCTGGTGCCGCCGGGGCTGCTGGGGCCACGGGCGCATCAGGGGCTGGGGGCGCTTCGGGTGCGGGAGCTGCTGACGCATGAACTACAGGCGCTTTTTCTTCGGCTTTAGATTCTTCTTTGGGCGCAGCAGCCGCTTCAACTACAGCTTCCGCCTGGGCGATGACATCATCAGCGCCTTCCACCCGAGCCGATTTAGCAACCATGGGGCCCATATCCAAAACGGGGTGATCTTTCTCTTTGACCCATTCGACCAGTTCTTCGACGGTGGTCACAGATGTACCGTCCGCGATGCGATCCATCAGGTCAGGAACATCCTCACGATCAGCAACAACCTTGAATTCCTCAGCCATGCTCTCTTTGAGATTGGCGCTCATCCAAACCACGCGTTTGAAACCGCCATCCGCCGAGATGAACTTGGGGCTGACCAGGTAGAACTTGCCCACACCCATCACACCAGGTGTTTGCACACCACCGCCAGCCATTCCGGCCAGGGTGGAGAATTTCATTCCCATGGGGGTCAGGCCGGTATCTTCACGGCCAACTATGAACACACCTTCTACTTCGGGAATGTACATGACAATACATTCGAAGCAGCCGCAGGCGGTCATCGGGTTTTCCATAATCGAATACATAGAGACATCTTGCACCGCCCCGTGCGAGCCGACCTTGGCGTAATCCAGGGTGCCGCTCCAGTAGCCGATTTCGGGATCGAGCAGCTTGCCCAACTCGATGGGCTGGTTGGGGCCGGTGGGGTTGATGTTGAAGGAAGCTTTGCAGTCCAGCCAGTTGTAGGCACCGCACAGCCCCAGACGTTCGGGACTGACGATACAAACATGGTCCGGAGCAAAGGATTGGCACAGGGTGCAGGAATAGAATTCATCGACTGCATTATCGGTTAGATCAGCCAGTCGTTTATTGCGGTAGTCGTACGATTCACGCGCTTTGCCCAGCCACTCCGTCACCTGATCGGGGTCAGTGTAGATGGTGACGCGCACTTTGTCGAGCACGGCTCCAAATTCGGCGTGTAGGCGGGCGTGTAAGATCTTGCCAAAACCTTCCAGATCGAAGCCTTTTTCAACGGCTTCGCGCGAAATTCGGATCCAGGTAATGTCACGTTGGCCAATGTGTTGAAGTCCAGAACCGCCGTTGACAAAGTAGTGAATTTGGCGTTCGAGCACCGGCTCGAAATCTTCTTGCATTTTGCGACCAGCAACGTCAACGACGATGCCCATATCCATAGATCCCTGATCTTCGACATCTTCGAAGGTAGGACCAACCACGTTGATCACGCCATCAGTGACATCGTCCATATCCATCATGCGCAGGTATTCGAAACAGCGAGAGTGTTTACCGCCAAATTCGACCCGCATGTCGGCTTTGCGGACGACTTCGCCCTCAAAGGCCGAGCCGTAGGGGATCGGAACGGGCACTTCGGTCATCTTGATCTTGACGCCGCGTACCTCGATGCATTTCTGCACCATACGTTCGGCACGCTCGAGGTCGTCGGCACCGCTGATCTGATCGAAAGGCATGGAGATAACGTGCTCGTAATCCGTCACGCCGGTGGGCAGGATTTCAGGAATTACCGTGTCGGCAATAACCGGGAAGCCGAAGTTGATCGCTCCGGCCGCGGCGGCATATTTGAGGTCATCGACCTCACCCAAGGCCAGCACGAAGGCGAAGACGCGCTTCTTGTTATAAAGCAAGATATCGCGAGCCTGTCCGGCGTCGATGCCGCCGAAAGTCAGCGCTGAGCGAGTAGCGAAGCCCAGGGCATAAATGGCGCTGAGCGTATCGGTGCCGAAGGGAATCGTGTAAGTGTCATAACCTAGCTCAACGCCCTCTTCCTGGAGCTGGTGGATGATGCTGCGTCCATTAACATTCCCAGCCAGGAAGATCAAAATGCTGCGCTGTTGCAGTTCACGTACGATCTTGACGGCCACTTCGTTGGATTTAGCTGCCCCCACAATGGCTGCAAAGCCAGGCATACGGCCATCAACGAGGGCAATCCCCCAGGAGCGGAGTTGGATATCGTCGATAGGACCGTTGAGGTGGTTGGCGGGCCCTCCACCGTTATCAAGATCGGGATAGGCGGTTCCACCGGCCAATTCAATGCCGGGGAAAGGTTCTGGTTGAAGACCATAAACAAAGCGTACGGCTTCAATGACTTCTGCGGCCAGCAGTGTGGCCATACCACTATCCAGAGTTTCGCCCAGGTAAGGCGTCCATTTGCTATCTGAAGGGATCGGGTGTAACAGTGCCCGAGCATGATCCAACGCTTCCTTGATCTGTCCCAGGGTAGTTACTTCCAAGCCGGTCATACCATAAATGGTTGGCAAGAAGTATGCGGTGTTGGGGAATTCAACTTTGGTATCAGGGCCCTTTTCCTTGATGGCTCGCTTGAGCATCAACTCGGCTTCCATGACCAAAGCGTTGGAGCCGCGAATGGCACGCGTTGCAATGTATTTTGACATGTAGGTCCTCCTAATCTGCTGCTACGCCGTAAATGGCTTCGCGGCGTTCTGCCAGAGGCAGGCTTTCCAATTCGAGCATGCGGGCATCCCCGCTCTCGCCGAAGCGATCGGGATCGTACTCGGGCAAGCCGAGGTCAGCTCGTTTCTTATCAATATGGTCTAAGGTGGCTTTGATCATCTCCTCCGGATCGGGGATGAATTCTAACTTACCACCATAAATCTCCTCCCACCCTTCGCTGATGTAATTCAACACCAGGTCGCTGTCAGAGACTTTGTCGGGCATGCCGCTGACCGGGGAGGCGCCTCCAAAGATGACGTAAGCGCCCGAGGCCACGCAGTAGGTAGCAATGGCCAGGGCTTTCTCAGACATCCACTCAGGTGCCAGACCAACTGCCGGGATCTGATCGATATCATCACCCAGGCCGCCCTCTTCGACCATTTGAGTCAGCACGGTCAGGATGCGGGTGTTGTCCACACACGAACCCATGTGCAGCACTGGCGGGATACCGATGGCTTCACAAACTTCCTGTAAGCCGGGGCCGACTTTGTCCAGCCCCGCTTCACCGAGCAGCAGGCCCAATTTGGCTGAAGCGATGGCGCCACAACCGGTCTCGACAACCAATACATCCCGTTTGAGCAATTCCTGGGTCACATGAGTGTGGATCCAGTCTTGCTGAGTGCGGGGGTTGTTGCAGCCGACGATGGCGGCTACGCCGCGAATGCGCCCGGACATAATGGCATCATTGAGCGGGCGGAAAGATGCTCGATAGGAGCCGCCCAACATGTAGTTGATATATTCGTGGGAGAAACCAGGGATTAGATCCTCTTTGATATCGGGGATCTGAGTCTTACCACGGTTCTTATAGTTATCAATCGATTCTTTCAGGATCGTTTTGGCAACTGTCAGCGCTTTGTGCTCATCAAACTCGATATGGGTAGCACCCTTTACCCGAACCTTGGGTGAAGTGGTAATGACCTTGGTGTGGAAATTCTCGGCAAGACCCACCAGGGCCTGCATGATGCACTGCACATCCACGACCATGGCCTCGACAGCACCGGTTAGGATAGAGAGTTCCTGGTGCAAGAAGTTTCCAGCGGCGGGAATGCCCTGGCGCATCAGGATTTCGTTGGCCGTGCAGCAAATACCCGAAAGCTGCACGCCCTTGGCGCCAGCTTTCTGAGCATATTCAATGATTTCGGGATCCTGAGAAGCGGCCACAATCATCTGGCTTAAGGTAGGTTCATGACCATGGACAACCACATTGACCATATCCTCTTTCAACACACCCAGGTTAGCCTGTCCCAAAATGGGCGCCGGCGTACCAAAGAGAATATCAGAGACATCAGTGGCAATCATCGAGCCAGCCCAGCCATCGGCCAGTCCGGTGCGGATGGCGTGGTTGAGGATATGTTCGTAATCCTGATCATCACCAATATGGGTGCGGTGCAAAGCTTCAACAACCTCGCGGTCGACACCACGCGGGACCACATTCTGTTCGCGCCAGATTTTCTGACGCTTTTCGGGAGCTCGAATTACAGGCACAACCTCGCCATTTTGTTGGCCAAATTGGGCAATGTAAAGATCGGCCAATTCGTCAGCGATTTCCTCGGGGGAACGGCCTTCGATTTCGATATCATAGTAAGCTGCTACATTGCGAAGTTTGGCGACGTCACGGATATAATAGCCTTCGGCTTCCCCATTGGCCGCCGCCTTTAGGGTAAAGGCCATATCGCGGCCGTGGTCAGAGTGTGCAGCAGAACCTGCAGAAATTGCACGCACCAAATTTCGGGCCTGAATGGTATCGATCGTGGCACCACAAACGCCGGTTTGACCGTCTTTCGTTAAACGGCAGGGACCCATACCACATAGTTTGCAGCACATACCAGATCCACCAATATTGCAGGGTGACATGTCATCAGCGCGTGTGAAAGCGGTGCCGATGCCCATCTCTTCTGCACGGATGATCATTTCTTGTGCTGCGGGATCAGCGCTTTGCTCTTGGGGGGTTCGTTTTTTCTTTGCCATTAATTACTCCTCGTCCATACCACTAATTGGTTCCATACCTGGGCAAGGCCATAACGCACGACCGCCAAAACCAACCTCTTGCCCAAAACTGACAACATGGCTGGTTTGAGCATAGGCCTCTGTGTGGCGGAAAAAGGAACCGTCACCATTAGCCTCGTTGGCCGGTACATCCGTCTCTTTGGGAATGGGCAACTCGCCCAGATAGCCTGCTTCTTCTAATTTGGCAGAAATTTCGGCCTTCTTGACCTTTTTGGAATTGTAGGTGATCTCAGCGGCGCGGAACCCGCTGCTGGCATACACCTCTTCCACACCATCGAGACCTAACAACAATCGTCGGACCTCGACGACATGGTGATCACCGTACATGGCTGGAAGCTCTAAGGTTAATACGGTCATAGGTAAATCCTCCTTAAAATATGGATTGAATGATAACTAATGGAAAAGTAGGATTTTCAACAAAAAAGCAGAGTTAGCGCGGATAAACCACGGTCACTCTGCTTTCCAATAAAAGCAAGGATTTTCAAAATTACCGATATCACGTAAGCCATTAATCATGGCAATCGTATTGCTCCTGGCAGATTTATTGTGATGTTAGTCACGATTAACGAAATATCCTACGAACTCCGCTGTTAGTATAAGAAAATCCTGGGCGAATCGTCAGTATGTACTATCACAAATCCAGAGGATATTTGTCATAAATAGCTATGACACAAAATTCTCGAGAAAAATGCCTGTTCTCACGCTGGAATCAACAATCCCGCAGGGGATTTTGCTCCTGCGGGATTGCAACTTTCAAACAACTTTGGAAGTTTTAGTTTTCTCGACTACGAAGGTGGGGAAACAGAATTACTTCCCGAATACTATGATTATTAGTGAGCAGCATCGTCAGCCGATCAATGCCCATACCAAAGCCACCATTAGGCGGCATGCCGTATCGCATGGCTCGTAAGTAATCATCATCCATGGGATGGCGCTCTTCGTCATCGGCAGCATATTCGCGGCCCATTTCCAGGAAGCGGGACTCTTGATCCAGGGGATCATTAAGTTCAGTGAAAGCGTTCATCAATTCCATGCCACCGATGAAACCTTCGAAACGTTCCACCGTTTGAGGATCACCGGGCATGCTCTTCGCCAGGGGAGAGATATCACGCGGATAGTTATAAAGGAAGGTCGGCTGGATCAGATTCGGTTCCAGGTGGGTACTGATCAAAACGTCGATCAACTTCCCGCGCGCTGAATCCGGTTTAACTTCCATCTTTTTGGCTTTCATCGCTTTGGCGAGGCCCTCAGCCGTGGGATGCTCATTCAAATCGATTCCAGTGGCATCCATCAAACCCTGGCGCAATTCGATGCGCTGCCAGGGCGGATCCAGGTTGATCTCATGACCGTCGAACTCGAATGTACGCTTCCCAAAGACACGATCGGCAACAAAAGCCAGCATCTGCTCGGTGAGTTCCATGACATCATTGTAATCAGCATAGGCCCAATAGAATTCAATTTGAGAAAACTCCGGGTTATGCTTAAAAGAAACACCCTCATTGCGGAAATCACGGCCGATTTCGTACACCCGTTCGAAGCCGCCCACCAACAGGCGTTTGAGATAGAGTTCAAATGAAATGCGCAGGTATAAGTCCTGTTTGAGTTGATTATGATGTGTTACGAAGGGTTGCGCCGCTGCGCCGCCATAGATCGGCTGCAAAATAGGCGTCTCGACTTCCAAAAAGCCGTGATCATCCATGAAGTGTTGCAGCGCACGCACAATTGCCGCCCGTTTCTTGAAAACTTCACGCACCTCGGCATTTACAGCCAGATCAGCATATCGTTGGCGGTAGCGTGTCTCAGGATCAGCCAGCGTGGCATGCTGAACAACCTCTCCATCGACAACTTCATCCTTCGCGGCCGGAAGGGGTGTTACCGCTTTCGAGATAATTCGGAAATCATCAACCCATAAAGAGACTTCCCCGGTGCGAGTGCGAAAAACCTTTCCGTTAGCCTGGATGAAATCGCCCAGATCGAAAATGCGATTGAAGAACTCAATCTTTTCTTTTCCTAAATCGTTAGCGCGGAAGAAAAGTTGAATGCGGCCATGTCCATCCTCAATGTGGGCAAAGACAATTTTGCCCATGGGCCGGATCGAGCGCAACCGCCCAACTAAAGTAGCCTGAATAGGATCGGCATCTTCGTTTTTTTCGATGGCTTCAAAAGCCTGGATTGCCTCTACGGCGGTATGGGTGCGTTCTACGCGATGGGGATACGGCTCGATGCCCTCGGCGCGCAGCTCGTGAATTTTTTCTAAGCGAACCTGTTCAAGTTTCGAATATTCTGCTGCCATAAATTGACTTTCTCCTACCAAGCTTTGTGGTAAAAACACGGCGGCACCGTGTCTTTAGGTGGAACACACATATTCAACGAAAAAGCCCCGCACCGAGTTGACTCGCGCGGGGCTGTAAGGGCTAGCCCATGCTCATTCGACCTTCAAGATTTTTACAGTGAAAGATCCATTAGGTGCCTGAATCAAAACTTCGTCCTTGGCTTTATGCCCAATCAGGGCTTTGCCTAATGGTGATTCATTGGAAATGCGTCCATTGCTGGGGTTGGCCTCAACCGCGCCAACGATAGTGTAGCTCTCTGGATCAAAGTCTTCTTCCTTTATGGTGACTTTGGTTCCAATCTGGACGACATCCTGTTTCTGTTCTTCATCGATGAGCTGCGCATTGGCAAGAATAAGCTCTAATTCCTGAATGCGTCCCTCAACAAAGGCCTGTTCATTACGTGCAGCATCACATTCTGCATCAGCATCCACGCCCGAGTCCCCATCTTCGAGTGCTTCTCGTAAACGGTCAGCCACTTCTTGACGGCGAATTGTGCGTAGATACTCTAGTTCTTGCTTGAGTTTCTCGAAACCCTCTTGGGTCAGGTACGTTGGTGGCATTTTCTTCTCTGCCCTTCTATTTTGACGTTCAACATCGCTATTTCTTCGGCTTCCTTCTTTAACACGAATGCCTTTGGGAGCACTCAAAGGCAAGGCGACAAAGAAGCAGCGGCGTCAATAAAAAAAGGACATAACTGTCCAATTGCGCCGCGGGGCAGAATTTTAGCATAACTTTTTTTCCATGGCAAGGGCTAAGCTAGAACATATGTTCCGGTTTTTTCCACAGCTTCACCCCTCCCATTTTCTGAGCATAAGCCTGTATCGCAAGAGCCATTTCAGATGTGTTACGCCAAAACGTGCTAATTTGGGAAAAGTATGCTGCAACGGAATTCTGCCAAACTACAATGCCTTTTTCTGTAATGGGGTAAGTAACCGCATTGGATTGCGCTACCTCCCATCCTGGGGCATCAAGTAAATACGGGTAATCCGCATAATAAAGCAAATCTAGCTCCAATCGCTCTGCCGCAGTCCTCACTAATTGGTGATCAACATGATTGCCCAGCGCTAAAGGGCAAACCAATTGTGATGTTTCCATAATTCCCTGTTCTAGCATATGACTAAGATTCTCAATTAAAGTTACTTCAGCGGGGTGGACATCACCAAACAGCGATTCCTCGGAAGCATACAGATGTTTCCTCGAATGCTCAGCGGTGCGATAGATACAATCAGAGATCGATAAGTGCTGATAATCTACACCCAAAATTTTGCAGGCTTCCACATCCTCCGCTCGACGGGCGGCAATGGCCACCTCAGGATCGACGGCCCAGCGAGCATGTAAACTCTCCGCGAAGGCAGAAAAAGGTCCCGGAGCAGGATCACCCGCAAAGATGGTCAAGATTTTTACGCTTTTTCCGGCCTTAACCTGTTCCCACAGTAACCCCCCCACAGATAAGGCCACATCATCCAAATGAGGAGAAAGGTAAATCCAATGCATAGTGAGGTCGATTATACGCGCAAATATATGATTTTTCTATGATTCTGATGAGAAATTTTGTGCGTAACTTGACAGAAATGGTCTAATTAATTATGATCCTTTTTGTCAAATATTTCGAATAAAATCCTTTATTCAGCACCATAGGAGGTCAAAATGATTTACAAATTTGTCAAAGCGTTGGATGAGAAATTGGGCTTCGAGCAAGCTAAAGCGCACTGTGATGTGCCCTGTGGAATCTACGATCCGATAACGGCTCAGATCAGCGCGTTAACCGTCGTGCGCATGATGGACTTGATGGCTGCACTGGAAGGCGAGGGAGTAGCATTCGATAACAGCATGTCCCGCTACATCGCCGTAAAAGAAGAACATGCCGAACAGGCCAAACACGAAATTCGCATAATCTGGGGCGATTTCATCTCCCCAGCCCACGTCGAAGAATATCCTGAACTCAATGAACTCGTTCACAAAATCTTGAAGCTGGGATCCAAATCACGTCAGACCGCCGAGCGCGAAGCCGGCGTAGCATTCGTCGAAGCGATCAATCAGTTCGCCGAGATTTTCTGGAAGATCAAAGGCGTCAAGACCAAGACAGCCAAGGCCCCCTATGCCCCGGCATTGGATGTGGTTTACCCCGATCTGTAATGATCAAATTTATCAGTGTGACAGGTGACAGCCTGACACCTGAATTCAAGCAAGGGGACTTCGTGGTCATTGCCACGAGTCCCTTTTTTTACAAAACAATTAAGCGGGGAGATGTGCTTGTGTTTCGGCACGAAATGCACGGCACTCTGATCAAGAAATTCAGCCACTACGAGGGGGATGATAGAAAGCTATACGTAACCGGTACCCACCCACTCAGCATCGATAGCGAAAATTTTGGGCCAATCAATCGAGAAGAATTGATCGGCAAGGTTATCTGGCATATTCCTCGGCCGGTTCGTTGATAAATAACCGATATCGACGATTTTTTCCAATAGCACAAATAACTCCACTGAAAAACCGCGCAGCCGCAGATAACGCGAAGGAAGAACTAACTTGTATTGTAAGGATATTAAAAGCAATCACCGATTATGACAAGCTTTTTTCTCTTGACCTTGATAAAACTTTGCGCTCTGGGCATCTTTGCGGTGATATTATCCTTTTTCAGTGGCATGCGAGAAAACATTTTGATTCATAGCGGATAGATTCCCGCCCATCATAAAACTGTTGCAACCCTAGACTTCTGAGCAAACAGCGAAATGACATAATAACTCATGTTACGCAGCTTGTATCCTGAGAATTAGAGATATAATCAGCGCATGAATTCGCAACCGCGACCATCGTTTCCACCCCAATTAGCCATTCCCTTTGGGATTCTGGCTGCTTCAACGGCATCGCTTTTCATCCGTTATGCCCAGGCGTACGGACCCTCGATTGTGATTGCCGCCGGCAGGCTTACCATGGCCAGCCTGGTTTTAGCCGTCATTGTGCTGTTCAAGCATCGCGCCGAATTGCGATCCCTGACACGAAGGGAACTCGGTTTGGGATTATTGTCAGGCTTTTTCCTGGCGCTGCATTTTGCCACCTGGATCACGTCATTGGAATACACTTCTGTGGCCAGTTCTGTGATCATGGTCAGCACTGCGCCGCTTTGGGTGGCAATATTGGCCCCGTTGACCATCCGCGAACAAGTTTCACGCCCAGTTTTCTTGGGAATGGGATTGGCACTGATTGGAGGCGTAATCGTCGGGTTGAGCGATTCCTGCACCCTGACAGCTGGCGCGTTGCAATGTCCTCCTTTGTCTGAATTTGTGGCGGGTGAGGCATTTTTTGGGGACATGCTTGCCCTGGCAGGTGCCCTCGCGGCCGCAGGCTACCTTTTGATTGGCCGGCAACTGCGCGAGAAAATGTCGCTGTTCCCCTACATTTTTGTTGTCTATAGCATGGCTGCCGTCATCTTGGTCCTGGCAATGTTCGGGTTGGGTGAAAAACCAAGCGGGCATCCCACACCAATGTATCTATGGGTGGGGCTACTGGCAATCGTGCCTCAACTGCTGGGGCATTCTACATTTAATTGGGCTCTTCGTTATCTGTCCGCAGCTTATGTGTCGATCACTTTATTGGGGGAACCCATCGGATCAGCGGTGTTGGCCTTTATCCTATTAAAAGAGGTACCAACAGCTTTGATGTTGTTTGGTGCTATACTTATTCTCGGCGGTATTTTTATTGCCTCGCGCAGTGAAACTTAACTATGGCCCAAAGACAAAGCACCTCGTCAAAACGATCTGATAGACAAGAGACACAACCATCCGGAATGGATGTGTTCTTACGTATCTGGCTGCGTTTTGAACGCTTTGCCTGGGATATTGGGGGCGTACTGGTTTTGGCCTTATCGCTGATGCTTTTGATAGGGCTGGTCGCGCCTGAATATGCCCGCGGCACTTTGCTCACTGGCCTGACCCAAATCCTGCGTCGATGGCTGGGCTGGGGCAGCCTGATGGTTGTTCTGGCTGGTGGAGCCATCGGGTTATTCATGATCCGCCGACGTGCCGGGGACGTACCTGCGGTTCGCTGGATGCGCATTTTTGCCCTGGAGGGGGCTGCTTTCGCCATAATGATCCTGCTATCTTTCCTCGGCGGGCAATCGCTTGAGCGGGCAGAAGCAGGTCTGGATGGCGGCCTGGTAGGGTGGTCATTGGCGGAGCTAATCGGGATTGTGCTGCCATCATATCTGGGGATTTTGGTCGTCGGCATTATTTTGTTCATCTTCTCAGTGGTTGGCCTGGATCTGGCAGGCGGGTTGGGTGCTTTATTGGAAAACGCCCTGGGAGCAGGATCAGCTCAATCCGCAGGAGCACGCGAAACGGCGGTCAGCGTGGCTCCGGCTGAAGAGGCCAAAGCACCCAAGAGCAATGGACGCAAATCAACCAAACAACCACCCCGCGTCGCCCCAGAGTACCGCAAGCGCTTCCGCGTCGAGCAAAATCAGGATGAACGTCCGGAAGCTCCATTGCCCCGCCCCGAAGATCTGCCCAGCCTGGATTTATTATCCAGCGAGCGAACCGCACGCCCCAGTGAAAAACACATCAACCAGCGGGCTGGAATGATCGAACAAACCTTAGCCGAATTTGGCATTCCTGCAAAAGTTGTTGGTTTTCAAATTGGGCCAACAGTGACACAGTTTGCCGTGGAGCCGGGGTATATCGAAAAGGCGGGCGCTTCAGAAGACGAGATTGCCCGGCTGCGCAAAGTACGCGTTTCTCAAATTGCCGGCTTGCAGCGAGATCTGGCGCTTTCGTTGGAGGCTGAACGCCTTAGAATTCAAGCTCCGGTGCCGGGACGCTCATATATCGGCATTGAGGTACCCAACGCTAAATCGACCATCGTGCGCTTGCGACCCATTTTGGAGTCAACTGCTTTCCACAAAATCAAATCTCCCCTGGCGATTGCATTGGGTCGAGATGTCTCGGGAGAACCGGTTGTCACGGATTTGTCAACCATGCCGCACCTGCTCATCGCCGGCACGACGGGTTCCGGAAAATCGGTCAGCATCGCTGCCATCACCACTTGCCTGGCGATGAGCAACTCACCACGTGATCTGCGCCTGGTGATGGTTGATCCCAAAATGGTGGAATTAATTCGCTTCAATGGACTGCCCCACCTGTACGGCAAAGTGGAGACGGATTTAGAACGCATCCTGGGGGTTTTGCGCTGGGTGGTGGCAGAAATGGATCGGCGCTATATCGTTTTGGAGGAATCCAGCTCCAGAAATATCGACACGCACAACAGGAAAGCTTTACGGAAAAAAGGGGCCGAAGTCATGCCGCGCCTGGTTGTCCTGATCGATGAATTGGCAGACCTGATGATGTCCGCTCCGGAACAGACCGAACACAATCTGGTACGTCTTGCGCAGATGGCGCGTGCTGTAGGCATACACCTGGTTTTGGCAACGCAGCGGCCCAGCACCGATGTGGTCACCGGTTTGATCAAGGCCAACTTCCCGGCGCGCATCTCCTTTGCTGTGGCATCATCCGTGGATTCGCGCGTGATCCTGGATGTTCCAGGGGCTGAACACCTTTTGGGTAATGGCGATATGTTGTTCTTACACCCGGAGTCAGGCAGCCCATCCCGCATCCAGGGGGTGTGGATCACAGACCGGGAACTGGAAAAAGTGGTCAATTACTGGCAAAAGACAGCTGAGCCCGAAGATGAGATTCCACCCTGGGAACAACTGCTGGAGAAGGATGCTGTCCTTTCTGACCGCGATGGTCTGATCGAAGATGCCATCAAGCTGGTGCAACAAACTCAACGCGCCAGCACCTCTATGTTGCAGCGGCAACTGCGCATTGGTTATCCCAGGGCGGCGCGTTTGATGGATGAACTCGAAGAATTAGGTGTTGTTGGCCCTACCGAAGGAAGCGGCCGCGAACGAGATGTTCTCATTGGCGAAGACGAAGATCTCATGGATATCTTGAATGACCCCGCTTGACAGCGCCTATCCCCCGCGATAGCATAAACCTTTATTGTTAATTACGAAAGGCAGGAAGACTACCGTGACCCAACTGGCAGACAAACAAGAAAAACCAGCCACTTTTACCGATTTCATGCGGGCGTTGTTCAAAGGTGTCTTAGACCCCATCGCTGAATTGCTCAATCGGATTGGATTGACGCCCAACGCCATGACCATGATCGGGTTGGTGGGCCATGCCGTTGCGGCAGTGTTCCTTTATCGTGGTCAAATGTTGGTTGGGGGTTTGATCATATTGGTGATGGCTCCGATCGATGCTTTGGATGGCACGATGGCCCGCTTGCGAGGGGAACCTTCAGCATTTGGTGCTTTCGTGGATTCGGTAACAGACCGATATTCTGAACTCGTGCTCTTCCTGGGGTTGCTCTTATTTTACCTCCAAGAAGGCGATTGGGTTGCCAGCGGTCTGATCTATTTGGCGGCTGCCGGTTCGGTTTTGGTATCCTACGTTCGGGCCCGCGCAGAGGCGTTGGGCTATGAAGCCAAGGTCGGCATCCTGACCCGGTTGGAACGTTATGTTGTGCTGGTTCCTTCCTTAGTGTTCAACTTTCCTAAAGTTGGCATTGGCATCATTGCTCTGATGGCAAATTTAACCGCCTTCCAGAGAATCATTTACGTTCGACGTCAGGCCCATGATCAGATGAATTGATCCTTCACACATCAAGATCTGAATTCCCATATCAACTAGAGAACAATTATGCCACCTGGATTTCAAATCGGCCCTCTGTTCGTCCATTTTTATGGTGTGATCATCATGGCCGGGGCGATAATTGCTGCCTGGTTGGCAACCCGGCAAGCACGCCAACGTGGTCAGGACCCCGAATTTGTCTGGGATAGTTTGCCTTGGATTTTGATCGGCGGCGTGATTGGGGCTCGTCTCTGGCATATATTTACTCCCCCACCCTCGATGGTGGAACGCGGCATTACCGTACAATACTATCTCACCCACCCGCTGGATGCGCTGGCTATCTGGCGTGGTGGTTTGGGAATTCCAGGGGCGGTCATTGGCGGAGGATTGGCACTGTACATTTTTTGCCGCAGGAAGAATGTTCGCTTTGCCAAATGGGTTGATATCGTGGCGCCTTCTTTGGCGTTGGGTCAGGCTATCGGACGCTGGGGAAACTTTTTCAACCAGGAATTATACGGCCAGCCAACCAACTTGCCCTGGGGCATTTTTATCGAACCAGCTTTCCGAGTGCCAGGTTTTGAGACATTTTCTCATTTCCACCCAACATTTTTCTACGAGTCTCTTTGGAATATCGCCAATATGGTTTTGCTGCTCTGGGTTGGACGCAAATATATCGATCGATTAATCGATGGGGATATTTTGTTGGTCTATTTGATTGTCTACCCCATGGGACGATTCTTCTTGGAATTCCTGCGCTTAGATTCTGCTCAAGTTGCCGGCATCAATACTAATCAGACCATTATGGCAGTTGTGGCAATCTTTTCTACTGGGGCGCTGCTTCTCAGACATAAACGAAAACGGCAATTCAGTTCAATCGGATAGTTCGGAGTTATCGGTATGATCCTGACAGAAGACCTCAGCAAGAAATTTGATGATTTCACCGCTGTGGATAGTGTTGATTTAAATGTAAAAGCCGGAGAGGTATTAGCATTGCTCGGGCCAAACGGGGCTGGAAAAACGACGACAATCCGCATGCTGACTTCAGTATTGAGGCCAACCTGTGGCAAAGCTCTCATTGCTGGCTACGATGTTGTTCGTGAAGCAGACCAAGTGCGCTATTCAGTCGGTGTGTTGACGGAAAATCACGGCTTATATAATCGCATGCCGGCTGTCGAATATCTGGATTTTTTCGGCCAACTGTACGGCATGCCGACAGACCTGCGCAAAGATCGCATTGATGAACTCTTGCGCCGCTTCGGATTGGCTGAAGCATGTCAAAAACGGATCGGCGAGTATTCTAAGGGCATGCGCCAGAAACTGGCCCTGGCGCGGGCGATGTTACACAACCCTCCGGTTCTGCTGCTGGACGAACCCACATCAGCCATGGACCCTGAGAGCGCCCGATTGGTACGCAATGCCATCAAAGATTTACGATCCGCTGAGAGAGCTATCATTATCTGTACTCACAATCTCGCAGAAGCCGAAAAACTGGCAGATCAGATCGCCATTATCCGCCGGGGGAAAATCATTGCAAAAGGCACACCACTGGCTTTAAAGCAGATGCTCCTCGGGCCAGGAGAATTTGAAATTCGATTTGCAACCCCGCCAAACGATGAAATTCCAAATCTTCCCGGAATAACTCTGAGTGCTCAGGGACCCAATTGGGTTCGCTATAAAACTGCCGCTCCCGATTCTGATAACCCGCGGATCTTATCTGCCCTATTAGATATGAAATTGCCAGTAATTGACCTCCATGAAGTGCCGCGCAACCTTGAGCAGGTTTATCTGGAAGCAGTCAATGCCACGCAAGATGGGGAGGTTCTGGATGCTGCCTGATCTAAAACCAGCGCTCATCGTCACCCGTCGTGAAGTTAGAGACCAATTTCGAGATTGGCGCATTCTTCTTCCTATTATCGCGCTTACGCTGCTGTTTCCCGGCCTGATGAATTTTACAGCCCGAGAAGCTGTCAGCTTCGTAGAAGAATACGGAGCGCCAGTGATTGGCGATCGTTTGATCCCATTTCTGTTGATGATTGTGGGGTTCTTTCCAATTTCTGTTTCATTGGTAATTGCTTTGGAAAGCTTCGTTGGCGAGAAGGAACGCCGCAGCATTGAGCCATTACTCTCGAGTCCTTTGTCCGATTTACAACTATATTTGGGCAAACTTTTGGCGGTGACGTTGCCTCCCTTGTTAGCCAGTTATTTGGGGATTATTGTGTACTTGGTAGGGGTCTATCGGCAGGTAGGTTGGAGTCCCGATCCAATTCTGCTTATTCAAGTTGTGTCCCTGACAACTGTGCAATGTCTACTCATGGTTAGTGGTGCGGTGGTCATTTCATCACAAGCTACCTCCGCCCGGGCTGCTAACTTGATGGCATCCTTTATCATCGTTCCGATGTCAATGCTGCTTGTCGGGGAGAGCATGATTATGTTTTGGGCACGTTACGAGGTGCTTTGGTGGGCAATCTTTGGGCAAATATTGATTGCCGGGTTGTTGGTACGTACAGGAATAGCACACTTCAACCGTCAAGAATTACTTGGCCGAGAGTTAGATACCCTGAATATAAAAGGAAGCTGGTATGTTTTTTGGGGGGCTATCACGGGTGAGGCACAGTCGCTGTCTTCCTGGCTCCGCCTCGAATTTACTAAAACCTTGAAAATGATTTGGCTGCCGCTACTATTAGTATTAATTGCATTAGTGAGCGGCGGCTTTGTCGGTGCACAGCAAGCAGAAATCTTCGTGCTGCCTCCCGAATTATTAGATCTCAATAACTTGCAACAAGGCTTCATCGAAGGAGCGGAAAATTTTGGCACACTGCGATTTTTTTCCATTGAAAGCGTACCCTTCATCTGGAGCCATAATTTGCGTGTGATTCTGTTAGCTACCGTGTTAGGGATTTTCTCCTTCGGGGTGATGGGTCTGATTCTTTTGATGCTGCCTTTCATTTTGATAGGATATTTTACGGTGACAGCCTTCAGAGCGGGATTTCATCCGGCATTATTCCTGGGTGCATTCGTGCTCCCTCACGGCATTTTGGAAATTCCGGCAATAGCTTTGGCCGGTGCCAGCATACTACGCTTAGGTGCCACGCTCGCCACACCCGCGGAAGGCCGTACGATCAGCGAAGCACTACTACATTCCCTGGCAGATTGGTTAAAGTTAATGCTGTTATTGGTGATTCCTATGCTCTTTGGTGCCGCGTTTCTAGAAGTATTCATTACGCCAGGGATTGCATTAAAAGTGTTTGGGCATTAAAATATGCAATATATAGCTCCAAAGGGCTATGCCGATGAATGATTGGATTGTGATATAAAATACTTTACAATGGTAAGAATAATAGTACTTGGCTCCGCAAGCGCCATCCCAGACGAAAAACATGCCAATACACATTTTGCGGTCCAGAGCGAAAAACGGCTTATATTGGTAGATTGTGTAGGCTATCCGCTTGTGCGATTAAATCAAGCCGGATTAGATTTCGGTGAACTAACCGATTTATTCCTAACGCACTTCCATCCTGACCACATTTCCGGGGTCCCATCCTTGTTAATGAACATGTGGCTGCTGGGTCACCGAAAAGCACTGAATATTTACGGGTTACAAGCAACTCTTGACCCCATGGAACAATTGATGGACGCCTACGGTTGGGATGACTGGCCCAATTTCTTTCCAGTGACCTTTCATCGCCTGCCAGAAACCAACATGACCCTGGCGCTCGATGATGACGAATTTCGGATTTTCACTTCTCCTGTCCGACATCTTGTCCCTACTATGGGTTTAAGAGTTGAAGCTCGGAAATCAGAGAAAATTTTTGCATATTCTTGCGATACTGAGCCCTGTACTGAAGTCGAAGAATTGGCATCAAACGCGGATGTGCTTATTCACGAGGCTACCGGCGAAGCCCGCGGTCATTCATCAGCATTTCAAGCAGGAGAGGTTGCACAAAAGGCAAACGCTAAATCTCTATATCTGATCCACTACTCTTCTCAAAATGGTTACGCCGAAAATCTTGTTGAAGATGCAAAACGGAGCTTCTCTGGGGAAACAACGCTGAGTAAAGATTTCATGGAAATCAATTTATAGTTTTCTGACAAGGAAAGATGAAAAACACTTGAAATTCCTTTCTGGGGTTTTGCTCTAACTAGGACCTCGCAAAAAAAACAACCCTGGTTCATCTAATCTGAAACCAGGGTTGTTTTGTATTCATATAAGGACTTACCAGCCCTCGAGGAAAGGCCCCCAATCTTGATTGCCTTTTACATACCGCCCAAAAATATATTGAGCAGATGATGATGGCATATCTGGCTGACACAAAAGGCGCATCCCCGCTTGTTCGTTTGTACGGCCACCCTTACGATGGTTACAGGCAGCGCAGGCTGTGACCAAATTTTCCCAGGTATGGTTACCCCCCAAACGGCGTGGATTGACATGATCAACCGTCAAGTTTTTCTTTCGCTGACCGCAATATTGACAGGTATAGTTATCGCGGCGGAAAATTTCTCGCTTATTGAGCTTTACACTGGGGCGGGGCCTCTTCACCATCATCCCCAGGCGAATAATCGAAGGACGGGGATATGTCCGCGCGACCGCTTGGATTACGCCGCGTCCATTCATCACCAAACTGGCTTTTCCAGTCAGGACCAAGACGATTGCGCGCTTTGTGGTACATACATTTATCGGCGCAAAATTAGCGTTGAGTACCAATACCGGCTCGTGCAAATTCTTCATTTTTTATTGCTCCTCGCCTGATGTAGGTGGCTGGTCTGGAGCACTAGGCAGAATTATAGCACGGGATTTCCGTTTTTCTTGCCAGAAATCTGGCTTAGGGATATGATGAAATCCATGAAAGAATTGCCCACTGATTCAGGCAGTTATGCTCTATTTCTGCGCTTATCAAGTGATTATGACATACCAATAGGTCGGTTGGGCAGCGCCTATTTTAAAGATGGCGATTACGTCTACTTCGGTAGCGCACATGGCCCAGGAGGCTTGAAGGCCCGCCTTCGCCGTCATTTGCTTGGAAAAGGAAAACATCATTGGCACATCGATTACTTGAGAGAATTTGCAACAGTGGTCGGTTACATTTTTTATGTTGATCATTCTCCCCCACAAAGCAAAATGCCTATCGAATGTTTATGGACTCAGAC
>CAZVPR010000029.1:0-39420 GCA_964629085.1 uncultured Anaerolineales bacterium
CTTAGTTATATATAATGCGCTGATTTATGGAATGGGATATACTAAAATAAATATACCTCCTTACCGCAAGGTTCACTGGGCGTTATTGTATTAAAATAGACCTAACCGACTCATACCAATAAATAGAGAAACTATGAAAATATCCCATATCCGCCCCGACGAACGCCGCGCCCTGATCCTGTTCAGTTTGATCATGTTCATTAATATGTTGACCCTGGAGGGAAGTTTTGTTGTTTCGACTGGGGGGTTCCTGGATACGATCGGACCAAATCAGCTGCCCTTGTTGTGGATTATTGATATGGCATTGGTTATTTTAGGCACCACATTAATTTCAGCGGTAATTGATCGTTGGCCTCGTAAACAAATATTAAATTGGATTTTGTTCGGATTAGCGTTTTTCTTTTTGTTCATCCGCACCCTGTTTGCTTACGGAATTCCCACCTGGGGGGCGTACCCCTTCTTGTATATGATTGCAGAGCAGCAATTGATGGTAATTCCGATAATTTATTGGGCAATGGCAAATGATATCTTTAATATTCAACAGACAAAACGATTCTTTCCCTTGATTGCGGCAAGCGGGGTCATCGGTGGAGTTGTGGGCAATATTTTGGCTGTAAGTCTGGCGAACTACTTTTCATCCCAGGGTCAAGAATCGTACGAAATTCTGATTATCAATTCTTTGCTGCTTTTTCTTTTATTTGTGGTATTCCAGGTTCTCGGCAAGAGGGTTCATTCAACGGCCCGTCAGGCCCGAGAGGGAGACACCCTGCGTAAGATGCTGACTGATGGCTGGGACTTTGTGCGCAATGTTGAAGTTTTTCGTTATCTGGCCATTGCCATGCTTGGTGTGGGATTTGCTCTGACGATCATAGAGTTCAATTTTTTGGATGTCCTCAATGCCAATTTTTCGGGCACTCAGTTTCAAACGTTCTATGGTTTATTTCGCATAGTTCAGACAGCGACGATCGTGATGGTTCAAGCTGTTTTGGCCAGTCGATTGCTCAATCTACTGGAATTGAAACGAATTTTCATAATTCTCCCCATTTTTTGTGTAATGATTTTCTTGACAGCATTCATTTTTCTGGGGGTTTACGCCATTGCAGTCGGCCGATTGGTTGGCCGCACGATCCTTTTTGGGATCGATGAACCCTCGCGCAAATCTCTGCAGGGTTTGATCCCCGATGAAAAACGCGGTCGAGTAAGCTCGTTTTTGGATGGTTACCTCTATGCCATAGGAACAATTGTGGCCTCTGTTTTATTGATGATTTTAGCCTGGGGGGCATCTGCGGGATGGCTACCAGAAAATGTAGATACCTGGATTTTCTTAGGCTTAGGTGGATTTGTATCGATGGTTTCTATTTGGGCAATTCGAAAGCTTTGGCAAACTTATGACGCTAGCATGCTGGATTGGCGTTTAGCCAGACGAAAACGGCGTAGCAGCGTTTTGGATTTGGACTTTTGATGGTAGACGAACAAATTCGATTACACAATGTTCAACCAGAAGAGTTTCTTCAACAGGATGAACTTCATAAAATGTTTGTATCCATTTTCCCTGACTATGCCGAAGTTTTTCCGTCTGTACGTGCGGAAATTCAACAGGGTGGTATCTATGAAAAAAGATTTTTACCCCATTATTGGTTGATCCAAAAAAATGATCTCGCCATTGGTGTGGCCCTTTCACGTTATTTGCTCAATAGCAATATTGGATTCTTTCGATACCTTGGTGTTGATCCTGCGCATAGGAGAAATGGTATTGGAACTTTGACTATTCACGAATTAAAGAAACAATTTTGCAAGGATGCCCATAATCAAGGTAGTCCAGAACCCTTGGGGTATTGTTTCGAGGTTGAAGATCCGGCTTGGTCGTACAATGAAAGGGATAGGCAGATTGATCAACGACGATTAGAATTTTTTCAGAATAGAGGCGCGTTTGTTTTACCCGTAGATTATTTGGAGCCCGTGCTTGATTTCTGGGATAATCAGGAAAATGCGAAACCGAAACCGATGCTCTTAATGTTTCAACCAATACAAACAAACACAAAATCGGTTGATTCACAGACAACACATACGTTGGTTTCAGCGGTGTGGTTGGAGCATTATGGGATCGATTCGAATGACCCTACTTTGCAAATAATTTTGAACTCAATACCTGAAACGGAGGAAAAGTGATGAGTGAGGCTCAAGAAACCAAAAAGGGACTATTTTTTAGCATTCGTTTTAAAATGCTGGTTTTATTCACACTGTTATTTACTATTGTGTTTGGTGCCGCATTCTATTGGTTCTATACGTTTTCGACACAATTAGCGTTGGATAATCTTTATCTCAATCTTCTAGCGGCAGCACGAACCGCTGCGACTGGGATTGATGGGGATATGCACCAGGCATTGTACGAAGACCCCGATTATGATCCCACACTGGAGTGGCCCAAAGGAATGTACGATGAACGCTATTGGGAAATTGCCGAATGGCTATTCTTAGTACACCAAAGCAACCCGAGGGCATTGCTTTATACTTACGTTTCGCCAGAGCCAGGAAAAGTTGAATTCATTACCAGCATGGGGCCCTTGATGGATCCGATCATTGGGGCAGATTATGCAGCTGAATATTGGCCGCAACCGCCTTCAGTAATTTTGGAGGGCTTGGTCGAAGAAACGATCTCAAAAAAAGTTGTTGTGGATGATTGGGGGGCTTGGGTCTCCGGTTTTGTACCCATTAAAGATTCAAATGGAGAGATTGTGGCAGCCTTGGGTGTTGATTATGAAGCAAATGATATTGTGGAATTACAGAATACGATCAAGCTGGCCGCTATCCCGGCTTTTCTGATCACATTTGTTGTTTTGTTGATTTCTGTTATTGTAATTTCTAACCGGATTACCGCGCCGATTTTGTCTCTTTCTAAAGTCGCCCAGCGGATTGGTGAAGGACAGTATGATGAAGCGCCAGAGAGCAAAGGGCGCACTCGGGACGAGGTTTCCACTCTAACGGAAGTTTTCAATTTGATGGTCGAGAAGGTTAGGGCTCGTGAAGAAAGGTTGAAGAAACAGGTTGCCGATCTTCAAATCATCATTGATCGGTCGAAACAATCCGAACAAATCAAAGCGATCACCGAAACTGACTTTTTCAACACATTGCAAGATAAAGCCAACGATATGCGAAAGCGGCATAACCGCTAGTCAATCTAAATTGAAATTGTGTAAGAAACAAATAAACATGAGGGCCCAAAAATTGATCTATAATGGGAAAATCTTAGAATAATTTTTAGTTAGCCCCATATTCCTGACCCCTCCCCCGACAATCGGTGGAGGGGTTTTTCACAATAGTCCCCCTTTTCTTGGGGAATACGCAGCAGGATAAAGTGGAGCGCATTGTTCAGCTAGATTTTCGAAAATTGAACAAAACGAAAGTTTTCCGACCTATCTTGCCCTCACCGCCTCTGGCGACCCCCTCTCCCTTGGGGATAGGGGAGTTGAACGGAGTGATACGGGGAGAGGAAGAAATACAATCAATAATCAACTAAACAGAGCACTAAGTGCTAAGTTAAGTTAGTTTTTGGATAAAAATGAACATATCAAGCAATTCCAATTAATCTACCCTCACCCCACCGTCGCTTCGCTCCGATTTCCCGCCTGTGGCGTCCCAGTGGGAGAGGGGTTCGCCTAAGGCGGTGAGGGAGTAAAATAGTCAATATCCAACTAAACAGAGCACTAAGCAGCTTGTCTCACAAATCACTTACCTTAATGCGCCTGTGGCGTGCGAACACATTCGCTGCGCTCAGTATAAACTCCGCGCAACAGTCTCAGTTTCTATAGAGGGATAGATTGCTTTGCTCCGGACGGGGCTCGCAATAACAAGTACGATATTTATGAGATGGACCACCCAGTTCATTCAATATTCGATCTAGATTTCCTCGAAATGTTCGACGTTTAGCACAAAGACCGTAGCCTTTCGCAGCATTGGCTCTACAGATGGAGTACAGGAATCGTTGATGGATTGGATGGCCTGATCGACTTTGTCATGCTCAACTCCAATCATCAATGTGCTGCGTCCTTGGCGCAGAAATCCACCACTAGAAGCAATTCGGGTAACATGCAATCCTTCTTCAGCCAAGGATTGAATCACGCATTCAGTGTCTTCATCTCTGAGTATAGCTACAATCATTTTCATCATCGTTATAATTCCTCGAATCGTTCGATGTCAAAGCTAAAAATTGTTGCCCGACCTATGTCGATAATGGATTTATCTTCACCTGACAGGAAAGATCCGGAGCGCTGATGGCAACAACTCTCGAGAGCTTCCAGGGCAGCCGACTCTTTTTCACTAGGGATAGCTATAAGCAGAGTCGTGATGCGATTGCCAAGAAACCCTCCTTTTCCTGAAATGCGAGTGATCGATAATCCTAACCTATTCAACGTGTTGATTGCATTTTCGGCATCTTGTTCTTGCAGAAAAACGGTCATCAGCGAATCGATAGTTTGTCCATAATTCAGACCAGAAAACACCCCCCAATTGACTTCTGGGTTTGTAAGAGCCGAATCTACTTCGCCAATCAGAGTGGAGAATGTATCCTCTATTATGACGCCATCGGTCAAAAGCGATTTGAAGGCGCTGCGCTGAGCGCGCAGAGCCTCTCGCCAGGCGGTGTCCATCTCTTCTGTTTCGACGCTCGGGTCAATTTTCATGACCTCCCCCACCGCTTTGGATAGGGCGTCAATACGACGTTCCAGCAATGATGAGATCGTCTCCCAGGTTTGCCGAGATACAAGCCCCTCGTTAAAGCGTTGTTCCAAGTGAGAATAAGCTACCCTAGAAGCAACTGCCCGGGCATGGCGCCGCTCATATTCGTCTTGTGTTTCCGTGCGCTGCACGAGTTTCAATCTCCGCACCAAGGGTCCCATAGTAATTCCCTGCACCAGCAGGTTGAAAAGGATAACGCCAAAGACCATTGCCTGAAGTTGAAATCGAATCTCTCCCATTTCTATGGGTAGTGCGAGAGCTAATGCTGGAGCCAATGCGCCACGTAATCCACCCCAAAATAGGACATGTTGCCAACGCGGTGGAATATCTTTGCTGAATAATCTCAAACTGTAGACGACAACTGCTCTAGAAATTAGCACGGCACCTATAGACCACAAGATCACCTGCCAGTTTGCGATCAGCATGGCTATGTCGATCTGAAGACCAATGGCCAAAAATACAAAGTTGGTAGCAATGAAAGCAGCGTATTCCCAAAAATTGAAGACCACAATGCGGGTTGTTGGAGACATGCCTTTGGCTCCAATATTGCCATTGACGAGTCCTGCTGCCACCACAGCCATTACTCCACTAACGGCAATATTCTCAGCGATCAGATAAGCACCATATGCAAGCACCGTTGTTAGTGTGGTTTCAAGCAAATGATCGTCAATACGGCTGATGAGTTGAGACATCAACCAACCAATGGCGAAGCCTACTCCCAGACCTCCACCAGCAATGCTGACGAATTGGGTTAGGCTGCTGATCAGGCTGAATTCGCCCGTTAAAATTACAGCAACCAATAAATTGAATAACACAATAACTGTTCCATCGTTTAGCAGGCTTTCTCCCTCGAGAAGAACTTGAAGCCTTTTGGGAACTCCTAAAGAACGAATTAGAGCGACAACGGCATCAGGATCGGTTGCGGCTACCAATGCGCCAAACAGGAGAGCGATTTGAAAGCTGAATCCAGCCCCAAAATAGATCACGCCACCAACCAAAAAGGTTGTGATCAAAATGCCAGGAACAGTAAGAATCAATATTGGCCGAAGGTTGCGGCTTAAATCTTTAAAATTCAGGTGATAGGCTGCTTCGAAAACCAGGGGAGGGATTAAGATACCCAATATTAAATCTGAAGTTATTTCCAAGTCGAATTGCCCAATGATGGTTAGTCCCAGGCCAACCAACACCAGGCCAACTGTATATGGCATACGCAATCGCCGGGCTGCTATACCCACCAGGCTTGCCAAAAATAAAAGCAGAACGATTTGTCCCTCGATAAACGGCAGCTGACCTGTCGACATCTTATACTCGGTTGAAACTCTTTACGTTTAATACATAAAGGGTTGCAGTGATATGTTCGGGATCGTTAGATGGTGAAATTTGTTCCCGGATGATTTTCATTGCTTGGTCAACTAGGTGGTCTTGTACGCCAACCATCAAGGTGGTTGCACCGCCCCTTAAAAACCCGCTGGTTGTCGCCAGTTGAGTTACGCGGAAATCGGATTTCAATAAAGCTTGTGATACGGTTTCACTTTGGGGGTCATCGATTATCGCCAGGATCATTTTCATAACTAAATTTTCCTCGTTTACTATAATTCCACGTATTTCTCAACATCGAGGGTGAACATTGTTGCGCCGCCGATCATAACTTCGCTGGCCTCAATGGCTGAAGCGCTGCTTTCGGGAAGGGCTACTATTCGCTGACGGCTGGCTCGGGTGATCGCGTCAATGATGACGCTTTCTTGATTTTGGGGGATGCCAATTAACAAGGTGACATTCTTGCCTCCCAAAAATCCACCCGAACTGGAAAGACGTGTCACCGGGATTCTAAGTCGAACCAGGGCCGCGAGCACATTTTCGACATCTGTTTCTTGTACGATGGTGGTCATGATGCCGTTGATATTGGCATTGGGTCTGGCTGTAAGCAGATCCGCAAGATTCGAGCGTGGCTCTGTCAAGGCGGCATCAACCTCACTAAGGAGTTGAGAATAAGTCTCTTCGGAAATAATTCCGTCCCGCAGTAGTGAAGTCAGGGCGATCCGCTGATGTTGGAGCAAATCTCTTAGCGTTGAATTAAGTTCCTGAACTACCAATTCTGGATCAGCATGTAAGCCTTCCTCGGCGGCAGCTGCTAAAGTTTCAGCATGTTCTTTTATAGGCTTAGATAATTTTTCCCATAAATGGTTGGAAACCAATCCTTCTTTGAACATGTTTTCGAGTCTATCGAAAGAAGCATTCCCCATCACAGCCCTAGCGTGTCTCCGCTCGTATTCATCTTGAGCTTCACTGCGTTGGATCAGGTTCATTCTGTTGATTAGGGGTCGCATTGTCAAGCCTTGCACCAACAGGGTAAACAGAACTACGCCAAAAGCCATGGCTTGAATTTCGTCCTTTTCAGGGCCAATTTCGGAGGTCAAACTTAGCGCCAAAGCCAGTGAGATTGCACCTCTCAATCCGCCCCAGAATAGAACATTTTTGTATGATAATGGCACGCCCCGTTTGATGCTGAGCAGGCCAAAAACTCCTACCGCACGTGCCACCAAAACCGCACCAATGGCCCAGAGAATTACCTGCCAATTTGAAACCATGACCAGTAAATCAATTTGGAAACCGATTAACAGGAAGACAACGGAGTTCGCCAGGAAGGCGGCATAATCCCAGAAATTGTATAGCAAGACTCGACTTGTAGCAGACATTCCCCGGGGGCCAATATTCCCACTGACCAGGCCCGCCGCAACAACGGCCAGGACGCCGCTGACGTGAAATTGTTCGGCGATGATGTATGACCCAAACGCTAATACCGTTGTCAAAGTAGTTTCGATCAAGGCGTCATCTATGAAAGTGATCATGCGGGAGATTAGCGCCCCAAGGATGAAGCCAATTGCCAGGCCTCCACCTGAAACAACTACGAAATCAAGAATGCTATCGACCAAATTTAATTTTTGATTACTGACGATAATCGCGACCATCAAATTGAAAACAACGATGGCGGTACCATCATTAAAGAGGCTTTCGCCCTCCAATAGAACCGTTAGCCTTTTGGGGACACCCAAAGATCTGAATAATGCCACTACGGCGACTGGATCCGTTGCAGCTACCAACGCACCAAAAACAAGCGCTACTGTAAGGGGAAATCCAGTTCCTAAGGCGACAACGCCTCCCACTAAAAAGGTCGTCAGTAACACACCTGGTATCGCTAAAGTCAGAATTGATGAGAGATCTTTGAAGAGGTCCCTGGCTTTGAGGTGGAAAGCAGCTTCGAAAATCAAGGGGGGAACCAATAATGCCAGGAAGATATTCGACGGGATGTCGATTTGCTCTTGTCTCCAAAATGAAAGCGCCAACCCGATGAGAACCAGTCCGACTGTGTACGGCAGGCGCAGCCGTGATGTGGCTATGCCGACAAGGGATGCGACGAGAAGTAAGCCAATTACAGCAGCAATAAAAAATATGATTTCTTCTTCTTCAGACTCTCCGGCTGATCCATGCTCGCTAACTTCGCTGGCGTGCGAACCTTCATCGGAGACAGATAAGGAAGGGGGGAAAATAGATTCTGTTCCTGCACAACTCGTTAATAGAACCAGAGAAATGATTAGGAAAAACCCCATCAATTTCAGCGAGGAAGTATTCGTCTTAAGACTAGTTGTCATAGCTGGTTTCAACTGGAAATAATTCTACTACTTGTGGATTGGGACTTTTTATTACCGCAGTCTGGCCCCCAGGAAAAGTGACTCTGGTTTTATCCAACTCTCGCAACACGGTCAATCCACGATATTTTACGGTGACTGGCCAAGGGAAAGGATTTTGTCCCTCGAGTCTAACTTTTATAGGTGAGATCACTTGTAAACCCAAAACATCCAAAAATAGGGACAATGGAGCCAATCCTTGTAGCGAATTGTGTTCACCGACGCCCTGACCACTCCCCGAATTATACGATTGTGCAAATGATTTATGCTTTTCAAGATGTAATGTGATTGCATTCATCAGTCGGCTTACCAATTCCGCTGCCTCCTTTCGGCAGCCATATTTCAGGAGCCCCCCGCCGATTAGTGAACACCATATCACGGATGTGTCATCGCCAGGATTTTGTTCAACTTCAGGTTCCGATTCGGCACACATTGGGATACCAAAGGGTTGCCAGAATGTTGCCGGGTCCAATAGGGTTGCTTGAATCAGAGTTTTCGCTCTTTCTGGGGTTGGGATTTTTGCGAACAATGGTAAGAAGAGTGAATAGTCCTGATTGGCAAAGTCGACCACCTCGACAGTAACCAGATCATCAGCTTCGAGATTTCGTATATCGAGGTATTCCAAAGAAGAATAAACTCTTTGGCTGGTAATATAGGCTTGTCTTAGACGCCATTGAAGAGTATCTTCGGAAAATCGTTCCACGGTATTTTTTCCACTGGCATTGGTTCCGTGGATGAAAACAATGGCTTGGCGTGGAGTGGCAGATTGCCCTTTGATCGAGACGAGCAACCGTGCAGGTTCATCGAAATTCCTGTCGAGCAGAATCTCCCCAGGACCAAATGATTTTGCCAATAATTGTTTCTTTGGGCTACGATGTGTTTCTCGATCCCAGATTTTATACATGGAGGAATTATTATCCCAAGAAGCATTGATGGCTTGTTTTAAATGGTCTGCCAGTGACTGGAGAGATGGAAGGGGCTCTGACCGCTCCAAGATGCCGGCCATACGAATTAAAATATTGATTTCGTTGTATAGCAGGGCGCACAGAGCAGGGCTTTCACTAAAGGATATATCAGCCCCCTGAGTCCAAGGTTGCCCCTGGGAGAACGTCGGATGCTCTTCGAAGCCAGCCTGCATACTGTGTGACCATTCCGGAATTCCATCGCCATCACGATCTTGTCCCTGATCGAACCATCCCTGGATAAATGCCAGTAAAGGCCCATAGACTTCGCCCAGGAAACCCTTATCTTCGGTTGACTTGTAAATTTGCCAGGCCATATGAGCCAAAATTGGTGTAGCCATAACGCCGCTTTGCTGATTGCCCAGCCCCGGTTTCCAGTCGATAAACCCGCCATATTTTTGCACGGAAAGGAAATTTAATAGCAGTCCCTTGGCAATTTCAGGGGAAGATGGAAGCAGTAATTTCGATAAATACACCGCCTCCAGAGGTGTTTGTCCATTCCATAAATGTGAGTAATCTGAACCATCGCCCAAAGGGGAAAAGCCATGGTTCGGTTGTCGACTGGTAGCAAATGAAAGATGGGGTAAATTTTCTGTAGGGCCGATCAACGATCCAAAAGCAAAATTCTGAGTCAATGCAAAGGCGGTATTCCAGGATTCATCTCCGGTTTCAATTTCGATCAATCCGTCATTAATAATTTCGACTTGGGCTAGCGCTTTATCCCATGAAAGTACAGCCATCTCGCGAGCCTTATTAAAGGACTCTAGTTCTCTATTTTCACTGACCATGACCCAAGTGAAACTGCGTTCACTACCCGTAGGGAGTTCGATTTCAAGGCCTAAAGCGGGAAAAGGCCCGCTGCTGTGTTCGGGACCACCCGTCATGAACAACATTGGCGATAGATCCCCTGTATAACCCGTCAGTATAGTTGCGGCTTCGATCTCTTTCGAAATCATTTTTTCTCCCCCTTCAGCTGCGGATAACATGGCTACCCATTCAAAATATAGCAACCTGGCAGACAGTCTGGTGTTCTTAAAGTGGACCCTGCCTGCGATTGTGTGCGAATCGGGCACCCAATATTCCAATGTGACATCAATTCCTGTGTATGGTCTGCAATTGATGGCCAGGTAATTGGGAAAATATTGATGCACTGTCGGCACCTGGTCAAATTGATCTGGATCGGAAATTGCACTATCCCCTTCTGTGAAGCGCGGAAATAGCTTCATCTGTCGGGCGCGCAACCCAAAAGTTGTCTGGACTCCCAGGGCAGGGGGTTCTCCACCTCGCAAGACGAGTTCCCAAATATGGTCGTTTGTGTAATCGGTGGGTCCAAATCGTGCATCGGCAGCGATCGTAAAAGCGCCCGGATCATTTGACGTCAGATTCCATGTACGCATGTTGTGAATTGTAAGGGTAGATCAAGGAAAGGTCAAAGGTTTTATGCTAGAATCGGTTGATATTGTTTGCATCAACCCAAAGGAGAAGATATGACTGAATCATACCAACCCCGTGGTTTATACTTCGAAGAATTCGAAATTGGCCAGAAAGTGGTCACCGTAAGTCGCACCATTACAGAGACAGATATCGTCAATTTTGCAGGCATCTCAGGTGATTACAACCAGATCCACACCGATGTTGAATATTGTAAAACTACGCCTATCGGCCAGCGTATTGCGCATGGACTATTGATCTTATCGATAGCCACCGGACTAATTGCTCAAAGCGGCCTGCTGGAGGGCACAATCTTGGTATTCCGTGAGATTGATAATTGGAAATTTGTCAAACCGACTTTTATTGGAGATACTGTGCATGTGGTTGGAGAGATTACAAATACCAAAGCACTGCGAAGATTGGGTGGCGGTACCATCGATATTGAAGTAAGCATTCTGAATCAAAATGACGAAGTTGTGATGAAGGGTGTTTGGAAAGCATTGATGGCAAGCAAACCCACAGAATAAGAACTCCCTCCCGCGTGATACCCCTTTTGATGGAATCCTATGCCCGAAGAGAAATCGCCTAAAAAAGAAGACCCTCGTGATCGTTTTCGTCGATTACTGGATGAAGCGGAAAAAACCGAAGAAGAAATCGCTTCACAACCAGATGATCCCCCAGCTCATCAACCTCCGGGGGATGATTATCCTTCCACGTATCTCGATTTAGTCGGCGGACAACCCGAAGAGCCAGAAGCGACTCGCGCACTTTCTGTAGAGCCGGAAGAGAAACAGGACAGTGATGAAGACGAAATAGCGACTGTGCCTCAAGATGATGTTACGACTCCACCGCCTCCCAGGTTAGGAACTACCCCACAGGTAGCACCACCAGCCTTGGATACCCGTGGGATGCCGTTGCCGCGTCGAGTTGACGAGATTGATCTGGGGGCCACGCAGGTATCTGATACTGCATTGGATTCAGTAACTCCCCAAAGAACAGTAGCCCGCCCACCGGTGTCTAGCCCACCTTCACCACCGGCGCCTCCTCAAAAACCGCCTCGAAAGTTTAGTCCAGCGAATCTTGAAAAAGGCTTAGGCTGCCTGTTTCGTATGGCATTGATGGGGTCATTTTTGGTGGTAGTGGTTGGATTGATTGCCGGCACTGTGGGTTTATACGTGTATTGGCAGATTGCCAATGATTTGCCCGATCCGGGCGATTTGCGTGATCGCATTTCGCAATTTGAAACAACGCAAATTTTAGACAGAAATGGGAATGTACTTTACGAAATCCTCGATCCCACAGCTGGCAGGCGCACGTATATCCCCTTATCCGATATGTCGCCTTATCTCATTGCAGCAACATTGGCCACGGAAGATAAGGAATTTTATAATCATCCGGGTTTTGATCCCATGGCGATCATTCGGGCTTTCTGGCAGAACCTGAATAGTAAGGAGACTGTTTCGGGGGCATCTACGATTACGCAACAATTAACGCGCACGCTATTTCTTTCAGCTGAAGAGCGTTCTCAACGAACGTACACCCGCAAATTGCGCGAGGCCATACTAGCTGCAGAAGTTACCAGACGTTATACCAAGGACGAGATTCTCGAAATCTATGTAAATGAGAACTATTATGGCAATCTGGCATATGGTGTCGAAGCCGCTGCGAAAACCTATTTTGGGATTTCTGCCAAAGAATTGGATTTGGGACAAGCGGCATTTTTGGCGGGTTTGCCCCAGTTGCCATCTGTGTATGATGTGTACACGAATCGCGAAGTGACCTTGGAGAGGCAGCAAACAGTTTTATTGCTGATGTTCCAAACCAGTCAAGAGCAAGGTTGTATATTGGTAAGCAATTCTCCGCAGCCCTTGTGCATCGAGGCTGGTGTTGCTGCTGAAGCTGCCCGGCAATTCGAAACTTATGATTTCAACCCACCAGAAATTCAAATTCGATATCCCCATTGGGTAAATTACGTCCGCTCGATCCTTGAGGAGCAGTACGATCCTCAAACGATTTACCGCTCTGGGTTTACGGTTTATACAACGCTGGACCCAGGCTTACAGGATATTGCTCAGCAGGTTGTGAGAGAGCAGGTGGATTCATTGGTGGGAAAGAATGTGACCAACGGAGCCTTGGTGGCGATCCGCCCCAGTACGGGTGAAATTTTGGCTATGGTTGGGTCTGCCGATTTCGATAATGACGATATCGATGGTCAGGTCAATATGGCTGTGAGCCCACGTCAGCCTGGTTCATCCATCAAACCAGTCAATTATGTTGCCGCCTTTGAAAAGGGTTGGACTCCTGCTACGCTAATCTGGGATGTGCGCTCCGAATTTCCCCCATCGGGTGATCCCAATGATCCCCGTCCGCCTTATGTGCCGGTAAATTATGACAGCCGCTATCATGGGCCTGTCACCGCGCGCTCTGCGCTTGCAAATTCTTACAATATTCCCGCAGTCAAAACATTGGATTTTGTGCGCATCTATGATGACCCAACAACGGTAGAACCTGACGGCATGATTGAGATGGCGAAGCGCTTAGGGATTACGACATTCACCCGTGATGATTATGGTCTATCTCTCACCCTTGGTGGCGGAGACGTTTCCCTGCTGGAATTGAGCGGGGCTTTTGCTGTTTTTGCCAATGGTGGCCGAAGGATTCCCCCCGTGGCTATAACCCGTATCGATGACCATTTGGGAAATGTCGTGTTTCAATATGAAACCCCGCAGGGGGAACAGGTAATTCGTCCTGAACATGCCTTCCTGATTTCCTCAATTATTTCGGACAACGCTGCCCGCACGCCTGCGTTTGGTTCGAATTCGATGCTCAATCTTCCGTTTCAGGTGGCTGCCAAAACCGGCACGACCAACGATTTCCGCGACAATTGGACCCTGGGTTACACTCCCGATGTGGTTGTAGGTGCCTGGGTGGGAAATGCCGATTACACCCCCATGCAGGGCACCAGTGGTTTGACGGGCGCGGCCCCGATTTGGAATTCATTCATGCAAACGGCGATTCAGCAACTAACTGGCGGCAATCCAGCGCCATTCTTGCCGCCTTCTGGTATCGTCGAAAAAGTAATTTGTTCTGTTTCGGGCACGGAACCTTCGCAGTGGTGCCCCAGCCAGCGCAGCGAGTTTTTTGCTGCAGATCAGTTGCCATTGCCCAAGGGATTTGATCTCTGGCAGCGCGCCGAGATTGATACCTGGACGGGATTATTGGCCTCACCCGATTGTCAAAATTTCACAGAAGATAAACTAGGGTTAAATATTTCTGATCCTTGGGCGGAAAAGTGGATTAGAGAAACTGACCAGGGCCGAAGCTGGGCCCGAGATATGGGATTTAATGACCCCATCTTTTTCACGCCCCAGCATGCCTGCTCGCAATCGGATTCACGCCCATTGTTAGTGATTACTTCCCCAAGAAACGGATCTGTAATCACCATGAGTCCTTTGAAGATTTTCGGTCAGGCCAGTGCTACCAGTAATTTCGATTATTTCCGTCTGGAATGGGGGCGTGGCGAAGACCCGGTCGATTGGGATACCTTGCGCGCTGAAGATTACCCTATTGGTGAGCCGGATGAAATCTATGAATGGGATGTCAGTGATATGGTAGCGGGCAAAATTTCCTTGCGGTTGAGTGTCTTCAGTCAGGAAGGGACCTTTGCTGAGACAACGATTCTCCTTGACTTGCGCGTTCCGACCAAAACCCCAACCCCAACGGACCTGCCTACCGCCACGCCGACGTCTACCTTTACGTTTACTCCTACGTGGACGTTTACACCAACCTGGACCCCCACGGCTACAGACATTCCAACGGATACCCCTATTCCGTCCAACACGCCAATCCCCTCAGATACGCCAACAATGACAGATACGGTGGTAATCGTGCCAACCCAAACTGATACCCCCCTTGTCCCTACCGAGACTCCAACGGTTACAGAGACACCGGTTCCCTAATTCTTGAAAGTGCTAAGAAAACGAACATCCCAGGCTTATGCGAAATCGGCCTGGGATGTTTTGTGGTTTTTTCTATTATTTGATTTTTTTACCGGGCACTAGTTGAGAATTTCATTGTAGTCATTGTTGGATGGGTTGGGGTCTTGGAAGCCGGGTGAGGCGCTGCAACCCACCAGGTACGAGAAAGTGCTGCTATCCAGGTTGAGACCGGTGGGGAAGGATTGACTTTCTCCTGGACGCATCCCCAATGTAACTGAGAAATATGCCATATCGCTGGGGCCGACCAAGCCGGTCTTTTTATCCTGGCTGTCATAGCCGCATCCTAATTCCAATTTGACATTGTTCAGGGTGCCGGGGCCATGGTTCGTGATACGGACGTGGAATTGACCGTGAGGCTGATTGCCAGGATAGATGTCAGTGACGGCGATGTCGGTCTTCCATTCGCCACCAACGTTCGAGTCATCCGGCTGCTGTCCTGGGCAGCCACTCTCGGGCAGGCATCCTTCACCTGAGGGTTGACCCTCTTCGTGATGGGGTTCCTCGTGATGGGGTTCCTCGTGATGGGGCTCCTCGTGGTGAGGCTCTTCGTGGTGGGGTTCCTCGTGATGATATTCTTCATGGTGCGATTCTTCGTGATGAGTTTCTTCATGATGGAAATCTTCCTCGTCATGGTGGAATTCACCTTCTTCACCATGATGAGGATCCTCGTCATGATGGAACTCTTCTTCGCGATGAAATGCTTCTTCCTCTCGATGCCGTTCCTCGTCATGCCGGAATTGTTCTTCCTCAGAATGACGCCAATCCTCTTCGGGTCGCGGCTCAGAGTAAGGATCACCATAAACCAGATTCAAGAAGTTACAGGCCAGGGCGCTAATGGTTAGCGCCGTTATGGCCAGAAGAAATAAATACTTTCGAGTTGAGCGGGATTTGGTGTTCATTTTGCATCTCCTGTGCGGTTATGATTGCAGACTTGTCTTATTAGTCGTTGGAAATGCACGAAAGGTAACAACAGTTTATAACAATCGAAGTTGAGATTCGGAATAAGTCAGGGGATCAAGCGATAATTGGTCTTCCAAGCTGTCCAGACTGAGCGCCGGATTTTTTGCTAATTGACGTAAATGCCGATATTTCATGAATTGCCAGCCTTCGTCGACCTTTTTTTGCCAAATGGGATTGTGCTTAAGCTTGTAGGTCACCAAATTTGCCCGGCCACCAGGCAGCACAATCAATGGTTTCCCTTTAACATTTTGTGAAGTGGAAAATATTTGGCCAAGTACGGCTGATGCAGTCAAGAAAACTGTATATTGGACATTTTCGCGATCGTCCAGCCACACAAACGAAAGTGGCTTATCCAGAATTTTGCTTGTCGACAATTGTAGATTTTCCCCAAGGGTTTTGATTAACTCTTCCATGACAACCAGGTCGTTTTTGCGACTTGCCGGCAAATCATCTTGGCGAATTTGCCATTCGTCTATTTCAGGGGATTCGGTTTCTCCGTAGGATTCGAGACAAGTGCAAATTAAAGTGGATACAGGAGTTAACAACCCTGGAAATCTCTCACATATTGCCTCATCAATTTGATGTGAAGTAACGCCTGGATTTTTTAATAGAAAGTAAACCAATTCCATTTCAACCCTGTCTGAAATGGGTGGAGTATCACTCATTGGATTTTGAAGCCACCAATAACCAGTCTCAGGAGATAAACTGGTTGTGTCCAAGCGAAGGAAACCACCCCGGTAGGAAAGCCCATCATCGATAGCTTGTTGAATTTCATCGAAGTAATCTTCCGGAGGTTTTTTCTGGGTTGGATATCGAATGACCTCGGATAACCCTCCTGCTAATACGCCCAAAAAACCCGAAGGTTGTGCTTTATCATCGAGATATTTTCTGGCTCCGGTTGTGATTTTCTCGACAAGATTGATAGATACATTTTGATTTCTTTTTACCTTTTTCGTGTCCAACAGAATCTGTGCCTGTCCCTCTTTTGGGCGGATAGCCAAACCCTGGAAATTTAACCTGGCCAGATGCGTAGATGCCAGCACCGCAGTAAGGAATCCGGCCTCGACTTCGCTGATAAGACCGAAGAAGGGAATTTGTGAGAGGAGTGTTTTTCTCAATCGTTTCAGTGCAGAAAATACGGCTGTGGAATGCCAACGCCAGCTATACCGTTGGCGACGCAGGACAACCTTGAACCCTTGAGTTGCTTCTGCTCCCCAAAGCCAACCAGCCCATAAAGCAGAGAGAGTCCAAAAAGCCTGATTTGGTCTTGGAAAACTGGTTATCACTGCCTGGAATTTAATTTTGGAGATTTGGTCTGATAATTCTTTGATTCGCCCTTCAAACACGCAGATACCACCACTCTCGGGAGGTAATTCGGGCCAAATTGTGATTGGGATTTTGGGTGATTCTGATGCCCAAAGATCAAGTGCCTCTTCAAGTGCCAACCAGATATTGTTTTCGAGATACTGAGGCGGAACTGTCAAGGCCCGGGGGCGTTCTCGGGCAGTCGGATAAGGCCATAAAGTATTGGCCTGGTCAAATGCGTTGAGCATAAGCACAGAGACATGATTCAATAATTCTGGTGAAGTCGAAAGTCCATCCAGTTTGTTGATCAGGGTGCTCAAGACATAAATTGCACGATCTGGATAAACGGAAAGAGCTTCTTGGGCGAATACTCTGTCGGGGTCGTTTAGCGGTGCCACACGTTCAAGTACTCTGGCCCGATGTAAGTTTCCAGCCCCCATTTGAGTGACTTTCGCCAGGTCCGACTCTGAAAGTGGAAATTCGCCCTCATCTTCGCAATGAAGACAATCATAAGTGACTGCAAATGGAACCTCGGTGTCTTTTTCCCAAAGGAATGCTTCGGCATCAATGATTTTTCCACAATTTCGACATTCAGTTTGGTAAAGTGGCCGCACCAGCGGCTCTATGCGAGTGTCGCGAATTTTAATCGAACCGAGTGTTGCCAGGGCAGCATTGAGTTCTTCTCTTTTTAAAGAGGCTGCCTTCATCCTTAGAACGAACGCAACCACCGGGTTGTTGATCGTTACCAGGATTCGATAACCATTTCGAGCAATTTCACATACCAGGTCTGGAGAAGCCCCAAATGGATCAATGATCCAGGAGCCTTTGGAAACATGATCATCTATCCATGCAGAAGCCACCCCCTCCGGAGTCGGTGGTAGAAAGCGTCCCAGTGGTTGATCATTTGTTGGAGTTGGGCCGGGAATATAAGCTGGAGGATTAATTAGGGCCATCATCCTGTTTTTAGTATATACCAGGACGATGGTTGATTGCAAATTAATCTAATTGACGAATTGGCACTCCCCCATATTTATGCCCTTCTTCGAGATGAGAATGTTTGGGGATCAGACTGCTGGCGCCAACATTGACATCGTCTTCCATGACAACCCCTGGTAATACCATTGTGTCGGCCCCAATGCTAACACGGTTGCCAATTTTGACACCGTGCATCACCCCACGACTGCCCTCGACGGTGTGAGCATTGATGGCCACATTACCGCCGATTACACAATCATCGCCGATTTCGAGCATATCCAAATCGTACAGGCGGGTGCTAAGGATGAAAGTATTTCTGCCGATTTTGGCCCCCAAAGCCCTATAAAACCAGATGATGAATGGGGTTCCCCGCACAACATTTAAAAATACATGCCTGGAAATATTGAGTAAGAAATTGTAGGCGGCAGTTCGTGCAGCCGAGAGAGCATAAAAATCCCCCGCTTTTTCAAGGTTTTTTAAGCGCAACAAATAACGTGTGATTACTACGAGCAAGAGGAAAAGATTCCCGAAAATCATGTAACCAACGCCCATGCTTAGACCGATCAAAAGCGCAGCCAAGAAAGGATTTGGAATGGTGGCTGCCTGTGAAAGGGACCACCGTACGAGCAATACAGTTGGGGTAACTGCCAGGCCCAGCAGTAGAGCGCTAACAAGCTGGCTAACAAAGGAAAGAACGAAATATACAATGGTTATGAATTTTTTCATCGATTCTTCTCAAAAATAATGAATTCGATTTCCGAATAATCTAGCGATAATTGTTGGGAAGTGTACTATAATTTGCGGGTATTCCCGTAAGAACTTTTGGAGATACCCAAATGTCCAAGAAAATGAAAATCATGATGGTGGCTTCTGAGTGTGAGCCATTTGCCAAGTCGGGTGGCCTGGCAGATGTAGTCGGAGCTTTACCCGCTGCGTTGAAAAAATTAGGACACGAGGTAATTGTGGTATTGCCAAAATATCGTCGCCTGGGTATCAATAATGATTTGCTCAAGCCGGTACAAACCATGGGCGTTTGGATGGGCAATGGCGAAGAATGGTGTGCAATTCATAACACCACCACACCTGAAGGGGTTACGGTATATTTCATCGAGTCGCAAAAATACTTTGATCGTGACGGCCTCTACCATGACTCGGATTTTAATGACTTTAGTGATAATCCACGCAGGTTTGGCTTCCTGACGCGGGCAGCATTGCAATTGTGCATTGATTTGGATTTCAGGGCGGATATTATCCATGCTCACGATTGGCAAACTGCCCTGGCTTGTGCTTATCTCAAAATCTGGCACTGGGATGATCCAGTTTTAGGAGATGCCGCCAGCATGCTGACCATTCATAATATTGGGTACCAGGGCGTGTATGGGGCTGAACATTACGATTACCTGGGTTTACAGTGGGATAATTTTACATCGGACAAATTCGAAGATCACGGCCGGATCAACTTCCTCAAGGGAGGCATTCAATTTGCAGACATGGTCAACACAGTTAGCCCCAAGTATGCCATCGAAACACGCACGCCAGAAAAGGCGCATGGATTGGCTCCCTATCTCAACGATAAAGGCGCGCACTACGTTGGTATTCTCAATGGTGTCGATTACAACCAGTGGAGTCCAGATGTTGATGGTCTAATTCCGGCGCCATATTCTTCCAAGGATTTGACGGGAAAGCAGATTTGCAAACGTGTATTGCAGCGACGCTTTTTATTGCTTGATGATGCTGATATCCCGATCATCGGCGTAATCAGCCGGTTGGTTCATCAAAAAGGTCTGGATTTGCTTTCAATCGCCATTGAGAACATTCTCAATAATATGCATGTCCAATTTGTGTTGTTGGGGTCTGGAGATTCGGGTTTGGAGCGCTTTTTTGGGCATTTACCCGTGAGATATCCGGGCCGGGCGGGATGTTATATTGGCTATGATAACGAGCTTTCCCATTGGATTGAAGCTGGCGCCGATATGTTTCTGATGCCCTCTCGCTATGAACCTTGTGGGTTAAATCAGATTTACTCTCTGAAATATGGAACTCTACCGATTGTGCGTGCCACCGGCGGGTTGGATGATACTGTGGAGCAATACAACGAAAAAACAGGGGCTGGGACAGGGTTTAAATTCTTCGAAGCCAGTGCCCAATCTATCTATTACACTGTTGGCTGGGCAGTGAGTACATATTATGACCGCCGTGGGCATTGGGATCAGATGGTGCAAAAAGCCATGAGCCAGCGTTTCACATGGGAAAATAGTGCCCGGGAATACGAAAAAGCGTATCTTCAAGCGACCATCAACAAGTTCAGCCTCTAACCAACCAACAAACCAACTATCTAACCTTTCCATGAACAAAGGCATCATTTACGGAATTGCTACGTATATCCTTTGGGGGATTCTTCCCATATACTGGAAGTTGATACAAGCTGTGCCATCGGTCGAAATTGTCGGACATCGCATGTTGTGGTCCTTCGTTTTCGTTTTTCTGGTCGTTGTCATACGGCGAGATTGGTCACAGTTTGCGATTATTCGACAGCGTCCCAAAATATTGTTGATTTATTTAGCTACTGCGACCATTTTAACCGGTAATTGGATGATTTATATTTGGGCTATCAACAGGGGCTTTATCGTTGAATCCAGTTTGGGATATTTTATTAACCCATTGGTCAATGTGTTGTTAGGCGTCATTTTTTTGCGAGAGAGGTTGCGAATATGGCAGTGGGTGTCTGTTGGATTGGCTGCTCTCGGGGTGTTATTTCTGACCGTAAGTTATGGGCAATTGCCCTGGATTGCGTTGAGTTTGGCATTTTCTTTTGGTTTTTATGGCCTGATTAAAAAGACAGCTATTTTAGATTCAATTCCTAGTTTTACGGTGGAAACTGCCTTTATGTTTTTGCCGGCTTTAGGGTGGTTACTTTATCTGGAATTTGTGGGGCGTGGCGCATTTGGACATCTTTCTCTCTTAGTGACGTTCATGTTGGTCATGGCTGGTGTCGCCACTGGATTTCCTCTGCTTTTGTTTGGCGTAGCTGCCCGCCGCATCCCCCTTTCCATGGTTGGAATCCTGCAATACATTGCACCCACACTCCAATTCTTAATCGGTGTATTGATTTATGGGGAAGATTTCTCACAAGATCGAATTGTCGGTTTTTGTGTTATCTGGCTGGCATTGTTGATTTTCACCATCGATGGCGCTTTTAATCGCCGGAGAGCTGCGCTGGCGGCCTATACAGATTGAAAGGATTTTCATGAAACTTGACTATCGGAAACTTCGCCAGAATATTCACTGGTTGTATATGCGCGAACATCAAGAGTTAGGTGAGGAAGGCACGCTTCGTTTGCTGGAAGAAGGGCGCCAGTGGAATTTGTCATCGACATTGGATGCTGGGGGCGTAATTATTTTCCCACATGCTGGTGTGGCCGATTGTGGGCATCAGATTGCTGCTGCAGTTCATGCATGTCTCGATAGCGGTGCGGAAAGGGTGCTTTTAGTTAGTGTTCTACATTCTTTTTCGGCTGAGATGGAAGACGCCCGTGTGTGCGTAGCCAATGGGGATGATCCTTCGCAGTTCAAGCATTGGGGCATCCAAGGGCCAGGATTATTAAGGCGGCAGGACTGGCGGTTCGATCACGTGTTGACAAGCTGGCATCATTTCTGGGATGCTGAAACCAAAAGACGCGGAATCGAGGGTCCACAGGTTATCGAACGCTATCCCTACCTGGCGGGCGGTAAGCCTGAAAATCTCCCTGGTATTGACGAATTAGTGGAAATTGCCAAAGATGCTGTCATCGTCTCAACCGCTGACCCCTTTCACCATGGTATTGGTTACGGCGATGTGCCAGAAGATTCGCTTCATCCCGATGAGGGCGGCCTGGATTTAGCCGAGAAGAGCATTCAGGAGGGAATCGATATTCTGGAAGCTGGAGATTACTGGGGTTATAACCAGCACTGCGTTGACGCAAAAAGTGACGCCCGTGATGCCGGACAAGTTTTTCGATATCTGCGCGGCCCCATGAAGGGTGAGATTGTCAACCTGAGTGTCAGCGATGCGGCTGACCTGTACCAACAACCGGCGCCAACCTGGGTGGCGGGTGCCCTGATCGAGTGGAAACTTACCAATGGATGGAATAAATGAAAAAATTGATCCGCAAACTTTCATTTTTAGCGTTTTTGGGATTTGGTCTCAAATTCATCGTCGATACAATTTTTGAACGATTGACAGCCGAAAATGAATATGTTTTCGATCCTGATGTATTACAAGAAATCGCCAACAAAGGGGCCGGTTTGCCCATCCAAAAGCGCTGGGATGTCATCCACCAAGAATTGATGAGGCGTTATCCCGGCAAAATCAGCCAGGATGTCAATTGGACTTTCAACAGCGCCGGAAACGTGGTCTGCCAATTAGCCTTGGTTTATGGGTCGCCAACCGAATATGTCGCCCTTTTTGGGACTCCCATTGGCGAATCTGGATTTTCTGGTCGTTATGGCCACGCCGATGTCTGGGATTTGATGGTCGCTGGTAAAATGCTGACCTTCACCGAAGGACAGTTCGAGCCGACCGAATATGGTCCCGGCGATTCTGCTTATCTCAAGCGCGGCCAGGGCAAGGGTGTGGCTTACGTTGGCAGTACCTGGATGATCGATTATGGTCGAGGGCTGCCATTAACCATGCTCCCCTTTGGAATTATCTTCCCATATATTTTTAATACCCTCGACGGCCGCAGCGCTCGCAGGCAACTTGAAGATTATGGTCGGTTGGTGTTGAAGACAATATCACCCCGGAAATAAACATTCGACATTTTTGAGCAGGGATGGCAAAAGGCCATCCCTTTTTTGTGGGGAAATTTGAACATTATTTTTTCGGTGAGAGTATTTCCATAGCAGGATTTCAGATGGTTGTTAGCTGTTGGATAGGTTTGCTTGAAACTATTGGGGTATAGTTTTGTCTAATGGGTAGAGACAGGTTTGAATTATATTTTGAAGCTTTTTTGAAATATCAGCGTATATGTTTGTGGTTTGGTAGGTTGTTCGAACAAGGTTGAAAAGATGGTGAATTCACATGAGTGAAAATGGAAAAATAATCAATTTGAATGCCGTCGGAAAAACTTTCGACGGTCCCGCAGGGCCGATCCACGCCTTGAAGGAAGTGTCTATGTGTGTGGAGTCGGGTGAGTTTGTCGGGGTGCGGGGTCCATCGGGTAGTGGAAAATCGACCCTGTTGAATATGATCACAGGGATCGACCGTCCTTCCCGGGGCGAAATCAGCGTGGTTGGCGCTCGATTGAATGACCTGAACGAGAATCAACTGGCACGCTGGCGCGGAAAACATGTCGGTGTGATCTTCCAGTTTTTTCAGTTATTGCCCACGCTGACGATCATTGAAAATGTGATCCTGCCAATGGATTTTTGCCGTGTCTGGAAACCGCGCGAACGCCCCGAGCGTGCCATGCATTTGCTGGATCAGGTTGGGCTTGCAGATCAAGCCTACAAATTGCCGAACACGCTATCCGGCGGTCAGCAGCAGCGAGCTGCCATCGCCCGCGCTTTAGCTAATGATCCTTCCCTGGTTATGGGTGATGAGCCGACCGGCAATCTTGATTCAAAATCTGCCGACAAAGTTTTTTATCTCTTTGAGGATCTTGTCAAGCAAGGCAAAACGTTCATGATGGTAACGCACAATATGGAACTGGCTAACCGCATCCCGCGCGTTGTGGAAGTGCTCGATGGTGAGTTGTTTGATAATGGGAATGGTAAGCTATGAAAACGGCCTTCAGAAAAGTCTGGCGCGATTTGTGGCGCAATAAAGGCCGCACAATTATGGTCATCCTCAGCATTGCGGTGGGGGTGATGGCCGTAGGGATGGTTACCGCTGGGAATAAAATGGTCATCGGCCAAATGGCCCAATCGCATATCGAGAGCAATCCCTCGCATGGCATGCTCTATATCGCTGGAATTGTGAATGAAGACACCATCCGCAGTCTGGCGAATGTGCCTGGGGTGGATGAGATCGAAGGTTTTGGTGAAGCGGATATTCGTTGGAAAACATCTCCAGGTGCAGAGTGGGAAGACGGTCATATCATTTCTTATAATGATTTCGAATATCAGCAGTTTGACCGGCTGTTATTAATGCGAGGCAATTGGCCGGATGGTAAATTAATCGGGGTTGAAGAAGCTCATATTGGGTCTTTTAGCGCTCCAGAGATTGGCGGGGAAATCTATGTCAACGTTAACGATCGTGCCCGAACGTTAACCGTTGATGGCGTGATGCACAATCCTTTTGAGTGGCCTCTGCCTTTTGGCTGGAACGCAGCTTTCTATGTTTCTCAAGACACCTTTGAGTGGATCGCTGGGTATCGAGGTGCAGATAGGCTGCGTTTTACCCTGGAAGAGTACAGTGAAGAAAATGTTCATCTGGTTGCTGATCTTATCAACGAGAAATTAAAGAAGCAGGGCATGTCGGTTGCTTACGTTGAAGTGCTGCATCCCGAAGAGCATTATTTGCAAGAAATGATCAATGGTGTGGGGATGGTGCTGACGGTAATGGCTGTTGGATCTTTAGGATTGAGCACCATGTTGGTGATCAACACGATGAATGCATTAATTGCTCAACAAATACCTCAAATAGGCATTATGAAGGCCGTTGGTGGGTTGCGTCGTCAGATCATTATTTTGTATCTCTCGGCGATCTTTATCTACGGTTTCTTGAGCTTGATCCTCGCCGTTCCTGTTGGGGCGTATGCCGCCAATGTCTTTGCAGAGTGGATGTTTTATTTATTGAATGTACCAAAGTTACCATTTAGGGTGCTCCCAGAAATCTTGGCGTTGCAAATCGCAATTGGGGTTTTGACGCCGCTTTTAGCTGGGCTTTACCCTGTTTTGCAGGGAGTTGGTATTCCTACTGCGCGTGCTATCAGCGCAACAGGCCTGGGTAGAGGTGATTATGGTCGCCGCTTGCTGGATCGGATGATGAGCAAAATCAGGGGAATACCTCGCATGGCAGCCCTTTCCATTAGAAACACTTTTCGAAGGCCTGGTAGGGTGGTGCTGACCCTTTTGACACTGACAATTTCCGGTGCTTTCTTTATCATGGTTTTTAGCACGCAGTATTCCTTCGTTCAGACTATCGATAAAATCTTTGCCGGCTTTGGCTACGAAGTGCAAATCAACTTTGAGCAATACCAGAGAATCGATGAGATCATCCCATTGATCGAATCCCGACCCAATGTCGCCAATGCAGAAATGTGGACTTTCCGGACAGCCGATGCGCGCATGCCAGGTGCCAGTGGTCCGGGTAGTGATTATGAAGTCTTTGTACGAGGGGTCCCTTCGCAATCTCCAATGTTCAAGCCAGAAATGGTGGCCGGACGCATGCTCTTGCCCGAGGATAACCAGGCCATTCTGCTTAATCAAAAGCTGGCCGGGAAGATGGGTGTCAAAATTAACGATGAGATCATCATTGATATGCCCGATGCAGGTGACACCAAATGGACGGTTGTGGGTCTGGTGTTTGACCTCAATGGCCGCGATCAAAATACTGCCTTTGCCAACATTGATGTGCTCAATCGCGCCTTGCATAACGTCGGTAACTCCGCTGTAGCCATGATTCAAGGCACAGCTCAAAGTTTGGATACTCAGAAAGCGATCGAAGCGGATATGCGCGAGTTCTTCGAGGCCAAAGGGATGCCAATCAGCTATTCCGCAGCTGCGATTGAGGATCGCCAGCAAGCCAGCGCCCAGTTTGGCGTGCTCACCCAAATTTTGATGATCATGACCGTCTTGATGGCTATCGTGGGTAGTTTTGGCCTTTCTGGCACCTTGTCCATCAATGTTATCGAGCGTCGCCGAGAAATTGGCGTGATGCGAGCTGTGGGTGCTTCATCCCGTGATGTCGGCTTTGTCTTCACCGGGGAGGGGTTGATCCTCGGATTGACCAGTTGGGCTTTGGCAGTGCCGATTGGCCTTATGGTTGGTCCAAAATTTGTGGTTGCCCTGGGTAATGTGATTGATTTTCCAGCGCAATACTATCTGACTTTGGATGGAGTTTGGATCTGGTTGGGTATTGTGGTTGTGCTGTCCATTTTAGCTTCGTGGGTGCCTGCTCGCAGAGCGACACGCATCAGTGTCAATGAAAGTCTGGCTTATGAGTAGTTCAGAAGCTTTGCAAAATATTGATAAATAATGGAATTCAGATTATATTTATAGAAATTCGCAATCTAATGGCTTACACCATATTGGAGAAAACAATGAAAACGAAGAAGTTACTAATTATCCTGTTTCTTACTATCAGCGCTGCCAGTCTCGTTGCATGCGAGGCGACGACCACCCAGGCCGCTGAAGATCCAACAGCAATTCCGGTCGTAGATGATTTCGCGGTTGTTGCTGAGGGAAGTCTGGTTCCCAATGAATATGTGGAGCTTGGATTTGTCGTCGGCGGACAGGTCGCGGAAATCCTGGTAGAGAAAGGGGATTCTGTTGAAGCAGGCGAGGTGCTTGCACGTTTAGGAGATCGGGAGCAACTGGAGACCAACCTGGCCAATGCCAACCTGGAGTTGGTGGCCGCCGAATTGGAATTGCTCACTGCCCAGCAAGATATGCAAGAACTGTATGATAACTGGCCTGCCGATGCCACCGCATCCCAGGAAACCCTGAAGAACGCTCGCCAGGAAGTCCATGATACCGAGCGCACCTACAATTACCGCGTTACCCCGGCCGATCAGACTGATATCGATGTCGCCTGGTCAACGGTCGTGCTGGCAGAAGATGAGCTGGATAAGGCCAAGGAAGATTTCGAGCCTTACGAAAATAAACCTGCAGATGATAAAACGCGTGCCAATTATCAAAGCCGCCTGGCGGAGGCCCAGGGCGCTTATGATGATGCCGTGCGCAGGTATAATGCCTTGGTAGACCCCTCCAGTGACTTTGAAATCTCCCAGGCTGAAGCTGCCTACAATGTTGCTCAAGCTCGGCTGGAGCAGGCCGAAAAAGATTACAATGACCTGGTTGACGGGCCCGATCCGGACAATATCGCCCTGATTGAGGCGCGCACTGCTTCTGCTGAATCTCGCATCACCGCTGCTCAGGCTAATATTGCCGCAGCCCAGGCCGCGCTCGATGATCTGGAATTGGTGGCTACATTCGCTGGTACCATCGTCGATCTTGATCTGTTGGTAGGGGAGCAGGTCTCTCCTGGTGCGCCGGTCGTAACCCTGGTCGATTTCTCCGAGTGGTATGTCGAGACCGACAATCTGACCGAGATCGAGGTTGTCGATGTTGCTGTCGGCCAACCCGTGACCATTATTCCCGATGCTTTGCCTGATGTCGAGTTGACCGGCAGTGTCAAATCCATCGATGATTTCTTCGAGGAAAAGCGCGGCGATATCACCTATACAGCCCGCATCCTGCTGGATGATGTCGATCCGCTCCTCCGTTGGGGGATGACGGTGGTGGTTACCTTCGTCGAGTAGATCCCCATAATTTTTAATGCAATCTCCCGATGGTATTTCACACCGGGAGATTTTTTATTTCACGACCAAGTCGTCCAATAAATGTATTTTGATTTCCCCCGAAAGCCTTTGATGAGATTTATCATTGGAAACCCATGCCGAGGGCTGGCCTGTTATTGCTGAGGCAAGATGAATGGAATCAGCAGGACGCAAATTGTGTTCTGCCCTGATCTTTGCCGCTTTCCGAACTTTGGTCATTCTATAAACGATCGATTGATGGTAATAAGTGTCACTGAACGAAATGATTATGAAGAATATCCAAGATTCCCATAAAAATTCTGATATTGATGATTTACGTCCAGAATACAAATTTGCTTACAGTAAAGTAAAACCGAATCGGTTTGCTGATCGTCGCAAAGAAGATCGCATTATTGTTGTTTTAGATTCGGATGTTGCAGAATTTTTCCCAACATCTGAAATGTTAAATGACGCTCTTCGTGAATTAATTGCATCAATGCCAACCAAACCTTAAATAGTGAGTAGTTTGTTGTCGGGCAAAAGATTAAATCTTCTTACTGCACACTAATCACATCTTTCAAGAACTTTCCCGTATAGCTTTTCTCAACATTCGCGACATCCTCCGGGGTGCCTTCGGCTACGATGTAACCACCTAGGTCACCTCCCTCCGGGCCGAGGTCGATGATCCAATCGGCGGTTTTGATCACGTCCAGGTTGTGCTCGATGACGATGACGGTATTGCCAGCATCGACCAGTCGATGGATCACATCCAACAGTCGTTGGATATCAGCAAAATGCAGGCCGGTGGTGGGCTCGTCGAGGATGTAAACCGTTCGCCCTGTGGCTACCCGGCTCAACTCTTTGGCCAGCTTGACCCGCTGGGCTTCACCACCGCTCAGGGTCAGCGCGCTTTGTCCTAGTTTGACATAATCCAGACCGACATCGTGCAGGGTTTGTAGGATGCGATTGATTTTGGGGTGGTTTTCGAAAAAGCGCAGGGCCTGCTGCACGTCCATATCTAATACTTCGGCGATGTTTTTATCTTTGTACGTAATGGCTAAGGTTTGCCGGTTAAATCTGGCTCCATCGCAGGTCGCACAGCGCACCCACACGTCGGCCAGGAAATGCATTTCCACTTTTTTGTAGCCGTAGCCGCGGCATTCTTCGCAACGCCCGCCCTTGACATTGAAACTGAAGCGCCCGGCCTTATAACCCAGCGCTTTGGCCTCGGGCAATTCTGCGAAAACTTTGCGGATTTCCCCCAAGACGCCTACATACGTGCCAGGGTTAGAGCGCGGGTTGCGCCCGATAGGGTCCTGGGTAATGTTGATGACCTTGTCGATGTGTTCAAGGCCTTCGAAACCGTCATTGGGCCCGGGGGTGGCCATCTGAGCTTTGTGTAATTCGCGTGCCAGGGCGGGGTGCACCGTTTGGGCGATCAAGCTGCTTTTGCCGGAGCCACTGACTCCTGTGATGCAAACCAGGCTGCCCAGGGGGAATTTTGCATCGATTCCCTTGAGGTTGTGTAAACGCGCATTTTTAACAGTCAACCAGCCATCGCCAGGGGCATGCTCCGCCGAGCTCCGCAACGGAGTCCGCCGCTCCCTGCCGTTCGGCGCGGTAACGCTTGAAGCACCGGAAAGGTATTTCCCCGTGACAGACTCTGGGTCCAGGATGATTTCATCAAACGGCCCAGCTGCAACCACCTCACCGCCCAAGGAACCGGGACCAGGTCCGAGGTCGATGATCCAATCCGCCGCACGCATGGTAGCTTCGTCATGTTCGACGACTAGAACCGTGTTACCGATATCACGCAGGTGAATGAGGGTATCGAGTAGAGCGCGATGGTCGCGGGCATGCAGGCCGATAGAAGGTTCGTCGAGGATGTAGAGCACACCAACCAGTCCACTGCCGATCTGTGAAGCTAGGCGAATACGCTGGCCTTCTCCCCCGGAGAGAGTCGGGGCAGAGCGATCGAGCGTTAGATAGTGCAGACCGACGTTGCGCAAGAATCCTAATCTTTCGTGGATTTCCTTGATCAGCTCGTCGCCGATTTGTCTCTTTTCTGAACTTAGTTTTTTGGGCAAATCCGTGACCCAGTTGTGGATGGCTTCGATGCTCCAGGAAGTCAAATCGGGTAGCCTTTTCTCATCAATAGTGACGAAACGCGCTTCTGGGTTGAGCCTTTCGCCCTCACAAAGCGTGCAGGGCAGCTTACTCATGAAGGACATGTAATGACGGCGGGTATACTCCGACTTTGTCTGGCGGAAAAGTCGATTGATGTGAAATATGCTGCCTTTGGCGTCGGCATGGGCCTCATAGCTCCACTGGTCGCCATCCTTGCCTTCGGAAGTGTGCTTGAAGCGGAACTTGACACCCTCCGAGCCGTATAAGATCACATTCTGAAATTCCTGGGGGAGTTCGTTCCAAGGGGTTTCCAGATCCACTCCAAAATGATCGGCAATCACTTGCAAGTTGCTGATGCGCCAGCGGCTGGATGATTTGCGCAGGGTTCCATACCAGCGGGAAGCTCCATCGAGTAATGAAAGGTGGGGTTTGTCGACGACCAGATGTGGATCGACTTGCATCTCGATGCCCAGGCCGTTGCAGCGGTCACACATCCCCAGGGGGGAGTTGAAACTGAAAAGGTGGGGCTCCATTTTGGGGAAGCTGATGTCACAGTTTGGGCAGGCGTTGTGCTCACTGAGCATGATCTCGTCATCCCCAAGGTCAACGACCAAAACGCCATCGCCAGCTTTGAGCGCGGTTTCTACGGAATCAATCAAGCGAGTGCGAAAATCATCAGTCTGGGTTTCTTTGGATTCAGGGATGACCAGTCGATCGATTACTATTTCAATGTTGTGTTTCTTGTTTTTGTCCAACTTGGGGATTTCTACGCTCAGATCGACCAGATTGCTGTCGACCCGGGCACGGGTGTAACCGTCTTTGAGCATCCGTTTGAACGTGTTGACATAAGCTCCCTTGCGTTTGCGAGCGATAGGCGCTAACAATTGAAAACGTGTTTTAGGGTCTATGTTTGCCAATTGGCTGGCGACCTGTTGGGCGCTTTGGGGGTGAACGGCTCGACCACATTCTGGGCAGTGAGGCATACCTACACGCGCAAAGAGCACGCGTAGATAATCGAGAATTTCCGTGACCGTGCCCACCGTAGAGCGCGGGTTGCGGCTGATTGTCTTTTGTTCGATGGCTATTGAAGGACTCAGTCCAGTAATCTGGTCGACTTGCGGTTTTTCCATCTGATCCATGAACTGGCGGGCAAAGGAAGATAGACTCTCAACGTAGCGTCGCTGTCCCTCGGCGTAAATGGTGTCGAACGCCAGGGATGATTTGCCGCTCCCGCTGACTCCAGTGATAACGACCAGCTTGTGTCGCGGGATGTGAACATCGATATGTTTGAGGTTGTGTTGGCGTGCCCCGCGGATGATAATATCGGAGAGGTGGGGTGTTTGGTAGTTGGGTAGTTGGTTTGGTTGAAAGGTAGTTTGTTGTTTGGCGGGGTGGTCAAATGGGAGTAGAGAGTCATCAGGAGTGAAGCGAGAATTAGCGGACTCACCATTTTTTGCCTTGGATAGATTTGCCAACCTGTCGATTTCCGATGGTTTGAGATTGTCAGGTTTGACCAATTCAACATCATCAATCACGCCCAGTTGGCGCAGTTTGGTGTAGATTTGCTTTGTGCGGGGGAGCTCATCGAAGAGTTTTTCCATATCTTCGAAATTGTCATCGCAGGTAACAGTTAGCTCAGCGATGCGATCTAGCAGCCCCTTATCTTCAGGGGTCAGCGAACTTTCTGATTTGCTGTGCAGATCATCCCAATAATCGAAGAGACCCAGTTCGAGGTTGTTGAGTGCCTGAAAGTCGTGCAGTAAATTACCGCGGATGCAAGGAAAGCCTTTCCAGCGACCGCTAAATCGAAAGAGATCAGAGCGAATGTTCCCAGCGCGAGCCAGTTTCCAGGCTGACCCGGCAAAATAGAATTGATCATCTCGCCGGATGTCCACCTTGACCACATCGGCATCGGCCAGAATCCAGCGGGATTGTGCCTGGTCCCAATATTCAGTGATCCAGTGGTCAGCCTTGAATTGCGAATCAGGGAACAGGTATTCAGCAAAACCCACCCGCATGCGCGCGGGGATGCCTTTGTGCCGGAGAAGCGAAGTCAGGAACACGGCGAAATCGCGACACATGCCCACTTGCCGCTCTTTGGGTTCACGCGGCGATGTAATTGGGGATGGGTCCAGTTCAGCAATCCGGGCCAATTTCTGCTGCATGGTGCGCAATCTATGTTCGCCGCGGCTCTCGCGAGTCAGGGTGACTCCATGTTGTTCGGCGGATAATCGGTGCAGCAATTGCCCTTGGACGACGTTAATCAATTCGGGAATATTGTCAGGAAGATCCTCGAAAAGATATACGAAATCACCAGGGTTGGTGATGGGAGAGTGAGCGCGATGGTAATCAAGTATCGGTTTCATGGGAAAAGGGGGTATGTGAGAGTTCGCACAATTGTTCTGTTATTATATCATTTCTTAGAACAAATGGTTCAATTATTATCTTAAAGTTTTTGGAAGCAAAATGGACAAAAAGGGTCGCAATTATGATATAGTTTTAAATCCCTGGAATATTTTTAGGCGAAATAGGAGTGGTTGATTATGAAAATTAGTTCTTTTTATCGCCCCGGAGTTTTAGGGATAATTTTGAGTTCGATATTGGTATTAGCATGGACGTCTGTAGAAATTGGTCAACAAGAAAAAACTGATAGATTGGTCGAAATTTCAGAAAAAGATGGGATGGAATTAGTTTTTGTCCCCGAAGGGGAATTCATCATGGGCAGCGATCAGGGCGCGGACGATGAAAAACCGTTGCACAAAGTTTACCTGGATTCCTTCTGGATTGATAAGACTGAAGTGACCAATTCGATGTACCGCTTGTGTGTTGAAGATGGGGAATGTCAACATCCTCAAACATTGATATTCTTTGATGATCATATTTTTGATGTTTATCCGGTTGTGGCTGTAACCTGGCAGGATGCCGTTGATTACTGCTACTGGGCTGGGCGACAATTACCCACTGAAGCCCAATGGGAGAAAGCGGCCCGCGGTACCGACGGAAGGATATATCCCTGGGGGAATAATTGGGAAGCAACATTTTTAAATTGGGAGGGGTCTCGAGAAAAGTTTCGCAGCATTGCACCCGTGGGAAACTACCCGGAAGGAGCCAGCCCATCCGGGGTGTTGGATATGGTTGGAAATGTCTGGGAGTGGGTGGCAGATTGGTACGCCGGCGATTATTACTCAATCTCACCCCATGAAAACCCCTTAGGTCCTGTGAATGGGTTTGAACGGGTGCATAGAGGCGGGTCCTGGTACGATTTTGAATATAATCAACGGGCTGCCAATCGTGACCGGAATACACCACATTTTCCTGACCTTGGAATTGGGTTCCGCTGCGTTCTTGTACCCTGATTGATATCTTCTACGGCTCTGTTTCCACCTTTTTGAGTTGATCATGATCTGGTAGGATTGTCTCGACATTGCGAATAGCTGGGATATACCAGGCGATCCCGATGATGCCGACATAGGCTAAGCCGGCGAAGACAAATTGTAAAGCGATACCCGATCCGGGCGTGTTGCCGACCATCCAGCCGAAGGTGTGAGCCAGAGCCGTTGATGCATTCATGGCTGGTTCGGTGATGTTGTCGGCCAGCGCGCCGCCGACTATGGGCATGATTGGGTCGACCAGCCAGGCGATCAATCGCCGTGCGGAAAATACACGTCCCTGGACGTCCGGGGCCACTTTCGACTGCCAGATGGCATTGCTGGCGCTCTGGCTGAGGGGAAAACTCATCGAGGCGATGACGGCAAAGGGAATCCAGAAGTATAGGCTTTGCCCCAAACCGAACAGAAACAGGCCAAATAACGCAAAAATTGCCCAACCGATGAGCATGCCGCGAATGCGTTTTTTGAATCCGCCCCAGGCACTGACGATCAATCCACCAACGACACCGCCAACGGCAAAGGCCGATTGGACGGCTCCCAGAGTGGCACTGTTATTCTCCGAGCGGAGCAAAATCATCGGGGTCATTAAAGACCAACCCGCAAAACCGTGCACCAGGTTCAGAAACAGAATCACCACCAAAAGGCTGAGTAAACTTTTGCGTGCAAAGATGTATTTAAAACCATAGGCAGCCTCGCTGAGCAGGGTCCCTTTTCCCTCCAGCCCTTCCTCTGTGAGTTCTGGCTGAGGAATGTGAACAAGCAGCAACGCGGCGATAGCGATAAAAAACGTCACCACATCAGCAATCAGAATACCAGTCAGGCCGATGAGCGGCAGCAAAGCCCCGGCCAGCATGGGGGCAAAGATGGCTGGCCCAGAGTCGACCAGCATCATCATGCCATTGGCGCGGTCATACTGTTCTTTGGGAACCATCGTGGTGATGGCGGCCATATAAGCTGGCCATTGAAAGGTGGCGCTAAGCCCGTAGGTGGTGGCCGTGAGATACAGGTGCCAGATTTGGAGTTGATCGGTGGCGTTCAAGACTAGGATCACCCCCGTAGCCAGAACGGCTCCCAGGTCGCTGACCATCATCATCAGCTTGCGATTGTAGCGATCAACCAAAACCCCGGCGATGGGTGAGATCAGCAAGAAAGGCACCAGGAAAGATGTCGATACCAACCCCAGCACGGTGGCGCTGCCGGTCTTCTCGAAGGCCCAGATCGTCAGAGCAAAATTGCTCATGTTGGATGCCAATACTGAGATTAATTGTCCCAGCCAGACCATCGCAAAACCCAGCATCCCACTTGGTTTCTTTGTCATATCGTGATCCTCCATGCATTCCTCAGCATATCAGAATACTTGTTCGAAGAATGGGAGGTTCAAATGAAAAGAACTCCGGTTTGATATTCTCGGAGTTCTTTTTCCTATACTTTTTATTTATTGATTATCTTGCTTATCCAGCCATTTCAAGATGGCTTCGATGTGTTCTGGATAGTGCCAATGCGTATTGGCCGAAATCATTATCTGGTAGGTCAGGTTGCCAGCCCAATCAAAAGGTAAATTCTTGGGGAGCAGTTCCTCATCCAGATTTTCGATTTGGCTGAGAAACTCATCATAGGATGACTCGAATTCTGCATTAATCGCTTCGAGTGGTTGATCCTTGTATTTCGCGTAAGTCTCGGCGTTGAAGTCATCCACAAACTTATCGCTTTTGATGACCGGAAGTTTGAGATCTTCTCCAGTCGTAGCGGCGTGGATTCGGTCCATAGCCAGGCGGTGCCAGGCTGCAATATGTGCCATGAGGTCTTTCACAGTCCAACCCTCTTGCACCTTGGGTTGAGTCATTTGATCCTCACTTAATTCTTCAATGATCTCAGTCAATTCAGCCCAAGATGTTTTTATTGTTCCTAGAAGTTCATTTTTTGAAAGTTTTTCCGTCATATCTTTTCTCCATCAGACACAATACAACAACCTGACATACAAACCAGCCAACCAACTATCCATCTTACCAACCAACAATTATTTTACCAACTCCTCAAACCGATCCACATACTCTGCTAACACAGCAAAGGCTTTTTCGACTGGTTCTGGGGTGGTCATATCCACGCCAGCCATTTTGAGCGCATCCAGTGGGTACATTGAATGGCCTGCTTTCAAGAAATCGAGGTATTTTTCAACCGCCCCGTTATTGCCATCTACCACGCCATCGGCTAGAGTATTAGCACCAGAGATTCCGGTGGCATACTGATAGACGTAAAAATCCATATACATGTGCCCAAACTGTGCCCAGGTGATCCCAATTCGATCGTGATCGAACTCGACTTCATCAGCGTACCCTTCCTTGAATAATTCGGCCATCAAATCGATCATACTTTGAGTACTAATTGGTTCTCCCTTTTCGACGCGTTGATGCATCTCGAGCTCCCAACGCGCCAGGGTGGGCATAATGAAGAAATACCTGTGGTAGTTGGACATGGCCTCCTCGGTCAGAGCCAACTGTAACGTCGGATCGTCCTGCGTGCGGAACAGGTAATCTCTTGTCAAGGCCTGATTGAAATTCGAGGCCACTTCAGCCACAAACAAAGAATATTGCGAATATGTAAAGGGCTGAGTCTTGCGAGAATAATAGGAATGCATCGAGTGACCCAATTCATGAGCCAGCGTGCTCAAACTGAACACATCGTCGGCGTAACTCATCATGATAAAGGGCTGTGTACCATGCGATCCCCACGAAAAGGCACCCTGGCGTTTGCCTTTGTTACGAGCGCGGTCCACCCAGCGATCCGTCGTGCAGCCCCGGCGCATCACATCGACATATTCCTCGCCCAACGGAGCCATGCCCTCAGCGATCCAATCCACGGCTTGCTCATACGAGACCGTCGACTTGGATTCCATGACAGGCGCTTTGATGTCGTAGACATGGAAATTTTCGTATCCCAAGGCCTTCTTGCGGATGCGCCAATAGCGGTGCCAGGTGGGCAAATTCTTCTTGAATACGTCGATCAGATTGTGGAAGACAGCCTCGGGGATATTATTCGGCTTGAGCGAAGCCTGTAACGAAGAATCAAATCGGCGGGCACGTATGTTGAATACATCTCGCTGAATAACCTGGGTTTGGATACTTGCAATCGTATTCTTGAAGCCCAAATATCCATCGGCATAATTTTCCCAGGCTGTTCGGCGAACTTCGCGTTCTGTATGAGTGATCAGGGAGTCGATGCTGCTCTGGCCGATTTCGATCTCGTTTCCATCGGAATCCACAGCTGGCGTGAATTTAAGATCGGCATTCGTTAAAGCTGAATATTGGGGGAAAGTGACCCGCGGTGGGAGGGCTTCATAGGTCAATGCAATGATTTCTTCAACCTCCGCAGAGCGGATGTGTACGGAGCGCAATTTCAATATGTCGAAATAGTGTCCGAATATTTCAAGCTTGGGTTCATTCTCAACCCATTTTTCCAACTTGCCGAATCCGATGGTCATGAGTTCTGGCTCGAAGAACGCCAATGATGATTGAACTTTGGCAACCAAACCTCGGCTTTGGCCAAAACGGGCATTGGCATCCTGGTCACTCACATCAACAGAGGCAGCCAATCCAGAATAAACATAGACCTGCATTCCAAGTGTCATTAATTCTTCATACTTGGTCAGTCCCTCAAATAATGTTTGGGCGTCATTTCCTAATTTCCCTTGGAATTTGTTCAATTCGGAAACAAGTCCCTCCAGTTTTGGGATAGCCGCTTTCCAGTCTTCTACGGTAGTGAAAATGCTCTCGAGATTCCAGGTTTCTTCAATTGGGACGTCGCTGCGATGGGGCAAAGTTTTTTGAGTCATGGGTAACGAAACTCCTGTGGGTGGGTTATATGTATGTGGAACAAATTGCATGCCTCGATGATCAAAAATAATATGTTATCATTCAGGCTCATTATTCTTCGGGAATCATACCACGATAGATTAATTGATCCCCATCAATTCAAATTGCATAGTAGAAAAGGATGGTCTTATGTTCTCCAAGCTTAAAACCATGAACCGCGAGCACTTGGCCTGGTATTTGTACGATTTTGGTAATTCGGCTTATGCGGCGGTGGTCTTATTGGCGATATATTCTGCCTATTTCAAGGGGGAAGTGGTTGGTGGTGCCGAAGGTTCGCGTTTGTGGGGTATTTCCATAGGTATTGCTATGCTGGTGGTCGCCATTATTGCGCCGATCTTAGGTTCGCTGGCAGATTTCTCCGCTTCCAAAAAACGATTTTTGTTGTTTTTTTCCATAGGAACCTGGGTGTTCACCTCATTGCTATTTTTCGTGCAAAAGGGCGACATTGTCTTGGGGATGCTATTCTTTATTTTGGCAGAGATCGGTTATCGCGGAGGGCAAGTTTTTTATAATTCTCTGCTCCCAGAGATTGCCGAACCGGAGGAGTTGGGCCGTGTCTCTGGCTATGGCTGGGCAATTGGATCGTTTGGCGGGATTCTGTGCCTGTTGATTATTCTGCCTCCAATCGTGATCGTAGGCGGTACGATCGTTGTTCGCCTGGCTTTGGTTTTTACGGCGATATTCTTTGCTCTCTCGGCCATTCCCACCTTTCGATGGATTACGGAACGCGCCCAGGCGCAATCCTTGCCTGAGGGCGAGACATATGTTTCCATCGCCTTTAAGCGAATTCGGAAAACTTTCCGCTCCATCCGCCATTTCCGGGAGTTCATCAAATTTATCATTTCTTTCCTTGTTTACAATGACGGCATCTTGATGGCTATGGATTTCGCTGCCATTATCGGTGCTGTACTATTTGGGATGGAACAAACTCAATTAATCATTTTTATGATCGTTGTGCAGATCACCAGCGTAGCCGGAGCATATATTTTCGCGGTCATTGGGGACAAATTTGGTTATAAACGCTCTCTCATTCTTTCGATCGTCATGATGATCGGCGTGGTTGTGGCCATGCTCTTCACCCGTACACTCAACGGTTATTTCGTAATCGGTGCCTTTGCCGGTTTCGCTCTTACGGGTGTGCAATCACTCAGCCGCACCATGGTGGGCTTATTTGCTCCTGAAGGGCGCAGCGGCGAATTCTTCGGTTTCTTCGCTATTGCCGGACGAACGTCATCATTCATCGGCCCAACGGTTTATGGCATCATTGCTGCAGAGGCGGCCATCTGGTACGCGGCAAACCGCGGCATGGACTTGATGTCCGCCGAGATCGCTGGTCAACGGGCCGCGATCGTTTCGATCATCTTCTTCTTATTGGCCGGGTTGATCATTTTGCTATCGGTCAACGAAGCCAAAGCCCGAGCGGCGGCAACAGATTCTCCAGTTACAGCCGTTGATTAATCACAAACTTTATGCCCTCTGAGAACATCCTCGGAGGGCATTTTTATCTCTTAGGGTAAGATAATGCAAATATATCGCTATCCCCGCCGAAGGGTGATCCGCTATATCCTGCATGTGTTATCAATCCCAACCTACGCCCTGATCGCCAATTTCAACATCATCGGACAAGAAAACATTCCCAAAAAGGGACCCTTGCTGGTAGTTGGGAATCACTTCAGTTTCATAGACCCCGTCTGTTTCGTGCGCATTGCTCGCTGGCCGATAGACTTCATCGGGGCGGCTTTGCCTCCTTTCGCACCGGGTTGGACAAAATTATTTGTGAGAGCTTGGGGTATTCATAAACTCTATCGCGGCACCGGCTCGACCGAAGCTTTACGGGCCGCTGAAGCCATTCTCCAGCAAGACGGTGTGATAGGCATCTACCCCGAGGGGGGCAGTTGGGCGACCGTACTGCGCCCAGCGAGACCGGGAACAGCCTATCTGGCTGCTCGTACCGGGGCAAAACTGCTGCCGGTGGGGCTGTATGGAATGAACGATGTCTTCCCGTTCCGGCTGCGCAACCAAGCCAACCCAACCATAAAAATTGGCAAACCTTTTGGCCCGCTCAAGGTCACCGGCCGCGGCCGTGAACGTCGTGAGCAGCTTGACGAAATTGGCCATGCAATCATGCAAAAGATCGCCGAACTGCTCCCTGATGAAATTCGAGGCAGCTACTCTGATGATCCAACACGCCGAGAAGCGGCCAAAGAATTCGAGGCTTACCCTTGGGCAGATCAGATTGAGGGTGAGGTCAACGGGGGAGGATTGATCAACTAAAATCTGTTCACCACAGGTAGGGGAGAGCCTGCGTATTATCACCTTAATAACTCATCTTACGCAGTTCGCATCCTGCCCTTACAGGATGCTTCGCGAAGTGATCCCCGCCTTTGGCTACCCTTCGATGAGCTCAGGACAGCGCTCAGGATGCAATTTTCTCCTGGAAAGTTTTCAACTGCGTAACATCAGTTAATAAATTGGGTCTCTGGGATTTCCCGTGGTTTAGCCACATATGGTGGTCACGCCATG
>CAZVPR010000030.1:0-39036 GCA_964629085.1 uncultured Anaerolineales bacterium
ACTCCAATTTCCGACTTGACGAGCTTAGTTTGCTCCTGTATAATTCTGCCCGCATGCAATATATAAATTGAAAATGTAAATTTTCAGCGAGCGCTTGAGGTATAAGGACCTCATGCGCTTGCTTTTGTTTGTCTATATACTAGTACATTTGTTCGACAAATTGTTGATCTGGATTATTGTTGATTAAAGTGGTTATTCATACCCCGAGGAGGCAAACCTGTGGAAACTAAGGGGCTAAAAGCCTTACGTATTGGTTTAGCATCACCTGAGACAATTCGTGGCTGGTCTTATGGTGAGGTATTGAAACCGGAAACGATCAACTACCGTCGATTGCGCCCTGAGAAAGACGGCCTATTTTGCGAAGCTATTTTCGGCCCTCAGCGTGATTGGCAGTGTTATTGTGGAAAATATAAAAACGTTCGTTATAAAGGTATCGTTTGTGACAAGTGTGGTGTTGAAGTTACCAGGTCCTCAGTTCGCCGTGAGCGCATGGGCCATATTGACTTAGCCGCACCTGTATCTCATATCTGGTATGCCCGTCGATTGCCGTCACACTTGGGTCTATTGCTTGATATCTCGCGTCGTAATCTCGATAGAGTTCTATATTTTGCCCAATATGTGGTTACTTATGTTGACGAGGATGCCCGTGAACGCGCGCTAAAACGCTTGGAAGAAGAATATTCTGGTGGTGATGTCAGCATCAAAGATGAAACGAGCACTCAGCTTGATGAAATCAAGTTGGAGCGTGATAGTATGCTGGAGGAATTAGAGCAGCGCGCCGAAGATATCAAAGGACGTTATGACGAAACGATTGCTGCTGAGTTGGACCCAGTTATGAAAAAGGGCCAACAGTTAGAGATGGATTTGCAGGAAAAGATTGGAAAAGCTACTCGCAAAGCCATCACCTTCCCCGGAACTGACATCGAAATCGTTGAGGCTGGAACGACTGTTGAAAACCATCATTTGGGAAGTGTCCAGCAAGTAGTATCTGAGCGTCTGGAAGACATTGAGCGCGAACTCAAGGATCAACGCCAGCGCGAATTGGAGCATGTCAAATTGGACATGGCTCGTTTGCGCGCAGAGACTGAACAAAAACTCATCGAAATGCAAGAAGATCTGGAAGGGGAAATTGCTTCTTCACGTGCAGAATATCGTCGCATGCGTGATGAATTGATGGATTTGCAGCCTCTGACATTCATGGGTGAGTTACGTTACCGCGAATTGAAATCTCGCTGGGGACAGGTGTTCCAAGCGGATATGGGTGCTGAAGCTATCTTGGATATCCTGCGTCGACTGGATTTGGATGCCCTAACTGAGGAATTACGTCACACATTGCGCACCTCAGGGAGCAAGCAAAAACGCATCAAAGCTACTCGCCGCTTGAAGATAGCTGAGGCCTTCCGCCAATCCGGGAACAAACCTGAATGGATGATTCTAACGGTTTTGCCGGTTATTCCCCCCGACCTGCGTCCTATGGTTCAGTTAGACGGTGGCCGCTTTGCAACTTCAGACTTGAATGATTTGTATCGTCGAGTGATCAACCGCAACAATCGCTTGAAGCGCTTGTTGGAACTTGGCGCACCGGATGTTATCGTACGCAACGAAAAGCGTATGTTGCAGGAAGCAGTTGACTCGCTGGTGGACAATTCACAGCGAGGAAAGGCTCGTTCACGTCGAGGTCGCCGTGAGCTCAAGTCGTTGAGCGATATGCTCAAAGGTAAGAAGGGCCGCTTCCGCCGAAATCTTTTGGGTAAGCGAGTAGATTACTCTGGTCGTTCTGTAATTGTGGCTGGACCCAAACTGAACATGCACCAGTGTGGATTACCGAAAACCATGGCTTTGGAGCTTTATCGTCCATTTGTTATCTCACGCTTGGTGAGCAATGGATACGCGACAAACGTCAAAGGAGCCAAACGTTTGATTGAGCGCGGCCGCCCAGAGGTATGGGAAGCGCTGGAAGAAGCCATTACTGAACGTCCAGTTTTGCTGAATCGTGCTCCGACTTTGCATCGTTTGGGTATTCAAGCATTTGAACCCATTCTAATCGAAGGCAAGGCCATTCAATTACATCCTTTGGTTTGTACTGCCTTCAATGCTGATTTCGATGGCGATCAGATGGCTGTGCATGTTCCGTTATCGGAAAAAGCGGTTGTAGAAGCACGCCAATTAATGCTCTCCAGCCGGAATCTGTTGAAGCCGGCCAGCGGTGAACCTATTGTTAGCCCCTCCAAAGACATGGTATTGGGAGTTTATTATCTTACCAAGACCGATGATCGTGAACATAAAGGTGATGGGCGCGTATTCTCCTCCTACGACGAAGTTGAAATGGCTTATCGCTTGGATCAGGTCGAGATTCCTACAGAAATCAAGCTGTTAACAACAACCTGGTACGATGAAAACAATAGTTGGAAACGCAAGCCAGAGCAACGCATTGTTGAAACAACAGTGGGGCGAGTGCTCTTCAACAGGGTATTGCCTGAGCAAGTCCATTTCGTGAATGAAACCCTTGAGAAGGGCGGTATCAAAGACCTGATTGCAGATATTTACGAGGTCTGCGGTGAGGAAGAAACTGTACGCGCGGCAGACCGCATCAAAGATGTAGGGTTCTTGTATGCTACTCGTTCAGGTTTCACCATCGCAGTTGCAGATATCACTATTCCCCCCAATAAAGAAGAGATCATTTCTAATGCAATCCAGGAAGTAGAGAAAGTGCAACGAAACTTCCGCCGTGGTTTGCTTACCGATCAAGAGCAGAACGAACGCGTTATCGAAATTTGGCAGAACACCACTTCGGTCGTCGGAGAAGCCGTTCGCGAGTTCATGGATCCCCATGGCGATTTGGCTACGATGGCTGATTCGGGCGCAACCAAAGGTGGATTTGGCCAACTTTCTCAGTTGGCGGGTATGCGCGGTTTGATGGCTGATCCGTCCGGACGCATTATTCCGATGCCCATTCGCTCGAACTTCCGAGAAGGATTAACATCACTGGAATATTTCATTTCTTCTCATGGTGCTCGCAAAGGTTTGGCCGACACCGCTCTCCGTACAGCTGATGCCGGTTATCTAACGCGCCGCTTGGTGGATGTATCTCAGGATATCATTGTCAATGGTGACGATTGCGGTACCAGCAATGGGATCGTGATTCGCAAAGCTGATGATGTTGCCGGCCAATCGATGGGTAGCCGATTGTACAGCCGCATCGCGGCTGAACGAGTGGTGGACCCTGAAACTGGCGAAGTTCTTGTCGATGTTGGTGAATTGATCGATCATGAAGAGAGACGCCGAATCTCGGCAGCTGGCGTGGATGAAGTCCAAGTTTTCTCACCATTGACCTGTGAAATGGAACATGGCGCCTGTGTCAAGTGTTATGGTTTGGACCTGGGACGTGGCCAGATGGTTGATATCGGCTCTGCAGTCGGAATAGTTGCAGCCCAGTCGATTGGTGAGCCAGGTACACAGTTGACCTTGAGGACGTTCCACACTGGTGGTGTTGCTGCTGGTACAGATATTACTACCGGTCTCCCCCGTGTTGAAGAAATTTTCGAAGCCCGAAAGAACCCGAAGGGTGAAGCAGTAGTCAGTGAAATTGCTGGTGTAGTACAGGTTGAACAATCCGAACGTTACGATGATTTGCGTATTGTTCATATCGTAAACAGTGAGATGACCAGCGATACGTACAAGATTGCACGAGGGTGGGAAGCCCGAGTGCAGGATGAGGATGAAATTTCTCGCGGTGATGTTGTTGTTGCTCACAAAAAAGATGAAGAAAAATTGCTCGTTGCAGAAAATGAAGGACGGGTTCGCATTGAGGATGGCAATGTAATCGTTTCTCGTGAAATTCGTGATGAAGAGACGTACGAGATCCCCACTAATGCACGATTAATCGTCAACGATGGCAATCATGTGGAACCTGGTCAGTCTCTTACTGAGGGTTCACTAAATACTCACGACCTGTTACGCATTCGCGGGCGGGAAGCTACGCAAATGTACTTGCTCTCAGAAGTACAGAAAGTATATCGTTCACAGGGTCAGAATATTCACGACAAGCATTTTGAGGTGATTATTCGAAAGATGATGTCTCGCGTGATTGTCAGCAATCCTGGCGATAGTGAGTTTCTGCCTGGGGATATGGTCAATCGCCTCGAGTTGTTACAAGTCAATGAGGCTTTGCTTGCTGAAGATCAGCGACCAGCTAAATATCGCGAGGTTCTCCTTGGTATTACGAAGGCATCCCTTAGTACCGAATCATTCCTGTCAGCTGCATCCTTCCAGCATACCATCCGAGTTTTGACTCGCGCTGCCGCCAGCGGCAGCGAAGATCCGCTGTATGGTCTGAAAGAAAACGTGATTATCGGTAAGCTCATTCCTGCTGGCACTGGATTCGTAGAGGGACCTTTTGCGTCCGAAGAGGATCAACAGGAAGTTTATGCCGATCTTCCCTTTGCAGTTGCTGCTGACGATGAGGAAGTGGTGGTTGTAACCGACGATCTTGAACCAGATGTAGACAGCGATCAAAAATAGGGGATCGCAAAAAAATATAGAATCCCCTCTCATCCGAAAGAATGAGAGGGGATTTTTTTCGCGGAGTAGTACCCATCCCGATGGAAATTCCATATTTGGAAATATTATTTCCGAATATGACAGGGATAATAGGAAAATTTGAGATTTTGCGTTTTTACTCATGTTATAATTACTGCACAAATGTTCACTTTTGGAGCTACGTATGGAAATTGGTCTAATTCGAAAAATTGACATTGATGAAGAAATGCAACAGTCCTATTTGGATTATGCCATGAGTGTGATCGTTTCGCGCGCATTACCCGATGCGCGCGATGGACTCAAACCCGTGCATCGGCGAATTCTATATGCCATGCATGATATGGGAGTGCGGCAGGATTCTAGCTACAAGAAATCAGCCAGAATTGTCGGGGAGGTTTTAGGTAAATATCACCCCCACGGAGATATGGCGGTTTATGATGCTATGGCTCGCATGGCACAAGATTTCTCCATGCGCTATTTGCTGGTCGACGGACAGGGTAATTTCGGCAGCATGGATGGTGATTCACCAGCAGCCATGCGTTATACCGAGGCACGTATGGCGCCCTTGGCATCTCATATGCTTTCCGACATTGCCAAAGATACGGTTGATTACTCAACCAATTTCGATGACACGCTTCAAGAACCGCAAGTGCTCCCCGCGGCATTACCGAACCTGTTGGTCAATGGCATTACTGGCATTGCAGTTGGTATGTCTACCAGCATTCCTCCCCACAACTTGGGAGAAGTCGTCGATGCATTGGTTTATATGCTTGAAAACTGGAAGAAGCTGGATGACATCAGCGTTGAAGGATTGATGAAATTCATCAAAGGACCAGATTTTCCCACGGGGGGCATGATCATCGATAATGCTGAAGAAGGAGAACTCCAAAAGGCATATGGTTCGGGACGGGGGCGATTGCGGGTGAGAGCGCGAGCGCACATAGAAGAAATGAGCCGGGGTCGTAATCGCATTGTTGTAATCGAAATTCCCTACATGGTCAACAAGACAACACTCCTTGAGCGAATTGCTACCTTAGCCCGTGAGGAGAAGATCGAGGGCATTGCTGACCTTAGAGATGAATCAGATCGTCAAGGGGTGCGGGTAGTGATCGAGCTGGTCAAGACGGCTGATCCCGAACAGGTATTGAAAGACCTGTACAAATTCAGCAGCATGATGACGACTTTCAGCCTGATTATGCTGGCCCTGGTTGAGGGTGAACCTCGCCTCCTGAATCTCAAGCAGGCATTACGAGTATATCTAAACCATCGGCTGGAAATAATCCGCCGTCGCAGTGAATATGAATTGGACCGGGCCCGAAAGCGCGAGCATATCTTATCGGGATTGATCATCGCACTGGCAAATCTAGATGATGTAATTGAAGTTATTCGAAAGTCTCGGCGTGTTGATACGGCGCACCAAAATTTACGTAAGCGTTTCAAGCTCAGCGATGAGCAGGCTCAGGCTATTCTGGATATGCCTTTGCGCCGTCTGGCAGCCCTTGAGCGCCAAAAAATTGAGCAAGAGTATAAGGTTGTCAAATCGAAGATTAAGGCGTTGGTAGCCTTATTGAAATCGCCCATAAAAATGCGCAAAGTGATTGCCGATGAATTATTGGCCGTTAAGGAAGAGTTTGGCGATGCTCGCCGCACTCAAATTGTCTCTTTGGAAGGTGATCAAAAGGAAATCCCCGTTCGATTGAGCAATTTGGCTCCTGATCAAACCGTATGGATATCGTTATCTCCTGATGGGCTGATCTCCCGTACGATGAAAGATGCACGCCCGCGCATCAGCGGCAGTGCTGCCCCCAAACGGGTGATCCGAGTGAATACACGCGACACGCTTTATTTGGTTACAAAGGATGGACAGGCGGCATCGCTGCCAGTGTTGTCATTGCCGGAAACCGATAAACCTACAGCAGGGACTCCCTTTTATCAAGTTTCCTCACTGACCGAAAAGGATCAGGTCGCCGTGATCTTTGCTTTACCCTCCAAGGATAGTCTGGCAGAGGGGTGGTATGCCCTTTCGGTTACTCGTCAGGGAATGGTCAAGAAAACTGCCATCGAAGAACTGCCCGGACCGGCGGCAACGCCCTTTACCATGGTGAGGGTGAATGATGGCGATCGGTTAGGGTGGATTTGCATAAGTGATGGTAAGAGTGATGTCCTGTTGGCTACTGCCAGCGGGATGGCGATCCGATTTGCCGAGGAAGATGTGCGCCCAATGGGGTTGGTCGCGGCAGGCGTTATGGGAATCAAACTTGGCAAAGGAGATGAAGTCGTGGGGGCAGAGTTATTACCTCAGCGTGGTGAAGTATTCTTATTGACGTCCACTGGGCGTGGTAAACGTGTAAAGCAGGATGATTTTCCCAAGCAGGGTCGCCATGGGAAAGGTGTGATTGCCTGGAAATTGTCGTCTAAAGAGCAATTGATGGGATTAGAGGTGGGTACCAAAACGAAACAGGTGACTCTGCACTTGAAGAAGTTTGCACCGAAAATGGTCAGTTTAGGAGATGCTCCCGTTCAGGGGCGAGCAGCCGTCAAAGGGAAGATCGTACAAGAGGTTCGTTCTGGCGATAAGATTTTGGCAATGTCAGCACCTTGGGATGTACCTCGTCCAATGAAAAAATAACCTTTGAGTTCGGGTATCCCGCCAAACTTCAGACCGAAGTTGCCAGATTAAATGGAATCCCCTCGGAATTAAGTCGAAGCCGAGGGGATCGTATTTAAGAAACTGTATAGTGCGAATAATGGTACGTGATTTTGCCGTCAATCAATCCCAGCGTGTCATTGCCATCGTTTACGTTACCGGCGCTGGAACGAGCCGTCCAAATCATGTGCCGTGAATTTCCTGTACCCGAGTAACCTGAAAGTATGAATACGCCGTTGGGAAGGTGTTGGTTGAAGAAAGTGTGATACCAGTTCCTAATCCTTTCTTTCCCTACGATGGTTCGGCCAGACGTGACGTGGACGGCGCGGTCTGTGTACAACTCGGCGACACGGTTGGGATCGCGACTGTTGAAAGCTTCGATCAATTGACCGGTGATATCTTGGGGTGGTGTGACACCGCCTGACCAATCGTAACGGGCAATTACATTCCAAATTTGGTGTTTTGGTTGCAGCACTTCGCGTGCATTCCACCACTCCCAGAAATTTGCCGCACTAAGATTGAATGATCTAGCCGAAATGAGAAATTCTTGCACATCCTGCGAAGTTGGCGTCCAGCCGTGCTCGGTAAAAGCCGCCCCGGTGGGGATAATTGGGCGACGGTAAGGCAGGTTATCGAATTCCTGTAAAGTCCTGGCTAATTGAGAACCGGGGTTGTGGGCGCCCATCCAGTATACCTGGGGCATGTTGATATCGCATTTTTCGAGGAATTCATTCCAGGGGATGGGATGCAAGGAAGGAAATCGGTAGGATGAGAGTGCCAAGGGGTAGTTATTGCCGACCCCATTGCGTAAATCTCTCATAAAGGATTTGGCGGCGCTCTTTTTGCCAGGGTCTTTATATTGGTGTTCGACATCGATGACGTAACCATCGAGGTTTAGGCCTTTGATCCTTTTCACGGCAATGCTGGCCTCACTGTTGGGGTAATCCCCGTACACATAGTGCCAACCCCAAACCTGGATGCCCATGGATCGCAAAGCATTGGCCACTGGAGGTACTAAGTCTACCTTTCTGTTCCAATCGTAATTGTAGCTGTAGCCACCGTCCGCAACTTTGATCAATACATGGCTTAGTCCAGCAGCTTTGGCGGTTGATGCGATTTTGGTTGCATCGCCTCCTTCGCAATCTTTGATTTTCCAAATATAAAATCCTTTGCCTTGCAACGCCATATTGAGCCTCCTTTGGGGGAGTAAAAATTTTCCTTGGTCAATTTATAGCATAATTTCCAAGGAATGTGGGGTTAGGGATTGACTGCTTGTTGGAGAACAGCTCGAATAGCCCCTTCCTGAGGCAGTAGAACCTGTGCACCTCCAGGGGTTGTCCAAGGAATGACCTGCCCACGGCCAATGTAGTACCGATGAATATTTTCCGGATTTCCAATGCGGGCAGCGACCGGGATCAGGGGGGCAATATCCAGCCATTTTAGGTCGGTCGTGATTTCTCGGTGATAAATATCATAAAGTTCATCAGCGCTTTCAAGGCCATTCATACTTAACAAGCGCCGAGCAATGGCCTGGATAACTTCTTGTTGGCGACGAGTGCGGTCAAAATCGCTGGTTGTGTAGCGTGATCTTGTATACCAGAGAGCAGTTGCGCCGTCCATATGGACGTCTCCGGCTTTGACGGTGTAATTACCATGGGCGGTACGATGATCTGTCAAAGTTTCGGCGACATTTACTTCGATTCCACCTAGGCTGTCGACGGTTTCCATAAAGGCATTAATTCCAACCAAAACGTAGTGGTCAACATGGACTCCAAAATTCTGCTCTATGGTTTGTGCAATTAACTGAAAGCCTCCAAAATACATGGCAGTATTGATACGATTGTAGGTATAGCCAGGCAGGTAAAGGTATAAATCTCTGGGGAATGAAACCATACTGGCGGTTAAATTTTTTGTGTTGATACTAAACAAAATGATTGTATCAGTGCGAAAACCTATCTCACCAATTCGTTGGTCTGATCCCATCAAAAGAATATTTACATGCTCTTTGGGGTGATCGACTGGCCCAAAATCTGATGGTTCTGGTTGAATTTGCTGCGGTTCTGATTCTGGTGGAGCTGGGGTCTCGGTAGGAATAGGGGTCGGAAATGCGGTTGGAATGTAGGTAGGCGTGGGTGGAACGGGCAAAAATGGTGTGGCTGTAGCTGTTGCGGCTGTTGTAGCAGTCGGTTTCACTTGAGTTGTTGAGACCTGTTGCTGCGCAATTGAACTCCTGTTGATAGCAACTGTGCTAGCCAGGCTGGGTATAGTGCAAGCAGCTGAGATTGAAAGGAATATAAAAAGCCAGATCAGCCGGGAGCGTGAAATCATAATGATAGGTGTTACGCTTTTGTAGGGGGTGTCTGGAGTTTTCTATGGCCCCAAGGTCTCGGTAGGTGATGGGCTCAACGTTTGGGATGGAGTTTGCGTTGATGTCGGCACTGTGGTGTCTGTAGCCGTATTGGAGGCCGTTGGACTGGGTGCAACTGTATCCGTTTGCGTTTGAGTGGCAGTGTTCGTTGGAGGAGCCGATGTTGCTGTGAAAGTGGATGTTGCAGTGGCTGGAGCTGTAGTATTTGTTGCAGTTTGGCTCAATGTCGACGATGGTGTTGGTGTGGCAGTTGAAGTTATTGTTGCCACAAATGGGACGTACAGATTTTGTCCAGCCTGAATATAGGTCGAAGAACCGAGACAATTGGCTGCCTGCAATTGTGATACTGTCACACCATGGGCTAAACCTATTTGGAATAACGTGTCTCCGTATTTAACTGTGTAGTTCACCCATCCTACTGGGGGCCCACAAGGGATGTGGGTTATCGTATTTGTCGGTTGGGACATTGGTACATGCAAAGTACTACCCGGCACCAGGCTGTCCACTAAAAGGCAATTGCCCTCTCGAAGGGATTCTGCTGTTGTGTTGAAAGAATTCGCGATACTTTCGAGATTGTCGCCTGAATTAATAGTAATTTCAATCCATCCATTGGGATAAGTGCAAGAAGGAGGTTGCGTGGGTTCAGCCGTAAATGTGAGGGATGGTGAGGGGGTAAGGGATGCTACTTGTGTGGGTGATGCGGTGTACGTTGGTTCTCCAGGTATTTGTGTTGGTACTGGGGTTGATGTAGCGGTTGCAGTTGAAGAAATTGATGGCGTGAAGGTAACAGTCGGAAGATTTGCAATAATGCTATGGTCTTCTGCAATCGCCAAGTTGAAACTCCCCCATAGAATTAAGATTGAGGTCGCCGCCGTGATTAATCCTAGAATCAGATCGCGATAGGTATCAATCAAGTCTAAGCCTCGCCATCAAGCAGTGTTGGTCGACTGTTTGATAAGGGCAATAGAACATTGAATGCTGATCCTGTGCCCATTTCCGTATCCACCCATATGCGTCCATTGTGGGATTCAACAAGGGTTTTTACAATAGAAAGACCTACACCAGTGTCTCCAATACCCTCAATCAGAGGGTTATCAGCCCGATAAAGCCTGGAAAAGACACGGGGGAGATCATCTTTTGGAATTCCGCCGCCCTGATCCGCAACCTGAATGAGAATGTAGTCCTGTTCTGTGTCTGATGCCTGGACTTCAGCGCGTAAATAGATTTCCCCTTCTACAGGTGAAACTGAACCGGCGTTTTTGAGCAAGTGGATTAAAACTTGTTGCAAAGCACCGCGATCTGCATGGACAAAGGGCATTTCTTGCGGTAGGTCGACACGCAAGACAATCTTTTTATCTCGCATTTGGGAACTCGTATCGGTAATAGCTTTATCGATCGCACTGCCCAAATCTACGGCTTCAGGATTCAATTTGAAATGTTCACCGTTTATTGTCGTTACTCGGAGTAGATCATCCAATAGCATTTCTTGTCTTTCTGTGGAAGCACGAATACGTTCCAAGAATTTTCGCTGTAACGCTCCTAAGATGCCTACGGATTCTCCCAGCAGGAGGTCCGTATACCCAAGAATGGAGGACATTGGTTGTCGCAAATCTTGGGCAATAGAAGCAAAAACTTCCACCTGCTCTGATGACATGGAGTTGCCTTCCTTGGGATGTCCTACTCTGGCGAAGGCTTCCTCCTCTATTGTTACTAATTGATTTTTTAATTGAGCGATTTCTTGCAGGGCTTCATTAAGCTCTTTTTTTAACTGGCCCGATGAGGTTAGTTCGCTCGTGGCATCGTCGCTGATAAGACTTTCTACCATTTCCCCTAAACGTCGGTTTTCGACCTGAAGCCGAGCTAACGATTCTAAGTTTTTTTTGTGTTCTACTTGCAAATTTTCGAATTCGCCATTCGTAGAATGTTCAACTGGAGATGCACCTTGTCGATTGTCAGAAATTGTTTCGGAGACTTTTATCTGCTCTTTGAGTTCCTTGTTTTCTGACTGAACCTCTTTCAGCTTGGTTTGAAATGATTCTAAATTAAATTGGGTTCTTTCCAGTTCTTCTTGCGTGGCAAGAGTTTTTTCAGAGCGGTGCAAAAATGGAGCTAACCCTTGAGTTATCTGCTCCATATAGTTTTGATCCAAACGACTCCACCGTCTATCAGAGTGTGGTGAGAGCAATATAATTCCCAGAAAAGGATCTCCCTCTGGAGAATTTACGAAGTCCGCCAGGATATGCCCGGTGGCTCCCAAACCCAAAACTTTACTTATCGTTGCAAGATCCCGCGATGTACTGCTCGAAGGGAGTCGGAGAGGCCGAGATTTTTCCATTGCGCTGTTGATCAGCGGCAATTGATCCTGGTCAACTCCAATGCTTGGTAGGGTTTCTTCGCGAATCAGGTCATATCCACATTGGAATATAAACTGCCCATTACCACTGGGGGGGTGTAAAAGCAGGCAGATGTCTGCCAACATGGTTTCGGCGATGGTACGGGCGATTGATGTACACAATTTGGGTACCGAAGTTTCAGACATCATTCCTAAAAAAGTCTGTAGTCGTTCTGGAGCGATGCCGTACCTTTGACGTTCTTGAATGATGGGTGGGTTTTCTTCCATCAATCTTTCAAAGGAAGTAGGCTCTGAATCAGGAAGACTGAAACGGCGAGGTAAGGTGAATAAGATGGGGTAAGCAGCTATTTGGGCCAGTCGAACGAAGCCTGGGTAATCATTATTCGCTACAGGAACTAACAAATGGAGAATATGACCGATGAGGCTGATGACCATCATAACCAAACCATATTCCCAGCCATTCGGCCATCGCATAAATAGCAATGTAATCCCTAGGATGAGAATAACTAAGGCATAGAATTCCCACCCCAAATCCAGCACTGAAGCTTTGAAGGATGATTCGGTGTAATGACCAATCCACCAAGCCCAACTCAAAACTGAAATGGTTAAAGTCAGCACTCCTAATAAACCACTGGCGGCATCCGCTCTGCGGGTTGGCTCAGGAAATATCCATAGCCAGAGAATCGTGATTAGACTTAGAGTTGTTGCCGTTCGATCAAGAATTGGGTGCAAAATGTGAGGGTTAGATAATCCTTGCTGGGAAAGCCCTGCACTTAGGAAAAGGAAAAAGCGCAACCCCAACAAAACTCCCAACCCTATTACCATACGCCCGCCCTGTGGGAATTGATGATCCCTCCAAACTCCGTAGGCAGCTTGTAATGCACCCGCGATGGAAAACGCCAGAACCATGTGATAAACCAGGTTTCCTGGATAGGTGGTTAATGTGGACAATACGAGTTGAACTGTGTTTCCCATGAAATTAGTTCTCTAGCTAAAATTATAGCATGTTGATGTTCTATGGCATATGCTGGATTGAGGCGACCTTCAGAAAAATTATTATCAAGTTTCGATAAATTCCCTCGTTCCGTTGACAAATAATCGAATCCGAGTAAAATTACGCCTTGAGCCGAAGTGGCGGAACAGGCAGACGCGCTACGTTCAGGGCGTAGTTCCCTTTACGGGAGTGTGGGTTCGACTCCCACCTTCGGCACAGAAACTCTTGACTATTTTAGTCGGGAGTTTTTGATTCTAAAACAGGCATGAAAATTGCTGCAAGATTCGTGCTTGCGATGGCAACCCGGATGCGGTATGATGAAATTATGAAGCAGTTAGTACGCAGTGGCCGTTTTTTGATAGCACTGATTGTGGTCGTAATCCTTGTATTAACAGTTCTGGGATTGAATAATCGAGTGGCTGAATTGCGTGCTTTGACCGATGAATCATTGCGTTACGAGCAGCGGGTTCAGCACCTTGAGCATACCAAATTGGCGCTCGAAGCTGAAATCGCCTATGCGACTTCAGAGCCGCCAGTGATTAAATGGGCTATGGAAGACATGCGCTGGGTTCGTGATGAAACCGGTGAAAAATTGATCGTTCCTTTAGTGGACCCAAATGCAACTCCAGTTCCCTCGGAAGCGGAAATTGTTGAAGTGGAAAGTGAGCAGCCAGAAAACTGGCAGTTTTGGTTGGCGCTTTTCTTTGATGACCAAGATTTGCCTTGACGCATGAATACCCGCATGCTATAATCCCGTCCCTCAACAACGCGGGGTGGAGCAGTGGCAGCTCGTCGGGCTCATAACCCGAAGGTCCCAGGTTCGAGTCCTGGCCCCGCTATCTAGAAAGGCACCTAAACAGGTGTCTTTTTCATTTAAGAACAAGCATCCAAATAAAATTTCCCGCAATTTGAAATGTTCAAAAAAATAAAAACCCGCTTCTTGGCGGGTTCAAACTTAGAGCACCCCCACCCTGACTCGAACAGGGGTCTTTGGCTCCGGAGGCCAACGCTCTATCCACTGAGCTATGGGGGCATTGCGGAGAATTCTACCACGACACGGGCTTTGATCGCTAGTGATCGCGGGTCAGGCCAAAGCTTGCTGTGATAGGAGCGCTAATTTTTGCCGAATTTCTTGAACGTGTTTTGAGTTTCCTTTTTCTTCCCCCAGATTGTGGAGCTGAAATTTTTTGTGAGCCAGATCGGCGGTCAAATTGTAGAAGCGGTTGGTTGCTCTGTAACGACCAGAAAAAACTGCTGATAAACGCGCTGCACTTTGAGCCCAGGCGTTATAGGCCGTGCGATATTGCCGGGCTGAAATGGTCCCCAATTCGATTTCATCTTTGAGGTAGATTTTTATTCGTTGCTGAATTCGCCAGATAGCCCACAAGATCAAGATGAACATGAAGAACCAGCCGCTCCAATCGACGATTGTGCTTAGCACCAAACCTCCGATACCTTCGAGCAGGCTGACCAGTGTATTGTGCAGGGCGTGGGTGCCCACCGCACAGGCCCATCCAAACAGAGGGTAAAGGAACTTCAGGCCGCTATTTTTTGTCAATCGAGCAGCTGCCAGCCCTATGCCTATAAAAGCAGTGTAAAAGGGGTGCTGCCAGCCGACCAGGAAAACTCGCACGAAGACCAGCGAGAAGAGACCCTCATAGCCGCCTTCAAGATAGCCGTAATTGTAAATGTAATAGGTATTCTCGGTGGCTGCAAAACCCAAGGCCGTGATACCAGCATAGACGATGCCATCCAATATCGAGTCGAACTCGTGCCTCACAAATAAGAAGACCAGTAAAACGGCCAACCCTTTGAGAGTTTCCTCCACGGGTGGGGCAACTAACGATCCGGTCGCTAATTCAGTGATTGCATCGGAATTGGTGAATAGATATATACCCATCCCCAAGAATGTGTTGACCACAAAGGATAACCCGGCAGATACGGCAGCTCCCCATACGAAAACTCCGCCGATCAACAACTTGGGTTCTTTTTCATAGCGATCTAACCAATACAAGACCCAGGCGAAAAACAGCATGGGAACGAAACCGAAAAAGACCGACAATATGAAACCCATGATCAGTTTTCCAAGAGTATACCGGTTCGATGAACGTGCGCAGTGTGGGGATCGATGCCCAACGCAAGCAGCACTTCGTCAGGGCGCCCCGTTGCCCCAGGCAAAGCGCTAAGATGCATATCAATTTGGTCGCCCTCTTCACCAACCGCCAACGCATTTATTAATGGGCGCAGGTCATATTCTTTGCCACGTCGCTGCCGTATCAGGGCTGGTTGGGCAAGCAATTCTTCAACGGAGGCTGCCAAATCCTTTTGTGGATTGCGTACCGTGATTTTGTATTTTGTTCCCTGGATTAAATTTTGGATCTTTGGGGATCGCAACTCTGTCTCTTCGATTTTGGAGATATCCAATCCAGGGGGTAGGACGGGGGTCAGGGCGGCTTCTATTTGTTCGAGTGGAATCTGCTCTTGAAGCCAAACCTCAATAACCTCGGCGTTGCTGGTGAACCCCAGCGGCAGCGCCGAACCCAGGTTGATCTTGGGGTGTGGGTTGAAGCCCTGGCTATAGGCCAACGGCAGTTGCGCCCGTCGCAGCGTGCGCTCCCAGGTACGCTGCAAATCCAGGTGACTGGTGTAGCGCATGGCCTCGGTTTTAGAGAAGGTTATTCTTATCCTCATTGCTAGCTGCTAACTCCCTATGAGAATTTGTTCAGGGCTGATAACTTTAACGCGCTTGTTCTTGACTTCCGGGCATTGCCAGCCATCGCCGGGATTTTCGCGCCGTAAATCAGCGAACGTGGGGAGAATACCGCAGGCAAAACATTGCTCACGACAATCGATGCGGATCTTACCCTCCAGGCTCCAGAGGTAATCCTGTGTCAGGAATTTCTTTCGTAAGGTGGTGCTGAGATGCTCCCAGGGAAAGACTTCGTCAAGCGGACGATGGCGGTGGGTGTAGAAAGCCGGATCCAAGCCAGCAGCCTCAAAGGCCTCCATCCAGGCCTCGTAGTTGAAATGTTCGCCCCAGGCATCGAACTTGGCGCCGCGTTTCCAGGCCCCATAAACGACTTCAGCCAGGCGGCGATCACCACGTGAAAGCCAGGCTTCGAGTTGAGTCTCGTAGGGATCGTTCCAGTTGAGCTTCAAACCGCGGCCACGCAATTCCTCTTTGAGCAGCGTCTGTTTGGCTTCAATTTGCTCAATGGAGTCGCAGGGAACCCATTGGAAGGGCGTATGCGGCTTAGGGACGAATGTGCTCACTCCGGCGTTTACCTTGGCGCGCCCGCCAATGACTTTGCGACCTTCTTTGAGCACTGCCTTGCACAAGTCTGCAATAGCCTGGACATCCTCCAGAGTCTCGGAGGGGTGGCCGATCATGAAGTACAGTTTGATCGTCGTCCAGCCTCGGCTGTAGATTTCTCCGGCTGTTTCCAGAAGCTGCTCTGTGCTGACCGGTTTGTTGATGATCTGGCGCATTTTCTCGGTGGCTGCCTCAGGGGCGAGGGTAAAGCCGCCTTTACGACCACCCTTAAGGGCATCCATCAGATCGACAGATACACTTTCAATGCGAAGCGACGGCAGCGAGACCGAAAGGTGCTGCTCGCCGAACCGTTCGTGTACCTTTTTGACCAATTCGACGACGTGTGTATAGTCGCTGGATGATAGGGAAAGCAACCCTATCTCTTCGAAGCCGGTGTGGCGAATAGTCTCTTCGATGGCTTTGATAACTTCATCGACGGAGCGCTCGCGCACCGGGCGAGTGACCATGCCAGCATGGCAGAAGCGGCAGCCGCGGGTGCAGCCGCGCATAATTTCAATCGGTGCACGGTTGTGTACAGTATCGATGTAAGGCACGATGAAGCGTGTGGTTGGCGGCGGCAGCTTGGCCTCGATACGCTTGTCGATGGGCAGGGAGGCTTCGTCATCAAGCTTTTCGATGGATGCAAAAGTATCGTCATCCTGATAACGGGCTTCATAGAGTGACGGTACGTAGACACCCCAAATTTTTGCTAGACCACGTAGCAGCGCTCCCCGCTCCGCGCTCTCGGCTCCCCGCTTGTGCGCTTGCACAACATCAACGATTTCGCTGATGGCGGCTTCACCTTCTCCAATGACGAAGGCATCCACAAAGGGGTGCATCGGCTCCGGGTTGAAGGTGCTGTGCCCTCCTGCAATGACAAGGGGATGTTCGGAGGTACGCTCAGCGCTGAACAACGGAATCCCGCCCAACTCCAAGACATTTAACGTGCTGGTATAAAGCGTCTCGTAGGGCAATGAAATCCCGATAATATCAAAATCAACCAGTGCATGCTTTGATTCTAAAGAATAAAGCGGTATGCCCTCGCGGCGCATGGTCTCTTCCATGTCCGTCCAGGGGGCGTAGGCGCGCTCGGCCAGCACATTGTGGCGTTGGTTGAGCAAGTCGTATAGAATCGCCAGGCCCAGGTTGGACATGCCCAGGTCGTAGATGTCGGGGAAAACCAGGGCGACTTTGGTCTCGATTGTGTCCCAGTCCTTGACCACCTGATTGAGCTCGCCGCCGGTGTAGCGGCCAGGTTTTCTCACCGTAGGAAGAACCCGCTCCAGGCGGGCTTGAATTTCATTTGGCTTCAACATAGCGGGGGGGATTATACCAGGGATGGGCGCTAATTTGGAGTGTTGAAATCCGAATATATTTTCCACGGATAGCGCAGATCTCAAAAAAATCGTTAAGCGTGTTGTTATAGAATCAAAAAGCTAACTTAGCTTTTTCAATTCCCTTACTAGCTTTTTGAAAAGCTAGTAAGGGAATTTCGATTGCCAGTGAGGAAAATTATTTATGATAATAACCAGAGTTTCGGATAAGGATTTTAACCAACTTTCTCGCCTTTTCCTGCGCATAATTAGCCATAGATAAATTGAATGCATAGGCTATTTTGGTCTTTTTATCCCATTTATCTGTGTTCAGCTGTTGGAACCAGATCCCACCGGGATAATTTGATTAACAAAAATAGAAATCCGATTTCTTGCTGAAATCGGATTTCTATTATTTCTCTGCTTGTAATCTTTACTCAAACACCCAGGCGTCGATGGCACGGTCCCACTCGACCAGTTCTTCCGGTTTGAACCACAGGGCAACTTCTTTCTCGCCGTTCTCGACGCTGTCGGAAGCGTGGGTCAGGTTGCGGCCGACCTCCAGGCCAAAATCTTGACGCAGGGAGCCGGGTGTCGATTCGGTTGGTTGGGTGGCACCCATGGTCTGACGCACGGCCACGATAGCACTGGGGCCTTCCCATACCATTGCCATCACCGGGGAGGAGGTGATGTACTTGATTAGCGGCTCATAGAAGGGTTTGCCTTTATGGATGGCGTAATGGGTTTCGGCCAGTTCCTGACTGACCTGTAAAAACTTGGCGGCGGTCAGTTTCAGGCCGCGGCGTTCCAGGCGCACAATGACTTCACCAATCAGTCCGCGCTGCACGGCATCGGGTTTGACGAGTACGAGGGTTTTTTCCATGTTGGTCTCCAATTAAAAAATTTGCTATTCAGCCGTAGAGACGCAGCATGCTGCGTCTCTACAGGGGATTACATTTTCGAAGCCGGATTTTACCAGAGGATTGCTTATTGCAGTAGTTTCTCCGCTTTCGAGTACGAGTCCAGGGCTTCTTGTAAACGGTCGGCGCGCATGTAAGCATCGCCCAGGGCCTGCTGGATATCGGCACTCTTAGGTTGCTGTTTGGCAGCGACCTCCAAATCAGCGATGACCTCATCGAGTCGTTTGCCTTTTTTGATCAGTTGATCATAACTGGACATAGCCTCGGAGACCTCGCCCTGTGCAAATTTTTGCTGGGCTTCGATCTGTTTGGCATGGTGCTGGTCATCAGCTTCCTCGATGGGGATAATTGGCTGAGGCTCACGCAATATTTCTTCAGGGACTGCGACAGGAGCCAGGTCTGCTGCCGCATCAGCATCTGAAGTTGGGGTTGGTTCTACCCTTTCAGGTGCCAGGCTCTCTGGTTCGGCTGCTGCCTGATGTTCTGGTTTGATCTCGATGTAATTCCGAATGCTATTCAACGTATCTGGAGTAATTCCAGGGAGTTCGAGTAATTCATCGAAATCTGCGTAGGGTCCGTTTTCCTCTCGATGGCTGAAGATGATTTGTGCTCGACTGAAGCCCATTCCCGGTAGGCGTTCCATCTGAATAAGCGATGCTTTGTTCAGGTCAAGTTTCTCTTCTGAAACATCATCAGACCCGAGTTCGGTATCACTTCGTTCGGATTCAGCGCCAGCAGGTTGCCAGGAATATTCGTCTTCTGGTTCTTCTGTTTTTACAGGTTGAGCAGGGGGCTCCTCGTCTGAATCAAAATCTTGCAGCCAATCGGGCAGTTCCTCTTTGCTGAATTCTTCTGTCTTTGTTTTTTCTCTGGGATCTTCGAATTCATATGATGGGACTTCTTTACCAATTTCTTGTATCCAGGTAGCATCGTCAGGTCGCGGAGGTTCTGCAGGCGCTTGTTCTACGGGTTCAGGCGGGGTTGCAATCGCTGTATCTTGCAACCAATCCGGTATCTCAAGTTCCGGTGAGGATGCATCTTGGTCAGCAACAGCCTCTTCAACCTGATCTTTGGAACTGATTTCATCAAGCCATCCAGGTTTGTAGTCTCCCTCAGAAGCAATTTCGATTTTGTCTTCGTCGCTGTCGGCTTCAACTGAAGCTGACTCCTCGGCTCGCATTTCTTTTAACCAATCAGGGACATCTTCGTCGTCTGCGAATGCTTCGCTTTCTTCTTCGCTAGAGACGATCCAGCCAACGCTCTCTTCAGCGTCCGCTGCTTGCATTTCTTCGGTTTCGGTATCTTTGAGCCAACCGGGAATGACTTCCTGACTGGCTGGTTGGGTTTCCTCTGCTTTTATTTCTTCTGATACCATTTCCTCGACAACGGTTGGTTCTTCAGCAGTTGTGGGGATAGTAATGTCGTCCAGAGGTGGAGTTTCAATTGTATCGGTGGTCTGATCTGCGGGAGGGGCGAAAGCACCTTCCTGAAGCCATTCGGGAATGTCCTCTGGTGAAGGGGCAGCTTCAGTTTCGACTGTCGCTTCGATATCTTTTTTAACTTCGGTTTCGACAGTGAGTTCGGGGCTTTCTTCTGCCTCTTCCATTGAATCTTGCACCCATTCCGGGGGCGCATCTGGCCTCTCGGTGGGACTGGATAATAACTCTTCTTCAGAGACGCCCTGTTTGGCGGCTAATCCTTCCAACCAGGCCATGGCCGCATCCGCATCTTCGAACTCAGGCGACTCATCAGCATCAGATGCAGCCTGCTCCGACGTCACCTCTTGCGCGCGCATGGGTTTTTCTGAAAGGGGTACATCACTTTCGTCTTTAAGCCATTCCGCTCCATCATCCGTGTGCCCGGTTTCTTCAAGAATTGGTTCTTCGTCAGAAATCCCGGTATCCGCTATAACTTCCTGGTCTTTTTCTAAGTCTTGAAGCCAATCGATATCATCCAAGGGTGAACTTTCGGCTTCCGGTTGCCCAGATTCTTCAACCAGATCAGCTTCAGGCTTTACAGGGTCATCTTTGAGCCAATCGGGAATGTCATCCGATGGTGGTGTTTTTTCCTCGACTGGTTTTTCCATTTGTTGAGTTTCAGCCTGTGCCTGATCGAAGGGGGTTTTCAGCCGATCTTCCGGATTAGGCTGCAATTCTTCTTCAGAAACATCTTGTTTTGTGTCCAGTCCATCTAGCCAGGCCATGGCCGAATCTGCCTCTTCGATATCCGATTTTTCAATATCGCTCTCTGCTGGTGCAGTACTTTGGGCGGGTTCGGCAAGCCATTCTGGGAAGTCCGGGTCATCTTGGATGCCTTCGACTAATGATTCCTGAGAATCAGCCTCAGATTCTGCCAACCATTCCGGAACATCTGCTTCGTTTTCAGACTCTTGATCCATGAGAATGCCCTCGTGGCTTGGATAATGAATTTCATCTTCATCATCAGCTTCGAGAGCCAACGAGGCAGTTTCGCGTCGTTTTTGGGGTGAGAGTTCCCCATCTTCAGGATGAGATGCTTCCAAGTCAGTTTGAGTAGCGATGGTTTGCGCACTCTCTGCGGGGGTTTTTTCTTCCAGGATGTCATCCCCGGCCAGTTTATCAAGCCAATTTGGAACTTCGCTATCCGCCTGAGCTTCCACTTTTTCGAGCGTTTCCGCAGAAGCTTCTTCAAGCCCTTTCAGCCAATCTGGCATATCTTCCAGCGACTCAACATCGGGTTGAGGTTCCTCGGTGGGCGGTTCATCGGTTGGAGTTTCAGAAGAATCAACCAATTCATCGGCCGCGTCACTTACCTTGAGCCAATCCGGGACGTCATCGTCGGTGCTTTCGGCAACAGGCTCGTCGTCCACTTTTAGAAAATCAGGGATGTCATCATCAGCCTGAGCGGCAATTCCTTCTTCTGCGTCTTCACCATCTAGCCAATCAGGTAATTCATCCATTTGGCTTTGTGGTGATTTGGCTGGTTGAACTTCTGGCTCTGGTGAGGGGGCAACTGGTTCATCATCGGGTGATTGCAACCAATCTGGAATGTCATCATCTGTGGTTCCACCACTTTGCTCAGTTTCCGGTTCTGCCGCTGCATCGGGATCACTTAACCAATCCAAAGATTCTGCTTCTTCTTTTTTAGCTTCAGATTGAAGTGTAGGGGCAATCTCTTGTTCTGTCTCTTTTTCCCAATCGGAAATTTCACCTGATTCATCTTGGGGAGTACTGATTTCGGGTGAACTTTCTGTGGGGACTGCCTCAGAATCTTGAAGCCAGTCGGGTATTTCGCTTTCTTCGGATGCTTCGGATTCCTGAGATGCACTTTGTAATCCTAGAAGGAAATCTGTGACACCACCAGGCTGTGATTCGGCTTGTGCAGGTTCACCATCAGGGCCAGTCGCACTATCTTTCTCGTCGACTCCTTTCAACCAGTCGGGAATTTCTTCCTCTTTCCCTTGAGTCTCTGGTTCAGGTTCGACACTGCCTTCACTTAGCCAATCGGGAAGGTCAGATTCAGCTTCCGCGATGGGAGATTCTGTTTCCTCTGATGGAGCATCTTCCTGGTCCGATAACCAATCCAAAGCATCACTTTCGCCGGTTTCTGCTGAAGGTGAACTTTCGTCGTTCTGCAAAAAATCAGGCAGGGAAGGATCTTCGCTTTTTGAGTCGGAATCTGGGCTTTCAATGTCGGAATCTTGCAACCAATCCAGGGTGTCATCCGAAGGAGGATCAGGTTGGTCATCACTTTGGCTATCGCTGAAAATCGAGTCTAATTTCTCTAATTCGCCGTTTTCTACGTTCGATTCTGCCGCCATAGCTGCCCCTGCTTCGGGAGCCATATCCCTGATCCACTCGGGCAAATCCGCAGAGATGGCAAATTCATCGTCTTCTTCAACGTCATCTGCCTCGAAGGAGAGCGAGGCCTCTTGTTCATCGAATTCCCCAGCCGAGGGCCCCCACCCTGCGTCCTGCATCCAGGGAGGAATCTCACCATCATCTTCACTTTCTGGGAAAACTGCTTCGTCGGAGGCTGTATCATCTTCAGAAGCTGTAGATAACCAATCTGGAACACCCTCTTCAGAATCGCTCGATTGGCCAATCGATGCGGCCGATGATTCCCATTCGGGCATTTTTTCTGAATCAACGTCATTAGCGTTGCCATCCCAGTATAATCGATCAATAGTAACCGCCTGATCGGGAACATCCTTTGCTTCTAGGGCATTTTCGGAGACGTGAGCTTCGTAAGGATCAAGAGCATATAAGCGTTGAAGGCATTTTTTGCGTTCGTCTTCCCTCTCTGTGCCTTCCAATAATTGTGCCAATAAACGGTTCGCTTTTAGACAATAAGGTAATTCTCGCAAAACCGTGCTGCAGGTTTGGATAGCCTCGACATTCTGGCCATTATTTGCGTACATTTCCGCTAAAGGTACCAATAAATCGGGGCGATTGGGGTCTTGTGCCAGTGTATTACGCAGTTCTGCAATGGCCTGTTTAAAATGCCCCCCTTTGGCATACATGCGCGCCAAAGCGCCTTGAGTGAGGCGAGCCTTGGCGGGCTCCATACCGTCACGAATGCCATGTAACCGTTTAATTTCTCCCTGAATGGCTGGGTTGTAAGGCTGTGTTTCAAAAGCCCGTTCCATGTGCCAAATCGCGGTCTCGAAGTTCCCTTCATCTTCGCGGACAATGCTCATGCCAACATGTGAAACAAAATCGTCTGGGACTGCTGAAAGAACCCGTTCGAAGATATCGGTCGAGTTGCCATACTTCTGGGCTTCGAGATATGCTTTTCCAAGTTTTCGATATACATCAATTTGTTTTGGAAAGATTTTTAGGATATGACGGCAGTGGGTGACTGCTTCATCAATATGCCCCTCATCGATGGCGTCTTCAATTTCGCGCAAATAGACCCGCAGGGGAATTTTCGCCATTAGAACCTCCCCTTTAATAAAAAGGAATCAACAATTCTGATATTTTTCACGATAACCATACAATGTTCGATAATCTTTCCTATATTTTAACATATGTGCTATAAAATTTGTCAGAATTCACCTAGTACCTAAGACTTATTCACCCGTGCGAAATTCGACAAGTTCGACAACGCCTTCCATGGTGATGGGAAAGCTGACACCAAATAACTTTACGTCAGCGCGCTCGACTTCTTGTTTTACCATTCCCATGTTGGGTTCGTACCAAATGTTTGTGTGTAATATCAATACAGCTGAAAGGGAAACAGATTGACCTTCCTCTACAACTTGAGCAGTGAAATTAAATTTTGCCTCTCGGTCAAGTTTTATTGCCTGAGGAAATTCTCCGGCCTTTACGGTTACACCTTCAAAAATGGCCTCACCGGCACCGAGGGTATTCCACGCTAAATCCAGGGGACTCTCTTCTAATATGCCCGTGACAAGGTCTCCATCAACCACGGCTTCAACCTCACCCGAGGAAGAATATTTGCTGATCCAGTTGTAGTCCCAATTATGGGAGACAAAAGTCTCATAATTGGGCATGAAGACACCTTCCTTGTGTTGCAAGGTCATTTCGCCGTCAACATCTCCAAATAGGAATCCTAGCAATAAGATGGGGTAATTGATGATGGCCCCGTCAAGACAGTCCGCGGTTATTTCGGTCGTAATGCCAGTTTCCAAATATAGTGCATTAAGCTTGGCCTGATTCTCTACAATTTCCGTTACTGTCAACCCGATTTGGTTTGTTTCTCCCTCGGAGGTGACCTCATAAACCCACTGATTTCCTGGAACTAGGGGATAAAAAATGTTGTCGCAGACCCCATTGCTTTCTGGAGGAGGGACCAATCCGTCACCGATTGCAGTTTGTTCAACCTCTTCGCTCTCATGATCAGCAGGTGCACTCTGCTCGGGTTGAGACGAACTCTCTTCTGGGGAGACTAAAGGCGACGCTTCGTTTAGTGCCGGCGGTTCCTGATCAGCATCTGTAAGGAATTGAGTCACTGTGGCACAAGCAAAACTTGTGAAGACTGAAAGAAGAGAAATCAAAACTACCACGCGCGTGATCCTGTTCATTTGAGTCGCTCCTGTTCTTATCGATGGTTATATTCATTGAAGAATACAGGAAAGGCATGACCATGTCAAGCCAGCTAATAGATATGCAAGTTATATACCCAATGGAAAAAATAAATCTGGGGAAAACTAAACTTAAAACAAGGGAGAATTTTAGAAAAGCACGGATGCCAATTCCTTGCGATATTGGCGAGTGAGAGGGTTGCTATTTCCCAAAACTTCGAATAACCCCAATATGACCAGCCGAACCTCATCGTTCCGGTAGTGTTTGTCCTTTTTCAGGATTGCCAGCAATCCGTCTAATGCGGCCGGCAAATTGCCCAGAGTAACCAAACGTAATGCATGGTTATAGGTGGTTTCGATGCTGGATTCTGGTTCATCTTCGGAATCGGCCGCTCGATTGAGAGCAACCGCCAACGGGTGAAGTTGTTCTGCGATCGAAAACTCGTGACTTGGCGGGAAGTCAGACAAGATTTCCAAAGCCTCTTCGCTTTGCCCAAGAGCTAGTGAACTCTTGGCTAATCCAATCAAAGCCCGGGGGTGTCCCGGTCGTTCAGATAACACCTGCTGATATGCCGAAAGTGCGTCTTCCCAGCGTGATTGGAGCAATAAACTGTTTCCTTTTTCCAGGATCAGGTCCGCGTGGCTGGGGACGATGTCCTGGAGGAATCTTTGGATTTCCGCCTCTGACTTTACTCCGCTAAATTCAGCGATGATCGCACCCTCACGAAATGCTTTCACAGCAGGAACCCCTCGAACGTTGAAGCGCATAGCAAGTTTCGGATTTTCATCCACATTCAAGCGAGCCAGTCGAAAACTTCCGTCCCCCAGATTAGCTAATTGGAACAGAATTGGTTCCAGTGTCTTACATGGCACAGACCACTCTGCCCAAAAATCTACCAGAACAGGTACATTTTGGGAGAATTCGACCACTTCAAAATCGAAGTTTGCTTCAGACACGTTGACAATGTTGGCGGATGACATCATTGTTTAATTCTACCAGATTGGGGGTGCTCAGGGTAAGAAAAGGCCGGGAATGCCGGCCTTTTCTGGTTACTCATCTTCGGGGGCGATCATCCCCGGTTGGTGGAAATCGATCACTTCGCCGTGTACATCGATGATAATGCGGAATCCTGTCATGCCCATATAGGTGCGACTTTCCTCGGGTATGCCCAATTCGAAAATGCGCTCATATTGTTGATCCATTTGCTTGAGTTGGTTTTCGATCATAGCACGAGTAAAGATGTCATCCTGTCCGAGCATTTTCGCCGCTTGTTCGCTGAGCAAATCCTCATTTCCGGTGATCATTTCATTCATCAAATTGAGCACCTGACGATCGACCAGCTCGGATGAAATGTGTCTTTTGAAACCATCATCATCTACAACATAGCATGGTTCATCACCAACATAAGTTGTGTTGACGAGGTTTTCGTTTTCGTCGTATACCAAACCTTCAAAAAGAATTTTCTTCATCATTTTTCGTACGTTTCACAATAAATCGGACTGTTTACGTATTAATTCTATCCAAACTGATTCTACCGCGAAGAATGTTATTGGAAGGCAGGGCGACTTTATTCTTATAAATTTCTTATTCCGAATAGAAAAGTCCAACTAAATCAAAACGTTGGATTTCTGCGCAATTTATGATCTCTGTTTTCCTTCAATGGTTCCCAGCAAGATCGCTGCGGCAATGCCCAAACGGCGATCGAGTTGCTTCAATGTGTCCATGCTGAAATCCAGATCCAGATGATAACCAAAGAATCGGAACCGTTGCTTGAAATCTGCGACCACCTGCTCACCAAAGAGCAGGTCATAATTTTGGGGTAGTAATGACCCTAAAAGAAAACGGCGCAGCAGCGCATAGCCAACACTGTCTTCCTGCAAAATACCAATCAGTTGTTCATTGGCATCGAGTACTTCCCATTCATCGCGCATCATCGAACGAAAGCCTTTTCGCCGCAAGACGCCCACTTTCGTTTGGTACGCACTATCGATGACATCATAAGCTGCTGAGAAATCGATCACTTGCCTGGCCTGTATGTGTAACAGCTCTTGATTCATGTTCTCATCTGAGAAAACACGAATGTCTTCTTTGAGTTTGAACATCTTTTGTTGACTGTAGAGAACCAATTGCTCATTGGGGCCATAGACGCGAAATTTTCCGGTTAGAGCTAGCACTTGCCTTTTAAGTAAATAGCGATCAAATTGGAAAGCTGTTTGCATGGGAATCTCCTTTATACTTGATAAATTACGTCAACCTGTGTACCGGTTTTTACGAACATTCGCCGCCTGTCAGGGGGCACAACTGGTAAGGTCCAGCGATAAATCCATTTCGAAGCCTGGGAGGTCAGATTTATGCATCCATGACTGCGCGGTCTGCCAAAGTCATTATGCCAGAATGTGCCATGAAAAGCGACTCCACTTTCGGTGATGTAACTTACCCAAGGCACCCCTGGAAGATCATAACCATTATAGGCCAGGTTTCCAGCCGCCATGTGGCGGGTTGGCATCTTCTGGATCACATTATGCCGGCCGGCTGGCGTGAAAAATTTGCCATTGCTGAATTCAGCGCCACTGGCGATTTTCGATATAAATGCAGGACGATCATTTTCATAAGCGATGACTAACTGGTGGTTGACATCCACCTCGATGCGTTTCTCTTCGGGAGGAACATCTGGGGAGATAGTTGAAAACTCTTCGTCCGGGATCAACCGAAAATGTCGTGCTGGAGCATAAAAAATTAGATCCCACTTATCATCCAGGATGCGATACAAAGGTGTACCATCATCCCCATAAAAGGCGCCCATGATCCAATGGGTTGTCTCGTAATAAAAACGATAGGCGACTTCGTGAAATAAATCAGTCTCCCAATAGGAATCGGTATAAGGTACGGTTACCTCGGCCAACTGACCACTATCGGGGATTTCGAAATTGGGTTGGTTGAGGATCGTTTTGACTGGTTGAACACCACCAGAGTGTACAAATTCCCCATCACCAATTCGGTACCATACCTGGTTATAAGCAGTTTCGTCATCCCCGACGGTAACTTCTAGGATGGGAAAAATTGCGTCGGCTCTAAACTTGCGGATAACATTCGCGGCTTGTGAAGGATAATCATAGACAGAGATTTGATCGAAAATTACCCGACCCTGTTGGTTTGCAGCCAAATTGTGCGGCAGATCGAAGGGGGCTAAGGCCAAGCCCATTAATCCCAATCCCCCTATTTTTAGAAATTCTCTTCGAGAGATGGGAAGATTTGTACTCATTATTGATGAATGTTCACAAGCGTGCCGACACTGGCCCAAGAGAAAAGCCAACCGGCGTCTTCAGTTCTTAAATTGACACAACCATGGCTCATCGGTGTGCCAAAATTGTTATGCCAATAGGTACCATGGATGCCGTAGCCCTGATAAAAATACATTGTGTAGGGGACATTGGGCAGATAATATCCTGGACCGGACATGTGAGCCGATTCATACTTAACATAGATGTGGTATTTTCCAGTGACCGTCGGAAATTGCCAGGTGCCAGTTGAAATGGTAAATGACCTTTTTAGATTATTTCCTTTATAGGCATATAGTCGCTGCTCGGAAAGGTCGATGTCGATCCAGCGTTCATGTTGATAGTTGCTGGAAGGAAGTTGCACATTGTTTGCGGCAGATTGTGGAATTTGGGTTGGTTCGGGCTGGGGAGTTGCGGTAGCAGTTGGGGGTGGAGATGGAGTAATAGATGGTGTGTATGTGAATGTTGGAGTAAAAGTATTCGTGGGGGTGTACGTGGGCGTAAAAGTTGCGGTGGGGGTAAAGGTTGGCGTGGGCGTGAGGGTGCGTGTGGCTTTATCCACGTCAATTTGGGCTAAAGGAACCCCATCCTCAGAACTATATGCCAAGGAAATATTTGGCCTTGCAACCCAGAAATAAATGCCTATGATTGTTGCGATCAATACTAGTGCGAATGGGAAAATCGCTGGTCTTGATCGAATAAGAGCCTGAGGGGGAATATTTTTGGCGATGATTAGACGGCGACTAACCCTTGGGGGTGCTTCTTTGCGCCAACGTTGGATGGCCCAATGCATCCCCTTGCGGGCATATTCACTTTGAGGGTTAATCTCTAAGGCACGCTTTAGATAATCCAGACTGGCTCTTGGTGAGGCCACCGAAGCCAGAAATAACCAGGGTTCTTCTCGGTCAGGAGCTAATGCCGCGGCCCTCTCGGCCAAGCGACGTGCAGTGCGTTTATCCCTCCGTTTTAGAGCTTCTTGAGCCTTTTTTAACGCTTGTTGCGCTTCTTTCCACTCTGGATTCATCATTGGTCAGTGGTGATGCTCTCATTGTGAATGTAGCACAATATCCCGTTGGCAATCCCGCGGGCGATTTCATTTTGGTTTTGAGTCAAAATTTGTCGGTCGAGGTTCATAAAACCGATTTCAATGATCACTGCCGGTGTATCCGGATGGATTTCATCAAAGGCATGATATTCAGTCATATCCCGGGTGATGCTCAGGTGTTCGCTAAGCCCGGTGGCTTGCGCGTAACGATTACGGAGACAAGCCACCATGCGTGCCGTGCGCTCCGGACGAGGATTGGCCTTCGATTCGGCAACTTTGAATCCAGTAGCGGCATCGTTGATATAGTTACAAGAATCGGCGTGGATGGAGACTAAAGCTAAAGATTTGTACCCCGCCAAAAGGGGATCGAATTCTTTTAAAATGTCAACATCGAATCCTTCATCGACTAATTTTTGCTGAGTTAGAGCTGCTACTTCTTGATTGATGCTTAGTTCTGTCAACCCATCGGGGCACACAGCCCCTGGGTCGTTGTTATCTCCCCAATGTCCGATTACGATTCCAATGCGCGGTTTTGGTCGGGGAGTTGCCGTAGGAAAGGACTCCGATTCTGAAATCTCTTGATCTTGCAGGGCTTCTGCAAGTCTGGCTGATAATTCACCATCAAACAAGCCCACCGGCTTGGCCGCAGTGAACACCGTAGCCGCGATCATTGCAATCCCAACAACGCTGAAAATTGTTTTCAGCGTGTCAGAAATCGGGTTGGAGAGTGGTTTTTGACGTCTTTGCATAAACTTTATCGTATTTAGTTTCCTCATAGTACCCAAAACATGTCATCAAGGCAAGGTTTTTTAGGTAAAATATGAGTCGTGATAATTCCAGTGTTTGTTGCAAGTATAAAGCCTGAATCAAATATTTATGGGTGCTGATTTTCTGAATCCGAAGGAATGTGATCTGCTATTGGAGCTTGCCCGTCAGGCTCTGGAGTTTAGCGTGCGTGCTGAACCTTTGCCCGAGCTTAACCTTGAAGAGTTTTCACTGAAACTTAAAAAAGATGGGGCTACGTTTGTCACCTTAACCAAGGGCGGACAATTGCGTGGCTGCATAGGCACCCTGGAACCTTATCGCCCGCTGGTAGAAGATGTCCGCCAACATGCCATTGCGGCAGCATTTAAGGATTATCGCTTCCCTGATGTCACCTCAAGTGAGTTGGATGATATTCAAATTGAGATCTCTTGCCTGTCGGAGTCTGTGCAAATGCTCTATGATTCCCCTGATGAACTCAAAGAAATTTTGCGACCAGGAGTGGATGGCGTGGTATTCCGTGGAGGTAGCCGTCGGGCAACTTTCCTGCCCCAAGTCTGGGAAAAATTACCAGACGTAGAAAACTTCCTGAATCAACTTTCGATGAAAATGGGCGGTCCCCCCGATTTATGGAGAAGGGGAGGTTTGATCGTCGAAACTTATCAGGTGCAAGAATTTCACGAATAAAGTGGGAAACTCCAATTCCAAAATATCGTCGTTGACTTATAACTACAGCTATCGAAAACAGGCTGGTTTCCATCTCTGGGGGTGGGTAAACACTTCGCGCAGCATAGACACGGGGAACATTGAGGGTTCCTATGGGAAGTGTGTGCGATAAGCTGAAGGCGCTCTGACCTTTTGCTCAACTGATGGCGGCATCTGCGCCGCGTCGCTCGAAGGCGGATAAATTCTGTAAGGTGTTTGGACAGTGGGGCTGGATCGATAATTTGTAACCTGCCATAAAATCCAGGCAAATGTTGTGCTGAACCCCCAACCGTGCACAAGAAAGAGCCAGTTCTTAGACGAGACAGAGCCCAAGGGTTTGCACGTAGCCACAGCTGCGTCACGGATTTAGCCGGCTTCACCTTCAGCGGCCGATACTATTATTATCTCTGATCCGCTCGCAGCATTCCGGGCTAAAGTCACGCCAGCAAAAACATTTCGTCATCAGGATGAGCAAAGTTCGCCAGGATGCGGGCTAAAGATTGTTTGGTCATCCTCGTTCTCCTCATTTACAGAAGTTCAACTTCTTCAAAAAGTTATATTTCTGCAAATCTTTCTATTGAGGAAAATTTGACCAAATGTACAGATATTAAAACTCCATTTCCTATTTTCTTAGTGCTTGAATGGTTTCACTGGCCAGGGATAATTTTTTGCCCAATGTGCCGGCAATTATGCGATGCATGACGATTGCCAGTCTTGGATCTTCCTCTTCCATACGTTGTATGTTTTCAAGTGAAAGGAAATAAAGTTTGCTAGGTTGGTTGGCAATATAGCAGGCTGAAGCTTCTTGTTGGGCATAATATTCCAGCTCGCCAAAGACAGTGCCACTTTCTAGTAATAACATTACCATGGTAGTGTCATCTTCACAGGTTGAGAAGACCCTGATCTGACCATCTTCGACAAAATATAGTCCTTCAATTTCATAATTTTCATGGATCAAGATATCATCTTCATCTACCTCCATAAATTCCAAATATTTCAGTAGCCTGGAAGCGTGTTTACTGGGTTTGCGTTTTGAGCCAGATATCATTTTATCAAGCCAGTCTTTTTGTTCAGCTTCATCAGCAAAACATTCTTCAATGAGTTGGATGATTGTCTTAGGTTTAGCGATCAAGCCCACTTCTTTAAACACATCGATCATGCGATCTTCGCACCAGGCCACTCCATGGTCCAAATTGGGGAAAATATGAATATCGCTGCAAAGCTCATCCCCTAATATTTCCTGATATTTTTTAGAGATGTCTGTAAAGATGATGGTAATTTCTTGTTCCGATGCCAATTGGCATAATTTGGAAAAACTCAAGGCGGTGGAAGAGTCAATGCCAGTAACTAACCGAAAGTCCAGAATCAGGAAGCGCAATTCCGGTAGATCGGTGTTTTCAATGCGGTTTCTGATCTGACTTACCAGTGTGTCCGCTGTACCAAAAAAAATGAATCCTTGGAGTTCTAACATGTACAAACTATCACCCCGCTGGCGGAGCAATTGATCAAATAATCTTGGCCGCATGACGTAGCTGGGAAAATTTGCTGCGGTTACATCGTGTCTCACTACATTGACACGGCTGTAATTAAGAACGAATAGAATCGTGGCAACTACAATGCCTGCGGCGACCCCCTCTAGAAATCCTACCGTTGCGATAACGATCAAAATGAACCAAATCAGAAAGTAATCCAATTTAGGGAGTTTGAACCAGGCGTCGTATATCCAATCGGATAAAAATGAAATGCCCAGGTAAACTAACAAGCCCCCTGCGATTACCCTGGGAAAAAAGGATAATACCGATGCACCAAAAAACAAAGTAATTGCGATGAGTGAATATGCAAATATTCCCATCAGGCGATTTCTAGCCCCGAGTCTTTTTCCAAGTGCAGAGAGACTGATGGAAAGATATCCGGGCGGACCCCCAAAAAACCCAGCCAAGATATTACCTATCCCGGTAATTTTCAGTTCCGTGTTCAAGTCAAAATCTTCGCCGTAGATGAGTTCCAAACCACTGGCATTGAGTAATAAGGCAATGGCGCTAACGATGACAATACTACTGAAGTCAATCAAAGTTCTCCAGACAATGTCGATATGACCTCCGGTAAAAACATCAAATGCAGCTAATGTGAATAGTCCACCCTCCGGGAATGGCCCCAATTGCCATTCAGCGAGGCTTTCTGGAGAAAGCGAGCCGGTACTAATAAAGTAAACTACGTAGAACAATAATATGCTGCCAAAAATTACCGAGGGTACTACCAAAAAATGTGAAAATCGTTTTGAGATAAAGAACAAGATGATCGCGAATATTACCCCAGGTAACCACCTGAAAACCACCGTGAAATCGAAGAGTTCCAACCCAAGAGGTGTTTCGGTCATAACGCCAAATCCACCCAGAAGCAAAAGCCACCCGGTTCCGCTTAAAAAACCGCCAATTACGGGATAAGGAATGAAGCGTACCAGCCGACCGAGGTTGAATCTGCCCATCAACCAGAAAAAAATTCCGGTTACTACCGATGCAGTCATCATGATGGCAATGACGGTTCGCACAATTTGATCTGGTTCACGCTCTGGACCAGATAATGCGAGACTTGCGACTACTGTCGAGGCGATAACAGCGATAATGGCTGCAGGAGAATCTTGACCAAAGGCCATCACCGGGACGACCGAACTTGTAAATGTAACAAACAGCCCCAAAATTAGCGATCCGAGTAAGAATATGCCAATTCCCTGTGAAAGAGCGTGCTCCAAATCCCCAGAAAAGACCATCGCAGCGAGTGAAACCTCTACAAATAAAATCAAGATACCAACCACAATTCCTGCGGTTAGACTCGAAAGAATTTCCTTGGCAGATAGAGAGGAAAACGATATGCGTGAGCGGTCCGGGACGGTAGACATAACGCTTCTCCTGCGATGATGTTGGATATTTGAAATTGAAAGGGTGGAACCAGAGACGAACGGAAAAATCCGATAATTTTGTTCGTCTCTGATGATGGAATTTGGAAATTAGCCCATGATGGCTTCAGCCATCTTCTCGAGTTTGGCAGTGATGGGATGGTCGGGGTACTTGTTTACAAAGACGCCGGCGCTGGCCAGCGCCATCATTTCATCGGAATGAGGCAGAATAGCAGCTACATCTGCATTATAAGCATCTCTAACCATGGCCTCGACCTCTGAGAAATCAAAGACCTCGGGCACTTTGTTGACTACCAGGGTCATCATGGGAACCTGTAATTTGCGGGCTACTTCTACAGTCACGCTGGTGCCTTGGTAATCCTGCTGGTCGGGGCGTAGAATAATCGCCAGTACGTCAGAGATGGCAATCGAGAGCAAGGTTTCTTCATTGAGCCCGGGGTGGGTATCAATGACCAGAGCATCCAACTCTAAAGCTTTGATCAGGTCCTGCAGCCCGTCATTGAGGTGGCTGATATCGTATCCCTCTCGCAGCACGCGGGCGATCTCGTTGGCATCGATACTGGATGGGATCAGAAATACGTTCCCTGAAATATCTCCCTCGAGGTTACCAGTAACGTCATAGGCAGCTTGCTCGATCTTGCAGTTGCCCCATAAGTAGTCGTTGAGCGAGTATTCCATCTCGGTCTCATCGAACCCAAACAGAACATGGATTCCGGGTGATTGAATATCTGTATCGACAACACCAACTCGCCAGCCTTTGCTGGCCAACAAAACAGACACATTGGCAGTTGTGTTTGATTTTCCGGTACCACCCCGGAATGAGTGAATGGATATGATTTTGGACATATTCCAACTCCTTTACGGAAATCATCGATGATCAGTACTATTTTGTTTCAGGCACAATTGTAGCACGACAATCGCTGAACTGGGCAATTTTGGGATATTTTTATAGATCAAGCCCAAATATCGCCAACGGTAAAGCCGTTGGGGAATGGATCAGTAGGATCGACAACATAATTGGCAAAGCCAGAAATCCAAGCCTGGCCACTTAGCTCGGGTACAACTGCTTCATAGGGGCCTACATTGGTTTTTTCGATCAGCCTCCCGGTGAATAACGTTCCCAGCACGCTTTCGTGGACAAATTCTTCATGGAGATCCAGATGACCCCGGGCATGCATCACGGCCATTTTGGCGCAGGTTCCGGTTCCACAAGGAGAGCGGTCCAGGACGCCCGTCCAGGTTGAAGGATTCTCCCAATCTAGAATTCCGGTGGCAACGGTCACGGCATTCTTGCGGTGGGCCTCAGGATGTGTGGGGGGAGCTGAAATTTGTGAGATAGATGGACCAACAAATGCTGGATTTTCTGGATGCGAAACTGGCAATTGTTCTACAGTGGCGACCCTGATCATCTCACCTAGCCGTGCCAGTTCCCCCCCGTTTTCAGAGGTGACTTCAATCCCCAATTGGTCTGCATCGGCAATGACGAAGAGCATCCCGCCCCAGGCGATGTCTACAACCACTTTTCCCAAATGGGGCACATCAATTTCAGAGTCCAAATGAATAGCGAAGGCTGGTACATTTCGGAATGTGACCTGTGTAACTTTGCCATCTGTGCAAGCTGCCCGCACCTTGATCAGGCCAGCTGGTGCTTCGAGCGTAAGATCCGTCACCGGCTCAAGCATTGGCAGCATTCCGGTTTCGAGTAACACCGTAACGACGCAGATCGTATTGGTTCCTGACATAGCCGGATATTCGGTCTGTTCCATAATAATAAAGCCGGCATCGGCGTCGGGATGAACCGGTGGGACGATCACATTGCAGCACAATACTGGGTAGCCGCGCGGTTCGCGCAGCATACGCTGGCGAATATGATCGGCGTTCTTCTCCATCCATTTCATCTTTTCAAAAACAGAATTTCCTGGCATATCCAGAACACCGCCAGTAATAACCCGCCCTGGTTCTCCTGCGGCGTGAGCATCGACAGCAGTGATCATATTTGAAAAGCGCATGGTTTACCTCAAGTTCTTCAAATTTGGATTTTGGGTCTTGTCTGGCGTTAGCCAACTACACTTAGATTGCATTGTGCTATTCCGGGGTTACTTAAATAACAGACTACTCGCAATTATACCCAAAGCGTCGATCACAGTTTTGAACAGTCTTCCTCAGCAGAATTTAAGGGCATAGCTATAAGTCCAACCCATAAGTTGGTGTCACCTGGCATGATATTATGATTTCCCCAATGTTTTAACTGTACGCGTATCCCTCAATAAAGCATTGCTGCGCCAGAAATTATATCGAGTTCTTCATCTGCCAACTCTGCTGACATCGCTTCTAACGAGGGGGGCAATACCAGATAAAGGAGAGAAGGACCCTCTTCCAGCACTTCTATCTTTATATCGTCGGAAGCCAGGGATCTGCCGAGTTCTTTCTCGTAGACAGCTTTTGGAATATCGATAAGCTCCTTGCGAAAGGCATCATCTTGAAGGGCCTTCTAAATGACTACTACTTCGAATTCTTTCCGGTTGATGTACATTTTTTCGTTCATAGCTGCCTCTCCTCCTGTTACGCTTTTTTTGAATTCGATGAAAACATTCAAAAGAAAACGGGTTTTTCCTGGTAATTTTCTAAAGCCAGACATTTTGGCAAGAGTAATTATCTTAATTGCTTGAGATCCACCAAAATATCCCGGTTTCTAGAATCTATATCGGATTTCACATAAGCAGTAATCTAAGATTGGGGGTGTCTTGGTGGTAGGGAGCCTACGGTAGCTTGGTAGAGATCGGGCTTACATTTGGGAAATTATGGACTATGTTGAGAGCTTGTTCGTTCATTGCCCGCGCAATTTAACCCATGAGTAAATTGAATTATTTTCACTTCAGTTACCCAAATCTTTTACATGCAATAATATGACTAACAAACTCCTTACCAATCTTCATCTCATTGACATGGTCTTCAAACGTCCTGATAAGGTTGCTATAGTACAATAATATTGACAACCCTATAAATGAAGAGAACTATGCGCTTCGATCAAATTATGAAATTTTTAGCTAGGCTTGATGAAAGCCCTCAAATGTTGGAAGAAGTTCGTCCCATGAACTTGAATGAAATTCTCTTACTAGCCCGACGGGAGGGTTTCAAGATCAGCAATAACGATTGGAAAGCGTACCTGGAAAAAAAAGTCCGTCAGGCCAGCGCCAACGTTCAACTCAGCGATGCGGAATTGGAACAGGTTGCAGCAGGCATTGATTTTGAAATTAATACAAATACAACGCAACCTTTTGTATCGTGTGTTATTGGCCCTTGTTGAGGAATGCAGCCTAATTGAGGTTTAGAGAAAAGGAGAAACTTATGGCTTTTGAACAGATAATAAATTTCCTGTCAAAATTAGAATCAAGTCCACTACTGCTCGAAGAAGTAGGCCCGATGAACCTGAATGATATCCTCTTGCTGGCCCGGCGCGAAGGTTTTGAGATCAGCAACCGCGACTGGAAAGAATACATTCAAGAGAATATCCGCCAAGCCAGTACGCAACTTAGCGATTCTGAGTTGGAGCAAGTTGTCGGGGCTGGGGCGCCTGTAGATCCAAATTTAACGAATATGTGCACAAGCCCACCGATAACATGTCTGATCGGATGTTGATTAATTTTGGTTTTTCTGATAGAAAAATGAGTTTCCGAGAATCGGGTCAGATTTCACATTTGGAGAAAGATCGGAAAATTGACGCTGTTCGGGGAATAGTGTCAATCAATAAAATCTATTAATTTGCCCAAAAAGGAGAGGTTCCAATGAGTTTTGACAATGTGATCGCTTTTGGTAAGATGCTTAGCACCAGCCCGAAAATGTTGGAAGAAATTCAGACCCAATGCAACGACATGGTCGAGATCGTCGCAATGGGCCAGCGGGAAGGTTTTAGGTTCTCAACACAAGAACTTTCTGAATACCTTGAAGCTGTGAAGGATCAGCCGGCCGAACTCACCGACGAAGAATTGGAACAGGTTGCCGGTGGAATTCCAGGGAGCGATGGGCATGGATTCACTTACGGTTGCACAGGAGATCCAAAATTCGAAATCAATGGAATCCCATATTGTTCAGGTGGTTGATGCTCAACCAGCAAGTTCGACATATAACTTTTTCCATAGATTGTCGATTTTTCTGAAATCCTGATTTAATGCATTTAATAGTCTCGAAATGACCTTACCCAATCGGATATCAATGGGAAGGTCCACTTATAATTGGACGATTTGTAAAGGAAAACTCAATGACTGACAACGTAATCGCGTTTGGGAAGAAGGTCAACAGTATTCCTGAATTGCTGGAAGAGATTATGTCCATAGCGAATGACATGCAAGCCGTTATGGCAATGGGAAAACGAGAAGGATATGAATTTTCCGTTCAGGAGTTAATTGAATATATTAACGAGATCCCTGAAAAGCAGACCGAACTTTCAGACGCTGAATTGGATCAGGTGGCTGGCGGCGGGGGTAGCTGGCCGCCTCCGCCAACACACCCGATCATCTGTGATGGGGAATTTCACGGATAACTGATGATGGAATTGCAGCGCCATTATGATTAATGATGGCTATAATTTGACCCGTATTGTCGCCCGGTCGAGCACGCTTTCAGAACGATTGGGCGACCGTTTTTTTTTGGAAGATCCAGCTCAGTTCAATGAGCAGATTGCACAAAGAGTAGCCGCTTGGGTGAAAGCAGTAGGGAAGGGCAATATTGCACTTTTGGAACGAAGGTTATCTTTAGACAATTTAGACCTTACAACAGTACAACCCTACCTTGGGCGGGTCAGCCTCAAAAAAGGGTTGGGTTTGCCTCCCTGGGTTCACCAACTATCAGAAATCATCGAGGGGGCCACTGGCCACACCCTGGATTATTTGCTCGAAGGTACACACAGTTCAGAGCCTTATATCGATCCCGAAAATCCGCAACCCTTTGAGGATATCCTGATCCCGCTGGTCAGCTATGGAAGCAAGTTGTTGTTCAATGGATCAGAATCACGCTCAAACGATGAACGTCTGACCCAATCGGCGCGAACGGGTCTGTCTCGTTATTTACTGCAGCGCCTGGTTCTCATCAGCTCCCGAGTATTACAAACGGAGTTCTGGAATTATCGAGTCGAACAAAAACCCATCCTGGCGCTGCTGAATCCAGATGCGATGGTCAAAGATGGTGAGGAGCCAGCGAATGAACTTTATGTACAATTCGTTCAGCATACTGTAAAGAATTTATTAGCGCTTTTCGAAGAATATAGTGTTCTGGCGCGCCTGCTGGTTGAGGAGATCAACACCTGGGTGGATGTAATGCGAGAATTCCTGGCGTGTTTAGCAGATGATTGGAGTTCATTCGCAGAGCAATTTGGAGAAACTGGAAATTCTGTTGTGGAGATCAGACCAGGACTCTCCGATTCGCATAATCACGGGCGGATGGTATTTCGTGTAGCGTTCGAAAGCGGGTTGCAGCTTATCTACAAACCCCATTCCCTTTCTATGGAAAATGCCTATTCGGATTTTGTAGAGTGGATAAATCTGCACGCAAATCTAGAATCGATGATGCCCTTGGTGTTGCTCGACCGAGGCACCCATGGCTGGGTGAGTGTAATCGAACAGCAACCTTGCAAAACCGAACCCGAAGTGGAGCGATACTTTTATCGCATAGGGATGTTGATTTGCATAATGTATCTGCTCAGCGGTACCGATTTCCATTTCGAGAATATCATCGCCAACGGGGAATATCCCATCCCGGTCGATCTGGAAATGCTGCTCTATCCACCCATGGCATCCGATCTCGATGAAGTGTTGTCTGAAAATATTAACTCTTTGGAAAGATTTACTACCGTTTTTCACAGTA
>CAZVPR010000031.1:0-38265 GCA_964629085.1 uncultured Anaerolineales bacterium
ACACTTGGGCATCTCGATTGACACGCTAATTCTGCTGGATTATAATTAACGCACTTTGTTAGATATTCATCTAACAATCAGGAGAGATATGAAAGTTCCCGATTTGGTGTGGGATTTTGGCACTGCCTACGATTTTTTCATCAGCCTGTATATATTGCACGAGCCGGACGAGTTTGGTTTGCGGCCATCCTGGGCAGCGGGAGTGCGTTCGCGCTTTCCCACTGATGTGCGCGAAGTTTTAGAGCAGGCTCATGTGGCGGTGGGATTCCCCATGTGTTGGGTTCACTCGCTTGCGGATGTCAAAGACAGCGCCTCCGTGTTGAGAACACTGCGCAAAATGCCAGCCGCCGAACGTTTGCCAAAATTGGCCAAATCTTCGGGGATGCCAGCTGAAGCCCTTGAAATCCTTGAAAATGCTGCAGCCCGCGGAACGTGGGCTGCCAAAGACCGGGACCAGCTTCGAGACACATTCAAAGATTATAAGTCGCCTCCCCCCGCCAAAAAGTTGGAAATCATGCTATCCATCTGGCTCGATCTCGAAACTTTAGGCGATCATTATCTGGCGTCACTTCAAACCTATCGGGAAGTGTTTTTTGCTGAGGAAGAAGAACGCATTCTTCCAGCATTAGAAAATGCCATCAGTGATGCTCAGGCTTTGGCCAAGAGGGTAAGCTTCATCGAGCTTGTCGAAATGGTTTCGCGGGGTGTGCGATTTGAAGAAGGTTTCTCTGTGGATGAATTGGTCCTGGTCCCTTCGTTTTGGATCTCGCCCCTGGTTGTTTTCAATGATTTGGGGGAGAACCGGGGCTTGTTTGTATTTGGGGGCCGCCCCGATAAGGATTCTCTCGTCCCTGGGGCGCAGGTTCCGGACGTAATGCTGCGGACATTGAAAACTTTGGCCGATCCAACTCGCCTGCGAATACTGAGATACTTATCTCAAGAGACTATGTCACCTGCGGAGTTGGCGCGCAAATTACGTCTACGTGCGCCAACCGTCACGTATCATTTGAGCGCCCTGCGTCTGGCGGGGTTGGTGTATTTAACCTTAGGGGAGAGAAAACGCAAATTCTACGCCACGCGCTCTGAAGCGATTTCAGGGACGTTCGAGGCTCTAGAACTATTTCTGAAGGACCAATTGGAAAACAACGTAAATGAGTAAATTGATCAAAAAATGGCTGGCTACGCTGGCCCAAATTCTGCGCGAGTATGTCGCGCAGTTGAAAGCCTTTCGGCCGAACGCCCGCATGTACCTTCTGAATGTGATCATCACCGGGGTGTCGATGGGGGTCTACCGTTTATTGTTTAATTTTTATGCTCTCAGCCTGGGGTTCGATGAGGCCTTGCTGGGGCGTTTGATTACGACTTCATGTCTCACGGCTTTGATAGCCGCTCTTCCCATGGGATATCTGGCGGATTTGATCGGGCGCAAATATTCCCTGGTCTCTGGGGGAATGTTCATCGCATTGTCAGTGATCGGGGTTGTGGTTTTTCCCACAGTGCCGATGTTCTATGTGATGAATGTGTTTTCTGGCATTGGCCAAAGTTTGTGGGGCATCACCATGTCGCCTTTCCTGGTGGAGAACAGTAGCGAGGAAGAGCGTACTTATCTCTTCAGTTTTGGGCAAGGATTGCAGATGCTCTCAGCCTTTGCTGGAAACTGGGTGGGCGGTTATTTACCAGGGTGGATGGGGGCCTGGCAAGATGTGTCCGCAACACATAGCCTGGCTTATGCCTGGTCACTGGTCTGTGTGTCGGCAACTTTTTCCCTGGGGACGATCCCGCTGTTCTTCTTACGGCGACAACGACTGGAGAGCGATCAGCGTTCGATATTTGCGCCGCTGCAATACGCCGCCAGAGAGCCAAAACTTCTAGGTCAATTGATTGTGCCGTTGTTGATCACTTCGATTGGTGCAGGGCTGATTATGCCATTCATGAATGTCTTTTTTCGCGTGGTACACGATCAGCCGGACCCTGTCATCGGGACGCTGTTTGCCTGGGGGTCGCTGGCCATGGGTATTGGATTCCTGATTGCTCCGCCCATGGCTGATCGTATGGGCAAAATTCAATTTGTGGTTTTCACGCAGGGGATATCTGTGCCCTTTTTGGCTTTGCTGGGGTTTGCGCCCTGGTTCTGGGTTAGCGCTGGAGCCTATTATGTGCGCCTGGGTCTGATGAATATGAGTACGCCGGTTTATCAGACCTTTGTGATGGAGCGCGTGGACGCCTCGGCGCGGGCGACGGTAGCTAGCTTGAGCAGCATGGCTTGGAGTTTTGGCTGGGCCTTCAGCCCAACGGTCAGTGGTTACCTTCAGGTCAGGTACGGCTTTGGGCCGTCGTTTATCGGGACCATTGTGCTTTACACGATTGCGATCACAATGTATTGGGCTTTCTTCCTGCGGAAACCGGTGGTTCAGGACCCCGCACCCGCCAGCAATGTATAGTTTTTTCGGTAGTGGAAAGATTCGATTCTGATCTCCATTGGAGCCGGTCTGTTCATGCCATTCATGAACGTCTTGCCGACCGTTTGGGTTAGGTACGTCTGGTCATGATCACCCAAGGTTTATCGATTCCCTTTATGATCCTTTTGGGCTTTGTGCCTGTCTTTGGCATCAGCGCCGGGGCCTATTTTGTGCGCATGGCCTTAACGAAAGCTGTCTTAGGGGATCGATCTGTAGAACCGGGACTTCACTTGTTTCTGATTTTTGTCCAGGCGTACGTCAGGCGGTCAGAAAGAACAGTATACAAGGCCATCAGCAGAATAATCCCAATGAAGTACATACTTTCGTAACCCAATATTAAGACACTCCACCCGAGGATCACCCAATGGATGAAGTACAGCAAAGTGACATTGCGGCTCCAGAAAGTGACCCGGTTTTGCAAAGACTGGGGCAATGGGAGGCGGTTGGTGATGAAGAATATCAGAGCCCACCAGATCAATACGAAGCCAGTCATCCACAGGTTACCGCCGATCGCGTGGCGGTAGTAATCGCCGAGATGAAATTCAGCATCGGTGAGCAAAACCAAAACGCCCAGGAACAAGATCAGCAATCCAACTGTGAAGATACCTCGATAAAAAATGCCTTTATCTTTGGCGCGGACCAACAGGTCACCGGCAACGACACCCACCAGCGGATAGAATATCCAGGTGAAGAAGGGGAAATAGATATAATAATCCCAACCCCAGAGTAGTTGCGATACATAATCGCTGACTGGTGATGCGCCTTGAAATTCCCAAACATAGGGGTTGATCAGTGCGAATGCCAAAGCCAAAGGCAGATACACCCAACGAGGAATTCTTAGCATCGCCACCAGTCCCAAGAAAATCAAAGCCAAACCGGCGAATTGTAAAATGTCCACTTGCAGCAGCATTGTCTCGAAAGTGTAGGGCCATAGATCGCTTTTTGAAAACAGGTCGAACTCCAGGCCAATATAAAGAGGAATAATTTCACGCACAAAATTGAGCAAATAACCCAGAAGCATGATCGTCAGCCCACGCCATATCAATCTGATAGGTTTATTCTGCCGTGAATAGGCAATCGAAACGCCCATCAGCAGCATGAAAACCGGGGCAGCTGGCGGGCCGCCGAGAAATTCGATCACTCCGGCAAAAATAGAATCTTGGACTTCGTAATCGGCGAACATTTCCAGCACATGCACCCAGATCATGAAGAGCACAGCCAGACCGCGTGCCAAATCCACTTCTGCCTGGCGGCCCGTGTTTATTTTTTCTGGGCTGATATTGTCTACAAAATTTCGATATGTGTTCATGATTCGAAATTGTACCCGATTGGTTACCAAAAATGTAACCAGAGCAATGATAGTGCATCCAAAGAGAAAACAACATTTAGGAGAAATTTTTTATGGAAATGATCATCAACTTCCCCGGCGGCGCTCGCGTAGACGCCAGCTTTGGCCCTTACACAGTACAAACAGACCAACCTCCTAAGGCGGGCGGTGAGGGTTCAGCGCCGACTCCTTTTGCGGTTTTCCTCTCTTCCTTGGGAACCTGCGCAGGAATCTATGTTTTGGGTTTCTGCAAACAGCGCGGTTTACCCACGGAAGGTATTCGCATTGTTCAGCGAGCCTTACCCAATCCGCTCAAACCAGGCATGGTGGGCAAGATTGAACTCGAGATTCAGGTGCCCCCCGAATTTCCAGAAAAATACTATTCTGCTTTAGTTCGGACAGCCGAAAAATGTGCAGTCAAACAGCATTTCGAGAATCCCCCTCAATTTGAGATTTTCACCAAAGAAGTTGAAATGGCCTAAGCACAAAACAGCTCCCGGAATTTTTCCAGGGGCTGTTTTAATTTTGAAAATTGAAGTTTGTATTGATACGATATGACCATGGTCATAACTGTAGTCATAAATTAGGAGTTGTTCGAAATGCTTACGGTATCGACCGGCGGATTGTTGGAGGCGCCTTTGGTTACCTCGAACAATGCGATGCGAGATTTTTACCCAAAGACGATTTGGTAAGCAGAGTCAGCTCATTTGAAAAAAGTGAAATAGAAACACTGAACCTTTTATTCTGGCCCTATGATCGTCCCTGCTGGAATGGTCGTATTCTTGGGGATAACCACGATGCCATCGCGCACATCCCAGCGATCGCCATCGATTTCGGTTCCACGGGGGTAGGGCCGAATGACGACATTGTCGCCAATGCGGGGATTCTTATCGATCAAGGCTCCTTCGATCTGACAATTTTTCCCAATGCCCAGGGCAATCCGGCTGTGCTTGGGACCTTCCGGGGGGTCGTAATAATCTGCACCCATGAGAACAGTGTCTTTGATAACTGCGTCATCGTAAATAACGCTTCGCAAACCGATGACAGTATTTTCGATATTCGCCCTTCCGATTTCGCAGCCATCGGCCAACAGCACGTCATTCATGGAGGCTCCGTTTACCACTGTTCCCGGCAAGAAGCGCGGACGCGAGAAAATCGGCTGGTCCGGATCGTTGAAATCGAAGGGTGGAGTTGGCCTTGTTAGCGAGAGGTTGGTTTCGTAGAACGACCGGATTGTACCAATATCTTCCCAATAGCCATCGAAATCGAAGCCGTAAACGCGATGAGTGTGGATAGCTCTGGGGATCACCTCGCCTCCGAAATCGTCGTCTGGTTCACTTACCAAAACTTCAATCAATTTGTCTGTGTTAAAGAGATAGATTCCCATGGACCCCAGGTAAGGTCGTTCCGGGTCTTCACGGCTAACAAATTCTGCCTGCACTGCCGGGTCTTTGGGTTTTTCGACAAAGTCAGAGATTGAGCCATCTGCATGCCGTTTGAGCAATCCGAATCGAGGTGCTTGCTCGGCTGAAACTGGTTTCACTGCTACAGTGATATCGGCTTCTTTCTCCCAATGGAAGCGCGCCATCTCAGCATAATTCATGCGGTAAAGATGATCCCCGGCCAAAACCAACACATATTCTGCCCCCGAAGACCGAATTTCGAGCAGTTGCTGCCGAACGGCATCCGCTGTGCCTTGATACCATTGTTGTTGGGTGACCGTTTGTTCGGCCGCCCAAATCTGCACCCAGCCGCGATGGAAAGGATCGAAGTTGTACGTGCGAGTGATATGGCGATGTAACGAGACGGAGTTGAATTGGGTTAGCAACGCAATGCGGTTGATTCCAGAATTAATACAGTTACTGATGGGCAGGTCGATCAGGCGGTATTTGCCCGCGATGGGCACAGCTGGTTTGGCCCGGTCTCTGGTGAGCGGGTAGAGCCGTGAGCCCCGCCCGCCCCCCATGATGACAGCGAGAATGCTGTTGAGTGATGGCATGAAGACCTCTCTTTGTCAGTGAGTGTAATTTGTGATTTCTATTATAGCTGGGTTTGAGCGCAATTTGTAAATAACTTTCAAAAATTGGGAATGTGTCAAAGAAATCGATGATTTCTGTCCAGGTGCCAGTAATCAGAAATGGATTTTGAGCGCAAATTCCCCATGCTACATTTATATACTTCAAGAATCTCGCTGTTTGATCAACGATTATCCGCTTATAGAATGGATTACCCCAGCCAATATGATCATGATGAAGGTGGCTATCATCCAACCTAATGCAATGGAATACTTCTTTGGTGTGAGTTGGCCGTCGTGATCCATCTGACGGATGAGGGGGAAAAGCCGCCAAAAGAAGGACGCGATGGAGATTACCAGTGCTATGCCGGTGAAAACCAACGATTGGTCATCGGCGGTGAAAATGATGACAATCAGCAGCATAAGAAAGATCAATTTAGCTCCAGCAACCCAATTGACAAGATATTTGATAAAACTATGAATCTCGGGGTCTTCTTTTGATTTTTCCCAAGCATTGAAGGTTCCCACCGCATTGGCGTATTTTGACCCAGGAAAGAAATAGAGGGCTAAAACATTGCTTGCTTCCAATAAGAGAAAGCCGATAATTATTATTCGCAGGAAGATCATATTGTTTGCCATCATTTCGTGTGGGATGCCGCTTTGAGCAAATCCAGCGTAGCCTGAATAATTTGTTGTTGCTGAGAATCCCGGCTGATAACGGCGTGTTGTTCTTCGGGTTTGATCTCATACGATCCAAATTGGTGGTGGTCACCACCCTCTATGCGCACATATTGGGTTTTGTCCGGCAAGAGATATTTTCGCTCAGTGATGCTAAGATCATTCACTCTTGGATCGAGATTGCCGTAGATAGATACTACGGGGAGATCGAATGCGGATACATCCGCATTATTTGCCGGGTAAGATGCCCAAATTGCCAATCCGTTAATTGTATTGGGATTTTGGGAGGTGTATTGCGCGGCCATGGTCCCGCCTACGGAATGCCCGCCAATCACCCAATCATCGATTTCTGGGTAATTGGTGATAATCTTATCGGCAATGTTTGCGTTAAAGACGGCCATGTTGATAGGCATTTCAGGCACAATGACCAGATACCCTTCGGAGGCGATGGCTCTCAATAAGGTTGCATATCCCTGGGGATTTATTCTCCCCCCAGGGTAGAAGATAAAACCTATTTTTGGCGTGGTCCTGTTTGGCACGAAGGTTAGCCAAGGCTCCAATGTGATTATTACCTCATTGTCGCTCTCCAGCGCTTCCACAGCTTCCGGTAACGGTGGTCTGGCAAATGTTGCCCAACTTACTCCCCAAAATATGAATCCGAGCATAATAAGGACAAGCACCCATTTAAAGATTTTCTTTGAAGTTATGTGGATTTTCATCATTAGTTCAAAACCTTTTTGACGACACTCTTTTTACTATGCAAGGAAACCAGTTTTTCGCTTACGTCCCATAATTGACGGCAAAATTCCAGATCATAGGACATTTTCACCGTAGGCACCGACTTCTCTTTTACGAAGTACTTGCCGGATACGCCATAAACTTCCGGAGACGTTGCCAAATAGATAATCGTTTGAGCACCTTCTTCAGGTGTTAACCCGGCAATATTATCGACCAACCCCTTCATTTTTGCAGCAACACCCCCGGCAACATTGCCCACATTGGTTGATACCAACCCGGGATTCATTGCATTCGCAGTCACACCCCGCCCAAACATTTTTCGAGCTAATTCATGGGTGAAGCCGATATTGGCTAATTTGGAACGTTGATAAGCTTTTAAACGAGCATATCCCTTATTGAAGGGAATATCATCGAAATCAATTTTGCCAAATTTATGCATACTTGAAGACACATTGATCACTCTAGATGGGGCGCTGGCTTTTAAAACATCTCGGAGCAAGTTTGTCAGCAGGAAGTATCCAAGATGGTTTAGAGCAAAAGTCATTTCGATGCCATCGACGCTTTCCATACGATTACCAAAGGTAGCCCCTGCATTATTGATCAGCACGTCCAGGCGTTCATATTTTGTTTTAAATTGCTGTGCTACGTTATGAATATCCTTTTGGGAGGATAGATCTGCCAGCAAATATTCAACATTCGGGTTCCCGGATTCATCAGAAATCATTCGGGTTGAATGATCATTTTTTGTTGAGTTGCGGCCTATCCCCACAATTGTGGCACCGCGTTTCGCCAGCAATAGAGCGGCGGCTTGCCCAATCCCCGCGGTTGCTCCGGTGATTAGGCAAACTTTGCCCTTCATGTCTTGATTTTGAATATCCATGATTGACTAATTAATTTGTGATGGTGACGGCTTTACCAATCAGGGCGTTTTGTTCCAGTTCTTTGAGGATCAAATCGGCAACATCGCCGCGGGCAATCTTGGATGTTTTGGCAAGGATATTTTCCCCAGCATCATAAACACCCGATCGAGGGTCGTCAGTCAAACCACTGGGTCGGACGATGGTCCAATCTGCCCCGCTTTCTTTTACAGCCGATTCTTGTGATTCATGGTCATCGCGGCTACTTTTAAGCAATGTGGCAAAAAAGAATTTGTTGAACGTAGAAAGCGTATTCCAGCTTTCACCCACACCCATGGCTGTGACAACCATCAAGCGGTTGACCTTATGTTCTTTCATTCCATGAATAATATTGATAGTGCCAACTGTGCGAACAGATGTCTTTTTCAAAGAGCTACCCGCACCCAAAGTGCAGATGACGGCATCCTGTCCCTGAATCCCTTGAGCAACTCGATCAGGGTCAAATACATCACCAATAACGAATGATAGTTGTTCATGTTCAACGGGCAATCGGGCAGCATCCCGCACAAAAGCTGTGACGCTATGCCCCTGACTGAGAGCTAGTTTGACAATTTCGAGACCGGTTTTTCCTGTCGCACCAAATACTGCTAATTTCATGATATTTTTCCTTTTCTTGTAAATTGGATTATTTCCTCTTCCCGAAACTCTGCATGAGTACGGACAGCGTAGACGTGATTTGGACTTCTTGTTCAGGACTGATGTTGGCGGGAATTTCGCTTAGCCAACTTTGACTGAATGCAAAATTCTCCTGAACGAATGAATTCCCTTTTTCAAGGACTTGAACTTTCCGTACTCTACGATCTGCGGGGTCAGCTATGCGTTCAACCATTTCTAGTTTTTCGAGCCTATCTACCATCTGACTGCCCGCCCCAAGCGATACGGTCATATGCTCGCATAATTCAGAGATTTTGAGGGGGCCTTTAAAGAAAAGGTAGGTAAGTGCGTAGCCCTGCAAAAGGGAAAGCTCAGAATGTTTCAGATAATTGAAAAATTCAGTGAGAGATTGGAAAAAATAGAGCTTAGCCCAATTCTCCACAGTCTCCAAGAAATCGGTTTGTGATGTCATACCTGACCTGCTTTCGGGAAATAGTTTATTTATATATATAGTATATACATATAAATAGTTTATATATATAAATCATATCGGATGTTTTGGGTATTGTCAAGGACAGAAAAAGAGAAGGTTCACCAGCCGGTTTTACCTGAAGATATAAAAGAGAATCTGTGCCCAGATAGAATGGTTGACAGCATCAACGATGGAAAGGAATTATTTCAATCCCCCTTGCACACTATCTCACAAAAAACAAAAACTATTCTACGCCAACAACCGAAAGCAAAAATGGGATGCAGTTGCATCCCATTTTTCGACAGTGCCAAAGGTGGGAATCGAACCCACACTCCCGAAGGAACACGAGTTTGAGTCGTGCGCGTCTGCCAGTTCCGCCACTTTGGCGTTCTCAAATTGAGTGGAGCAATTTTAACGAGATATACTTGTAGGGTCAAGACCGAATATGACAAAAGGAGCTCAAATGGAATTGATCAATCACTATTCGATGTTGTGGAGTGGAATGTTTGTCATTGGACTGGTCGCCTTTTTCTTGTTGCGAGATGGCTTCAAGGCGAGCGATGGCTTTGTTCTTGCTGGCATATTTGTTGCTATGGGCGTGCTTTGGCTGGTTCTGCGTCCCGCGCCTGGTTCTGATGCTGCCGCTCCGGAGGTGCTGGCCGAGGTAGGCGGTGGTCAGGCAGTCTTATTGGAACTGCAATCTCCATTTTGATTTGCCTGCGCGGCAGCGAAACCCGTCGTGGACGGGTTAGAAAAAGAATTCGAAGCCCAATTGAAGGTTATCCGTGTGAATGTGCAATCAGCTAGCGGCCAGGAAGTAGCTCGATTATACGGCACATTTACACCAACATTTGTTTTCTTTGATCCGCAGGGTGAAGAAATCTGGCGAGAGATTGGCAGCCTCGAACCCGATAAGGTCCGAAAATCTATGCAGCCTTGATAACAACCTAGTGCTTGCCACCCGCCGATAATGCGGTAAAATCGGCCCCGTTTGAAAAATTAGGGACGCATTGAGTTGCGTCCCTTTGCGTGTGTAAACAAGGAAGTAGTAAATGAAACTTGGCATTATTGGTTTACCTCAATCTGGCAAAACTACAGTTTTTAACGCTCTGACGCATGGCGACCGGCCCATATCGATGAATGGGGGGCGCTTCGAGATTCACACCGCCGTGGTGGATGTCCCTGATTCGCGCGTCGATGATCTCTCGAAGTTATTCAACCCTAAGAAAACTACCTATGCAAAAGTGACCTATGCAGACATTGCCGGGTTGGAAGGCTCAGCCAGCGGCGAAATTTCAGGTCAGTTGCTCTCGGAACTCTCACAGATGGATGGCTTCATTCACGTGGTGCGCTGCTTCGATGATCCAGGTGTGCCGCATACCCTGGAAAGCATTGATCCCCAGCGCGACATCGAAGCTATGGAGGCGGAGTTTATGCTCAATGATCTGATTCAGGTTGAACGGAAGTTAGAGCGGCTTGAAGAAGAGCGCCAACGCAACAGCCGCGATAAAACTGAAGTTCAGCGTGAGGTCAGTTTGTTTGTGCGTCTCCAGCAAGTATTGAATCAAGATCAGCCATTGCGCACCCTCGAGCTGAAGTCTGATGAACGAAAACTGATTTCTGGGTATGGCTTCCTTTCCCGGAAAGATTTGCTGATCGTGCTCAATCTGGGCGAGGATCGGGATGCTCCCATGATCGAATACCCCTGCCAGAGTTGTGTAGTATCGCTGCGCGGACGCTTAGAGATGGAAATTGCGCAACTGCCGCCTGATGATGCTGAACTATTCATGGCCGAATACAACATTGCTGAGCCCAGCCTGAACCGCATGATTCGCAACTCGTACACTTTGTTGCACCTGCAATCTTTCTACACCGTTGGCGAAGATGAAGTGCGCGCTTGGACTGTGCATCAGGGGTCCTCGGCTCCCGAAGCGGCTGGTGTCATCCACAGTGACTTGCAGAAAGGTTTCATTCGCGCCGAGGTGGTGCCGTGCCAAGATTTGCTGTCGTTGGGCAGCATGGCAAAAGCGCGCTCGAAAGGGAAATTGCGCCTGGAGGGCAAGGATTATCGCGTCCAGGATGGTGATATTATGCATGTGCGGTTTAATGTTTAGTCGGTCACCACTGACAATCTTTTCTCCTTTACATAAAACAAATAGCCACAGAGAAATTGGATGAAAAGATAATACATCTGTGTTCATCCTATTCATCTGTGGTTTATTTTTGGATTCAACCGACCGGTGGGGGCAGATTTTGAACCAGTGTTAATCTTATAGAGTAATTCTTTCGAGTATAATCCCTTCGCATTTGGCACCTATCAACCCGAAAAGGAATAATTGAAAAATGAGTGAGTACAAATTAACCCCCTGGAGTTTGGCGAATCTCTTCCCTTCGAGCGAGGGCCCTGAAATCGAAGCTGCTTTTACAGACCTCGAATCCATGGCCTCCAAGTTCGAAGCCTACCGCGAGAAGCTGACTCCGGAAATCGATTTCGAAGAATTCATGGATGCCATCAAGGCGCTGGAAGATTTCAACAAATTGGGCAGCAAATTATCAGCTTATCCCGGATTATGGTTTGCAGCCGATACCCAAAGCCAAGACGCCCAGGCTCTGTACGCCCGCGTGCAGCAATTCCTGGCCATGATGGAAAACCAGACCCTGTTTTTCTCGCTGTGGTGGAAAGACTTGGATGACGATGTTGCCGAGAAGCTGATGTCTCGCTCCAATGGCTATCGCTACTGGTTGGAAGAAATGCGCCATTTCAAGCCGCATACCCTTACTGAAGCCGAAGAGAAAATCGTCAACATAAAAGACGTCAACGGAAAGCACGCCCAAGTGACTCTATATGACTCGATTACCAATCGTTATGTTTTCAAGGTCGAGGTTGATGGCGAGGAAAAAGAGTTTACACGGGGCCAGTTGACCCCCTTGATTCAAGGCAGTGACCCCGATTTACGCGAGGCCGCTTATAAGGAATTGTATCGAGTCTATGCGGACGAAGGCCCTATCCTGGGGCAAATGTACCAGACCCTGATCCGCGACTGGCGTTCCGAGAATATCGAACTACGTAACTACACCAGCCCCATCTCCGCCCGCAACCTGGTCAATGATCTGCCTGATAATGTGGTAGATATCCTGTTAGAGTTAAGCGATAAGAATGCCGACATTTTCCAGCGTTATTTCAAGCTCAAAGCCAAGCTTTTGGGTCTGGAGAAATTGCGCCGCTATGATATATACGCTCCAGTTGCTGAGGCAGACAAAACTTATGATTTCGATGAGGCTGTTAAACTGACCTTGAGTGCCTTCGAAGAGTTCGAACCTCGCGTTGCCGAGTTGGCCAAAAAGGTTTTCGATGATGGTCACATCGATAATGAAGTGCGCAAGGGCAAGCAGAGTGGTGCTTCCTGCGCTTCAATTACTCCTGGGTTCACGCCGTATGTCAAAGTTAACTACCAGGGCAAGGTCAATGATATAACTACTCTGGCTCATGAGCTAGGGCACGCCATCCATGCCATGTTGGCTTTCCATCACAACATGTTTACGTTCCATTCGGGTTTGCCCATGGCTGAGAATGCTTCCACTTTTTCAGAGATGTTGCTGGTCGACCGTCTGCTGGAACAAGAAGATGATCCAGCCGTGCGCCGCGATTTGCTCTTCCGCCAAGTAGATGATGCCTTTGCCACCATCATCCGCCAAGCTTTCTTCGCCAAGTTCGAAGTTACAGCCCACGATATGGTTGCCGAAGGGGCCACCATCGATCAAATCTCCGAAGCCTACATGGAAAACTTGAAGACTCAATTTGGTGACTCTGTCGAATTGAGCGAAGAATTCAAATGGGAGTGGGTCTCTGTGCCCCACTTCTACCACGTGCCCTTCTATGTATATGCCTACAGCTTTGGGCAGTTATTAGTGTTCTCGTTGTACAAACAGTTCAAGGCCGAGGGCGAAAGCTTCAAGCCGCGCTATATAAAAATTCTCGAAGCGGGCGGGTCTGCATCACCGGTGGACATATGTGCCGAGGCCGGTCTTGATATCACTAAGGCTGAGTTCTGGCAGGGCGGCTTCGATGTGATCAAAGAGATGGTTGCCGAGTTGGAAACTCTTGCATAAATATAGGTGACTGTCACTTACGAAGTGACAGTCACCTTGATAAATTTTTGAAACCCCCGGGTGATTTGAGCAACTCCGGGGGTTTATGTTTTATTATTTATAGCCGTTGGGATGCGTCCTGTGCCACTCCCAGGCGCTGGCGATAATATCCCTGAGGTCTGGAATTTGGGGTTGCCAGCCCAACTCAGAGCGAATCTTCTCCGATGAAGCCACCAGCCGGGGCGCATCACCGGGCCTGCGAGGAGTCTCTTTGGCGGCGATGGGCAGCCCGGTGACTTCACGGGCGGTCTCGATGACCTCATGCACTGAATAGCCTTCACCATTTCCCAGGCAATAAACCAACTTATCATTTTCAGCCAAAGCGTCCAGGGCCAGGACATGCGCCGAGATCAAATCTGAGATGTGGATGTAATCGCGAATGCAGGTACCGTCAGGCGTGGGGTAATCGGTTCCGTATATATAGATTTGCTCCCGTTGCCCCAAGGGGACCTGCAAGGTTAGCGGGATCAGGTGTGATTCGGGTTGATGAGCTTCGCCGCGATCGGGCAACGCACCGGCGGCGTTGAAATAACGTAAAGCGGCATAATGCAAACCACGGATCTGGCGATACCACTCTAAGGCCTGTTCGATCATTAATTTGGTATGGCCGTAAACGTTGTTGGGTCCCAAAAGAGAATCCTCATGGAGTGGTTCATCGTTGGATTGGTAGACGGCTGCGGTGGAAGAGAGCACAAAGCGTTTGACGCCATTTTGAACCGCGGCTTCGATCAACCTCAACGAATTGGTGAGGTTGTTTTCGAAGAATTTGCCAGGGTCTTGCATGCTTTCGCCAGCTTCGATATAAGCGGCAAAGTGCATGATGGCATCGTAAGGTCGCGCCGATAGTGCATTCTGTAAAGCTTGAACATCGCCCAAATCCGCTTCGATGAAGTTGACTCCATTGGGTATGGCTGCCCGATGACCGGTTACCAGCGAGTCATAAACGGTGATGTCATGTCCGTTCTTGAGTAATGCTTCGGCAGCGGTGGAGCCGATGTAGCCTGCGCCGCCGGTGATGAAAATGTTCATGGATGGTCCTGGTTTGTTGGTTAGATGGTAGGTTAGGTAGTTTGTTAGTTGGCTGGTTGGTTAGCTCGTTGGGCGGCATGAATTTCAATAGCCCACTGTGTACGGTCAACTACACACTTTTCGCCGATTACTGTTTACTGAGTACACGATTCATAAAGCGGTCTTTCTCGACTACAGCGCGCCCGTGGGTGCCCTGGCCAATTTTATCGTGATCGTCCCAGGCCTCAACGGACAGGATGAGGCGATTTTTCACCACTTCTAAAACCTCAGCCCGAACTTTGATTTGAACGTTGACAGGCGTTGCTGCCAGGTGTTTTACATCCACGTGGATGCCCACGCTCATGTAGCCTTCGGGTAGGTGTTCGGTAACCAAGCGATTGGACACGCGCTCCATGAAGGAGATCATCCAGGGCGTACCCAGGACGCGCTCGTCGCCGCTGCCGATATGATAGGCGGTGTGCTGTTCTTCGACCAGGAAGGTCTCTTCACGGGTCAGGCCGGGGGTAAGTTGGGAAGTTGGGAACATAATTTTTTGTTGGTTAGTTAGTTTGCTAGTTGGTTAGTTTGTCAGGTTCCTGATCACTGCTACCTGCTCGTTGCACTTACGCTGCTGCCCACCAGTCTTGGCCTTCGCGCAGTCCAAATGAGACCAGTCGTTCTCGGATCAACTGGCGTGCACCGCGCGCCCCAACGGCGGCCAGGATGGCCGGGTTTTGGTAGCGGCTCCACCAGTCAGGCAAATCATCGGGGGCGATGATGGGCTTGTCTCTGCGGGTGTTGCCAATTTTCTTGGGGTCGACATCGACAAAGGCCACCACCGGCAGGTTTTCTGTGCGCATGATGTGCTTGCTCAAGCGGCGGCCCATCATGCCGGCACCCCAGATGATGACGGCATCTTTTTCGGCCAGCGGGCCTTGTCCCAAATAACGAGCTTTGGCGCGCAGGAAATTTTCCACGGAGTAACGACTGTCGGTGCGCGTCAGGCGGTGTTCGTGCTCGCGCCATTGCACCAATATTTGCGGGATTTTCTCGAAGCGTTTCCCAGCCAGGTTCATCCGCAGCCAGAGGTCGTAATCTTCGGGCCAACCGAATTCCTGGTAGCCGCCCAATTGCTGCACAACCTCTTTTCGGAAGGTCACGCTGGGATGGGCCAAAGGGCTTTCGACATAAATTTCTCGCTGGATATCTTCGTGAGTGACCAGCGAATTGAGCCAATCGATATATATTTTGAACCCCTCTCGAACCTGGTCTTTGGGAAAAGCTTCAACAAGCGAACCGACAAGATCCACCTCAGGGTGTTGATCCAGATAGTCGACCTGGAGGGCCAGGCGGTCAGGCAGGGCCAGGTCATCGGCGTCCAAGCGGGCGACATAGGCCCCCTGGCATTTGTCTAAACCGGCGTTGAGGGCGGGGATGATCCCTGCGTGGGGGCGAGCCAAAACTCGAAAACGGCTATCCCGCGCGGTCCAAGTTTCCAGGATATCTGGCGTAGAGTCTTCCGAGCCATCATCTACAGCGATGACTTCAAAATCATCCCATGTTTGATCCGCCAAAGAGGCAAGGGTTTCGTCTACCGTAGCGGCGACGTTGTAGCAGGGCATCAGTACAGATACGCGCGGCATGGCGCAGATTGTATCGCTAATCCAAATGCCTTGCAATCAACTCAGATTGCGCGGTAAGATTACGCGCATTAATATGACGGAGAATAAATCATGGATTCGATAACTTTTACATTGCAGGAGCTTTTGGCGAATTTTTTGGGATTCCTTCCAAAACTGGTCGTTTCATTGTTATCTTTTGTCATCAGTCTATATTTAGCCGGATTCATTTCAAGGATTATCAAAAGAACTATGGAGCGACGCAAAGCGGATCTTGAGATCACGCTCTTTGTTTCGAAAATTGCCCAATGGACGATCTTGATTCTTGGCATTGTGATTGCCCTGGATCAGGTCGGATTCGATTTGACTGCTTTTCTGGCGGGTTTGGGGATTCTGGGTTTTACAGTTGGTTTTGCCCTTCAAGATGTAAGCAAAAACTTCGTTTCAGGGTTGTTGCTGTTGCTCGACCAGCCCTTTGATATTGGCGATGTCATCGAGGTAGGGGATTATATTGGTACGGTTGCCAGTGTGGAATTGCGTGCTACAGAAATCCAAACTTTCGATGGGCAGAATGTACTCATTCCCAACGGCGATGTTTTTACCAGCCCCATCAAGAATTACAGCCGCAACAGCAAACGCCGTTTCGATTTTAATATTGGTGTGGCCTATGGCAGTGATCTGGAGTTGGTGCGCAAGGTTGCACTGGATGTTGTTACCTCGATCTCCGGTGTGCTGAATGATCCGGCACCTGTCCTGGTTTTCAACAATTTTGGAGAATCTTCGATTGATTTCACGATCTATTATTGGGCGGATCTGAGCTTTACCAATTATTCCGCCACCGTAGACGCGACCATAACCGGAATTGATAAAGCCTTTAAGGAAAATAAGATCGAAATTCCCTTTCCCGTACGAACAGTGCAATTGGTCCAGTGAACATTTCCCCCGAAGTGACAAGCCCCAAACTCAATTCGTTTGGGGTTTTTTGTGGATCAATCTCCCTGATATTTGTGTAAGTTTAACGTGACTTCTATTCTTTCCGGAGCGCAGTTCATCTATAATCTGTTTATATGTCCTCAGCGCAGATTCGGGTAAATCTCTTTGGCCCCTTGACCCTTTATCGGGGCAAGGAGCACCTTGAATTCTCGGGGTCAACGTCGGCCCGCACCTTGCTGGCCTATTTGTTACTGCGACGTGGTAGCCCTCAATCACGCCTCAAAATGGCGGGAATTTTCTGGCCTGATATGGACGAAGCCCGTTCTCGCCGTTCCCTGACCCAAGCGCTATGGCGCATCCGCAACCTGCTTCCAGATCACCTTGAATCGGATGCTCAACATATCCTGATTCCTAAGGCTTCTACCCTGACCGTTGATGTGGAAATTTTTGAGTCGCTGACGGATTCGTATTCCCAAGTCGATGTTGTTACGCAAGAAGAAAAAGTAGCCAGCGCTCAATCCCTGCGTCAAGCTGTAGCGCTTTATCGGGGAAATTTATTAGAGGGGTTTTATGATGATTGGGCCTTGGTAGAGCGTGAACGTTTGCGAGAATTGTATTTACGAACGCTGGGGAATTTAATTGATATTGAGAAATCAAAAGGAAATTTCGGTGAAGCGCTGGATTATGCGCTGAAATTGGCAAAAGTAGACCCATTTCGGGAAGCCGCGCATCGCGAAGTGATGCGGCTATATTTTGCCCTGGACCGTCCCGAAGCCGCGCTTACACAGTATGAAAACTGCGTCAGAATCTTGGATGAAGAGTTTGGTTTGGAGGTCGATCAACAGACACGCGCGCTGGCACAGGAAATTGCTATTCGAGTGCCTGATGATAAGGTGCCTCACCTACCAAAGGTTGTTTCACCGGTTGCACCCTGGTCTTTGGACGATTCTCGTCCCGCGCAACTTCCGCTGATTGGCCGGGATGAGGTGCGCGAGGGCATCTACCACGTTTTTGAAGAAGCCATCCGAGGTTTTGGCGGGATCGTGTTAATTGAGGGGGAAGCTGGCATTGGAAAGACGCGCCTGATGACTGAAGTTATGCGAGATGCTGAGTGGCGGGGGATGCAGACCCTTTGGGGCCGCAACCTGGAAGGTGATGTTTCTTCGCCCTACAGCGATTTCATTGAGGCCTTATCCCAGGGGTTGACCTCACTGCGCATCAATCAAATGTCACAACTTATCGACACGATCTGGTTTCGAGTGTTGTTGCCTTTTGTGCCGTTTTTGACCAATGAGATTTCTAATCTAACTCCTGCTCCCGCGCTGCCCGCTTCCCAAAATCAAAACCGCCTGATTCAGGCCTTTGTCAATGTGCTCAAAGCCTGGGGAAAAATTACTCCACTGCTCATCATTTTAGATGACTTACACTGGTCAAACGAGGATAATATTGAGCTCCTGATCGCTCTGGCCCCCCATTTACAAAACACCAGGGTAATCCTGATTGGCACGTACCGGGGTGAGGATGCCCAGGTGCGCGCCACGCTTTGGGAACGGCTGGGGGCCTTGGAGCGCTCGGCCATCAAGCAGCGAATCCAATTGAAAAGGCTGACATCGGAAGCGACGGGTGAATTGATCCGCCGCAGCCTGGGGTTAGCCGAACCGGTCCCACTGTTTGAAAAACGTCTGTACAACGAAACCCAGGGCAACCCCCTCTTTATTTTGGAGACGTTACGGGCCCTCAGCGACGAAGGAATTTTGGCTCAAGATGAGCTGGGCAACTGGCATACTCCCTGGGATGAAACCACCTCGGACTACACGGAGCTGCCTTTGCCACAGGCTGTGGAACGCACAATTGCCACACGCCTGGATCGTTTACTGCCTGAAGAGAGAACCGTACTCAGCGCGGCCGCGGTTTTAGGACGGGATTTTAATTTCTCGCTGTTGAGCAATACTGCGGGTATGGAAGTCCAACAAGTGCTTTCCATTGCAAATTCACTGGTGCGCAGACGATTTTTAGAGGAGATGCCGAACGCATACCAGTTTAGCCATGACAAAATTCGACAGGTAGCCTACGAATCAATTCCGGAAGATGAGCGCCGGCAATTGCACCGACAGGCAGCAAAGAGTATTCAACAATTGGATGCGGAGGTTGCTGATCACACAGAGCTGCTAGCACACCATTCCTATGAAGGGCAGGTTTGGGAGCAGGCAGTCAAGTACAATCGACAAGCTGGTGATCATTCGAAGCTGCTTTATGCAAACAGTGAGGCGGCGCTATTTTTCACGCGCGCCCTAGAGGCTTTGGCAAAATCATCGGTGGAGGCCGAACAGGCCGAACAGGCCGATCTGCTATGCAGCTTTGAACTGCTCATGGATAGGGTTGCTGTTTTCGATCTGCTGGGTGAAAGGGAACATCAATATGCAGATTTGATCGCTTTAGATAAGCTGTTGGATCACCCCAATGTTTCAAAACCCAGGCGAAAATCAAAAGTGACCCTGTGTTGGACACAATATTGGGAGACTATCAGCAATTACCCTAACGCGCTTGAAGTAGTCCAGCATGCCGCCGGTCATGCAAAACAAGCTGGCGATATAGAAATGGAGCAGCAGGCTCATTTGAAGTGGGGACAAATGCTGCGTCACCTGGGCGAATATAATGAAGCCCAAATACATCTTGAAAAAGCCTATCAATTGGCTCTTGATAACCAAGATCCCTTAGACCAGGCTGTCAGCTTAAATTCGCTGGGTGTGGTTTTCTTCGATAACGGTGATTACGACCGTGCAATTGATCACTCGGAACAAGCTCTGGCAATTGAACAACCAGAAGAGGACCTGGCATTACTGGCTGAAATTCACAATAACCTTGGGGGTGTGTACCACTACCTGGCGGATTTCCCTACTGCTATCGAACATCACCAGCGCTCCCTTGACCTTCGATGTGCCCTGGGTGATCGTCGTTTTGAGGCTTCCGCTCTTTATAACCTGGCCATCACGTACGATGACAGCGGAGATTCCATAACAGCACGCCAATATCTGGAACAAGTTTGTGAGATTTGCCAGGCGATTGGGGACCGCCGTGTTGAGGGGTATGGCTGGGTATTCCTCGGTTTAGTTTTAGAAGAGTTAGGCGAATTGGATGAATCGCGCGCAGCGTATTCCCGAGGACTGGACCTGCGCCGAGAGGTGGGTTTGCACGCCATGGCCAATGACGCTTTGGCCGGATTGGCCCGGGTCGCTACCGCTGAAGGCAATCACGCGGAAGCGGTGGAATTTGCCGACCAGGTTTTATCCTGGATTGAGGAAAATGGCCGCCAGGGGATTGGCGATCCGTTATTAGCGTATGTAGGTGCTTACCGGGCTTTGCTCGAAGCCGGGGAAACTCAGCGAGGATTGTCGGCCCTGGAAGATGCTTATTCATTACTGATTCAATTTTCAGAATCTATCTCCGATCCGAAGCGGCGACACGCTTATTTGCACGATATCAACCCTGGGAAACCAATTTGGGATGATTATCATGCCCAAATAAAAGGACAAGCCTTGCAACATCGGGAAGTTATGCTGCCCCGTGCCGAAGCCCCACTTGGACGGCCGCTTGAACCGAAAGATTTGATTGCCACTACTTGGACTGTACAAACTCCTGAGGATGAGACTGTTCAAGGAAAATCTGCCCGCCGACAGCATCGCTTATTGCGCCTGTTGGACGAAGCCAAATCCCAAGGCGCAATCCCAACTGTTGAAAACCTGGCCAGTGTTTTGGATGTCAGTGATCGAACGATAAAACGTGACCTGGCTGCAATGCGAGAGGCAGGACATGTTATCGAAACCAGAGGCAGCACGTAGAAAAAATGTCCCCAAGGTTTTTTATTATTTCAAAAACTATGACAGTTTGGAGATAGACCTCATATAAACTGATACTTGGAAAAAAGTATCAGTTTTTGTTTAACAAATGAAGGCAGCAAACGTATGAATATTGATCAATCTGGAGACACACAACCCACTCGCGAAGTATTTATTGTACGCCTCTGGAAAAATGAAGCCACACAAGTTGATTGGACTGGACAAATCCACCATGTGACCAGCGGGGATGTTACTGCAATTCGTGATCTGGAAAACCTGCTAGAATTCTTTAAACACCAATTAGGGCAGCCCGCGGATAAACCTAAGCGGGAGGGTAAATTGAAATAGGCCGCAATATTGTGAAATGGAGATTGAGATGAAAACATATCGATTTTTGTGGGTATTAATTTTTTTCGGCAGTTTGCTAAGTTTTCCACCTTCGATCAGGTCTGCTGCGGCTCAAGCTGATATCTACTACCGCTTTTCGCCAACGGCTATTTATAAGGATGGAGTTGACAGTACAACCCTGGAAGTTTTTACTGGCGGAAGCAATGTCGCCGGGGTTACGATCAAACCTGAGTTTGCCGATCAACCGGTGCTGCAACTTTACGATGATGGCAGCAACGGTGATCAGTCTGCAGGGGATGGTGTTTTTACTTTAGGAGCAATCACAACCAACACCTTCCCTGATGATGTGATCACCACAATTCAATGGGATGAAAGTGGTCAAAATGCCGATCTTTCCACCGTCTGGCTTTCTGTGGAAGTTCGCTATACTTCAGGTCAATCAGATTTCATCAGTTATGTCGATCTGAGAGTACTTTCTCCTAAAGTGCAGTTCCCGGCCCAGGAAGTTGGCGCAGGGCTTTTTGCGACGGAGTATGGTTTCTTTATTGTTGATCCAAATGGTGAAACCTACACCGGCAGTTTCCCCAATATCACAGAGTATAACGGTCCGGCGATAACTAAGAAATTCTATTCAATATATCCTGACGATTTCGATTTTATCAACTTCATGGTTGTTCGAGGCGACCTGGGTATGAAAGCCCATTCTGGCGGCCTGCGCAACCCAGCGGATAATATCGGTCGGGAACGAGTTGACTATACTGCTGAATACGGTTCGCAGGGCCGGCTGTTGACCATGACCTATTCGGGTTTTGGGTTTTTGAACCATGAAATCGGCCACACTTGGGGTGCCTTTGTGGGAGTTGAGCAGGCTATTTCAAATGGGGTTCATTGGACCGGTAATACAGATATCGCTGGTGTCATGAGTGAGGGTTATGAATCACCGGAGGGATTGCACTTTTTCAGATCCAAAGGTGACGGAACCTATAATGCTGGATATTTTGAGGAAATCTTTTCGCCATTGGAACTATATTTGATGGGGATGATCCCTCCGAATGAGGTGCCGGATGTTCATGTTCTGACGAATCCCGATCTTTCTGACCTCGAGCGGGTTACTGCTCAAAGCGTTCAAACCTACACCATAGAAGATATCATGTCATCCGCTGGCGGGCCCCGTCAACCTGAATATCCCAACGCACAGACTGATTTTAATCTGGCAACAATCTTCCTTTCGGATAGCGCCTTTTCTCCGGCAGAATTCGGCTGGTTTACCTATCAATCTCGATGTTTTATGTCCAAAATTGAATGTGGAGAGGGCAATTTCTATACGGCAACTGGAGGGCGCGGCACAGTCAACACACGGCTTGCCGATTGGGGTATCCCCCAAATTCAGGCTGCCTCACCAACCCTGCCTCCCAAACCTACAAATACGTACTTCCCCACTCAGACGGCCACACAAAGAGTAGTCGAAGTTGCTACCCCACAGCCAACACCTGTACCGAGGCCGGAATTCAAAATTCCCATCTGCAACACATTGCTTACGCCCGCTATTGTAGGATTTGGGTGGTTGTTTAGGAGTTTATTTGTATGAACACATTAAATGATTCATTACTAAGAAAACTAATCGTAGCCTGGTTCTTACTGGCCCTGGCGAGCCTGGCCTGCGGGGTGACACCGGCTGAAAACCTCAATGCTGATGCTGCTGCCACCGCTGTTCAACAGACGGTTCAAGCTGCGGGGCAACAATCAAGTGAAAATCAATCTAGCGGCTTGCAGCCGATTTCCCCGGCTGACCTGACCGCGACCAGCCAGTCAGTATCCAGTCAAACTGCACCTACAATTGCAGCACAGACTCAACCAACGGCCACCACGCAAAACAGTGGTTCCCCTCCTACTGTGATACCGCCCACGGCAACCACTGTTCCCTGTGACAAAGTGAAATTCGTCAAGGATGTCACTGTTCCCGATGACACTAAAATGAATCCTAGCAGCGCCTTCACAAAAACATGGCGCTTGCAAAATGTCGGCTCCTGCACCTGGACTTCAGGTTACAAGATGGTTTTCGATCATGGTGATGGTATGGGAGGCCCCAAAGAAGTTCAACTCACCAGTGGCACAGTGGCTCCCGGACAGACCATCGATGTTTCTGTCAACCTGTCCGCACCTGCTCAACCCGGTACTTATCAGGGTTTTTGGAAACTACGCAACGCTTCCGGGGTGCTCTTTGGTTGGGGGAATCAGGCCAACTCGGCATTTTGGGTCAAGATCAAAGTGGAAGTTGCTGCCCAACAGCCGCCAGCCAGCTCGAAGAAGCAGATCGCACTTTCGCCAACCAACAACAGCGGCAGTGTCGACGGTGCGGGAAATAGCAGTCTCGGATTCGTCCCAGGTGATGATCCCACCGATATGCATTGGACGGCTTTCATGGATTTCGACATTACGTCCATTCCTGGCACGGCCACCATTCATTCTGCCACTTTGGATCTGTTCTGTTTGGTGCAGGGAGGCGATCCATTCAACGATCTTGGTGAGGTCGGTGTTTTCTATTATTACTATGGAAATTTTGACCCGGCTGTGCTTTCACAAGGAAATTATGATTTTACGAAACATGTAGGCAGTATTTTTAGCTGCCAGGATCCACCCCTAGACTTGACTACCTCCCTAAAAACCAACCTTGCGCCGGCCTACTACCAGATATTCTTGCTCTTCCAATTCCCGACGGATTCCGACGCAGCCAATGATTTCATCGAATTCACCCACCCCACCCTAAATATCGAGTACACGCCCTAGCTTGGAGAAATGCCACGATGACCAACCAATCCAAAATTACTCAATCCTTAGTTATACGGCTCGGCCCGCAGCCTTACCGGAACTTCCCATTAAACAAAACTGTCTTGACGATCGGGCGTGAAGTTGACAATGATATTGTTATCGACAATGCTGAAGTATCGCGGCATCACGCCCGTATCTATTGGCAGGATAATCAATGGGTAATTCAAGATCTGGGTTCCAGAAATGGCACCTTTGTCAATGGGCAGCGTATCACTGGTCCGATATATTTTCAACCGGGTGCTCAAGTGGGACTCGGCCCGGATGTGGTCGTGGGCTTGAGCGGCGGCGCGCCAGCGCCTGCCCGTTCCAAAAAACCAGCCCCAAAAAAGAAAGGAGTCCGGCTGCCCGTGATAGCTGGGATTGTCGGTATTGGGCTGGTTGGTCTGATCGTGCTGGGTGTTTTGGCTGTAGCGGGTTATTTCTACTTCAATCCTACGGCAACCTTGCCCTTTGGATTATCGCAAGTCGATTCTACAGATCCCTACGAGGCTGGACCAACAGTGGTCATTCAGCAACCGCAACCAGGTGTGAAGGTGGCAAACGGGGATACCATTTTCTTCTCGGCAACAGCCACAGACGATAGCGGTGTGATTCGCATCGACCTTTACGTGGAAGATCAAATTGTGCTCTCACAAACCAGCCCAGATGAATTGGGAACCACACCCTTCAGCCTGAATTACCCCTTGGTGGCGACCGAATTGGGCACTTACTCTTTGATGGTGCGCGCCTACAATAGTCTGGGGTTGATGGGCGAATCTCCGTTGCAGCATGTTGAGGTCACAGAAGCTAGCGCATCCAGTGACACCCGGGATTTAGGCCAATACGTCATTCAGCCGGGTGACACGCTGGAAAATATTGCCAGTCGGGCTGGCACCACCGTGGATGCCATCATCGCAGCTAACCCCGGCCTCAACGCCGGACAACTGGCACCAGGCCAAGTTATCCTGATTCCGCTTCCCAAAGCGCCTTCCATGGCTGCCGCTCCTCCCTCGAATCAACAACCTGGCGGACAGCAGCCCGGCGGTCAGCAGCCTGGTGGCCAGCAACCGGGTGGCCAACAGCCAGGTGGCCAGCAGCCTGGTGGTCAACAACCTGGTGGCCAGCAAAAACCCCCTGGCGTGCAACCCGGCGCTCTACCCGGAGTAAATTTCATGCCTGCTGTTCCCAATTTAGGCAATTTGCGAGTTGTTGGAGGTGGTTTGCCCGGAGTAGTAGTCAATCCTGGACCTGGGGGAGTTGGCAATCCAAACTCCAACATGAAAGCCCCGGACCCGGTGCAGGTTTCCGTTGCCGCAGACTGCCAGGTCAACCTGACCTGGACTGATAACAGCACCAATGAGACAGGTTTCGATATCGAAATGTATGAGCCTGGCTCTCCCTTTGGTGTGCTCATCGCCTCCATTGGGCCCAATACTACCGGACACTCAGACACCGTCCCTGGTTCCGGGAAATATGAGTTTGTGGTCGTAGCCGTGCAAAAAAAAGGCGGCAAAATCGTCGATTACGCCACCAGCCATCCAGTCATCGTCAAAGTTCCAACCACTCCGGCCTGCCAGCCTCTACCTGGTTTAGAACGCATGATATTCCAGGCCGTAGAATACACGGCTAACGGTTATTCTCAAGGCTTTATCAACCCCATCATCGATCCGACTGGTATATTCTTGGGGTTTCGCCTGCCGCAGGAACAGGGTAAAAGCATCCCGCCGAATGATTTCAGCTCGAGCAAATACAAGATTGAAACCTGGGTGCCTTTGTCACGATCAGGGCTGCCGATTGAATTAGCGATATCTGGAAGCGGCAGTGATCCCAATGGCAAACCTTTTGATCTGGGCAGTTTCAGCGCCACCCACGATCATGCCGAGCTCACTGCTGATGATAGGTTCAGTAAAATACACCAGGGCAGCGGGCAGAGCCCGAATGGCTCCTTCGCCCTGAAATACAAGTTCTATCTAGAACCCTGGCATTGGGGGTTATCCCAGGTGCAATCCAGCCAGGTCTTGCCGCCCCCGACCGATTTAAAAGTGACTTTGGTTGGTAAACAACATCAACTAACCTGGAACTACGATAAGGATATTCTCAACCAAAAAGTAAGTGGGTTCAATATTTACCCGCAGTATTTCTGCCCTGGTTACCGGGATATCGTTAGTTGGCCATTGGTGATGCCGCGTGGGGTTCCTCCGGCAAACCCTGCCATCCAGACCGTCTCGATTACGAAGAACATCAATACCTTACCGGCGAATTGCGCCTGTACATATCAGGTAACTGCCTTTGGCCAAGGCGGAGAATCGCAAAAGGCTATCCTGCAAAATCCATTGGACTGCCTGACGTTTGCTTCTAATGAAAACGTGACCGTGACCTTCAAGGAATATGAGGTCAACAACCAGGCTTTGCCCCAAGCACAAAGTGCTCATGTTTACCTGTGGGCCAATTACTACAGCTATAGTACTCATCGGAAAGCACTTCTGCTTCCCGGAAAGCATAGCCTCAACTGGATTTCCTTCAGCGCGGCGGGTCAGCGAGGAGATCAACCCATGACCGTTGGGTTGGGCCAGGGGCAAAACTTGCAGTTAGGTTTTTATCTGGGAGGTATCTGTAAGAGTCAGGACCTGATTCTCAAAGCTCCGGCAGGAGGTTCGTGGGCCGGAGTAGACGATGACTACACCGTCAGCTCGGCTAATGGTGACTGCAAGATGACTGTACATGTCAAGGGCAGTGCCGCGGGGCAAGCGCCCCAAAACCAGCCCGGCGGTCAGAATCAACCCCCGCAGCAGCCTAAATATGGACAGGGCTGTGGAGATACAGGCTGCTCGATCACGTTTTATAACAAGACACCCCAAACTATTGTTGGAATCAACTTCACCCGACTCAGCAACCAGGTCATCGAAAACCCCATCAACCAGCCAGGGTTGGTTATTCCTCCCAATGGCTCCATAAAGGTTGATGAGTTCCATGCGGAGAACTACTCTCTGCAGGCATTTTACGGCTCTTGGGCTCAAGGTCAGGCCCAGCCAACCATCACTGGAAATGGTCCCGTTTCTCAAGCATTTGGGGGCACTGCGCAGACGGTCAATATTGTTGATCCCAATGCGCCTCCCGTGAATGCAAACGAAGCCCTCTTGAGGAAATTGTTAACCGCTGGCCAACCTTCAACTGAATACAAACTCATGTGGCTTTTCTCAAATAAGGGTGCCGGCGATGTGATGTGCCCAACCGTCATCTGCAACGATGTCCTGAAGGTGTATAGTGATGGCACTTTCGAATTTTATGAGGCAGATGTGCCCGGAATGGTAACGTCTGGCACCTATCAACTTAACAAGATCGAACCGGCCACAGGGGTAGCCTCGTTTATCCTGATCCCCAAAGATAACAAGGCCAAGTTCTCAACAGCCTACTTTACTTTCAATACCAACCTGTTTAAAAGCATGTCGCTTTATGTGGATGTAACCACAGATACATATGGTTCTCGAAAAACCAGCTTTAATCCTCGGGTACCGTAATTTACTGAAAAAGGTAGATAGCAATGAAAACCGAAATAATAAATCATCGCTTGCAAACGCTGATCGTGCCCCTGCTGGTGTTGGTGGCAGTATCCACATTGGCATTCAGTGCCTACAAAATTAGCGCTTTACTCATTTCCCAGAATGGGCCGAACACCTGGATCGAATATCCTCCCGAAGGCGAAATCTTGGATGAAGAACCCATTCCGATTGTGGTCTATGCCAATGGACAGGGAGGGGTGAGCAGTATCACGGTCATGATTGATGATCAAGATGTTCCCGTAGATGAGCTCCAACCATTGGTAAGTGACGCCACCCTGGTACGGGCCGAGCTGCTTTGGGAGCCGCCTGGTGAGGGCCCATACACAATCCTGGCTTCTGCCGGTGGAGCGCCAGCTTCTTTGCGCTTCTGCGTAGTGACCTGTGAAACAAGCGAGGAAGAGCAGGCTGGCTCAACGGCAACCTGGACTGCTACCGCATCGCCAACACCTGGCAATACAGAAACATCAACTCCTACTGCCATCAACACGGCAACGTCTACCCCCACGCCCTATAGCGAGGCGTCCGCCGAGTTCTGGGCGGCACCGCCCTACATCACGGCTGGCGATTGCACAACCCTTAATTGGCAAGCAACGGGTGATTTCCAGGCTGTCTACTACGAAGGCTACACCGTCAATGCCAGCGGCAGCCAGCAGGAATGCCCGCCGGAAAGCTATACTTACAATTTGCAAGTAGTCAACATGGATGGTTCCACAACTGACTATTGGGCGAGTGTGGAGGTCACCCAACGGCCTACAGATACGCCTACACCCTACACATATTCATCTGCAGATTTTTGGGCAGCTCCGCCGTATATCAACAACGGCGAGTGCGCCACGCTTAATTGGAACATTTACGGCGATTTCCAGGCGGCATACCTCGAAGGTAACCCTGTCAGCGCCAGTGGCAGCGATTCAGAGTGTCCGACGGAAAGTTATACCTACCATCTACAAGTATTAGAAATGGACGGATCATATACTGATTATTGGACATCCGTAGATGTCTCCGATCCGCCTCCTACGGACACCAGCGGGCCAAATATCGACTGGACCAATTTGGTTTTTGAAAGCTGCCTGTTCTACGGGCAAGCCGGCATCAGCGATGAATCTGGCGTATCCTGGGCGCAGCTATACTATAACAAGAACGGCGAAGGCTGGAACTCCGTCTGGATGCAGGAGCTTTCGACCGAATTCTGGGAATCTGAAATTGGAGTTTCCGTCGATGACGGCCTCGGCACACCGATCGGTTCTGTGGATTATTACGTTGTTGCTGCCGATACGCTGGGCAATGACCACGAGTCTTTCGTCTCGACATATAATTATACAAGTTGTGACGGGTAAAGAAGCATAAAAGGTTGCATGGTTGCGGGATAGCTCTTCGGTGTAAATTTTTGCACAAAACGACTGGCCCCGTTTTAGGAGGATGAGAAATGAATCGAAAACAAAAATATATGGGAATGGTAGGGATTCTCGCGGTCCTATTCATTTCTGCCCTGGCGTGTAATATGCCGGAATTTGGTGGTCAATCTGAAGCGCCAGATGCGAAATTGGCGGTCCCCAGACCGGAGGTTTCCTTTCAGGAACCTTTAGCCGGCTTGATGGTTGATCTCAACCAACCCTTTGCCATCTTTGTGACGGCACGCGATGCCCTGGGTGTGACACGCCTAGATCTGTGGGTGGATGGTGTCTTGGTGCTTTCACAAGCCGCCCCGGAAACGGAAGAAAACGGCGTCAACCCCCTGGTGCTGAATTATGGCATGATAGGTACTGAATCTGGAACCTACAGTATGGTCGCGCGTGCTTATAATAGCCTGGGTGCCGTGGGCGAATCGCTGGCGCTGCACGTAACCGTCAGCAATGAGCAAGCCGCCCCAGCCGAACCAGAAACTATTCACTATATCGCCCAGGATGGAGATACGGTCGATAGCGTTGCCGATGCCACTGGAAGTTCAGCTTCTGATATTCAGGGAGCTAACCCTGGGGTGAGCGGGCCTCTGAATCCTGGGCAGGTGGTCGTTGTTCCCGGTGCGAGCGGCAATCAACCGCCCGCCCAACCAGCGCAACCTCCAGCCAACCAGCAAGGCCAACAAGGCGGCCAGGCCGGCCAGGCAGGTGTATTATTGCCAGGTCTTCTGCCCATTCAGGGAGCCGGTGGACAGTTGCCCAGCATTCAGGGAGCGGCGGGACAGGTGGCTCAGATCGCCCCCAACATTTTTCCGGGATTCTTGCCTGCTCAGAATATCAGCAACCCAAAACTCGCGGCTCCTGATTCACTGACCGTTTCCACCGCCGATTGCAAAGTCTCGCTTACCTGGAAGGACAATTCCACCGTCGAAGCCGGATATACCATTTATCGCCGCCTAAAACCAGACCAGGTTGCACCGCAGTATGTAACCACGGTGTCGGCTAACCAGACTACCTACGTAGATGAAGTACCTCACCCTGGCATCTACGAATACATGGTCGAGGCTACCGGTAAGATCGATCTGGTTCCCCAGGACCAAATCATCGCCAATGTCATACAGCAAAACATGATCAGCACGACCCGTAGTGCGCCGGTCTACATCGAAGTAAAGCCGACTTCGGCCTGCATCGATGATCCCGAACGGGTCAAATATATCCACTTCAAGCCCGTCAACCTGAGCCCTACGCGTGGGGTAGGGTTTGCCGCACTATGGTACAGCATCAACGATTCTCCCGGCCGGCGCATACCTGCCAACCAGGGCGTTTACGAACCCACCGGAGCATGGAACAAGCCAGATGAAATCATCCCCGTGGCTGCTTCTTATTTCAATAACCCCGATCAAAATGTCCTGGCCAAGTTCTGGTCAGCAGCCACCACGCTGAAGGATTGGAGCAACCCGCAAGGTCCCACGGATCTGGGTGAGGCCTTCAACGTCCATTTGACCGATGATATCAATGTCAAGGACGATCGCTACTTTGTTGCCAAAAACGATAACTTCACGCTCCAATATAAGATTTGGGTTGAAGACCTCAAGTGGACCGGGAAAGGGACCACCAATGCCTTTGCGGCTCCCACAAATTTGAGAGTGAAGCGGACCACCACCAACTCTCGCGTGGTCACCTGGGATTGGAGCGGCGTTGCCAGTTCCATTGACGGGTTCGTACTTTACAAGAGTTACAGTTGCCCTGGCATGGATACCCAAATCTACGCCCCCGTGATCATCGCTTCGCCTAATCAGGAAGCTGAGATTGCATTTCGTAGTGAGCCGATGGGCTGCTTTTATCGCTATGAAGTTAGCGCTTATGGACGTAAGGGTGAAAGCGGACGCAGCAACAAGCTTGAGGGTGATACCGAAGCAGCTTACGCCATTGCCGCGATCACGTTCAAAACGTTGAAGGTCAACGATATGCCATACGGCCCCGGTGGTGCACAATTAAAAATCTTTGCCAACCAGCACCAGCGCAAATCGGATACATACTGGCTGCAAAACAAAAGTTACAACCTCGGTGCCTGGATGCTGGATGGTCGCAGTCCGCATAACAGCATGGGCATGGCCCTGGCACAAAAAGAATTTCTCAGCATTGGCTTTTCGCTCAGCGGTGTTGACAGCAAAGGCTATGTTGCCGCGGACAGCATCTGCAAAGGCGCCAGCATCATCCCGCCGGTGGACTCTTGGAAACAAACCCCCTGGACCGTGACCATCAAAACTCCTGATGGTGCCTGTGAACTGACCGTTGAACTGGGAGGTACAAAATCTGCGGCTACTTCCAGCGGTGGCGTAGTCTACTCCCATGCTGACATATCCATCACAAAAGTCGCCCGCATCGGGCACCGACTTTTCGCTTACGTCGAAAATAACGGACCGGATGATCTGCCCAATAATAAAATGGGCTATGGTGTTACCTGGGGTTATTTCAAAGACGATGGCGAAATGAAAGTCACCGGGCCATGGATGGGAGGGAATATCCTGGTTGTGCAATCGAACCTGCCGCAATGGATATCCATGCCCGAATATGTCGATAAGAATTTTGCCTACTACTGTAGCAAGGATTATGAGAAATGCGGAACGGCATTTTTGTTTGGTGTATGGGAGCATGAAACAAACACGTATAAGAAAGATTTCACGGATCCCGACCACAATAATAATCGTCTTGCCATCCCAGGCAATCGAATCGAGCCGATGAAATAGGAGATCATTGATGAATATTACAAATTCCTTCACAAAGAAAACTGAATGGACTCCTTTGGTGTTGATTGCCGTGTTGACGATTTCATTGCTCCTCAGCGGATTCTCGCTTTTGGCGGAAACGCTTCAAGATAGTGCCACCACCGGAGCGGATGTCTGGATCGAGTTTCCCACGAATGGTAGTACCCTGCCAAACCAGGAATTCACTTTTGTGGTTTATGCCACCAATGCTAATGGTGTTTCCGGATTCGAACTGAAACTCAACGGTGAGCCGATGCCCGAGGGTCAGCTAACCACGCTAAGTAGTGATGGCAGCAAAATCATGGTGCGTCTGGATCAAACCTGGCAGCCTCCCGCTGAAGGTGAATACACCCTGGATGCCTTGGCGGCCGGAGCAGGCTCTTCTATCACTTTCTGCGTTGGTACTTGCGAAGAACTAGTTGTGGAAGAAGATGATGGACCAACGGCTACCGCTTCCTTTACACCTGCACCTGATGAGCCGACCTGGACTGCTACAGCAACGCCAGCCAACACCAGCACGCATACACCTACGGTTGAACCAACGGCGACCTACACGCCAACCGTCCAACCAACGGCCACCTTAACATCCTCTCCGCAACCCAGCGATACACCCACGGTAACAGCCACGGCTTACACCGAATCTTCAGCCGATTTCTGGGCCGCACCTGACTATATCAACCAGGGTGAGTGCACAACCATCAACTGGAATATTTACGGCGATTTCCAGGCCGCTTATCTTGAGGGTAATCCGGTCAATGCCAGCGGTGCCGATTCGGAATGTCCCCCGGAGAGCTATACCTACCACCTGCAAGTGGTCGAAATGAATGGCTCCTCCACCGATTACTGGGCCTCAGTTGAAGTGTATGCCGCGCCGGCCGATTCATCTGGCCCAACCTTCAACTATGTTACCCACTTCTGGGAGGGCTGCACCATCTATGGGGAAGCAGGCATCACCGATCCATCCGGTGTGACCTGGGCTGAATTCTGGTTCAACCACAATGAGCAAGGTTGGGCCTGGATCCAGATGAATCAGAATGGTGAGCAATGGGTCAGCCAGGTAGGCATCGACACCGACGGCTTCGCCGGTTCACTGATCTACAAAGTTCGCACGCTCGACTCGCTCCATAATGAAAGTTGGTCTGGCGAGACCACCCACAATTATGCTTATTGCGGTGAATAGATAAAAGAACCCTGGTTTTCCTAAAACCGGGGTTCTTCAAACTGACTATGGGAGTTCAAACATGAAACGACAACTTTGGATTATCGCCCTTCTTTTTGCTGCTGTCCTCCTATTTGGTCCTCAATCGGTAATTCAAGCCGATCAGTCTGGTGCTTATTTATTTACCCGCGTCAGCCCGGCAGCTATCTATGCGGATGGACAGGACAGCGCCACCATTGAGGTCTTCACCACCAATCAAAATGTGGCTGAGGTCAGTCTCAGTTCCTACAAAACCGGTGAAACGCTGCTTCTCTTCGACGATGGCAGTCATGGCGACCGTCTTGCCGGCGATGGTGTCTATACTATAGACGGCATCACGACCCATATTCTCTCGCCGGATATGTGGCTTTTCCAGGGCCAAGCTGGAACCGCTGACTTCGATATCATGGTCAACGACAGCAGCGGACAATCGGCAGGTTTTGGCTGGGGTCATATTCGGGTGGTAGATCCAGTCGTCGCGTATCCAGCACAACAGGTTGCTCCCAATATGTTCGCCAGCGAGTATGCCTTGTTCATTGCAGACCCGGAAGGTCAAATCACCCATGGCGAACCCTATCCGTTAGTAGACCGTGAACTCGATTTTCCAAAAGCCACCCAGATGTTCTACAGCGTCTATCCCGATGATTTCGATTTCCTGGTGGTGATGCCCATCCACCCAAACTATCGCCCATCTTATGGTTACGTGGAAGGGCCAACACCTTTTGCCACGACGGTTCGTTCCCCAGCTGCCCACATCGGCATGGATTTTCACGCCGATGATACCGCCCGATACGGCTCTGCAGGACGCCTGCTGACCGTCGTATATCACAGCGCCGGCTATGGCAGCATACTCAATCATGAGATCGGCCACACTTGGGGCGTTTTTATCGGGGATGCTCAAGGGTTAATGGACCAGAAATATCACACCGCGCACTGGGATGCCCACACCGATGTTGGTGGCACCATGGCCTCCTTTGTAATGCCCTTTACGGATGATCCTGATACGGAAATGTCACGCGTCAGCCAGGGCTTGCCGGTCAACTTTCAAATCCAGTCCAATCCCGATGGCAGTTTCCGTTTGGCCGAAGCCCATGGGAGTAAACACTTTGCTCCGCTGGATCTTTACCTGATGGGATTGATCCCTCCCGAGGAAGTCCCGCCAGTACACATGTTGACCAACCCTGATTTCAGTGATCTAGAAAATGTCATCGCCCAAGAAGTGAAGACTTTTACGATCGAGGAGATCATGAATATTGGTGGCGGTCCGCGTGAGCCAGCTTATCCGGATGCTCCCCGCGATTTCAACATTGGTTTCATCTTTTTCGCAGATCAGGGTTTTAGCGCTGCGGAAGTGGCCTGGGGCTCGCTGGTGGCGCGCGAAATCACCATGGATGATTCGGATTCAATCGAAACCTTTTATGGTGCTACTGGCGGCCTGGGTACATTGAATTCGCGCCTGGCTGATTGGGGAATTCCCTAACCAAGCGGTGGATGCTAGATTTATTGCCCAATGTTATCGATATTTCATCAATAACTTGCTACCCGACAGTTTTTGTTATGTGTACTTGTGAAGAACACGAATGGTATCGAATACCACAGATGACACGAATTGCCTCATGAAAAACAAAGTACACATAGCATTATTTGTGAAATTCGTCAAATTCAAACCCATTCATGACAATTCTTTTCACCGCTAAAAAAATTGTCAGATTGATAAAAAAAGGAAGAATCATGAAACTTTTCGGCAGAAAGAAACATCCCCAAGTTCCTGCGCAACCCGCGCAGGCGGTCATCAAAAGTTTGCTGGCCTTCAACCGTACATCGGCTCCTTACCAGATTATTGATGGCAGCGATGAAGGAGTCGACCTGATCGCCGAATGGAAGATCGTCAATGCTCAATGGTACGAAATTTTTGCAAAAGCTGGCCTCGAAAAGGTGTTCCGAATCTACCTTAAACTCGATCCCGAGAAAAACGAAGTGCGCGCCAAAGATCATGAGTACACCGTCTCGTGGAAAGCTGGCATTCCCTCGTTATCTTTGGCGGTCAGTTCCTTCAAAGGCCAGAGCACATCCGTTGAATTCGGTACCGCCTATGCCTTCACCGAAGAATTCAAACCTGGCCAGGTCTATAAGTACCGTTTTAGCACCAATGAGATCAAGAAACCGATCAAAGAAGCGGTGGCGGTTTGCGGGTGGAAGTATAAGGGCGTGGCTTTTGGCAAATTGTAACTTAGTGTCATACCCGATGGAGCAGCTTATGAAAAAGCGATCTAAAATCATTTCCCTGTTTGTTGTAATACTGCTTTTATCGCTGGCCTGCAATGTCAGTGGAAGCCCCCGAGGTGACGATACGACTGCTTTTAACACTGCCGTCGCCCAGACCGCACAAGCCCAATTTGTGCAAATGACCATGCAAGCGCAAGCCTCACCAGCACAACCGACTGCTCAACAACCTACTGCCATACCGCCCACAACGATTCCCCCAACGGTAATTCTTTCAACACTGCCGCCCCCTACAATGCCCCCGCCAACCGCAGTACCGCCCACTGCACCGCCGCCGGATGTTTACGCGCCCGACCCGCTCGGCCCGGCCTGGTCAAGTATGGCTTTCAACAGCGGCACCTGTTACGACCTGGATGTGCTCTTCACCGCCGCTGACGCCACCAGCGACGTTTGTTTGGATGCAAATGTAGTGCTCAGTCCGCGCAATGGCGGCACTTTTTCTGGCAGCGCCTTTTTGACCGCACCCTCCAAGAATCAGTGCATGAGCGCTCTTCTCACTGCCGATCCCCTGGCACCGCTAACGGATGCTTACCTTTGCTTCCAGACTAACAACGGCAGCTACGGTTTCTTCGTCATGCGCGATGACCAGATGTTGGCCAGCGGGTATATTGTTTTTGATGCATATCTTTTTCCATAGATAACACCAGGAGGCTTTCATGACGCAGCGCGCATTGCAACGATTTCTGGTATTTGGGGTGCTACTGGTTTTGATGATAACCAGTCTCGAGGTCTTTGCTGCACCCTATGGATTCGCCCCAGAGATCTTCGGCGAGTGTGGTGATGGCACCTGTGATACAGAAGATGGGGAAGACACCGATACCTGCCCCTCGGATTGCAGTGTCTTCATTGGTGGGTACTGTGGCGACGGCACTTGCGACCAGGGGGAAGAAGGCACTTGCCCCGATGATTGCGGCATCAGTTGCATTGAAGTAACTTGCGCTGCGGGGGAATACTTCGATTGGGAGCTTTGTAGCTGCCAAATTCAACCGGTGGGTGATACCTGCCTGCCCCAAACTTGCCCCCCTGGCGAGACATTTGATAGCGATCTCTGCCAGTGTATTGGTTCTACGGTTTGCGGGGATGGCAATTGTGATGATCAGGAGAATTCCGAAAACTGCCCTCAGGATTGCGGCCCCCAGACCCCTTTGACCTACTGCGGAGACGGAACCTGCGATGAAGATGAGAACCATACCATCTGCGCGCAAGATTGCCCGCCTCCGGCTCCCACCGTATTGTGCGGTGACGGTTCCTGCGATGCCAACTCAGAAGATTACCAATCCTGTCCCTCCGATTGCCCAGCCCCCAGTTCATACTGTGGCGATGGTTTTTGCGACCTGGTTTCTGAAAACCCGACGGACTGCCCGCAAGATTGCACCAATACCATTTGCGGCAACGGCACCTGCGACACCCAGCACGGAGAAAACAGCGCCAACTGCCCCAACGACTGCGCCGAACTGGCTGCCTACGTCTGCGGCGACGGGGTTTGTGAGTTAGACCTCAAAGAGAGTCGTGAAAACTGCCCCCAAGATTGTTTGGACTATTGTGGCGATGGCAGGTGTGATTTTAGCAGCTTCTTTGTAAATGAGCCCGAGAACCGCACCAACTGCCCGCGCGATTGTGTACCCGAATGCGGCAATGGCTACTGCCAGGTAGATATCGGCGAGATGCATGCCAACTGCCCGCAAGACTGCCTCTGTGGTGATGGCACCTGTCAATCAAGTGAAGACCGCAACTCTTGTTCCATTGACTGCATTTTTTGTGGAGATAATATCTGCGAAATGAACGGCGGTGAAACCTATCAAAGCTGCCCGGCGGATTGCTTCTGCGGCGATAGAGTTTGCGACCCCAAAAAAGGGGAAAACATAACCAATTGTTTGGCGGATTGCAATACTTGCGGAGATTTGATATGCTATTTAGACGGCGGTGAAAACTACGGCAACTGCCCCAGGGACTGCGCCCCCACCTGCGGCAATCAGATCTGCGATCGCCAATACGAAAGCATCTCCTCTTGCCCACAGGATTGCCCGGCAATAGGCATTACTTGCGGCGACGGCACTTGCGACCCCGGCGAAGGCGGCCAAATGTGCTGCGCCGATTGTTGTGGTGATGGCCTGTGCGATTGGGAAGAAAGATGCACCACCGATTGCGGCAGGGGCTTGCTCGGTGAAATCCTCGGTCCGCTCTTCGACGCTGGTCAGGATACTTGTGAAAGGCGCTGGGCCGAGCAGCAGCAAAAGAAAGGCGGCCCAAGGTTATGCCAATCGCCGGCGCTACTTATTGTTATGGCAGGTCTGTGTGGATTTGCTCAAATCCGAAAGCGAAAACCGGAAAAAATTAGAGGTACAAATTGAAGAAAACTCTCCTTTTCATCCCCTAGATAAATTTCTGGATAAACGAATAGATAGTGGAGAAATCTTATGCGCTTTAGAAAAAGACATATGGTTGGGATTCTTTTGGTTGTTTTATTGGTATCGATTGCTTGTAACCTTTCCATGAGCGGGGCAAAAACGCCGACAATCAGCGTTCTTGCCCCCTTACAGGGATCGACGTTTAGCGTGGGTGAAACCATTTTAGTCAGTTTTCGCGCCGAAGCGAATCAGACGATCGCACGCGTTGAAATGACGCTGGATGGCACGCTGATCGCCTCCCAGCAGGGTGGCGCCTCGCCCTTCGAAGGCGTTTTTATGTGGTCGCCTCAAGACTCTGGAAATTACAATTTGATCGTGACAGCCATTGACTCGGATGGAGAAGCCAGCGCACCGGCAGGGGTGAGTGTGATTGTGGAAGCGGCTGTGGTAGAGGCGCCAGAGGATCTAGAGGAAGTGGAGGAGACAGATGAGCCAGAAGTAGAACAAGCTGAGCCCACCGAAACTCCCGACATGGCAGATCAGGTCGAAACTGTTGAATCTGCCGAGGCGGCAGAACCAACGGAACAACAACCTGTTGAACAAGGTGAAATTTTTCAGCCATTGGCTCCTTTCTACCTGACCGAGGGTGGCTATTTCGATTTTGACTATGCCTCCGGCATTCATGGAGGCGCAGTGATCGCTGACCAGCCTGACCCGGCTTTGCCTGAAATAAATTTCTGGAATGATCATATTTCTGTCTATGAAATGGGTCTTTTCGGTCTTTGGGGCGAATTTGAGCCTACTTTCG
>CAZVPR010000032.1:0-37821 GCA_964629085.1 uncultured Anaerolineales bacterium
GAAATGGTATTTTCTCAAAAATCAATCCGTTGCACTTGATACTTGAATCCAAGATTTCAATTATGAGCATTCGTGATAATTTCGAACACCAATTACAAAATATCATGTTAGTGCATTTGTCATTATCTCCAAAGATACGGATGCAAGTAATATCCCAACACTGCCCCTACCACCGCAAACAAGATGGGCATGAATCCCACGGCTCCCTGAATGAGATAAACGATAGTAATTAAGATAATTGCAATAGCTGAAGCGGCCAGTGTCCCCCACCAGGTTTTGCGTCCATCAAAATTCAGCTTGCGCAGTTTTGCGGCCAGCAAGCCGATGATCCAAACCCCAAAGGATGAGGACAACACAAAGAAAATGAATTGGCTGGGGGTATTCCACCAGGGATTAGTATTTTCCGGTCCAACCAACCCCAATTCATTGATCAGTAAGGCCAAGCCGAAACCGCCTACGATGAGAATTGAATATCCGACAATGAGTTGGAAAAAGGCAGTGATAAGTCCAAATACGTATTTCATCGCATTCTCCTCTATTCGCGAAGCGAATACCACGCAGCTTACTGCGTGGATTCTACCCGTGTAGCAAAACCCGACCCGTAGGGGAAAATTCCGTCGCCACGCTTTGCGGACCTACGGTCCGCTATGCCTTCAGAAATGCCCCGCCCACCGAAGGAGGCAGCGGGGAAAGGAATTCTCGGGGTTTTGCCTCTTTACCAATTGACCGGGATTATGCCCTAATCGGAGTAATAATATCCTTAATGGGGTATAACGATGCGCAAATTAGGCTGAAATGTTCCAAGCGAGTATTATTTTTTCAACATCACTGCATTGGTTAGATCGCTGCTGCGTTTTCCCAGTTCGAATTCGCGAATATTCTCCAAAGTGGTATCGGCCATATTGCTTTGGGCCACATCAGTCAACGATCCCTGGTGGCTGGTGATCATAACGTTATTGAAGGTCGTCAATCGGGCCAAAAGATCATCGGTGATCACGCTGTCGGAGAAATCCTTGTAAAAGTAAGAGGCTTCTTCCTCATACACATCCAGCCCGGCGTAGCCTATTTTTCCGCTCTTGAGGCCTTCAATTAAAGCCTCGGTATCCACTAACCCGCCCCGGGCAGTGTTGATCAACATGACGCCAGTTTTCATTTTTTCGATCGCATGGGTGTTGATCATGTAATGGGTTTCTGGTGTCAGGGGGGCGTTTAAGCTGATAATGTCCGCTTCGGCGAAGATGGTGTCCAAGCCTACGAAACTCACTCCGAGATTGTTGATCAAGTCTTGTTTGGGAGAACGATTATATGCCAACAAGTTGCAGCCGAAACCGTGCAGTATTCCCAATAGAACAGCGCCAATTTTCCCTGTTCCGATCACGCCTATTGTGCGGCCGTGCATGTCGAAACCCACCAGGCCATCCAAAGAGAAATTACCCTCACGGACGCGGCTGTCGGCGCGGTGGATGCGCCGATTTAAGGCCATCATCAAAGCCACAGCATGCTCCGCCACGGCATAGGGTGAATAAGCCGGGACGCGCGCCACGCTGAGGCCAAGTCTTTCGCAGGCGGCCAGATCGACGTTGTTGAATCCGGCGCAGCGCAATGCAATCATTTCTACGCCAACTTCATGCAACTCGTTGATTACCGGCTCACTTAAGTCGTCATTGGCGCTGACCACAATGACAGGAAAACCAGTTGCCAAGGGGACCGTGCTCAATTCCAGCCGCGGGGTAAAAAAGTGCATGGCGAACTGATATTTATTCTTCTGTTGATAAAGTTCGTTCCTGTAGGGTGACGTGTGGAAAAAAGCCACTCGCAAACCCTTCTCCATATCACGGGCCATTAATTTAGCCAATATCGATGTCTCACGGTCCAGTTTTCCGGATACATAGGAAAGTAAACCTTTGGCAATAGCTGAATTTTGTTCGAGCAGTTTCTCGAAGTCGTCGTAATCTAATGTCCAGATTTTGCTTTGACTCTTGGTTTCTAAGGAGGCTGTGCGAATCTTTTTGCCAAACAGTCCCATTTCTCCGGCGATATCGCCGTCTTGCAAAACATTAATTTCGATCAGATCTTCTTCAGCAGCTTTCAAAACAACAACTTCGCCGTTTTCGATAATGAACATTTTGTCGCCGGTTTCACCTTCGGTGCATAATCGCGTTCCTGGTGAATGTTCCGTGGGTTTTAGTAAATCCTGAATTTGGCGCAGTGTATTGTCTTCTAGGTTTGAAAAGCCGTGGATTTTTTTTAGGAGTTTGATCATGCGGGCCTCTCTTTCATCATGTATCTTTTATATATATATGCTGACAAGTCTTTATAGTTGCGTTTCCAAAACGTTTTGGTGACGGAATATCATGAAATTGCAACGAATTTGTATGTTTGGAATTAAGATTTTTTAGTATTATAGTCAAGATGAATGTCCGGGTGCCCCCCTCACTTGGGCATTTGTCGCGTTAAAAGCAAGTCAAACAATTTGAGCCAATTCTTCGGCTTGCTGGAATTCTTCTGGGGTGTTCACGTTCCAGAATGCCAGGCCTTGGGGATCTAGAGAAATCATCTCCTGTTGTGATATGAAATCGATATGTACATCGTCATGCCAGGCGACCATGCGCCACTTGTCGGCCTCGATGGCATTTTTTACAGCAGGAAGGCAGGAATTCTGACGGTAGACCGCATGTAAGGGTTCCAGGCCGAATTCAGATTTAGGGATGACGGCATCGATATTTTTTTTATTTAATATTAGTCGGCATTTGGCCAGGATCTCAGGGTTCGCAAAGGGCATATCGCAGGCTACGACTGCAACCAGGGGGTGGCGCGCCGCTTTTAGGGCTGTGTACAACCCCCCTAGCGCACCGCGACCAGGCATCTCATCGGGAACAAGCGGAATCTCAAGATAACGGAATCCCGCGGGAAGGTTGGTAGTGATCAAGGTTTCATCAGCAATTGGTCTAACGCGCTCAATCACACGCTCGATCAATGGTTTTCCTAAAAATGGAATCAGGGCTTTGTCCTGACCCATGCGGCTGGATTCTCCACCAGCTTGAATGACAACACTGAGCATAATAACGATTATAATGTATGAATATGAGTAGTGTGGCTGATCGATTGGATGCTTTGACTCGTGATGGGGAGCTCTACGAAACGTTGCCTAATAATACGGTGCGTTGTTTCGCTTGCGGCCATCGCTGCCTGGTTCGTGAGGGTAAGCGGGGGATTTGTAAAGTGCGCTTCAACCAGAATGGTGAATTGAAGGTGCCCTGGGGATACGTGGCCGGTTTGCAGGTTGACCCGATCGAGAAGAAACCCATGTACCACATGCTCGCTGGTGAGGATGCTTTGAGTTTCGGGATGCTGGGTTGCGATTTCCATTGTTCGTATTGTCAGAACTGGCTGAGTTCACAGGCATTGCGTGATCCCGCCTCGGATGGATCCAGCCGTTACATTCGCCAAATGACGCCTGAACAATTGGTGGATTATGGTGTGCGTGGAGGAGCCGCGGTGGTGGCTTCTACGTACAACGAGCCGCTGATCACTTCCGAGTGGGCGGTTTCGGTTTTCAAGCGGGCCAATGAAGCCGGCATGAAATGCATCTTTGTTTCGAATGGTAATGCTACACCAGAGGCCCTGGAATATTTGTCCCCGCATTTTACCGGCTACAAAATCGATTTGAAGACGATGCAAGATAAGCAGTATCGCAAACTTGGGGGCGTGTTGCAGCATGTGCTGGATAGTATTCAGGGAGCGCATGATCGCGGGCTTTGGGTTGAAGTTGTCACCCTGGTAGTGCCGGATTTCAACGATAGCACCGATGAACTGATGGATGCCGCCCGCTTCATTCAATCCGTGTCACCGGACATTCCCTGGCATGTATCTGCCTTTCATCCTGATTATAAAATGACCGATCCGCCGCGTACATCGGTGGAGACATTATTGCGAGCGGCCGAGATTGGTCAAGAGGCCGGTTTGCGCTATGTTTATGCTGGTAATATTGCCGGGCGATTACCGGAGTATGAAAATACGTATTGCCACCAATGCAAAACCATGTTGATCAATCGATTTGGGTATGTCATCCAATCGTATGCTATTACGGCACAAGGAACATGCCCAAATTGCGATGCAAATATTCCTGGTATCTGGACAGAACAACCTGAAAGGATACGTCTTCGTGGTCCTGGATTCCCTAGATTAGTGAGGTGAAATGTGAGCGAAAACCCCTTTGAACGTCTGGCCGTACGATTGAATGAATTACCCAACGGTTATCCGCCAACGGAAGACGGCGCTGAAATCCGTCTGTTGGAAAAAATCTTTACCCCTGAGGAAGCTGCCCTGGCATCGCAATTGCGCCTGACTGTGGAAACTCCTGCTGAGCTTGCTGAACGCATCGGCGGTGATGCCAAAGAATTGAAAGCGCAACTTAAAACGATGCTGCGAAAAGGGCTGATCACCGCCGGTAAGGCCGAGTCTGGTCTGGGATATGGATTGCTCCCGTTTGTGGTGGGAATCTATGAAATGCAGATGGCTGTGCTCGATAAAGAGATGGCTCAACTTTTCGAGGATTACTACCATCATGCTTTTGGGCATATGCTCAGTTTACAGCCCGCATTTCACCGCGTCGTGCCAGTGGATGAAACTATTCAGACGGGTATGGAAGTTCAGCCTTTCGAGAGTGTTACTGAGATCATCAACAGCGCTAATGCCTGGGGGGTGCAAGATTGCATTTGCCGCAAACAAAAAGCCCTGATTGGGGATGCCTGCGATCATCCGGTGGAAAACTGCATGGTGTTTAGCAAACGCGCTGGGAATTTCGATGGACATACTACCATTCGCGCCTTGACGCACGATGAGGCAATGACAACGATGAAAGAAGCCGCCGATGCAGGCTTGGTCCACTCGATCAGCAACACAGAGGAGGGCATCCATTATATTTGCAATTGTTGCACATGCTCATGTGGCATTCTGCGCGGCATGGCCGATATGGGCATCGCCAACGTTGTCGCCAGATCAGCTTTTGTCAACACTGTGGATGAAGACCTCTGTGAAGGGTGTGAAACCTGCATCGATTATTGCCAGTTCGATGCGCTGACCATGGCTTCTGATGCGGTATTGATACAAATCAATGAAACGAGCTGTGTTGGCTGTGGGGTTTGTGTCCCAGCCTGTCCGGAAGAAGCCTTGGTGATGGTGCGCAGACCCGAGGAAGAGGTTCTGTCAATTCCATCTAATGAGCAGGAATGGTTGCACGAACGCGCCGCGGCGCGCGGTGTGGATATCCGGGGGGTTCTCTAAGGAAGAAAAATCCACGACGCCATAGGGGGCCTCGCTGCCCGAAGGGCCATCTTTGATGTGCGCGCATTCTGCGGGCCGGACACCAAGTTCACGAATAATTCGTAGTGAAACTTTGTGCTCTTCGTGGATATTATTTCTTGATTTGGACTCGCATCACGAAACGATCTAGGCCCCCAAAGCGGTATTTATAAACTTCGTCGCCGCGCATCATATCCAAATATTCACGGCCATTGTCGATGGCCCATTGGATCAAATGCGCAAGTAACACCCAGCCGGGGGAGAGCTCCATGAATTTGAAATTGATCCCGGAGTTGTAAACCCAGACCTGGTTGCCATAATCGAAGTTGAGGTAAGCACAGGCTTTTTCCTCACCGACTGTCAGGAAAGCCAGTTGCAACCAGCCCTCTTTGAAGGCGGTATGCACGGATGCGCGCATTTGGGAGCGCATCACATCGGTCAGGAAAGCTTCCTTCTCGGAGTCATAGGCCATCAAGTCGAGGAATGCATCGATTTCTTCATCGAGTTTGCTTTCATCCTCGACGATATACCAATCTACGGGAACGTAGAAGCCTTCGGCGCGGCGAACCTTCCGGCGGATTTCACGCCGTTGTTTTCCAGCGATGCTCATAAGGTAAGCTTCCCAATCTTCGGCCAGCTTAATGCGGGGTGCGGGCTGAACTTTCTCCAGGGAATAATCCAGACTCAATTTCTGCGCGGCAGCTTCCAAGGTTGGAATGGTTTCAGAATCTTCTAAAAGATTGTACAAGTCCAGGATTTCCCATTCAGGCGCATCTGCTCCGGTCAAGTATTGCAACATGGCTTCAACGAAAAGGGATAGATTTTCAGCAGGCACAATCACATCCAAATAATCAGAAATTTCGATGCTGCCCAGGAACATCAAAGCAGATTTTCCATCCAGGTTAGTTGTTTGAAATAGGGGAGCTACAGCGGTCAGTTCATTTTCATCATTCCATGCGGTGACGATGAACAATTCTCCCGCTTGCCATTCCCCACCGCCGAGAGTTTTCCACCAGGTAGTCAAATATTCATGACGCAAAAATGGGATATTGTTAGCGCTGATTTCTAGGAGTTGATTCCATTCTTCTGAGATTTGTTCGAATTCAGGGAGGGATTGAATGATTTTGAGTTGCATTATTTGTATTCGTTGAGAGGTAGATGTAGAATTTTGCGAATGATTTGTTAGCTATTCCATTTTACCAGTATAATGGTTGTGAGCAACGCCACAACGATGGTTCGGGTACTTCATTTATGACATCTTCACTCGATTTGGTTTTACTCCCCCTGGTACGGCATGCGGGCAAGGATAGACCTAAGCTTCCTGGGTTATTCACTTCATTGCCACCGCGTCGCGTGGCGCGTGGACGTTCTTCGGATCGTTTGTTTATCTTCCTTACAATGGACGGCAATGCCCCACTGTCTCCAAAGGAATTAGATAAATTGTTGGCGCATATGGCCGACCAGTATTACAAAACGCAGGGTTCATCAACAGCAGCGATGCGTTCAGTAGCAGAAACGCTCAACGAGTTGCTTTTGAAGCGCAATCTAAATTCGGCTAATCGAGGCCGGCAGGCCATTGGCATGCTGGCATTAGGGGTGATTCGATTTAATCATCTTTATTTGTTGCAAAGCGGGACTTCGCATGCTTACGTCATTACCGTTGATGGTACCCGTCAACTTTACGATCCGTCTTCGGCCGGCCGAGGGTTGGGTTTAAGTCGAGCGACAAATTTGCGATTCCATCAGTCGGAGCTCAAAGCTGGTGATGTGTTGATCATTTCGCCCAACCCACCCATGACCTGGAATACTACCACGTTGCGAAATTTCCATGGGCTTTCCATGGGAGACCTATATCGAAGGTTGGTAAGGCGTGCAGCCGGAGATTTGGAAGCTGTGTTGTTATTGACGGAACCCGGCAAAGGCGATTTGCGCCTGATTACACCCCAGACTCCCCGAGATCAAACGGATGTAGGAGCTGATTCCCAGCCGCTCAAAGAAACTACCTCCCCCGAGCAGCAGTCAGTAGTTCCAACCTCTGGCGGGCTGCCAGAGCCCGAACCCATCACTCCCCCCAAAGAACCAGAAGAAACGGTGATGAAATCGGATGCTGTTTCAGTTTCTCCAGCCAACCTCCCCGATAGAGAAGAAATAATTCCCCAGGCGGAAATTGAAAAAGTTCCGCCCTTTGAAGGGATCGGTAAAATTTGGTCATCCTCGATTGGACCGGGATTGGTTCGATTTGGACACACGATTGTTAAGTCATTGCAGCAGGTGGCTAAAGGTACCAGTACCTTAATTGAGCGCATGCTTCCCGATGAAAACATGTTTGCCATGTCAGGGGGGACGATGGCTTTCATTGCAATTGCAGTACCGCTGGTTGTCGTCGCGGTTGCAGCCGCTGTATATTTCCAACGCGGTCAGGGAAGATATCATCAGGCAGCTTTCGAAAATGCTCAGCGCTCTGTTGAAAAGGCGCAACAATCACCCCATGTAAGTGAGCAGCGTGATGCCTGGGAGGACGCTCTAACGCTGCTTAATTTGGCGGAATCGTATCAGGTGACAGATGAATCAACGAGTTTACGCGAAGTGGCTACGAGCACCCTGAATGCGATGGATAAAATCGTTCGATTGAATTATCGACCAGCCTTGATAACGGGACTACCAACCTCTGTCAGTATCACCCGCATTGGGGTCAATTTCGAAAATGAGTTGTATTTGCTGGATGGCAACAATGGAGAGGTTTACCGGGCTGTTTTTACCGGACAGGGGTATGAACTGGATTCAGCCTTCAACTGTGGTCCTGTACCGCAGCCACTCATCGTAGGTCCATTAGTTGATATTGAAGTTCTTCCCCCTGGCCACCCAAACAGTGCCGCAGTGATTGGTATGGACTCCAATGGTAATCTGGCTCAGTGCATTCCCAGTGGAGTAGAGCAATTATCTTTCCCAATGGCACCCCCGGATTCTAACTGGGGAACACCGCAGGCATTTGCAATGGACACGGGTGATTTGTACGTTCTCGATCCCATGACGAATTCTGTATGGGTATATGATGGTGCTACTGAATATCGTGAATTGCCCAATTTCTTTTTCGGCAATCAGGTGCCATCGTTAAAGGATGTTGTTGATTTAACAGTCAGCGATGGTAGGATGTACATGCTTTTCCAGGATGGTCACTTAGCGACAAGTTTTTATGGAAGTGATGATTATACGGATCCGGCCATTTACCAAGATACCAGAGAAGGATTTGAAGACGGCCCGACGATGGACGGTGCGATTTTTAACCAAATCCAATTTGCGCCACCACCAGACCCATCAATATACATGCTAGATCCGATAAAACGCGCCGTGTTTCACTTTAGCTTGCAGCTTGTATATCAGCGGCAATATCATGGACAAGATACCTTGCCGGATGGCCTGGCAACAGCCTTTGCAGTTAGCCCTAATCATCAGGTCTTTTTGGCGATTGGCAACCGGGTTTATTACACGTTACTGCCATAAATCAAAACGATTTAAATTCAAAGACCACTGTCTTTTTTCTGACAGTGGCCTTTTTGATCTTCGCTATCTATGGTTTTGGTGTTGACGTTGGCCAGGGTGTGTAGGTTGCTTGGGGTGTAGGTTCGCTGGTTGGTGGGGAGATTGTTGGTGTAAAATCCGGAACCGTGGTTGGAGCCACGCTTGTCTCGATGATGACTGGTGAGGTCGCTGAAGTTGTGGGGATGGCTGTGATATCAGGTCTCGTAAAGCGCCAGGCAAGAAATGCAATAGTGACCACCCCGATCAGTGCGATTAAAGCCAAGAAACCTCCGCCAATCCAAAGCAGTTTGTTGGGGGCTGGTTTTTTCTTGACCCTAGGTTTTTTGTCATCGGGGACTTGGACGGTCAGGACGGTAATATTATCATGGCCTCCACGTTGGTTGGCCAAGTCAATCAATCGTTGCAGGGCGTCTTCTGGCGTATTGTTCAATATTTCATTCTTGATTTCGTCGTCTTCGACTAGATCTGTCAGGCCATCGCTGCATAGGAGTAGTTTATCTCCGGGTAAAAGAATCATGCCCTGGTTTGAAAGGGTATCTTCATCACTTTCTTCTGGATGTAGACGTAAGCGGAAATCCGGCTCTGTAGGTTTCTTTGAGCCCAGGTACCTGCGGATGATATGCGATTGTGGATGACCACGGGCCTGATCTGGCGAGATAATCCCATATTGAATCGCCTCTTGAACCCAAGTGTGGTCTGTCGTGATTTGCAAAATCTTGCCATCTCGTAAAAGGTATATTCGTGAGTCCCCAACGGATGATATATAAAGACGATTGCCGATCACCCAGGTACACACACATGTGGAACCCATGCCTTGTTGAGCCAAATCCTTTGTGGATTGAAGGTGAATTGCTTGTCCAGCATCAATGATGGCCTTTTCCAGTACACCCAATGGATCGCTGGCGTCGCTGTCAGCAATTGCCTGGCTTATGGTTTCTACTGCAATTTCTGCAGCGATTTCTCCAGCCTGGTGGCCACCAATGCCATCTGCAACGATTGCAAAAAGCGATGGTTTTGGAATATCTTCGCTAAGCGTGAAGGCTGCAACGCCAAAGCGATCTTCATTATTCTTCCCACTCATTCCTTCATGGGTATTTGCAGCGACAACGAGATGGGTTTGTTTTTTGGGAATCACATAGGCTCCTGTGGGGAGACTTTTGGTTTGGGGATCATCTTGGCATCAGCATATTTAAACCTGAAATTGATCCGTCCAGTATGAATTATATCGCCATGTTTGAGCATGGTGGTTTCAGATGAAATCGGTGAATAATTTACCCAAGTTCCCGTAATTGAATTTTCATCTGAGATTTTGAACATGCCGTTTTCATCTTGAATAATGCGGGCATGCAGTGGTTCGATTGTAGGGTCATCAATGTCAATTGTGCAAATTGTAGAATCGCTCCCAATGGTTAGTACGCGCTGCGATATGGGGACATTGTTTACGACCGTATCCCCATTATTTTTGTATGAAAACTCTAGAAAGGCTTCTACTACTGAAATTTCTGAGTGCTGTCGTTTGGGTAACGAGAGCCTGGTCATCCATTGAGATATGCGCTCTCTTGTGATCCGATCTGATTGTCCGCCAGGTTTTGGAGTAGGCAGGGTTTCGTCAGGATCAATTCCGTTTTCCCTGACGCGTTCACTTCCGGTCAAACGCCCGGTGGATTTGGGTTGGATCTTTCCTCTGATAATCAAAATGAAAATTAAAAGGACAAAGATCAGCGTGGAGGAAATGCCGATAACTGAGGGCAGGTTTTGTCTGATTGCGTTTATGGGGTTGAAAGGTGCTTCTTGAATTGAAATGGTAACTTGGTGTTGGATAGTTGAACCCCGCAAACCCAAATTGTCGACAACCTCAACTTGGATCAGGTGGGTGCCGTCCTGGATGATATTGCTCAAATCCCAATTGAAGATGTTGAAGGGCGGGGCTAAATTTTCGTCAACAACAACTCCATCGACGATTAATTTTGAGTTTTCCAACGAGCGCTGAAACTCATCTGGAAACTCGGTCAATATCTCCACATGCTGGAAAACAGGATTATATGTGGGAGAATCTGAGTCTTCATCAATGGAAACTTGTTCGTTTCGGATGATCTCTATTGGCGGTGACACCAGGATAGGATTTGGTGGTTGAACGCTTAAAGAAAATTCTCTAATGTCACTGGTAGCACTCAGCCCATTTGTATTTACAGTCGCTGCAATTTGATGGATATCTCCGCTAGAAATCTTCGAATTGTATGTTAGCGAATAAGTATAGCGGAGTTGGTTGACATAGCGATCGACGAGAGGCAAGGGTTCCTCGCCCGAATAGGCAAAAAATTGACCTCCCGTTTGGCGGGCAAATTCCGCTAATTGATCGGCCTCTGGACCATCGAAATAGGCGCGCGAGGAAATCATCCAGACATCGACGCGAATCTGACTTTGTTTGGCTAATGATTCCAGACTTGGTAAGGCTGCTAAGTTGTCCAGTCCCGGTAGAGGTGTTATGAAAAGTATGCCGCGTCCGTTGCCCGGATCGGCTGTTAGATTACCAGCAATGGTGATGGCTTGTGAAAGCACATCCAGGCTAGGAACTGTGGTATCAAAATTTGGTTGATAGGACTCGAATAGCGAAAGCCAGTCTGCGGGATTCTCGAAATGAAGCCCCTCAAGTTCCTCATTTGTGATCAGACTGAGATTATCCCTGCTCCCCTCCGGATAATTTTGAGCCCAAATTTGCAGCGCTTCTTGAATATGCTCGTATCGAGAGATCGCATTAACATCTTGAATGGCATATGCTGGTCCCATATTGATAGCTACAGCATATTGTGCACCGGGAGTTAATTCTGTGATTTTCTGGATTGGAAGAGATTGCTGATCTTCGATGATACGAACATCTTGAACTCCCAAACCATGAACGAAATTTCCCTCAGCGTCGAAGGCGTTTAAATATGCAGAAATCAGTGGAAACGAATCTGTTTTCGTGTTATATAAAACTGCCCTGGCTGCCCCCTGCGCATTTGCCGTATATGAAACCAGTGACAGCCAAAAAATAAACAGGACAAGCCTGCTAATTTGCTTGAGCATGGCTAAATTCTAGCACAATAATCGCAAGAAATAGAAAATACTATCAACTCACCCAAAAGTAAACTGAGACCCGCTTTTCGCTATAGGTGCAACGTAGCGCCAAAGAGAGTCTCAGTTTTATGATAATTTTAATTTTTGGTAGTGGCCACAAAGTAAGTGATGATTTCATGCTGAGGCCCGCCGGAGGCGCGCCTGTGGCGACCCTTCCCCTACGGGGCCCCTTTGGGATGTCTCAGGGTGACAATCATTTTAATCATCACTTTCAAATCATCCACTACCTAATTTTTTAGGCTTTAGCGGGTAATTCGTCGAGTTCTTCGTCAGAAACTTCGGATGGCTGAGTCAACCGACGATAGGTCAATGTCCATGCGGTTTGAATATACGCTCGCAGCACGCCACCCAAAACAATTAATACTGGTAAATACCCGACCAAGCAGATGATCGTCATGGTCAAGCCGCCGCCAAAGGCAAATTGGGTTTCTGTGACGCCTCCCAAGATGGCTCCCAATATAAGAGGTACGATAATCAGGAAGATGGGCAGCGCAAATATGAAGCCTGCGATGGCTCCACCAATCCCCAGAATCAAAAACATGACCGCCATCTGACCGAGATTCTCTCGAAATACCGCCCAACCGCGTTTTATCGCCGTGATGATGTCCAGGTCTTCCAATACAAGCGCGTTATTGGCCTGTTCCATTACAATGCTGATAGCCCAACTTACCGGAACGAGCAGGCAGATCAAAGGGATCAGACAGAATAACGCAACTCCAAAAGTAAGCGTGGTGATTACTATGATGGGGATGATCATGATCAAGATCAAGAGGAAGATCGCCAGACCTACAAGCACATTCAAACCCAGAACCCGCCAGAAAAATGGTTTTCCGTTGTCAAATAGTTCTCTGAAAGTGAGACGATCGGCATCGTCATCTGCCAGCACAGTGCCCTGAATCAAACCCAATCGTCCGATCGTGCCCAGAACAAGCGCGATCAGCCAGATTATCAATACGACCAGGATAATCAACGCAATGAAGCCGGCAATTTCCCAAGCTTCAATCTGCTGAAAGAATCGCTCGATCTCGAAGAAAAATCGTTGGACATCAGGTGGCACACTGGGATCACCCTCGGAAAAGTTGAATCCAGTATTACCGCCGCCCCCACCCCCACCTCCGCCACCACCCTGGCCACAGCCTGCCAATATACCAAAGATCCACAACACTTTGTGTTTCCAAATGATTCTCCAGGCTCGTGATAAGACTTCACTGAGATCCATGTTTCCTCCTAAACGAATGTACCTCATTCCCATTCGATGGTTGCCGGGGGTTTACTGGTTATATCATACACTACTCGGTTGACGCCGTCGACTTCATTGACAATTTGCTTGGCAACCTGGGCAAGTAAATCGTGGGGCAGACGGGCCCAATCGGCGGTCATGAAATCTTCAGTAGTTACGGCTCTTAGAGTGATGGCTTCGTGATATGTGCGCTGGTCGCCCATGACACCCACGGATTGGACCGGCAGCAGGACAGCGAAAGCCTGGGCTGTACCTGATGCGTGAAGAAGACCTTTGTTTGCTAATGCTTCTGTGAATATGGCATCTGCATCTCGTAGGCGTTCCAGTCTTTCCCAGGTCACTTCCCCCAGGCAGCGTACAGCTAGGCCAGGCCCAGGGAATGGTTGTCGCCAAACCATGTCGGCTGGCAGACCTAAAGCTTCACCCACTGCCCGAACTTCGTCCTTGAACAGGTATCGTAGCGGCTCGATGAGATCAAATTCCATATTCTCAGGGAGACCGCCAACATTGTGATGCGTTTTTATGGTGTGCGCCTGGGATCGATCTGGAGCTGCAGATTCGACCACATCCGGATAAATTGTTCCTTGCACTAAAAATTTGGGGGTATCCAACAGTTTGGCCTGTTGCTCGAAGATGCGGATAAACTTCTCACCAATGATGCGCCGTTTTCGTTCAGGTTCGGTAACACCCGCCAGGGCATCCATAAACTGTTCGATGGCGTTGATGGGATGTAATCGCACGCCCAGATTCTTTTCGAAGGTTGTTGCGACGCGTTCTGGCTCACCTTTGCGCAAAAGGCCATTATCGACGAAAATAGCATCCAATTGGTCCCCAATTGCCCGATGCACCAGTACGGTGGCAACGCTAGAATCTACACCGCCACTGACTGCTGAAAGCACTCGCTCGTTGCCCACCTGGGCGCGTATATTTTGAATACTCTCTTCGATTATTGAAGCTGAGGTCCAATCAGCAGTGGATTTACAAATATCTAAAACGAAGTTTCGCAGGATTTCTGTTCCCCTGGGTGTGTGCTGCACTTCGGGGTGAAATTGCACGCCGAAATAGCCGCGCTCAGTGTTACCAATGGCAGCTATGGGAGAATTGTTCGACTCTGCCAGAGTGGTAAATCCTGGGGGTAACGCTTCTATTCTATCGCCGTGGGACATCCATACGTCGAATTCCCCTGGAGGCAGTAACGGGTTTGGGAGCAGAGTCCCCACCTGAGCGAGTCCAAATTCCTGTTCAGAAGCAGGCGCAACTTGCCCACCGAGCGCGTGACTCAAGGCCTGCATCCCATAACAAATCCCTAAAATAGGTAAGCCAGATTCCAATACATACCGCGGGATTTGAGGTGCTCCGGATGCGTAAATCGAGGCTGGCCCTCCAGATAGAATAAACCCTTTTCGTTGGACGCCTTGCGTTTCTTCTGCTTTGGTATCCCAGGGGAATAGTTCACAAAAGACGCCAAACTCACGCAGTCTGCGGGCTATGAGTTGGGAATATTGAGAACCAAAATCGAGTATTGCAATGGTGTCGTGCATTATGCAAACGTGATGGTATCACTTTCCATTGATTGTACAGCAACCAGAGACATCACCGGGACGCCGATCGGCTCGAGCAGTTCGCGCCCAGACTCGAAGGTTTTCTCAATCAATGTGCCAATGCCAACGACGATGGCCCCAGCAGTTTCTGCCAGGCGAACCAGTCCCATGATCGTCGCACCACTGGCCAGAAAGTCATCGATTACAAGCACTCGCTCGCCACCGGTCAAAAATTCCGGAGATACGATCAATTCGACGGTGCGGCCCTTTGTGTGCGACGGAGCCAGAGTTAATAGTACCTGATCCGGCATGGTGATTGGCTTGCGTTTTCGGGCGTATACGACGGGCAGGTTCATATGCAGACCGGTGTATACGGCTGGTGCAATGCCAGATATCTCTGCCGTGAGAATTTTTGTTGCTCCGATATCTTTGAAGATGCGGGCAAATTCTTTCCCTGCCTCGTTCATCAGGTGAGGATCAACTTGGTGGTTGACGAAACTATCAACTTTGAGAATGCCGCCCCCCATATTTTTCCCTTCCTTTTGAATGCGGTCTTTGAGTGCTTGCATTTAATGCTCCTTTTAATTGCTTTTGAGATATTGGAGATAAAATACTGGTGATTCTTGAGTGAACGATGTCGATTTCCTGAAGGGATTTTACAATGAGCTAATTGAATGGGGTAGAGCATGATGTGATAGAATCCAGCGAGTCGTTCGATTTTTCGGTATTTTTTATGAATTTGATACTAGCTTCCAATTCTCCTCGACGTCATTTTTTGTTAGCGCTTACTGGCTGGGATTTTGAGGTGCTACCTGCCGATGTGGATGAGACTGTGATCCCGGGAGAATCTCCTCAAGACTATGTGATTCGCCTGGCAGCGGATAAAGCAAAGGCTGTAGCTGTACGCACAAGTGAGCGAGTGGGCATGATTTCTGCGGATACAACTGTTGTTGATGGTGATGAAATTCTGGGAAAACCCAACGGTGCGGCAGACGCGGAACGCATGTTACGACAATTGCGAGCAAAGTCTCATCAGGTTTATACGGGTTTGGCGGTTTTATCTTCCGGAGGAGAATTGAAAACGGAATTGTGTTGTACAGATGTGCCCATGCGCTCCTATAGCGATGGAGAGATGCATGCTTATATTGAAAGTGGCGATCCCCTAGATAAGGCCGGGGCCTATGCCATTCAGCATGCTGGATTTCACCCCGTTGACCATTTGAAGGGTTGTTACGCCAATGTCGTTGGTTTACCTCTTTGCCACCTGACTCGGTCGATGCGGAAATTGGGAATTGAGCCTTTAGAAAACGTGCCAGAGGCATGTCAATCAGCCTTAGGTTACCAATGCTCTATCTTTGATTTAGTTTTACGAGAAGAACTATGAACGTTAAACGTTTAGTTCCAATTATATTAATTCTTGTGTTTTTGGCCAGTTGTGCAACCGCGCAACCATCACCAACTCCCACGGAAGATATTCTAGCTGAACTGGTGGAAACAGCCATGGCAACTTTGTCTGTTTTGCCCACAGTTGCTCCGCAGGTAACGCCGGTACCCGATGTGGAATCGGCCGTTAGAGCCTATCTGGATGCCTGGAAGGCCGACGATTATGACACCATGTATGGCATGCTGACATCGGTCAGTAAAGATGCAATTACGCTGGAAGATTTTTCTGAGAGATATCATTCTGTGGCGAGTGAGGTTGCTTTAAGCGGTGTCGAATATGAAATCCTGTCGTCTTTGGTTCGGAATCCGCAAAGTGCTCAAACCAGTTTTCGGATAACACTTCAAAGCGTAATCGTAGATGATATTCAACGGGATACGATAATGAATCTAAGCCTGGAAGAGAATTCCTGGCATGTGCAGTGGTCTGATGAATTGATCTTGCCGGAACTCGCTGGGGGCAACAAACTTTGGATGGACCGGATTGTTCCTTCGAGAGCCAATATCTATGATCGCGATGGGGAGATCATAGTTGGTTATACGGAGGCGGTTTCCGTTGGGATCGTTCCTGGACGCATTGACCCTGAGCTTGAGGAGGATTTTCTCAATGACCTTCAATGGATCACCGGGATTCATCCTAATGTCATTGCCCAAAGTTATACTGATTTTCCCTTTGGGGTTGATTGGTATCTGCCGTTGGGCGAGGTCACTCTGGAGCATGTCAGTCGATATTACAATATTGAAAATGGCTTTGACAACGGGGTGCTGTTCATGTATCCGTTTGAATCGCGCTTCTATTACGATAATGGCATTGCTCCCCAAACTGTTGGCTATGTCTCCCGAATTCAGGCTGATGAAGAAGACAAATATTTGCGTTTAGGCTTCCGCCGGGACGAGAAAGTAGGACGACAGGGGATTGAAAAATGGGGGGAATCGCACCTGACTGGAGAGCGGGGTGGCACACTCTATGTTCTAAGCCCCGACAATGATGTTGTCACCCAATTGGCAGACGCCCCTACCGCTCCAGCTCAACCGATTTATACAACCATCGATGCCGATTTGCAGCAAGCCGCGCAGTTAACATTGCTGAAGTATGCCGGAGCTGTGGTCGTCATCGAGATCGATACCGGGAAAGTGTTGGCGATGGCCTCTTCTCCCTGGTTCGATCCTAATGCCTTTGAGCCCACGAACTACAATTACAGCTATCAATTGGAAGATATTTATGGAGGGTTCAGCGGCCAGCCATTACTCAACCGGGCTACCCAGGGACAGTATCCCTTGGGTTCGGTGTTCAAGATTATTACCATGGCTGCTGCTTTAGAGAGTGGTCTCTACACTGCGGATACCATTTATGATTGTCAATACACTTTCACCGAAGTTCCTGACATCCCTCCACGCTATGATTGGACCTGGGAACATTGTCAGGACGAATTAGCCACCGAAGGTGAGTGTAAAACTGAACCTAGTGGAGAATTAAACCTGGTGGAGGGCTTGATGCGATCCTGCAATCCATACTTCTGGCATATTGGATTGGATTTGTACCGTCAAGGGAGGACCGATGCCGTTTCGGGCATGGCGCGCGCTTTTGGGCTGGGCAGCCCCACTGGAATTGAGGGTGTTGAGGAGGAAGCTGGCAATATATCTGATCCTAACGAAGAAATCGATGCTTTGAATAATGCCATTGGCCAGGGTGAAACTCTGGTTACCCCCTTACAGGTAGCTCAATTCATCGCAGCCATAGCCAATGGCGGCACGATTTATCAACCGCAACTCATCGAAAGAATTGGATTGCAAGGCGAAGAGCCGATATATGAGTTTGAGCCAATTGTCAAAGGAACTTTGCCATTAAGCCCAGAGAATCTGGAATTCATCAAACGTGCTATGATCAACGTTGTCGAAAATCGGCGTGGAACGGCTTACTATGCCATGGGCGCTTATAGCTCCAATATTGTGCCCATGTCAGGTAAGACGGGTACTGCAGAAACAGGACTCGGAGAATCGCATGCCTGGTTTGCTGGATTTACTCGCCGGAATCGGGCCGATAAATCTGATATTGCTATCGCTGTAATTGGAGAGTTTTCTGGAGAAGGATCCGAAGTTGCAGCTCCAATATTCCGTGCCGTTGTACAGCAATACTTCGAGGGCAGGAGAAATTACTTGCTGCCCTGGGAGTCATCGGTGGGTGTTTTGGATATCCCACAACCTGACGAAGAACCAACCCCTGAACCGTAATTTTAGGAGGACTTCTGGAAAATCAAGCTGATACTTTACAAGGATTAGTAATCCGCTCACAATCTGGCTTTTTTACAGTAGCAACAGATGATGGCGCCATCACTTGCCGTTTAAGGGGGCGCCTGAAAAGGGGGCGCCGCAAAGGGGATATTATTGCAGTAGGCGATTTGGTCCAGATTTCTATCCTGGAAGACGGAACCGGGATGATCGAGGAAATCGAAGAACGTCGTACAATGTTCTCTCGGTTAGCGCCAACTCCTCGGGGAGAATATCAACAAATCTTAATAGCCAATCCCGATCAAGCTGTATTTGTATTTGCATGCGCGCAGCCAGAGCCTCGTTTGCGCATGTTGGATCGTTTTCTGATCGTTGCTGAAAAAGCAGAGATTCCCTCTCTTATCGTATTCAATAAAGTTGATCTGATCGGATTTTGGAAAGCCCACAAACGCTTTGGGCATTACAAAAAGATTGGATACAAAATAATTTATTCTTCGGCAACATCCGGGCGTGGGGTTTCGGCTCTCGGAAAACACCTGCAAGGCAAGATATCTGTATTAGCTGGCCCATCGGGGGCGGGAAAATCTAGTTTATTAAACGCCGTTCAACCCGAACTTGGATTAGTTGTCAGAGATGTTAGTAAAGCAACACGGAAAGGGCGCCACACAACAGTTGTGCGTGAGCTACATCCCTTAAATCAGGGGGGGTATGTGGCAGATACGCCAGGCTTGAAAGCTCTGGCATTATGGGATATTGAACCGGAAGAGGTGGACGGCTATTTTCCCGAATTGCGTGAATTAGTAGCAGATTGTAAGTTTAGTAATTGCATGCATCTTCATGAGCCTGGATGTGCCGTTGTGGATGCAGTGGAAACTGGAAAAGTGAACTTTGATCGATATGAATCATATATACGTTTGAGATATGGTGAAGAAGAAGACTGGTAAATTACTGGATTCAATAAACCAAAGGCTAATTCCTAATCGTTTCGATAGGTAAAATTATCCAAAAGTTGTTGGAATTCCAAAAATAGCTTTGACAGGAATCTCTGGTTCGTGGATAATTGCTATGATTTTTCCTGAGAAAATAAGCCAAAATAAGGGTAAAAGTTTCGTTTAGAATTTGATTATGCCCTATCTCCCCAAATTAATTCAACTCAATCTGAGCCATGGTTTAGGGTGTACAAGCATGATGGCGAGGTTTGGATTTATTGGAAATCAAGAAAATTGAACCTTGACAAGTTGAATTGGTATTTAAGGCACGATATGAGAGGAAGTTGTATTTGCTCAGTGACCATGATTTAGTTTTGCTGCTTCAGAGTGGTGATGTTGACGCTCTGGGTGAGCTATACGACCGGTATAATCACGTGGTTTATCGGACTGCGTTGGCGATAACCGGAGATGAATCTGCGGCCGCAGACTTGCTACAAGATGTATTTCTGCGTGTTCACCGATTCTCACAACGTATAGACCCCAAACGACCACTTGAACCCTGGCTCTATCGGGTCACAACGAATCTTACCTATACTTGGATCAAGCGTCGTAAACGTTGGATGATGCGTCCGATTGAAGAAATGGCTGAATGGTTTACGGGTAATCGAAAAAACTCTCCATCCTATCAGCTGGAAAAGGATGAAGAGTGGAATAATGTATGCCAGGCAGTTGCAACTTTATCTTTACAGCATCGTGTTGTTATAGTTCTTCATTACTTCAATGATCTGTCACTTGATGAAATTTCGGATGTTTTAGAAATTCCGGTTGGTACTGTGAAGTCCAGATTACATTATGGACGTCGAGCCTTGAAAAAATATCTTGAAACGAATAGCAATGCCAGCCTTGGTGAAGTGCAATATGAATTTACGTAGGTATTCACAAGAAGAAATACTGGATTTGCGCTTGCAGAGCGGATTGAAAAACTGCCTGACGCACAAGTCTCCCCCTTTTAATGTTAGGGCGCAAATATTGAATGCCGCTGCACGAGAAAATTTATTTAAATCTCGACCTACTCGAAGCAGGTCATTTAATATTGGTAGAGAATATAATATTCTCTCTTTCGAACGATTTGCAAAAGCAAAAGCATATTCCCTTCAAATTGGTGTGCTAATTGTATAAATATCGTCAGTCATATGGCGATAATTGTTTTCGGAGTTGATCACTAACTACGATAATAAGCGATTTAGTATTTATCGGTTATGGTGAAATTGCCACTATACATCATTGTTGCCATACTCATTGGAACCTTAACAGCATGTACGCCTGAAGAAGAGATTCCAAATGATGAGAACATAATCGCCACAGCTTGGGCTGCGGTGACCATCTCCCCTACCGAAACAGCAGTACCAACTCCTACACCCGAACCTCCATCTGTATTGACAGTTTGCATGGGCGATGAGCCCAGTTCTTTGTTCATGTATGCGGATACATCCGCATCTGCGAGGGGAATTCTGCAATCGGTCTATGATGGCCCATTTGACAACCATAACGGAAGAGTTGATCCTGTTATTCTTCAACAAATTCCGTCTCTAGAGAATGGGGGCGCGGACTTGCATCAAGTATCAGTTCAAAATGGCACAGTTATTATGGATGCATTTGGAAATTGGGTTAGCTTGCAAGAGGGGGTTAGCTATCGGCCTAGTGGGTGTTTAAGTGAAGATTGCGCCCAAATGTATGAAGGTGACCAACCAGTATTGATGGATGAATTAGTTGTTCGATTTCAGATACTTCCCGAAATTATGTGGTCTGATGGAACGCCTTTGACTGCCAATGATTCGGTCTATTCATTCAATGTTGCTGAACAACTTTTTAGCAATGCTATGGAAGTCCTCCGTTTTACGCAATCGTATCTGGCAATAGATGTTCAAACGGTAGAATGGAAAAGCATCCCAGGATTTCAGGGAATATATGCTACCAATTTCTTTTCTCCACTTCCTCAACACCTTTGGAGTTCAATGAATGTTGATGACCTTCTCACTGCGGAATTGACTACTCAATCTCCTCTTGGTTGGGGACCATATATTATTGAGGAGTGGACTCAGGGTGATCACATTACTCTAAGGCGAAATGAAAACTATTTTCGCTCTGAGGAGGGGGGACCACTTTTTGATCACTTGGTCTATCGCTTTGTTGAGAATGGGCAGAATGCGCTCGATGCCTTAATCGTCGGTGAATGCGATTATGTTGATCACACAGCTTTAGAGATCGAAAATATTCGCCAACTTCAATCTGAAAACCAAACCAAGGTAATTATCAAACCAACGGCTTCCTACGAACAGTTGATATTTGGTATAGACTCGGCGGTTGAAGATCGCCTAGATATCTTTGGACAGAAAGAGGTTCGGAAGGCGATTGCCATGTGTACAAACCGTCAGGCATTGGCTGAACAATTGTTTTTGGACTCTTATGATATCCCGAAGTCTTTCCTTTTGCCGAGCAATATTCATCATAATCCTAATATTGCTGATTACAAGTATGACCCAGAAAAAGCACTAAAGCTTCTTGCCAATGTTGGCTGGGTTGATTTTGATCAAGATGTCAGTACGCCGTTAACTGCTTTGGGAGTTTCCGGTATTGATGATGGTACGGAATTAATTTTTGATTATCTGATCCCAGAAGATGTGCTTCGCCAAAGTGTGGCCGAATCGGTACAGGAATCACTGGCCCAATGTGGAATAAAAGCAAATTTAATAGTGCAAGACTGGGAGCAATTTCTTGAGCCTGGGCCAGTTGGTTCAATCTTTGGAAGGCAGTTCGACTTGACCCAATTGGCTTGGTCGGAATCCCTATCTTCGCCATGCTTCTTGAATATGAGCAATGAAATTCCTGGTCCAATGCCCGGATATTCAAAGGGTTGGGGTGGCGCAAATTTGGCTGGCTATAGCAATCCTGAATTTGATAAAGCCTGCCGAACTACAAAATACACATTACCAGACATCGATGAAAATATTCAAGCCCACGATTTGGTCCAGGCGATTTATGCTGAAGATTTGCCATCTATTCCATTATATTGGTTGCCAGAAATAATCGCGATGCGTACCGATTTGTGCCTTATTAATGGAGAAGATGAATCGGAGTTCAATTTATCTGCAATCGAAGCATTTGGGTATGGTAACGATTGTGAATGAGGTGTCCTTCAAAGACAGGATACTAACCTCTTTACAATATTTTTATTATGTTATAATCGCTTGACTTGAATCAAATAGAAACCACAGTACTAAAGTGGCATGTATAAGATAGCTAAGTGTTATCAGAACGAGAGGAGGTGGTGCCCAACAAAAGAAGTGTTGAAAAAGTAGTATTATAAACGTTGTCAGATTTTTTTATGAAACCCATTTACCCTGATCCATTGGAGGAGTAAGGAAAATGTCTAAAAAATTAATGATTTTGCTCGGTTTACTCGTGATCGTTAGCCTGGCGCTGACGGCATGCCAACCGGCTCCTGAAGAAGCAGCTCCTGCTGAAGAAGCCATGGAAGAAGAAGCCATGGAAGAAGGCGCGGCTGGCGAGTGCTGTGATGCTTACCGTATCGCCCTCTTCGAAGAGCCGGTTTCCCTGAACTACTGGAACTATCTTGGCCCAGGCAGCTCCGTTTGGACCCAATATGTTCTGGCTGGTCAGGCCCCAGCTTTGTTCAACCTTTCTGACGTTCGCTTTGACTTCATCCCCGAACTAGCGACGGCGATCCCCGAGCCAGTTGACAATGGCGATGGCACCTATACTGTCGCCGTCGAGATGGTCGAAGGCGCAACCTGGAGCGATGGCGAGGCCATCACTGCTGAAGACTACGTCTTCACTTTCAACGCTTGTAAAGATCTCAAGCTGACCCAAAACTGGCCCAACCAGTGTACACCTAACGATGTCGAGGTCGAAGTGACTGCGACCGGTGACTACACTGTGGAATTCAAATTCCTAAACCAGGCACCTTCCCTGGGTAACTGGCAGGCTGGTTTAGCTCTGGCCCCGATTCTGCCCGAGCACTACTGGGCCGAGAAGGCCGCTGAGGCTTATGCCTTTGTTGATGGTGCTGAAGCTCCTGACATGGACCGCCCCGAAGACTGCGAAGCTGATGATGCCGATGCCGATGCTTGCGAAGCCTGGTCGGCTTACGACGAGATGTTCACCAACGCCCGCACCACCCTGTATGAAGCCGATGCTTCTGCTGCCCCCTCCGGTGGCGGCTACACCACCGATAAGTGGGAAGCTGGTGCTTTCGTTCAGCGCACATCCAATGAGGATTTCTTCTTCAAGGGTGCTGAAGTTGTTGAGTACGAAGATGGCACCTGGATGCTGATCCTGCCTGATGGCACCGAATATCAGCTCTATGGAAGCGCCGAGGGCGAAGAAACCCTGCGCTACACTCAGGGCCCATACAGCCCCAATGTTATTTTCTCCATCTACGGTTCCCAGGATGCCGCTTTCTTGGCCCTGGCCAACGGTGAAGTTGACTATGTGATCAACCCTCTGGGTCTCTCCCGCGGTCTGCGCGAGCAGGCTGAGAAGGGTGAGGGCATCAAGACCTACACCAATGCTGACTACGGTATGTACTACCTGGCTTTCAACATGAACAAGTTCCCCATGTCGAACTATGAGTTCCGCCAGGCCTTTGACATCCTGATCGACAAAGAATTTGTGGTCAACAGCGTTTTGGGTGGCGTTGTCTTCCCGATGTACTCTACCATGCCCCCCGGAAACGGCTTCTGGCACAATACCGATGTTGAGAAACCCTATGTCGGCCTGACCCGTGAAGAGCGCGTCAACATGGCCGTTGAGGTTCTCCATGAAGCCGGCTGGACCTGGGAACAGGATCCTGCCTGGGACGAAGACCTGCAGGACGTGGTACCTGGTGAAGGTATCCTTGGTCCCGATGGCGAAGAAGTTCCCGAAATCGTCATCCTTGGCCCTGGCCCAGCATATGACCCCATCCGTGCTACTTTCAACCAGTGGATCTCCGAGTGGGGCCGCGAGATGGGTATCCCCATCGAATCTGAGTTGACCGGCTTCAACACCATTCTTGGCCCTGTCTTTGTGGATGCTGACTATGATATGTACATCCTCGGTTGGAGCCTTGGTAACGTGGCCTTCCCCAACTACTTCTTCGACTTCTGGCACAGCAGCCAGTGCACCGCTGATTCAGGCAACTACAATACGCCTTGTCTCAAGGATGACGAGTACGATGCTGTTGTGGAAGAGTTCATGGAGACTGGTGATCTGGCTCGTGCTCAAGAGTTGATTTACCAGGCACAAACGATCTTGGCGGATCGTCGCCCGTACATCACCTTGTTCTACAAGCAGACCCATGACTTGGCTCACGAACGTGTGGTCTTCCCCTACACCGAATCACTTGGTGGTATTGAGTTCCAGACTGGTATGCAGGCTGACGCTCAAGTTATGCTTTCCAAATAGAATTTTGAATAGAATTCGGATGTAGTATAAAGTTCTAAAGCAATATCTGGGAGCGGGCGGAAATATTCGCCCGCTCCCAAAATGTAACATGATTCAAGGTTTTACAAGTTGATTTTTCCTGTTTTGTGTTTTCCGCACTCCGTTTCACACCGAGGTGAAGCTGAATGCGGAGTACGTAAATTCATTTAGGAGATAAGAATATGTGGAAATTTTTAGGCAGACGTCTCATTCAGATGTTTATCACCTTGCTGTTGTTTCAAGCCGTCACGTATTTTTTGATGGATGCTCAACCAGGTGATATCGCCGATCTGCTAACGCTAAACCCGGATATTCCCCCCGCTGAGCGTGAACGAATCCGCCAAGATTTGGGGTTGGACCGTCCCCCAGTAGAAAGATTTTTCAAATATATCGGCAATTTCTATCGTGGCGACATGGGAGTGTCCTTTTCGTTTTTCCCTCGCCCGGTACTTGAAATTATCTTAGAACGCTTACCACGCACAGTGGTATTGTTTATGACCGCCTCGATAATATCTTTTTGGACAGGATATTTAACAGGAAAAGTGCTTGCCTGGAAACGAGGGGGTTTCATCGAATACTCATCAACGCTTGTAGGGGTAATCTTATACACGGTATTCACGCCCTGGTTTGCCTTGATGATGATTTGGTTGTTTGCCGTTTATTTAAATTGGCTGCCAGCCGGCAAATTCCTGGATCCGATTTTGTGGTTGACAGCACCTGAAGGCATTCATGCCAATGACCTATTCTTGCGAATGATCTGGTCGGCCCTTGTTGCATCTGCCTTAGCTGTAACTGGCATGATCCTTTCCGGTAAATTGCCGTCACGTATGCGTGCTGCTGGCCGATGGGTCAGTGTTATTATTCCAATTGTTGGGGTTTTATTGTATTGGCAGTTTGCTTCTAGAGGCTTAGGTGTTTATGCCTGGGATATCTTCCAACACCTGATCTTGCCAGTTATGACAGTTACACTTATTGCCTACGGTGGCAACATGTTGTTGATGCGCACCAGTATGTTAGAAACTTTGCGTGAGGATTATATTTTGACGGCTCGCGCGAAAGGAATGCCCGAAAAGGTCGTGCGCGATAAGCATGCTGCTCGCAATGCCTTGTTGCCGGTCTGGACAGGTTTGGTGTTCAGCATCAGCAATTCAGTAAGTGGCGGCATTATTACTGAAACGATCTTCTCATGGCCTGGACTTGGATTGACCTTGCTCAATGCTGCCCAGGTTGAGGATATTCCTTTGGCGATGGGCGCACTGACAATTACGGGTTTGATGACCTTAGCTAGTCACCTGGTTGCCGATGTCGGTTACGCATTTCTCGATCCGCGTATTCGTTACCACTAATTTTTGCGGATGAATTTAGGAGTTTCTTATGAGTACAATATCTACGCCTGCTGAAACATCTTATGTCCCGCTGTGGCGAGTACGTTTGCGCTTATTCCGGCGGGGAGTTAAAACTAGTTGGGCAATGTTTGCTGAGAATCCAATCGGCTTAATAGGTCTTGGTGTGATTGTGTTTTTTGGTTTATTTGCTGCTGCCCACCCCATCTTGATGAACACGGTTTGGGAACGAAAAGTTTATGAACCGGTAAACGGATTTGATATCGAAATCGCCTTTCACCCCTCACCTCCGTCTGCCAGACACTTGTTGGGTACAGATCCCATGGGGCGCGATGTGTTGAGCCAGCTGATGTTCAGCACTCGCTACGAATTTACCCTGGGGATGATCTCTGCTTTAGTTACCATTTTTATTGCTACTTCCATTGGGGCGGTATCCGCCTATTATGGCGGCATTATAGATGTGATACTAATGCGAATGGTCGATCTTGTGATCATGGTGCCTTATCTACCGATCCTGATCGTAATGAGTGCTCTGATGTCAGTTGGAATGATCCAATTGGCCTTATTCCTTGGAGTCCTTTATGGCTTTGGCGCTACGGCTGTCGTGATTAAATCTCAGGCGTTAACTGTCAAAGTTAAGCCGTTCATTGAAGCAGCCAAAATCGCCGGGGGTGGAGATTTCCACATTATTTTCACCCACATGGTGCCCAATTTGCTACCAATCTCACTTTTGTACATGATGTTCGTTGTCACTGGTGCGATTTTCTCTGAGGCTGTGCTCTCATTTTTCGGCCTTACGGAAATTCAAATGAGTTGGGGTTTGATGATCAATACCACCCAGGTGTTTGGCTATTTGATGCGATTTGATACCTGGTATTTGCTGTTGCCAGCCAGTTTGGCGATTACTCTCTTGTGTGCAGCTTTTTATCTCGTTGGCCGTGCACTTGATGAGGTTGTCAACCCCCGGTTGCGTGAACGATAATCGATACCAAATCTGGCAAAAAGGAACAGGATTTTGACAATGACAGACAACGTACTTGAAGTAAATGATCTGACCATGCATTATATGACCCGCAAGGGACCCGTTTTTGCAGTGGATGATGTAACCTTCCATGTGGGACGCGGTGAAGCCATCGGGCTTGTAGGAGAATCGGGCTGTGGCAAAACATCAGTGGCAATTTCCCTTCTCAAGTTGCTGCCCAGCAACGCCAAAATTATGAAGGGTGAAATCAAAATTAACGACACGGATGTTGTGCCATTGGCCAATCGAGAAATGAACAAGCATCGCTGGAAGAACATTTCCATGGTTTTTCAGGCAGCGATGAATTCAATGAACCCAGTTTATACGGTTGAAGACCAAATTCTGGAAGCAATGCACGAACACGTCCCACATCTGAATGATCAAGAGATGAGCGATAAAACCGATTATCTTTTTGATCTCGTTGGACTGGATCCTGCCTTGAAGACGCAGTATCCCCACCAATATTCCGGGGGCATGCGACAAAGAGCCGTGATCGCCATGGCGCTTTCATGTGACCCAGACATCATCATCGCAGATGAGCCTACCACAGCTCTAGACGTTATTGTGCAGGATGCAATCCTCAAACGTGTGCGAGAAATTCAGTCTGAACTGAATATGGCCATGATCTACATCTCCCACGATATTGCTGTAATTGCTGAGGTAAGTGAAAGAGTTGGTGTGATGTATGCTGGAAAATTGGTGGAAATGTCAGCAACGGAAGATATTTTCCATAACCCAATTCATCCTTATACTATGGCTTTGATGTCCTCATTCCCGAGCATTGTGGGCGAAAAGACCGAACTGGTTACGTTAGCAGGTGAACCCCCCGATTTGTTGAATCCCCCTAAAGGCTGTCGGTTCCATCCACGTTGTCCCTATGCGACAGAAGTTTGTCGTGAGGATGTACCTGAATTCAAAGACCACGGGGCCGGACATTTGGCTGCATGTTGGCATCCGGGAGGAGAACACTAATGACACAAAACAATAATAATGTCCTCGTTGATGTAAGAGATCTATCGAAGCTATTCCCAATCGGGCAGGGAGTATTCAGAGCAGCTAGTTCATTTGTGCATGCTGTAAGCCATTTGGACTTACAAATTAAGCGTGGTGAAAGTGTTGGTCTGGTTGGTGAATCAGGTTGTGGCAAAACGACTACTGGTAAGTTGATGACCCGTCTACTTGACCCAACAGATGGAAATATTTTACTGGATACCGATGAAGGCCAGGTTGATATTGCTCACATGCGTGGCTCGGAGATGAAAATCTTCCGGCGCCGTGTTCAGATGATTTTCCAGGACCCTTATGAATCGATGAATCCTCGCTTGACGATTTATGACACTGTTGCAGAACCACTAAACGTGCAGGGTGTTGGTTCGGTAGCAGAGCGAGAGGCGCGAGTTGCTGATCTTCTGGAAACTGTGGGTTTGACTCCGGCCTCAAGTTTCTTGTTCCGCTATCCGCACGAACTTTCTGGAGGCCAACGCCAACGAGTTGCCATTGCGCGTGCATTGGTGATCAACCCCGACTTTGTCGTGGCAGATGAGCCCACTTCGATGCTAGATGTATCTGTACGTACTGGTGTTATGCATCTGATGCAGAATCTGGCAGATCGTTTTGGTGTTACTTATCTTTATATTACCCACGACCTTGCTGTCGCTCGCTACATGTGTGATCGCATTGCCGTCATGTATCTTGGCAAAATAGTAGAGATTGGTGATACCGAAGAAGTGCTGCAAAGGCCGAAACACCCTTATACGAAAGCATTACTCTCGGCAGTCCCGGTCCCTGATCCCACCTATAATCGGGATCCGATCAAGATCAAAGGTGGTATTACCCGCCCCATTGACCCAGTGCCGCGCTGCCGTTTTTACGAGCGCTGTCCGATGGCTGATAAAGTTTGCGAGGATAATGATCATCCACAGTTAGAAGACAAAGGATCTGGACATAACGTTGCTTGTTATCATGTCTGATACTCATTTTTAAGGCATATATAAACCACAGGCGTTGAATTTCCCGGCGTCTGTGGTTTTGTTTTTGTAGAATTCGGTAATCATGTCCTAGTTAGGGAGATTCTGATCTATGCGCAAAAAACTCATATATGTTTTGGGATTCATTTTTGTTGTGGCCCTGTTATTGACAGCTTGTCAAACCGAGCCTGAAAATATTATCACGACTGTGATTGTTGAAAAGGAGCCCGAAAAGATTATCGAAACCGTGGTGGTGACGGTTGAGGTTGAAAAAGAAACGCAGGTTGGCAAGTGTTGTGATACTTATCGGATTGGATTGTTTGAAGAGCCAGTCTCACTGAATTATTGGCACTACCTCGGTCTAGGCTCGGTTTGGACACAATATGTGGTTTCTGATGATGCTGCGCATCTTTTCGAGCTTTCTGATAATCGATTCCAATTTGTGCCATCGTTGGCTATAGAGATACCAGAACCTGTGGATAATGGCGATAACACCTGGAGTATCACGGTTCATATGGTCGATGATGCTTTTTGGAGTGATGGGGAACCGATTACAACGGAGGATGTAGTTTTTACACATAATGCTTGCAAAGATTTAGTGTTAACTCTTTTCTGGCCATTTTATTGTGCGCCTCATGGTGCAGATGTTACTGTGGAAGCAACTGATGACTTCACGGTCAAATATACTTATAACAACCAGGCTCCCAGTATAAATACCTGGCAGGCAGGCGTGGCATTAGCTCCGATACTACCCGAACATTATTGGGCCGATGCTGTTAATGAAGCATATCGTATCGCTGGAAGCGTACCCATCCCCGAGGTCGAGAGGCCAGTAAACTGTAATGAAACAACGGTACGCGATATTGACAAAGATGCCTGCCAAGTATGGGCTAGCTATGATACAGCCTTTGAAAATGCCCGCAACAGTTTATATGGAGCAGATGCAACAGACCAACCTGTGGCGGGAGGCTATAAAACAGTTCAGTGGGTACGGGGTGAGTTTATTGAGCGCGTTGAAAATGACCACTACTATTTCAAAGATGCCGAAATAGTTGAATATGAAGATGGCACCTGGAAACGCATTATGACGGACGGATCCGAACAGCAATTTTATGGAAATGCCAGGGGTGAGGTAGCCCTGAATTATGTGCGCGGCCCCCATAATCCAGGAATCATCTTTAAATTATACGAATCTCAAGAAGCAGCTATCCAAGCCCTGATCGCAGATGAGATTGATTATGTTCTCAATCCATTTCCCCTGACTAGTGAACTATTTGAATATTCAAATCAAACTGCTGGTGTAAGGGCTTACTTGAATACGGCTTACGATATGTTCTATTTGGCATTCAATATGCAGCGATATCCCATGTCGGAGTATTCCTTCCGCCAGGCATTGGACATCATCATCGACAAAGATTTGGTAAGTAAGCAAATATATAATGGCAGAATTCGCTCACTGTATTCGACAATGCCCGAAGATAATCATTTTTGGTATGTGGATTCTGGAAATCAAGGTTTGTCCCTTACCCGGGCTGAGCGTCTTAGTGCCGCGGTGCAAATTTTGAAAAATGCTGGCTGGAGTTGGGACGTAGATCCTTATTGGGATGAGTTTCTGCAAGATACAGTTCCCGGGATTGGTTTGAGGATGCCCGACGGAAAATATATGCCAGAAATGACCATCATTGGCCCTGGTTATGACTATGATCCCATTCGAGCGAACTACAATTTACTGATCGCTGAGTGGGCCCGTGATTTAGGCATGCCAGTACGGGCAGAGCTTACTGGACGAAATGCAATACTAGATACTGTATTCTTGAATGTGGATTACGATATGTACATTTTTGGATGGTCATTAGGGAGCCCGGCCTTTCCCGATTATTATGATATATTCTGGCACAGCCGCAATTGTACGGCTGAATCGGGTGGCAGAAATGCACCTTGTTTCAAAAATGAAGAATACGATGCCCTGGTTGACGAGTTTATGAGGACATTTGACCTGGAAAGGGCTTTCGAATTGCATGCTCAAATGGAGCAGATTTTAGCTGACCAACGCCCATACATCCCGTTGTATTCTGAACAAGTTTATGATCTAGCCCGCGACAATGTTATTTTTCCATTCACTGATTTGTTAGGGGGCATGGAATTTCACGCTGGTTTTCAGGCCGACACTCAGGTACTATTTGATGATTGAGGTAATGTCAAAATGTTTTGATCAATGATGAATTAGAGAGTGGTCGAAATCTTGGTGTTGAAATCAAAAGAATAATGCAGCAACCTGAGTGCACGGCTTAACAAGCCGAGCGTATCGAAGCATCGTCCTGCGATCAAAGATCGTGACGAAAGGGGTGCGAGTTTCATGGCATCACCCTTCATCACGCCCAAAAGGTGTCAGGAAAGGCCCCTCGATACGATCTCTGATCGCTTCGGTTATCGCACTCGGGATTCTGTCAAAAACACCACACCCATGAAGTATCGTCACAATTTGCGCTAGATTTCCATGTTACAATACGAAATACTATGGCGAAATATCGAGTATTACTAGTCGATGATCAACTTGAAGTCAGATTGCCATTGAAAGATGCAATCGATACTTTAGGCCCTGATTTTCTAGTTGTAGATGTTCCGTCTGGGGAGGAAGCGCTCTTAGACCTTTCTTCAAATTCATATGATTTGCTAGTTACTGATGTTCGTTTACCCGGAATCACTGGATTGGAGCTGATTAGGAAGGTGAAAAAGCTCAATAGGGATATGAACATCATATTAATGACGGGGTTGCTGGAACCAGAAATTCGTCAAGAAGTTGCGGATGCTGGTGCCGCTGCTTTTTTCTTGAAGCCAATCGAAATAGCTGATTTTTTAGATGCCGTAGAGCGGTGTGTTGGCTTAGTTGATGGTGTCCCTGTTTCTCAAGATATCCTCGAACTATCCAAACCTGTTGAAAGTGTTTCAGAACGATTGACTAGTCTTCGCAAAGAATTGAATGCTATTGCTGCCGTTTTACTGGATGAAAGAGGTCGCGCATTAGCACAAGCGGGGGATTTGCCGGATGCGTCGATTAAAACAGCTCTATTTCCATCTTTAATGGCAGCTTTTAGTGCCAGTGACAAGATTGCAATACTCCTTCAGAATTCTCCCCCAAAAGATTTGATGTATTTTTCGGGTTTGAAGTACGATATTTTCTTGGCTCATGTTGGTGATTCTTATGCATTGCTGGTGGCTTCTAACCCCATCGAATCCAGCAATGAATTACCTAAATCAATTGAGATAGTCCACGCTGGATTGCAGGATTTACTACTGATCCTTGAAAAGATGGGCGTGCCGCTCAAATCTGGTGAGCAGCCTGTTCAAACTGAACATGAAATCCAGGAAGAAGCTTTGGAAGTTGTTCCTGAATTAGAAGAACTTTTTTCTGGTAAATCGTCGGAAGATATCGATAAACAAGAAGTTGATGCTTTTTGGGATACGGCCTCACTACGACTCATGGATGAGGAGATCACCAATGCTGATGCCTTGACATACGATCAGGCTCGCCAGTTAGGCTTGACACCGGAAGAAGGGGATTCGAAAGAATAGCATTGTCAGTCAATAGGGCTTATGTTACAATTCCGCTCGCCCGTAAGGGTGGCACTCTTGTAGGGGAGTGGTGCAATGGCAGCACAGCAGTCTTTGGAACTGTTGATCTTGGTTCGAATCCGAGCTCCCCTGCCTACGTTTTTATCAAATGAAATCTTTCGTGGACGAAGAGTCTCATTTAAATTTGAAATTGAAGAATTCATACGTTGTAAGCTTCGCGCTTTTTGATTATCGGCGCGATGCTTTTTAGTTTAATGGGGAAAAATTTACCAAATTAGTGGAGCAAAAATGAAAACAACCTCCGTGATACTAGCTGCCGGGCAAGGAACCCGCATGCGCTCATCTATTCCCAAAGTCCTGCATCCAATTCTTGGTTATCCAATGGTTTGGCATGCCGTCAGCACTTCTAGAGCAGTAACCAAAACTACTCCCGTTGTCGTCATAGGGCATGGAGCTGATGAAGTTCGGAATGCTCTAGGCGATACAGCCCAGTATGTTATTCAAGAAGAACAATTGGGTACAGGTCACGCAGTAAAGCAAGCCGAACAGGCCCTGCGTGGGAAAACCGATTATGTGCTTGTAACATATGGGGATATGCCTGTGGTAACCGAGGATACGCTAAAAAAACTTGTGGATGCGCAGCATAGCCACAAGGGCCCAATCAGTGTGCTCACCTTAGTAACCGAGGATCCGCGTGGTTTTGGACGGATAGTTCGTGCTGAGGATGGCAATGTTTTGGCCATTGTCGAAGAAGCACAGGCCACTGATGAACAACTCGCGATCCGTGAACTCAATACCGGAGTTTTTTGTTTCCATTCCGAGTGGTTATGGGATGCGCTGCATGAGATCGAGTTGTCCCCCAAGGGGGAATATTACCTAACGGATTTAGTGGAAATTGCCGTGAACCAAGGGAAAAGTGTCCAGGCGATAAAAGTTGAAGACGAAGCGGAGATGATAGGAATCAACACCCGCGTTCATCTCGCAGAAGCAGCTTTTGTAATGCAACAACGAATCAATAGAGAATGGATGTTGGCAGGCGTATCTATTCAAGACCCAAATTCGACCTACATAGAACCTGGCGTGGAAATTGGGCGTGATACTGTGATTGCGCCTAATACATATCTCAAAGGGAATACAACCATTGGCGAGGCCTGCATAATAGGGCCAAACTCACTGATTCTGGATTCGAAAATGGGAGATCGCTGCGAGGTATTTTACTCTATAGTAGAGTATGCAATTATGGAAGATGATGTGGATATTGGTCCCTTCGGGCACTTACGAAAGGGTGCTCATCTGGCGAATGGCGTCCACATGGGCAATTTTGGAGAAGTCAAAAACTCATACCTTGGGCCCGGAACCAAGATGGGGCACTTTTCATATCTTGGGGATGCAACCATTGGCAAAAATGTAAATATCGGTGCTGGAACAATTACCTGTAATTACGATGGTGTTGGCAAACACCCGACAGAGATTGGCGATAATGTATTTATTGGGAGTGACACAATGCTGGTTGCTCCACTCAAGATTGCTGCAGGCGGCCGTACAGGCGCAGGTGCCGTTGTAACCAAGGATGTTGCCGAATATACCCTTGTGGCGGGGTTGCCAGCACGCGCAATTCGGAAACTGGATAAATAATATTTTCGGAAAGTTGTCAGAATCAAGGTGATCGATATTCAAACTTTATTTGTAGTTCTAGGGATAATCCTCCTTTTTTTTCTCGATCTTATCGTGATTGCCGCTCGGGCAGGATTGAGGCATTCAAATATTGCACGTTTGATTCACTTGCGAGAATTGAATGAACCCAGTGCCGAACGCACGCTAAAGCTAATTGAAAAAATGCCGCGGCCCTACGCGGGTTTGCATCTGGCTCAATCCATTACCCGTTTCCTTTTGTTGGGAATGGTTTTTATCCTATCTCAATGGGAATTACGCACAAATGCTCTTTGGCAGTTGATCCTCGTGTTGCTGATTGTTGGAGTAGTTGTTGCCTGGGTTGAATGGTTTGTTGAGCGTAAAGTCATCCAGGATCCGGAACGTTGGGTTTTTCGGTTGGATGAATTTATTCGCTATTTGACACTGCTTTTTACTCCCTTGGTGAGCTTGAGCCTGGTTTTCTCAGGAGAGAATTCCCACTCTCCCGAAAACGCTAGCACGGTCACTGAGGATGCATTAAGAACACTGGTAGATTTGGGGCAACAAGACGGGATTATTGAGCAAGAAGAACGAAAAATGATCCATTCGATTTTTCAACTTGATGATACTCTGACCCGTGAGATTATGGTTCCCCGCATTGATGTACAAGCCTTGGAAACCGGGGTATCGCTTTCAGAAGCGGTTGACTTGCTCTTATCATCTGGTTATTCTCGCGTGCCGGTTTATGAAGAAACCATTGACAAGATTTTAGGATTGCTCTATGCCAAAGATTTGCTCAAAGTTTGGCAGGAAGGGAGCGAACGGTCCGACATTCGGCGTGATCTACTTCGAGAAGCGTATTTTGTTCCCGAGGCAAAGATGGCAGATGAACTCCTTGCTGAAATGCAAAAGCGCCGGATTCATATGGCTATCGTCGTTGATGAATATGGCGGTGTAGCTGGAGTAGTTACATTAGAAGATATTATTGAAGAAATCTTCGGCGAAATCCAAGACGAATACGATGACGATGAGGAACTTCCTTATCGCAGGTTGGAAAATGGAGATTATCTTTTCCGCGGCAGGATTGATTTGGACGATTTCAATGAAATCATGGATGGGCATCTTCCCAATGATGAGGCAGATACCCTAAGCGGCTTTATCTATACTCGTCTGAGCCATGTGCCAGCCGAAGGGGAAAGCGTTCGTGAGGACAATCTGTTATTGACTGTCGAGCTTGTAAGCAACAGGCGGATACGAAAGGTGCGGGCTCAACGAATTTGGGATCAGGAGCAAAAGGATGCTGACTAAAGAAAAACGTGAGCAATTAATTCATCGGGCGGTTAAAGTGCGCCAAAATGCCTTTGCCCCCTACTCTAAATATTCTGTGGGTGCTGCCTTGCTTACGAAAAATGGAAGAGTTTTCCAGGGCGTAAATGTGGAAAACGCAGCCTATCCCCTGACCATGTGTGCCGAAAGATCAGCAATCTTTAGTGCCGTTTCTGAAGGAATAAGAGATTTTTCCGCGGTCGCCGTCGCAACGGAAGATGGTGGCACGCCTTGCGGCTCCTGCCGCCAGGTATTGGCAGAATTTGGCCTGGAAATCAAGGTTTTGCTTGTAAATGACAATGGGAAATTGGTCGACGAAATGACAGTAGAAGATTTACTGCCCAAATCTTTTTCGTCTGAAAGCCTGAATTCTTGAGTGAGGTAATTACCAGTTTGGTACGGGGGTTGCGATCGTAATTGCCGATTCCAACATCCATCCCTCGGGACCATCAGGGATGCGGACGTGGTACCAAAGGGTGCTGTCCACATCCACAGGGTTATCTTCCAGGATAATGATCAGCGTACCATTTAATGCCGATGTCAGAGAAACGCTTTCGTAGCCAGGCTCTCTCCGGATGATCGCTCCTCCGTATTCTTCAGGGGCCGTAACCAGGGCATAAACAGGTGTGGGACTTGGAATAGGAGTCTCGCTGGGGGTTAATGTGATGGACGGGGTCCAGGTAGCTGGGAGGGTAACCGTGGGAGGAATGGGGGTTTCTGAAGGCGTCGGAGTGATTGATGGGGTTAATGTATTTGTGATCGTTGGCGTTATTGAAGCGGTGGGCGTTGGCAGCGCAACTTGCCCTCCAACGGCTGCACCTGCTGCAATCAATCCGACCACCAAAATGATTCCGGCGAGAGATAATACACCGCCCGCGGTCGAACCAAACAGCGTAAGGGGTCTAAAACCCATTACCAGCAATGTTACCGTTCCCAGGCTGGCAGCCCAGGCCAGGTGAATAGCAAATACCACAATACCATCTGGCCACAGGTCGGGTACACCGCTGCCCAGCCCAAAACCGGATGCCGCAAGAGGTACATAAAGTTCATATGCCAGAGCAACGCTGGCTACAGCGGCTCTTCTACGATTGCGGGCAATGGATAGGGTTGTCAATACACTTCCAACGGCGACAACCAGGAAATGGTGCCAGGCGATTTGTGTATGGTAGTAGGCTTGCGCGAGTATTGGGATTTCCCAAAACGTGGCCAAATATCCAACGCCTGCGCTGGTAATAAAGACCATGATACTGGCCGTCGATAATCCTAAAAGGCTGCGCCCAAAGAAAGGTACAGATCCGCTGATCGTTCCCAACGAAATTCCCACCAAGGGCGTCAGCGTGGGGGCCAACAGCGCTCCTAAAATCAGTAGCGCCGGGGCATCGATCCAAATGCCCAAAGCCAGAGCAAAGCCCGCCAGAAGGGAGAAGAGGAAAAAGTCACAGGATGGCGTAGTACGGTGAGCGATGTCATCCAAGAATGATTCTCGTTCGTCGACATTTATGGGTACTAACAATCGTTGAGCGCGACGCCTCCTTGCGGGCGGCAAATTTTGGGGATCATCAGGTGTTTGTTCGGTTTGTGCAAAACTCATAGCTCGAGGGTTTGGAATATGATATGTTATTTGCGCAGGGTGGCAACGAGGCGCAATGGTTTTTCAATCAATTCTATAGCGTTGTAGATATCTGATACGATGATGTCCGCGGCCAAGAGTGCTTCGGTGGCGATTCCCTCGGGTGACAAAATTCCAATTCCAATGGCAGCGCTTTCTAACATGCCCACGTCGTTGGCTCCCTGACCGATTGATACCACATGTTTATGGCCTAAATTTTTGACGAAGTCAGCTTTTTGCTGGACTTCATTTCCGGGCTGCAGGATTACGGCATATGTATTTAGCTGTTGATCGATGATTTCTTGCCGCCCATGGGTATCGGCGGTGAGCAAATGTAAGTTCAACCTATCTTGTAAAGCGCTCAATTTACGGGCAATTCCCTCGAGCAGATTTCCATCAAGGGCTAAAGTGCCATTCACATCACAAACCATGTGTTTGATCTGGATCGTTCCCCGCCCGGGAATGTTCAATTCGATCATAAAAGTATTATACAAGATATTTTGAAGAGCTGGAACTTTCATGGGAG
>CAZVPR010000033.1:0-37242 GCA_964629085.1 uncultured Anaerolineales bacterium
CTTGATTAATAAAAGGCGCAGCCGGAAATTCGAATTACAATGAATGAATCAAATTTCACGAATTTCTATTCATGCCATTAGCTGAATTCATTATTACTCGTAATAGGCTTTACTGGTTTATAACTGAAAGGATTTGAGATGAAGAGAATAATTCTGTTCCTCTTGATAGTTTTCGTGTTGGTTGGCGGGTTGTTGGTTTATTGGTTTTGGGAAGATATCGAGTATTGGTGGTTTGAGGATGAATACTACGGATATCACGAGGTCCCCGAAGACTGCTATGAAGATGAATATTACGATTATGAAGATCAACTCTGCTACATCGATGAAGAGTATTATGACGATGATCTGCTTACATCGTTCTTTGACCTGGTGGATGAAGTATTGATTGCCTTTGAAGATAGTGACTTTGAAGAATTCGATGAGATCGGTGAAGATGCTATAGTGACTTATGAAATCGACGGAAACTTGATCATCAACCCCCAAGAGGCTGATGTTTCTGGTGATTTACTGACTCACCAGGAGAACACGGAGTCCCATCAAAAAATATGGGCCTATTATGCCAATCTAATCCCAACAGACCAGCGCCAGAATTTGACCCAGTTCATTATTTTTACAGATGGTCCCGAAGAAGTTATGGCTGCCGTCGAGCAGGACTACAATGATCCCGAGAATTGGGTCCTGGCAGTCGATATTGAGGATGCCGAAAATCTCCAAGAATTGACCTATACCCTGATCCACGAATTTGGACATTTGCTAACCCTCAACGCTGACCAGGTCGACCCCGATGAGGACATTTTTGAGAATCCGGATGATGATTACCTTTATGAACAAGCCGCGTCCGCTTGTCCAACATATTTTCCAGGGGAAGGTTGTAGCGAATCCGATTCATATATCAATCAATTCTTCCAGCGCTTCTGGGTAGATATCTTCTATGAATGGGATGACATTAACTTAATCGAAGATGATGACGAATATTATGATGCTTTAGATGAATTCTATTGGGATTACCAGGATCAATTCGTGACTGATTATGCTGCCACCAATCCCGGTGAAGATATCGCAGAGTCCTGGACTCACTTTGTGTTGAAACCTAAACCCGCCGGGAATATTGTTTCCGAGCAGAAAGTGCTGTTTTTCTACGAATTCCCCGAGTTGGTCGAATTGAGAGAAAAGATCATCGCACGGACATTCTCACGCTTGCGACGACAATAAAACAAAAAACCCTCCAGGGTTTGATTGCGATCCTGGAAGGTTTTCATCTTCAATAAAAGAAACTAATCCGCAACACCAACAGCTACTGCCTCGCTCTTGACATTTTGAGTCATCACCGAGACTACGACCAACACCAAAAAACTGAGGGGGATTGAGAATAATCCTGGTTGGCTGAAGCTGAGGGGCGCACTAGCGGGATCAAGTCCATAACGCACAAACATGTCAGGGGAAAGCAGAATGATACCCAAAGCTGCCACAATACCTGCCAATATGGAAGCCACGATTCCCTGCGATGTCGTCTTTTTCCAGAACAGCACCATAATAATGGCGGGCAGGTTGGCTGATGCTGCGACGGCAAAGGCCCAGCCTACCAGGAAGGAAACGTTCATTCCCTCGAAGACAATTCCCAAAAAGATGGCGATCACTCCTACCACTACCGCGGTAATCTTTCCAGCCAACACTTTTTGATTATCACTCATCTTGATGTGCAGGTACATATCCATGACATCATGCGCCACCGCGCCCGAGGCCGCTACGATCAAGCCGCTGACGGTTCCCAGAACTGTGGCGAAAGCAATCGCCGAGATCACGGCGAATAGGAACACGCCGAAAGATTGCGCCAGCAGCGGGGCAGACATGTTGCCATCCGCAGGGTTGATGACCCCATTCACCATGGCCCCCAGCCCCATATACAACGTTAGAATGTAGAAGAATCCGATGGCGGCGATGGCCACAATCGTTGATTTTCGCGCCGAAGCTGGGTCGGGAACGGTGTAATAGCGGATCAATACGTGTGGCAGCGCAGCCGTGCCGAAGAATAGCGCCAGCATCAGGGACATGAAATCGACCCGGTCGATAAAGCTGCCTTCGACCTTGAATTTCAGGCCGGGGCGCATGAAACGGTTGCCGCTGATTTGTTCAGGGTAATACACTGTCAGGCTTTCGCCTTCGTGTTTGAAGCTGGTTTTCTTCCACGTCTGGATGGTGCTGTCCTCTGCGCTGATCAGCGACAGGAATTCGAACACGCCTACCCGACCAGTATCGGCTTCAGGGCCAGTCTCACCAGCAATTTGGGATAGATTCCCAACCGGGGTCAATTGGTTTTCTTCGGATGCTGGTGCACCGTTGATCCACTTGCTGCCGTCTGATTGGATAGTCACATACTGTGATTCTCGCAATATTAGATTTTTATCGGTGGTGGATTCCATTTTCCACCAACTGATTTGTTCAGCATTGTTTTCAAGCGCAACAAAGGATTTTCCCTTGACATCTTGTCGTGTCACCAATTGGTAATCGCTACCTTGAATGACGATCTCCTCACCCTGGATTTCTGCAACCAGGGTTTGGAACTCATGAAGAGGCTGCTCTCCACCCTGATCAGGGGAAGTGCTCAGACCTCGGATGCAGACAGCCGCTACCATGATCGTAGAGAAAATGATGAGTAAACCTCCCTTGATGAACTGTACGTAGGTAGTTGAAGTCATCCCGGCGGTGGCGACGATGGTAATCACAATCGCGCCGACCATGATCACGCCGACAGCATGCGGCAGACCCAGGAGGGGTGTAACCAATACGCCTGCGCCGACCATCTGCGGGATCAGGTAAAAGAGCGAAACGATCAGCGTGCTGATCGCCGCGGCCATGCGGATGCCGCGCGAGTTAAATTTCGAGTCCAAGGCATCAGCAAAGGTATATTTACCCAAACGTTTCATGGGTTCCGAGACGACAAACAGCGCTACAACCCAACCGGCCAAATAACCAATGGAGTAAAGAAATCCATCATAACCCAGCGTGGCAATCATGCCGCAAATGCCCAAGAAAGAGGCTGCTGATAGATAATCACCAGCAAAGGCAATGCCATTGACGGCCCAATGAATTGTGCCGCCAGCAGCAAAATAACCACTGGCAGTTTTTGCCTTACGAGCAAAGTAAAATGACAGGCCCAAAACCAACCCGACAAAGAAAAGGAAAAGAATTACTGGTAAGACACCCATGTTAGTTCTCCTCCGCGGGTTGAGTGTTGCCGTTCAAGTTAGCTTCCGCCCGGTTACACAAATTGTTGTAAATTAGAGCCATAACCATTGACAGGATAATCAAGCCAAATCCATAAACAACGGCCAGGTTTAGCCCAAAAAGGATGGTCAGTTCCATCAAAACGGGTTTAGTGATGTTGATGGTGACAAATCCGGCATAAATCAAAGCGTACAGGATGAACATGAGAACGCCCAGGCGAGTTTTGTAAGTTACAGCGTTGTCCACTTCTGTGGGGGTGGCTGGTTCGTGAAGCATTATTTCTCCTCAATGATAGTAAGCGAAGCGCGACATGTTGCGTGAATCTACGGAAGAAATCCGCGCTTGAAAGTATCGCGCCCCGAACTCATCCGAACACGGCTTTTGGTGAACGGGAAATATGGGATTGCTCTATATGTTTGTCAAAGTTTGGGGTTCTTTTGGAATTGTGTCAGCGATGATAACAGCGATGAACTCCAAACAGGTAATCAAAAAAATTATTTGTGCCTAAAAACACAAGCGGGGATTATAGCATTAAATTGAACGAGCAGACGAAATCCACTCGTCTGCTCGCCACCCCAAGTTCAAGAGAACCAGGGGAGATTTAATGAATACTATCGATTTGCTCTTTCAATTTTATTGCGGATTCTTTGAAAACTGCTAGTTTATCTCTTTCTGCTTGGACTACATTATCAGGAGCCTTCTCTGCAAAGGGACTATTGAGCAGCTTCTGGAGACGTTCGATTTGGCTTTGAGCCTCGGCCAGTTCTTTTCCGAGCCGAGCGCGTTCTTCGGCGGTATCCACCATGTCAGCTAATGGCAGGAATATTTCCACGGAACCAACAACTAGCGCTACCTGACCTGCGGGTTTTTCGTCTAAGGTTTTTGTGATCGTGATATTGTCGCCATCCAACCGCCCTAGCGAAGCAAGGACCGACACCTGTGACTCAACGATCTTGCTGTCATCCCCAGCCGAGAATGTCGCTGGAATACGAGTGCTCGGTTTGACATTTTTCTCGGCCCGCAGGTTGCGGATCGAGCGCACAATGTCTTGTACCAGGCCGAAGTTTGCCACAGCTTTATCTTCCCATCCCTCGGTTGCTTGGGGTTCTGGCCAGGGGGCGATCATCAACACTTCGGGCCAATCCTTCGCCATCGATGCCGGGGGAGAAGCGAGCGTAGCCTCTTTTAGGTGCTGCCAGAGTTCCTCGGTCACAAATGGCGTAAAGGGATGCAGCAGTCGCAAGCAGGTATCCAGGATGTGAACCAAGGCTTGCGCAGTGTAGAAGGCGCGGTCGCCGCCCTCGGCAATTTGCAGTTTAGCAATTTCTAGATACCAATCGGCGAATTCGTTCCAGAAGAAATCATAAATTTGACGACCGGCTTCACCATACTGGTAATTCTCAAAGAGGCGTTTAACAGAATCTCTCAGGGAGCGCTGCCGAGCCCAAATCCAGGAATCCGCCATGGTCCAGCCAGGGTTCTCCTTTTCAGGCGCAGGAATTCCCTCGAGGTTGCCCAAAATATAGCGAGTGGCATTCCACAGTTTATTGGCAAAGTTACGGTTGGCCTCCACTTTTTTGAGGCTCAAGTTCATATCATTACCGGGTGTTGATCCCACCAGCAGCGTGAATCGCAGGGCATCGGTGCCCAAATCATCCATGACCACCAGCGGGTCGATCACATTGCCATAAGATTTGGACATCTTCTTGCCGTGTTCGTCACGGATCAATCCATGCAAGAAAATTTCACTGAAGGGGATCTCCTCGGTGAATTCCAACCCCATCATGATCATGCGCGCCACCCAGAAGAAGAGGATGTCGTAACCGGTCTCCATCATTGTGGTGGGGTAGAAGTATTGCATATCGGGAGTATCATTGGGCCAACCCAAGGTTGAGAAGGGCCATAACCCAGAGGAGAACCAGGTGTCGAGCACGTCAGGGTCCTGCTGGATTTTCGGACTGCCACAGTGTTCGCATTCGGTGGGGTCCTGGCGTGCCACAGTGATTTCACGGCAGTCGTCGCAGTACCACACCGGGATGCGGTGGCCCCACCAAAGTTGGCGGCTAATACACCAATCGCGGATGTTCTCCATCCAGTTGAAATAGGTCTTGGCGAAACGTTCTGGCACAATCTTGATATGACCTTCACGCACGGCGCGGATAGCTTTCTCTGCCAATGGTTTGATTTCCACGAACCATTGGGTCGAAACCATTGGCTCAACAATCTCGCCGCCGCGCTGCGAACGGGGCACTTGGTGGATGTAGTTCTCTTCTTTGATGACCAACCCCTGGGCACGCATATCTTCCCAAAGGTTATCTCGCGCCTCAAAACGATCCTGACCTTTGTAGGGGCCTCCATGTTGGTTGACTTTGGCCTGCCTGTCCAGCACTGAGATGATCTCCAGTTTGTGTCGTTCACCGATATCGTAATCGTTGGGGTCATGCCCAGGGGTGATCTTGAGCGCCCCAGTTCCAAACTCACGGTCAACATAATCGTCTCCGATCACGGGGATTTCACGGCCCAGGATGGGCACTATCGCGTTCTTACCGATGAAATTTTTGTAACGTTCATCCTCGGGGTGCACGGCCACAGCCGTATCGCCAAGGATAGTTTCAGGACGGGTGGTTGCCACGGGGATGAAGTCATCATCGCTGCCGGCGATTCTATACTTGAAGAAGTACAACTTACCTTCCTCTTCGTTGTATTCCACTTCTAAATCTGAGACCGCTGTTTTCAATCCCGGCGACCAGTTGATCAGGCGCGGCCCGCGATAGATCAGTCCTTTTTCGTATAGCCGCACAAAGGCTTCGCGCACTGCTTGCTGCAGATCGTCGTCTAGGGTGAAGCGTTCGCGGCTCCAATCGCAAGAAGCGCCCAAGCGGCGGATCTGGCGGGTGATGTGGCCCCCGTATTCTTCCTTCCAGGCCCAGGTGCGTTCCAGGAATTTCTCGCGCCCGATTTCTTCACGGCTGGTACCCTCATCACGCAAAGCGCGCTCAACTTGAAGCTGGGTAGCGATGCCGGCATGGTCCGAGCCAGGCACCCACAACGTGGGAACACCCAGCATGCGCTGGTAGCGGATCATCAGGTCTTCCATGCTGACGAACATGGCGTGACCCAGGTGTAATTTGCCGGTCACATTGGGCGGCGGTATGGTCAGCGTATAGGGCTTCTTGTTAGAATCATGACCAGGATCATTGGGATCATTGGTTGGCTTAAAATATCCCCCCTTTTCCCACATCTGGTAGATGCGCTCTTCCGTATCCTTGAAATTATAGGTTTTTGGTAAAGTTGTCATTATTCCTCTAATGGTTGGTTAGGTAGCTAAGTTGACAGTTGGAGGGTTGGTTATTATTGATTTCAAACCAGCCAACCAACAAACTATATACTCAATTCTGCTCTCATCACAGTGACTGCCTGGCCACCGACTTTGACAGTTTCAATATCCTCAGGTGGCCCGACGACCTCAACGTTAGCCAATCCGGGGCGGTTCATCCAGTGCCCTTGTTCGGCCACAAAAATAGGATTCTTGATCAATCCATAACGCCATAGGAAGGCTGCCATTCCGCCAGTTGCCGAGCCGGTGAAGGGGTCTTCAGGGGTATCAGGTGGTACCCCAAAATGGCGGGCGAAGGTGTGGCCCTCGTCGGACGCTCCACCCAGACAAAACAGGTGCGGACTGAAATAGTCTGATCCGACTCGATATTCGCTGTAAACGACGTTATCTACTCGAATTCGGCGCAGTACTTCATGATCTCGCACGGCGATCATCAACTGCGGTGTACCCGTGCTGACCGTCTGGATGGGTACATTAGGGAGCGCGTCGCTTGGAGACAGCCCAAAAACAGGCATCACTTTGGCCGGATCATGGGTCGCCAAAAATTGGGGCTTCTTCTGCGACATGATGATATTTTTGACCAGGTTTTCTTCCGAGAATATCTCCACCTTGATGGGGCCGACCTGCAATTCTAATGTAATTGTCGTCTTAGCGTCAGAAATATTCAGCCGTAAAGTATCAATTAAGGCAAAGGTGGTTGCAATCGTCGGGTGTCCAGCCAAAGGGATTTCTTCAGCTGGCGTGAAGTAGCGCACGCCAAAATCGGCCTTGTCCGATTGGCGCACGAAGGCTGTCTCAGAGAGATTCATCTCTTTGGCGATGGCCAGCATGGTGGCGGCGTCCATATCATCGGTATCGAAAATCACCGCGCAGGGATTGCCGCCCAAGGGGCGATCTGTAAATGCATCGACTTGTAACATTTCGTAAGTTGCCATTGTAAATCGTTACTCCATTTCAGTCTCAATGATCTGCCAGGTTTTCCCACCATTATTGGTAGAAACCAGGGCTATCTCATCCGCATTCCTGGCAACAGCCCAGCCGTTCGTCTCATCGACGAAACTGAACTGCCCGTCCCAATTGACACTTTTGACTGGGACCCAGTTTAACCCTCCATTTGTGGTTTTTAAATAATCTCTGCCGAACGCCCAGCCGTATTGAGAATCTAGAAAGTGAAGTCTGAACACTGGGGAGGGCAATAATTCTTTTTGCCAGGATTCGCCGCGATCCGTAGATGAGTAGATATATGTGAAAGACCAATCGTCATAAGCCAGAGTTTCATCTCCATAGAGTCGGCATTTGACGATCAACAAAAGGGCTTGCTCGGAAGTAAACACCGGGGATGACGTCTGACACAAACTCATGTCTTCAAACCAATCGATTTCTTTTGGCGCGGGAAGAAATTCATTTTCCCAGGTATGACCCCCATCGAGCGTTTGCTCGAAAAAGGCCCCCGCCATCACGCCCAAATTGTTTTTACTCACGACACCAAAAAGTGGATCGGCAAAAGCCATGCCGGTATTATGCAGACTTTGAATGCCGCCGCCATAGGGGTCCGTAATTCGGTCCCAGGTGATGCCGCCATTTTGCGTGGCATAGAGATAGCTGTAATCGTGGCTCATGCCGGCGTCGACATGCACCAACAACCAACCGTGATATCCATCGACAAAGTCAAAATTCCCCGGAGCGAAATAGGCTTCCAATCCGTCCGTTTTCAAGGGATGGCTGACCTGCCAGCTTTGCCCTCCGTCGCGGGTATACCAAATATACGGGTCCTCGGTGGGCGGGGGCTCATTCACAGGTGTATAAATCACCCAGGCCAGTTCACCGCTCTCGAAATGAGCCAAGGCCTTTTTTTGGATATCAGGAATTTCTGGCTCAGGTGGACTATTGTCTTTCCAGGTCAGGCCACCATCCTCGGTAAAGAGGATATGGTCCGATGTTTCAAGTTGATGACCGATTCCCCAACCACGGTTTTCATCGATCATGTGGATAAAGGTGATAATTACCGGCTCTCCAGATTCAAGCTCTGGCATGAATTTGCCGCGCGGCGGTTCAGCGGTGGGAATCAACGGAGCGCGGGATTCTGTTTGAGAAGTTTTCGTTGGGGTTGAAGCAGAGTCAACCCAAGGCTGGACAAGACTTGACATAACGGAATCACGCGCAAACGTAGGATCAAAGCTTCCTGGCAAAAAGCCTGACATTAAACTTAGGAGAATTATTATTCGCATGACTCGATCTCCTTAAACATAAAAATCCTTTCATCCCAGAGGACGAAAGGACCTTCCTTCCGCGGTACCACCTCAATTCACCATAAAAACTGCTGGTGCTCTCGATCACTGACGGGTGAATTCACCTGATCAGTGCTTCGCTGTAACGGGCTCACCCGTACCGGTCTACTAACCTTTTGATCGGTGTTCTTCGATAACTGTTGCCGGGCGACATTCAGTGATTGGTTGCTGAGGAGAGCTTTCAGCCACTGGCTCTTCCTTCTCTGACAGCTCCATGATCACTTACTCCTCCCGGAGATGATCTATATCATTGATGTTTGGCATTATACACACAATGAAAATTGAAGTCAAGTTTCCCGATTTTTAATGGTGAAACTGGTATAATTTCGCCGTGGCACGCAAAAAATCACCCAAAGATCTATCGACCGAAGAATTACGGCGCTTGCTGGTTGAGAAGCAGCGGACAGCTCGTCAGGAGAGATTGGAACGGTTTCGCAAAACTGGTCGAGTTGTTACCCTGGCTTCAGATTTGGAATCGCCTTCATTGGATGATTTGCGTTCAGTTCCCTTGCAAGATGCTGAGGAGGATGGCCCCAAACCACGTCGCCGAATTTTAGATTACTTCTTATTGGTAATTGAAATTCTGGCTGTGCTGGGTCTGGTCTTTGTGTTGTTCAATGGCCTGGAAGTAATTCAAGAACTGAATCAGGAAGTGGCCAAGGCGTTGGAACAGCCTACTTTGACACCAACCCCGCTGATTAGGGCCGTGGTTCTTCCTTCTGGGCACACCCCCCCCATAGAAGGTGTGGCTCAACCCAACGAAGCAGAGATTCCTGAACACTTGCGGCCATTAGTACAATCTCTTGCTAACCTTCCGATCCCTACGCCAGGCCCCGAGACTGCCCATCGTATACAGATTCCAGCAATTGGTGTTGATGCGTCGATTGTCCAGGGTGATGGGTGGGAGCAGCTGAAGAAAGGTGTTGGTCAGCACATTGGCACAGCGAACCCAGGCGAAACTGGCAATATCGTTTTATCCGCGCATAATGACATTTTTGGTGAAATTTTCCGATATCTTGAAAATCTCCAACCCGGCGATGAAATTATCCTGCATACCCAACAGCGGGTGTACACGTATGTGATATTTAATACTGAAGTTGTCGAGCCTACGGCAGTGGAATTTTTGAATACTACCGCAAAACCAACCACGACCCTGATATCCTGTTATCCATATTTGGTCGACGACCAGCGCATTGTCGTTCAGGCTCAACTCAGAAGTGGTGGGGGATAATTGTCGCTGCTAAAACGAGGGGAAAAAATGAAACTTAATTCGAATTCGAACGTAGACAAAGTTGTATTGTTTAGAGACAGACTATGAATCAAACTCGACGTCCCTGGCTTCCACGTACGAAATTAACCGTTAGCTTACTTTTGCTGGCCTTTTTTATATTTTTAGTGGCAGAGTTTAGTGTTGTAATTCCGCCATTAATTTTGGCGGTGATTATTGCTTTTATTCTGACACCACTGGTAAACAGGTTGGAGAGTCGAATTCCATTGCCGCGTTGGTTAATTGCGCTATTTGTATATCTGATCATGATTACATTGTTAGCGCTGATACCCATTGTATTCTTGCCTCCCTTGGCCGAACAGGTTGCGGATATCAATGTGGATTTTCAATTGATCCTGGCTCAATTGGAGCAATTCTTTTCTTATCGATATGTGGTTGCGGGTCAGGTAATCGACGGAGGGGAATTATTCAACCAATCCGTGACAGTAATCCAGGAAGCCTTGCAGCCCCTTTTTGGACACACCCTGGGGTTTGCCTTTGAAATACTTGAATCTTTAGTTTGGATTGTCTTTATTCTGGTGATCTCTTTTTACCTGGTCAAGGATAATGCGGCATTGATAGATTGGCTAGACAAGCTGCCCCCAAAGGATATGCGCGCTGATATTCGTCGTTTACGGGAAGAGATAAATAAGATTTGGGGGGCATTCTTCCGGGGACAATTGATTCTAGGATTGGTTGTTGCCGTCATAATTTCGGTAATGGGTTTTTCAATTGGATTGCCATTTGCCTTGGCGATGGGAGTTTTCGCCGGCTTGATGGAGTTTATTCCCAGTATTGGCCATTGGATTTGGGTGATAATTGCGACGATATTGGCCCTATTTGCTGGTTCAACCAGGATAGACGTTCCCAATTGGGTTTTTGCTTTGATATTGATCGGCGTGACTGTCGTATTTCAGCAATTTGACTTGAATTATCTCATCCCGCGCATCATAGGGAGGCAGGTGCATCTTCCCCCATTGGTGGTAATTTTGGGAATTGTGACTGGGGCTGCTTTGGCAGGTGTATTAGGTGTGGTATTGGCAGCACCAACTGTCGCTTCGGCAAGAGTGCTTGCCAGATATGTATTTGCAAATTTGAATGATGAAAACCCCTTTCCAGACGAAACATCTTCCACATTATTACCTCCACCAGACCCTCGCTGGTGGGATATTCGAAAAAAATCGTCGGATGAAGAAAACCAGGATGAAATTTTATGACCTCATCTGATTTGACACCGAAATCTCCTCCTTGGGGGGGTAATGCTAAGTTGGTTGTTGGTTTTACTATTGTTGCCATAACAGCAGCATTTTTGATTCGTTTTCAGGATCTTATTTCGCCCCTCCTGCTTACTTTCATCTTGACATATTTGCTGCATCCTGTCGTATCACGGCTAAGTGATTCGTCAAAGATGTCCTGGCGCGTGGCGGTCAACATTGTCTATTTAGTATTGGTGATTGCCTTAATAGTTTCTTTCACAGCGACTGGGATTGCATTAGTTCAGCAATTGGAAAGTTTAATTCAGGTTGTAGATAGCTTTATTGAAAGACTGCCTGAAATGGTATCGGAATGGTCAACGACAATTTATCAGATTGGGCCATTTCAACTCGATATGTCACGCTATCTTTCAACGGTCGACTTGGAAGCCCTAATCCAACAAATAATTTCGATAGTGCAACCATTGTTAGGGCAAGCTGGCGGCGTATTGACGTCTGTTGCCGCGGGGACAGCCACTTTTTTGGGGTGGGGTTTCTTTGTAATTTTGCTTTCCTATTTCATTCTTTCGGATATGCGTAAGGTTCCTGAAAACCTTATTTTGTTAGAGTTACCTGATTATGGTGTCGACATCCGCCGCATGGGGAGAGAATTGAGCAGGATTTGGAATGCTTTCCTACGGGGACAAGTGATACTCTTTACGTTGACTGTTTTGGTTTATACAGTTCTTTTGGTAGTTCTGGACGTCCGCTATGTGTTGGGACTGGCGATATTGGCGGGATTTGCCCGATTTGTACCTTATGTTGGACAATGGGTTACCTGGGCAGTATTAATTATTGTGACACTGTTTCAGGAAGTCAATCATTTTGGATTAGAACCATTTCAATACTTAATCCTGGTTTTTGTGGTTGCACTTATTGTTGATAATATCTTGGACAGTTTCATTGCACCTCGTTTTATGGGCCAGGCTTTAGGCGTTCATCCTGCCGCAGTGCTGGTGGCGGCGTTGATAGCCCTGAACTTGTTGGGATTATTGGGCGTGATTCTTGCTGCTCCTGTTTTGGCTACCTTTAATCTTGTCGGGCGTTATATCGCTCGAAAAATGCTCGATCGAGATCCCTGGCCAGAAACCTCCAGTGATCAGCAGTCGGACCAGTTTTCGTGGGGCCGCATAATCATTCGAATGCGCGACTTTGTGTTTGCGATGTTTTCGAAATTTGTGGGTTTATTTAAACGAAAGCAACATAAAGATAACCACTAAAATTGAATTGCCCTTTTAAGTAACTAAACCCTAAAGGATGCAACCTTTAGGGTTTAGTTTATGCGTGGTTCAAACGCGTTTTCATTAATTATAGAGTTTTTCTTTGATATCTAGAACCTGTCTACGAGTTTTGTCATCCCGTTCCATCAAGTCAGAAATTTTCCCGTGGCCGTACATAACTGTAGTGTGATCACGTCCACCAAGAACATCACCAATTTGAGGTAAGGAAAAATCAGTTTCTTCACGCAGTAAATACATCGCAATTTGTCGCGGCCGTGCCACAGTTTTCGTTCGTTCTTTCCCCAAAATCTTATCAATTGGAACGCCGTACGTATCTGCGACAATATTGATAATTTGATCAGGTTCGATTTTTGTACGAATGGGTAGTAAATCAGCCAATGCGGAATCAATCAATTCGGCATCAATTGGAACTCCCCGTAAGTCAGCGTACGCTACAATGCGAGTAAGTGCCCCTTCAAGTTCACGAATATTCGATTGGAACTTGTGAGCAATATTGGCGATGATCTCATCATGGATGACAAATCCGGCTCTTTCAGCTTTCGAATGAAGGATCGCCACACGGGTTTCGAAATCGGGTGGTTGAATGTCAGCAGTCAATCCCCATTCAAACCGGGATCGCAGCCGTTCCTCAAGAGTGACCATGGCCTTCGGAGGTCGGTCTGAGGTCATAACGATTTGTTTGTTTTGCCCATGAAGCGTGTTGAAGGTGTGGAAAAATTCTTCCTGGGTAGATTCTTTCCCGGCAATGAATTGAATATCATCGATGAGCAATACATCCGTGCGACGATATTTTTCCCGAAATGCCTGCGTAGTATGAGACCGAATTGCATTGATCAAATCGTTGGTAAATTCTTCGGAGGAGACATAAAGCACAGTTTGATTGGTATCCGCGCAATGATTACCAATGGCATGCAGCAGGTGCGTCTTTCCTAATCCTACGCCACCGTAAAGGAATAGGGGATTGTACGCCTCAGCTGGTTTTTCGGCGACAGCCAATGATGCCGCATGAGCCAGACGGTTGCTCGGACCGACTACAAAGTTTGCAAAGCTATATCTCGGGTTTAGCGTTGAGTTTTGTGCTTTCTGTAGGGGAAGATCCTGTTCGACAGAGATTTTGGTCGGACCGGTATCGTCGTTTTGCCAAACCGTGAATCGTACAGCAACCGAACGATTCATTATTCCGGTGAGCAATTTGGATATCGTGCTTGAAAGCCGATCATCCAGCCAATCACGCGCATAAGCGTTTTTTACCCCTATCGTAAATGCACCGTCTTCGTACGTAATTAGTTCTGTATCCCGAACCCACGTATCAAACGCAGCTTTGGGCATCTCCATTTGTAATTGGCCAACAGCAGCTTGCCAGGCTTGGGTGGCGTTCATCAGTGGCGTTCCTCCTCCGCGCAATGTATAATTTTAGTAATCGAATATCCTAGCTCCACTCCTTCTGCTTGTAGTGAGCGATAAATTAATGATTATGAAACTGCTGAATTTATGTGAGGGATTTCACCCCACTAGCATGAAATGCTGTGATGAGAGTAGATGAATTTTAACCGATAACTGCTGATCAATGAATACGTTTAGCCTACGGTTTCCTAAAAATAATTGAATCTTTAAGATTTCTAATCTTAAAGAAAAAAAATATTGGAATTTGAATTCTTTAAGATTAGCGCCCCATTTCCAAATCGAATTAAAGGCCCAATCATGGGTGCATATTAGCCGCCACCCCTATATATGGGATTTACCTGTCTGAAAATTGACACAGTCCCATGTATAGGGGTAGTAACCTTAAATAATTCATTGATTAACTTAAGTGATCATTGAAATGTGAAACACTCTTTTATGAATCTCACCGAGAGAGAATAATTTTCATTGGTACTGTAGTAGGATGAAATTCTAATTTATACACCTGTGATAGAATCTTAAGAAATTGTGGAAGCACAACAATGAGTTCAAAACAAACTCCTTCTTTGATTTCCTATATTCCTGCTGCGCTGATTTTAGCTTTGGTTGGCTGGGCGGGGTTGGTAATTCTAGTTCGATCAACCCTGCCAACCTTGGGCCCTCGCTGGTTATTCTTTTTCCTTATTGTCATTGCAATGGCAGGAACATTTTTGCCGGTGTCAGCTTTTCTTAACTGGCGTTTTCCAACATCCCCGCCGGCACCTAGAAGGACAGTGGTTCGAGAATCCATTATGATTGGATTGTATATCGCATCCTTGGCTTGGCTTCAATTAGGGCGTGTGCTTACTCCTGCTCTGGTTTTAGTGTTGGCCCTGGGAATAGGCTTTGTTGAGTGGATGATCCGATTGCGCGAATCCAGTCGCTGGGAACCCTGAGAATAATTTAATGAGCGAATTACGAAATCTTCCCTCCGTGGATCGTTTGCTAAAATCGAGTCAAGCTGAAACTTGGATTGCGGAATACGGTCGTCCTCTGACCCTGGAGGTTATTCGAAAAATATTGGGTGGAATCCGGTCGAATTATAAAAAGGGAGACTCCTTGCCTGACGATCAGACCGTATCAGCGCTGATTGTTCAGGATCTGGAATTTAGCGTGGCACCCACACTCAGGCCTGTGATCAATGCCTCTGGGGTTATCATTCATACCAATCTTGGGAGAGCGCCCATGAGCTCTGCCTCAATGAAAGCTGCCTCCCTTGTGGCCTCTGGTTATTCCAACCTTGAATTCGATCTCAAAACAGGGAAACGCGGTTCGCGTTTGATTCATGCGGAACAATTATTGACTCGACTTACTGGAGCTGAGGCCGCCCTGGTGGTTAATAATAACGCCGCGGCTGTTTTGTTGACATTATCGGCGTTGGCCAACCGCAGACGAGTGGTCATTGCCCGCTCACAATTGGTCGAAATCGGCGGGGGTTTCCGAATCCCGGATGTGATGAAACAATCGGGAGCCAAGCTGGTGGAAATTGGCACCACCAACCGCATCCATATGCGTGATTATCAGCAAGCTCTTGAAGAAGAACCCATCAAGTTGGTAATGAGAGCCCATCGTTCAAATTTTGCCATTGTTGGATTTACGACCGAACCATCGCTTGACGACATCGTTCGTGTGGCTCACAATGCCGATGTTCCAGTTTTAGATGATCTTGGATCGGGAACCTTGATCAATACCAAGCCCTTTGGGTTGGCCCACGAACCCATGGTGCAAGAATCGCTGGCTGCTGGCGCGGACCTGGTATGTTTTTCTGGGGATAAACTTCTTGGTGGACCGCAGGCTGGGATCATTGTTGGTAAAGCGGCTGTGATCGCTACATTGAAAAAGCATCCTTTGGCGCGCGCCGTTCGAGCGGACAAGATCGCCCTGGCGGCATTATCTGCTACTTTGCTGCATTATCTCAAGGATGAGGCGCTAACCGAGATCCCCATTTGGCGCATGATTTCAGCGGACAAGCTTGAAGTCAAATCTCGTGCCCAAAATTGGGCTACCACGCTAAACGCAGGGGAAGTGATTGAGGGCCAATCAACGGTCGGAGGCGGGAGTCTACCAGGCGAATCCATGCCTACCTATGTTTATTCACTAACTGTTTCCAAGCCAGATAATTTCTTGAAAGGCTTGCGAGATTTCAACCCTCCGATCATAGGCCGCATTCAAGATGGCAATGTCGTATTCGATGCTCGTACTGTCCTTCCTGAGCAGGATGGGATATTATTGTCCTCCCTACAAAAACAACTCGAAGCCTATCACAGGAGCAATTAGATGAAATCTGATCTCGATCAATTGATGAAAGAAATTAACCTGGATGCCATTGTGGTGACAGGCCCGGCGCAGCATAACCCCGCTATGTATTACCTGACCGGTGGCGGCCACTTGACCAGTGCTGAGCTAATCAAAGTTGCCGATCAGGATCCCGTGTTGTACTACAATCCAATGGAAAGGGATGAAGCCGCGGCCTCTGGATTGAAAACGAAAAATTTGGCTGACTACAATTATAAGGAGTTGCTCAAAAAAGCAGGCGGCGACTCTATTAAAGCTCAGGCTTTGCGCTACCAAAAGATGTTAAATGATAAGGGTGTTTCCTCTGGACGGATTGCATTGTATGGAAAAGTGGATATCGGTTCTGGATATGCCGTTTTTTCAGCGTTACAGGAATTTATGCCAACATTGGAAATTGTGGGTGAAACTTCCCGCAATTCGATGTTGCTTCAGGCAATGGCAACCAAGGATGAAAATGAAATCGCTCGTATGCGGCAAATGGGCAAAATCACAACTGAAGTTGTTGGTCGAGTGGCCGATTTCTTAAAGGTCCAAAAGGCAAAGGATGGTGTTTTGGTAGATCGGCAGGGTGAAGCTTTGACCATTGGAGATGTAAAACGTCGCATCAATCTTTGGCTGGCTGAACAAGGCGCGGAAAACCCGAAAGGAACAATATTTGCCATTGGGCATGATGCAGGTGTGCCCCATAGTTCAGGAAATTCTGAGGATCAATTGAAGCTGGGCCAGACGATTATCTTTGATATTTTCCCCTGTGAGGCTGGCGGCGGTTACTTTTATGATTTCACTCGCACCTGGTGTCTGGGATATGCGAGCGATGAAGCCCAAGCACTTTATGATGATGTCTTTGAAGTTTACCAAACGATAATGGCTGAATTGAAATCGGGGGAAAATTTTAAGCAATATCAGGAGCAGACCTGCGAAATGTTCAAAGCCCAGGGGCATCCAACGATTGATGATGATCCAACTTTGCAGCAAGGGTATGTTCATAGTGTTGGCCACGGCCTGGGGCTCCATGTTCACGAACGGCCCTGGTCGGGCAGCCTGGCAACCGATAGAGATGTTTTATCTCCTGGAAATGTGGTAACGATTGAGCCAGGTTTGTACTACCCAGAGAAGGGTATGGGCTGCCGATTAGAGGACACGGTCTGGGTGAGCCCCGATGGTGAAATAGAAAAATTAGCTGAATTTCCTTTAGATTTAGTCATTCCAGTAGAAGGAAGCTAATCAAGCAGAATTTGGTGGATATGCTCATGGAAAATGTGCGAGTTTTGGGAATCGAAACATCTTGTGATGAGACAGCCGCGGCGGTGGTTGAAAATGGCCGCATCATCCGTTCAAGCGTGGTCGCCTCACAGGTAGATTTACATGCTCAGTTTGGTGGTATCTTCCCCGAGGTAGCCTCCCGACAGCATATCCGCAGTATTCATCCCATCATCGAAGCTGCGCTCAGGGATGCTCACATGGATTTGTCGGATGTTGACGCAGTTGCCGTGACACGAGGCCCCGGATTGCCCGGATCACTGGTGGTTGGTTTGAATGTTGCCAAAGGGATGGTATTGGGAAGCGGGCTGCCGCTGTTGGGGATCAACCACCTCGAGGGCCACCTCTATTCGGCCTGGCTCGGTGATCCAGGAGTCGATTTACCCTCAGAGCCCCGATTTCCTTTGTTGGCATTGATTGTTTCGGGCGGCCACACTGAGCTGGTGTTGATGTCTGGGCATTGTACGTATCAGCGTCTCGGCAGCACATTAGACGATGCAGCGGGGGAAGCCTTCGATAAAGTTGCCCGCTTGCTGAGTCTGCCTTACCCTGGTGGTCCATCAATCCAGAAAACTGCTGAGACAGGTGATCCCGCCGCGGTCAAATTCCCACGCGCCTGGCTGCCGGGAACCTGGAATTTTTCCTTTAGTGGTCTCAAGACAGCCGTTTTGCGTGAAGTAAGGCAATTGGAAGCTGCCAAAAAGGAAATCCCCGTAGCTGATTTTGCTGCTAGTTTCCAGACGGCGGTGGTGGATGTTTTGGTCGGGAAGACCCTTTCTGCGGCCGAGGAATTTAATGCCAAAGATATTCTTGTTTCAGGGGGAGTATCTGCCAACAAAGCCCTACGCCAACGCATGTTGGCGGATGCGCCAATCCCTGTGCATATTCCACCGATCAAACTTTGCACCGACAATGCTGCCATGATCGCCGGAGCTGGTTGTTTCCGTTTTGAAGCTGGTCAGCGTGATGGGTTGGATATCGATGCCTTGCCAACCTGGCCTCTCTCAGAATTATCAAAATAGGATTTAATATGGTATTGGATTTTTCGATGCAAGCTTTGCTAGGGGCATTGATAATTTTCGTTATGCGGATTTTGAATATGAGCCTGGATACATTACGGGTATTATTCATCATGCGTGGTCGAAAATCACTCGTCTGGCTGTTAGGATTTTTCCAAACGGTGGTATTTGTGGTTGCATTTACTTACGTGCTCGATAATCTGGATAATCCAGTGAACATAATTAGTTACTCGGCGGGTTTCGCTACTGGGAACGTTGTCGGGATTTTGATTGAGGAAAGATTGGCAATTGGCTTTATTCATTTGCAGATTATTAGTCCCCATTTTGGCTCTGCACTTGTGGAACGTCTACGAGAGGAAGGTTACGCAGTTACTGAAGTGCCTGCACGTGGTAAAGATGGCATGGTAACAATGCTCAATTGCAATGTGCGGCGTAGGGAAGCTTCTGATGTAGAAAAGCTGATTTATGAAGTTGACGGGGATGCTTTTATTACTGCAGCAGAAATTCGCTCGGTTCGGCGGGGATTCTGGAGAGCATGAAACATAAAAAGCGTGGAACTAATTAGCTCCACGCTTTTCTTTTCTTTGTAGGCAAGCTCAAATTACGAAATCACCATCCTTGTAAATCAATTCCCCATCGACCAAAATGACTGAGTCCTTACGCAGGTCGCAGATCATATCCCAATGGATGATGCTCTTGTTTAGGCTGCCCGTTTCAGGGTAGCCGGCCCCCAGCGCCATATGGAATGTGCCACCGATCTTTTCATCAAAAAGGATGTGGCCGATAAAGCGATCAATTTGGTAGTTTGTGCCAATGGCAAATTCTCCCAGGTAACGCGCCCCTTTATCAGTCTCTAACATCTCTAGCAAGAAATCCTGATTTTTCTTGGCGGTGGCCTCAATCACTTTGCCATCCTTGAAGGTTAATTCCACGCCTTCGACCACGCGCCCACCCGTAATTGCAGGGTACGTAAATCGAACCCAGCCATTGACAGATTTCTCTACGGGCCCAGTATAGATTTCTCCATCGGGCATATTGTTTTCCCCGAATGAATTCTTGAATTTGCGACCTTTTATGGATAAGGTCAGATCGACATTTGGACCGCGCACCTCGACATTATCATGCCCTTCAATTCGATCAATAATTTTTCTCTGGCGTTCTTCGAAGGTTTTCCATGATGCAACTGGATCTTGGGTTTCTTCGTCTGCAAAACAAGATCGGAAAACAAAATCTTTGTAATCTTCATAATCCACGCCGGCTTCTTTGGCATACCCTTCCGTAGGATAAAGCGTCGTGACCCACTTGAACTTTTTTTCTGCTCCGCGCAACATCTGAGTGTGCAAAATTGGAGCCAGAGCTTTTCCACGACGGACTTGCAATGCCGGGTTGATATCCGACAACGCTCTGGGATTGGTTTCAGAGTGGATGCGAATACGCGATTCAAATTCGTCATAGGCTAATTTTTGGAAAGTCGGAGTGTAATCTAGCTGGGTATCTTTGGCGTGCTTGAAAAACAATTCTTCCTGATTAGGAAAGGATAGCGCCAGGTGAGGGTGGCCTCCACGATCCAAGACATTTGTATAGATTTCGTTGATCAGTGGTTCGGCGGCAGTTGTTGCTTCGATGAGCACCCGGTCCCCAGGTTGGATATTGGCTGAGTGATCAACCAGGATTTTGGCGAATTTGCGTATGCGTTTGTCAGTCAAGGTGTCCTCCTAAAATGGGCCCGGTGATTATATCACGGGGATTGGGTGAGATTTGTTATCATGCCAGTAACAAAGAGCGCCTGTTTCGAGAAATCCTAAGTCGCGGTATACTCGATTCGGTGAAATTGGTAACAGTAAGCGAACACTAATTTCCCGATCACCCTGCCAACAAACCAACCAACTAACAATCAAACCCACCAATCTCTGTACCAACGAATTTATGAAACAACTATTACAAAATCTTCGCACTGGCGAGACAACTGTCGCCGAGGTTCCGATGCCAACGCCCCGGCCAGGAACAGCCTTAGTAAAAACCCATGCCTCCCTTGTTTCCGTGGGAACAGAGCGCATGGTCGTAGAGTTTGCCGAAAAGAATTTGGTTGGCAAGGCACGCTCTCGCCCCGATCTGGTCCGACAGGTCCTTGACAAAGCCCGCCGCGAGGGGCTGTTGACAACAGTTGATGCAGCCTTCAATCGTCTTGATCAACCTATGGCGCTAGGATATTCATCCGCAGGAATCGTGCAAGCTGTGGGCGTAGGGTTACAAGGATTCAAAGTTGGTGATCGAGTCGCCTGTGCTGGGGGCGGTTATGCAGTGCATGCCGAGTATGCCATCGTTCCCAAAAACTTGTTAGCTCATTTGCCGGAGAATGTCGAATTTGAAGCTGCAGCGTTTGCTACCCTTGGGGCTATTGCCATGCAGGGATTCCGCTTGGCTGAGCCGCAAGTCGGTGAACGTGTAGCCGTGATCGGCCTGGGATTATTAGGATTGCTGACGGTTGAGATTTCCCACGCTGCTGGATGTCAGGTATTTGGCGTCGATCTCGACCCTGAACGTGTAATAATGGCCCAAGAATTTGGTGCCGAAGCAGTGATGCGTGATCAAGCGGAGGCTGCTGCTGCTGCTTTTTCACGCGGCCTTGGAGTGGATTCTGTTTTGATTTGTGCGGATACTGCCTCCGATGATCCAGTCACGCTGGCTGGTGCCATTGCTCGAGACCGGGCCAAGGTCGTCGCCGTGGGAGCAGTGGGTTTGAACATTCCCCGTACTATTTATTTCCAAAAGGAACTTGAATTTGTCAATTCGCGTTCTTATGGTCCGGGTCGCTATGATGTATCGTACGAAGAAGGCGGCCAAGACTATCCCGCGGGTTACATTCGTTGGACAGAAGGACGTAATTTGCAGTCGATTATCGATTTGATCGCGGATAGCCGTATCGATGTCAAGAAATTGATTACCCACCGATTTCCCATTGAGCAGGCAGTCGAGGCCTATGAACTGATCACAGGAAAACAGGATGAATCATTTTTAGGAGTTTTGGTTACATATCCAACCGACACAATTTCTGAAAAAACAAAGTCAAAAATTGAATACTCAAAGCCGCATCCGGCTCCCACCGTTCCGAATGTTCAATTGGGTGTATTAGGAGCTGGCAATTTTGCAACTGCTGTAATGCTTCCTGCAGTCAAGAAAATTGACCAGCTAAATTTAGTGGGCGTAGTATCCGGATCAGGGTTGAGCGCCCACCACGCCGCGTCGAAATTTGGTTTTGAGTACGCCGCTGAAAAGGCGCAACAAATCTTGGAGGATGAACGGATTAACACCGTGGCGATTTTGACACGCCATGATTTGCACGCCGACCAGGCAACAATAGCCCTGCAAGCTGGAAAACATGTATTTGTTGAAAAGCCGCTGGCATTAAATCAGGAACAATTAGAATTGGTTTTTGAACAACTATCAGCCAGCAACTCTCCGCTGCTCACTGTCGGCTTTAATCGCCGCTTTGCACCTTTAGCTGAAACTTTGGATGGTTTCATTTCGCAGCGCAAAGAGCCTTTGGTTGCCCATTATCGGATCAATGCCGGCTATATTCCATTGAACCATTGGCTTCACGATCCCGAGCAGGGAGGCGGGCGCATTATCGGTGAAGGCTGCCATTTTGTAGATTTCCTGGCATTCCTGGTTGGTGCTCCACCAAATTCGGTGACTGCGCAAGCATTACCCGATGGAGGCAGCTACCGCGAGGATAATGTTGTCTTAACCTTCTCATTCCCAGATGGCTCCTTGGGAACCGTATCGTATCTGGCCAACGGCGACAAAGCGTTTCCCAAAGAGCGTGTTGAAGTGTTTGCTGGCGGCCGGGTTGCTGTGCTGGATGATTTCCGGTCGTTAGAAATGGTTCACAATGGACGGTGCAAAATTGTTCGTTCACGGTTGCGGCAGGATAAGGGCCATGGGGCCACATGGCAAATTTTCACCGACGCCATTCTGAAAACCGGCCAGCCACCCATTCCCTATGATCAGATATTTGGGGTTACCAAAGCAACCTTCTCGGCTGTCCAGAGTTTACGAACGGGTGAAAAATTAGAAATTTGATTTTCTGATGGCTCGTTTGCACTTGATTCTCAAAGCTCTGCGTGAATTAGGTCCCAGACAACTGGGGCTTTATGCCTGGTATCAGGTGCTTTTGCGATCTGGATTTTTACGTTGGTGGACAAGAGTCCGAGGACGGAAGACAGGCGCGGCCAGTCATCGGTCATCCGTTATCCGTCCTGTACTTTCTTTACCTTCGCCTCATGAAATCAAGGATATCCTCGGGGATAGTGGAATCACAGAAATAACAAAATCTGCCAACGAGATCGTAGAAGGAAAATTCCGACGTTTTGGCGAGAAACCCGTTCCCATTGAGTTGACTCCACCCGGAGTTCTTACGCATTGGATAGACTACGAATTGGGGCGTGTTTCTTGGGGTGCAGCTGATCCCAAATTCATCTGGGAGCCTGCCCGTTTCGGTTGGGTGTTTTCGCTGGGCCAGGCATATCTGATCACAGAAGATGAACGCTACCCGGAAGTGTTCTGGCAAAACTATGAGAATTTTATCTCTGCAAATCCCTTAAACCAGGGCCCCAATTGGACATCAGCGCAAGAAGTTGCCTTGAGGGTTTTAGCTTTTGTTTTTGCCGGCCAATTGTTTGCCAAATCGCCACATTCAACGAGTTTGAGAACCTCTTCTTTGGCAAAATCGATAGCAGATCATGCTGAACGTATTCCTCCCTCAATACTCTATGCCAGGGCACAAAACAACAACCATTTACTGAGTGAAGCGGCCGGGTTGATTACGGCTGGATTGGCATATCCCGCCCATCCCAAGTCTGAACAATGGCAACGCCTGGGTTGGAAATGGTTTGTACGCGGCATTCAAAACCAAGTTGCTGACGATGGATCATATTCCCAGCACAGTACCAATTACCACCGGTTGATGCTTCAGCTGGCTTTATGGGTCAGCGCGCTGAAGGGTGATTCGATATCGAAGCTGAAAGCAATAATACCAAAACTTCAATTTGCAACCCAATGGCTTTTACAACTCACTGATTCTAAATCCGGCCGTGTCCCAAATTTGGGCCCTAATGATGGAGCATTCATCCTGTCTCTGACAAGCCTCCCATTTACTGATTATCGCCCTGTTCTACAAGCTGCCTCAAAAGCTTTTCTGAATGAACCGGCATTTGAATCTGGCCCCTGGGATGACCTGAGTTTATGGTTTCATACAAAGCATGTATCCCTGTCCACGGACCCCCGCCCACTGACCACTCAACCGTTAATCCTGTCCGAAAAGAATTCTAACTCCTGGGCCTATTTGCGCGCCGCTCAGTTCGACGGCCGTCCTGGCCATGCGGATCAGCTTCACCTCGATTTGTGGTGGCGCGGAATGAATACTGCCCGCGATGCGGGTACTTACCTTTACAACGCAGACCCGCCTTGGGACAACCGCCTCATCAGTGCTGCGGTGCATAATACTGTGACGCTGAACGGTCAAGATCAGATGACGCGTGCCGGGCGATTTCTATACCTCGATAAAGCTCAGGCGCAAATCCTTGCGGAGGAGCGAACCGATGATGGCTCCTTGAAGTTGGTCTCTGCCCAGCATGATGGCTATCGTCGATTTGGCGCAATTCACAAACGCACGGTGATTGCCCAAGATGATGGACTCTGGATAGTAGAAGATGACATTATTCCAGCGGACGGACAAAAACTAGAAGTCACGCATGAAGCACGCTTGCATTGGTTATTGCCGGATTGGCAATATGATTTCCAGGAAGAAGATGGTCAATTGCAAATCTTCTCTCCCGATGGCTGGATAATTTTATCGGTTTCTGGTAATCCGTTTTCGGCCCGTTATATGCTTGTCCGTGCGGGAGAAATTTTGTTTGGCGACAACCAGCAAATTCATCCTGCATGGGGTTGGTATTCGCCTACATATGCAGCCAAAAAGCCAGCCTTGTCTTTTTCAGTGACTGTCAAATCTTCTCTGCCCATTAGATTTCGAAGTGAGTGGCGCTTTCCGAAATGAATTCTCGACAAAAAATTGTCCAGGAACTTTCCCGATGGATCGTCCAGACTGAAACTAATCATCCCATTCGCGTAGCATTCGATGGCGTCGATGCTGCCGGAAAAACTATGTTGGCTGATGAAGTTGCCATTGAAGTAAAGCATCTGGGCCGAAATGTAGTACAAGCATCGCTGGATGGCTTCCACAATCCTATGGAAATTCGCTATCGCCAGGGTCCAGATTCCCCCCAAGGGTATTATCAAGATTCATTCGATTACGATGCATTGCTCAGGGAAATATTAAATCCCTTGGGGCCAAACGGCAGCCGAAAAATTCGTCAAACCGTATTTGATAATCGTAAAGACGTCCCGACTTTATCCCCACAATTGGAAATTCCCGCTGATGCCATATTACTCTTCGATGGCATCTTTTTACTACGCCCGGAATTGGTTGATTGTTGGGATTTCAGCGTTTTTGTTGAAGTAACATTAGAAAATTCCATCTTGCGTGGGGTTGAGCGTGATTTTGCCACCTCAAGTGGAGTTTCTAAAGAAGAGATAAAAAGAAAGTATCAGCTCCGCTATGTTCCTGCACAGCGGTTATACTTTGAAGATGCAAATCCTCAAGAATTTGCCAAGCTAATTTTTGATAACAATGAAATTTCGACTCCGAAATTACTGATCCAATAAATCAAGAAAACTCCCCGACAAATTGACTAACAGACTCATTAACTAATCCATGCACATTCTTCTCATTCATCAAGCCTTCGCATCCATCGACGAACCTGGGGGAACGCGCCACCATGAGATTGCCCGAAATTTGATCGACCTGGGCCACAAAGTCACTGTTATTGCCAGCCCGATTAGTTATCTGACGGGAAATTCTAGCAAAGAAAATTCAACAACAAATCAGGATGATGAAGTTGTTATCCAGCGAGCCTATACCTACGCAGCGCTTCATCGATCTTTTGTGCACCGGGTTTTCAGCTTTTTTAGTTTTATGGCTTCGTCATTCCTGATTGGTTTGAGAGTTAAAGATGTAGACATTGTATGGGGAACATCGCCTCCCATCTTCCAGGGTGTTACAGCTTGGTCGCTGGCGCGCCTCAAAAGAGCCAAATTCTTGTTTGAAATTCGTGATCTCTGGCCCGCCTTTGCTATCGCTGTGGGAGTGCTCACCAATAAGCCAATCATCAAAGCTTCCCAATGGTTGGAGCGTTTCCTTTATAAAAGAGCTGATCAACTTTTGGTCAACTCGCCAGGCTTTATCGACCATATCCAAACGCGTGGTGGCGAAGATATTTTGCTAGTCCCAAATGGGGCTGACCCAGGCATGTTTGATCCGGATGATGATGGTTTAGCATTTCGCCAGGCCCATGGTTTGCCTGGGGACTTCATTGCAATGTACGCCGGCGCGCACGGCATGTCCAATGATTTGGAAATAGTGCTCAACGCGGCCCACCAACTCAGAGAACGCTTAGATATTTCCATCGCATTATTAGGTGATGGTAAGGAAAAACCTGCATTGCTTGAACGGGCTGCCCGGTTGAAATTAAAGAATGTTTACTTCATCTCTCCTGTTCCAAAAACTGAAATGGGGAAAGCGTTGGCTGCAGCTGATACTTGTATTGCCATCCTGAAACCGATTGAGATGTACAAAACGGTTTACCCAAATAAGGTGTTTGATTATATGGCTGCCAGCCGGCCAGTAATTTTGGCAATTGATGGTGTCATTCGTGAAGTGGTGAAGGATGCTGAAGCGGGAATCCCGGTGATCCCAGGGAATGCTGACGACCTCGCGCGTGCTATCCGTTTTTTAGCAGATAACCGCCCCGAAGGTACGCGCATGGGCCAGAATGGCCGCAAAGCCGTCGAAGACCGTTTTGATAGACGTCAATTATCCAAGAAATTCGCTGAAATATTTGAGGCGATGGTGAAGGAGTAATCTTGTGTCCGTGCAGGTTATCCTAACACTGACAATTCTGGGAGCGGCCATCTTATTATTTGTGACCGAATGGTTGCGCATTGATCTGATTGCCTTGTTAGTACTCAGTGCCTTGGCGCTGGTAGGATTGGTAACCCCTGAAGAAGCGCTCTCGGGTTTCAGCAACCCTGCCGTTATCACCATGTGGGCAATCTTCATCATCAGTGGTGGGTTATCGAAAGTAGGTGTTGCCAGCAGGATCGGGAAATTGTTGTTGCGCTTTGCAGGAGCGGGCGAGGTCAGGCTTATTGTCCTCATAATGCTGACATCGGGGTTACTCTCTGGGTTCATGAACAACATTGGTGTCGCCGCGCTCTTGTTGCCAGTTGTGATGGATATCGCCCGCAGCACGAAGCGTTCTCCTTCGAAGCTATTATTGCCTTTGGCGTATGGCTCATTGTTGGGGGGGATGATCACCCAAATAGGTACGCCACCCAATATTCTCATCAGCAGTTCCTTGGCTGAAAACGGAATGCGCCCTTTTGAGATGTTTGACTATACACCGATTGGGTTGATTGTGATGGTGGCCGGGATTTTGTTTATGGCTCTGGTTGGTCGACATTTGCTGCCGAAACGTGAAGCCATTACTTCTTTTAGGACTTCAAATTCCGCATCTGAGTTAGGTGAGATGTATGATTTAAAGAAGCGCATTTATCAATTGCGCTTACCAGATCGCTCAACCTTAGATGGACACACTTTAGAAGAAAGCCGGTTGGGAGCAATATTGGGCGTAAATATTGTTGCCATTATTAGGGAAGATCAATCCAATCTGGCTCCTTTGCCTTCAGATCTGCTGCGTTCTGGGGATCAACTGATCGTAACTGGCAAGCTCGATCAACTGGTGGATTTTCAGGAAAACCAGCATTTACAGTTTGAGGACCAAGAAATATCCGTTGAACATTTAATCAATAACGAGATCGTTTTTGCGGAAATCGAACTTACCGATCCCTTTCCATTTTTTGGGCAAAACTTACTTCAAATAAATTTTCGTTCCCATTTCAATGCAGTAGTCATCAATGTTTGGCGAAAGGGTGAACCATGCCAGGAAACTTCCGATTCCCTTCCATTGGATGTGGGGGATGTGTTGCTCATCCAGGGTTATCGAGAAGATATTAAATCTTTGGAAGACAATCATTGTTTTAAGTTTTCTGAACTTCAAAGTGCACGGAGCAAGTGGCTGAAGAATCATCTGATGACCCTGAATATTCCGGAAGATTCAACATTGGTTGGCACATCCCTGGCAGAGAGTCACCTATCGGATGCTTTTGGGTTGGCAGTCTTAGGGATTGTCCGAGAGGATAAAACCCACCTGATGCCCTCAGCAGATGATCGTTTACAAGCCAACGATAAAATTTATGTTCGTGGTGAAAGCGGGAATTTGTTGGCATTAGATGATTTACAAGACATAAAAATTGCGCCAGAGGGGGAGCTTGATCTATCTGTATTGGAGTCGGATCAAGTGGGTCTGGTGGAGGCTATGCTCTCCCCGCATACAACCTTAGAAGGCCAGACGCTCAATCAGTTACATTTTCGCGAACGTCATGGAGTAAATGTTTTGGCGATCTGGCGGGGTGGCAAGCCTCACCGTTCCGAATTACGTGATCAGAAACTTCGCTTGGGCGATGCTTTGTTGTTGCATGGTCCCAGGCGGAGGCTGAAAATGCTAGCCTCCGATCCGGATTTTCTGGTCTTGGCCGAAGAAATTCAGGAACCGCCCCGCTTGAAGAAAATTCCTGTTGCTTTGTTAATAATGATCGGCGTGCTCCTTCCCGTGCTCTTTGGCTGGTTGCCCATTTATATTTCCGCGGTTGCTGGCGCTGCCCTGATGATACTGACTGGCTGTCTGAATATGGATGAGGCTTATCGCTTCATCGAGTGGAAAGCTGTCTTCCTGATGGCTGGTATGCTGCCCCTGGGAATTGCCATGGAAAGCACGGGCACAGCGCAGGTTTTAGCCAGCGGGGTAATTTCTCTTGTAGGTGACTTGGGCCCGATGGCGATCCTTGCATCGATATTTCTTCTAACTGCGCTAGCCTCGCAAGTGATGCCCAATGCAGCCACGGCTGTTCTTCTATTTCCTATTGCTCTTAACACGGCCGCGGATTTGGGGATTTCTCCCTATCCATTGATGATGACTGTGGCTGTTTCGGCGTCAGCTTCTTTCCTTAGCCCAGTTGCTCATGCTGCTAATGTGTTGGTGATGGGTCCAGGTGGATACCGGTTTAGGGATTATTTGAAAGTTGGAATTCCACTGACTTTGGTGGTTATGGCAGTTACAATGGTTATTCTGCCTATTTTTTGGCCACTTTAGGGGCAAAATTGCTCTCCGAGAAACAGAATCACGCCAAAATGTAGTTTGATAGGGGTAAGAACAAATCTCAGGGGGACGTCAAATCTAAAACATAAGAAGCGTGTTAATTATTTACTATTTTTGTCATAATAACTTCCAGCCGGATGGATAGAATGGTAAAATTTGGTCGCCTGAACAGGCGTTTTTAATTATTTTTGGAGGTAGTAGTGGATTCTTCAAGGAACCGATCTTCCTTTATATACATTTTGTTTATTATTGGTATCGCCATTCTGTTGTTCTTTAATTATCGACAAAGCTCAACCTCACAAGAACCTTTGACGATCAATGAGTTGGCGATGCAGATAAAACGCGGTGAAATAACCAGAGTGGTCAGCGATGACAATGAGATTCGTGTGGTTTATGAAGATGGAACCGAGGGTTCCGCACATAAAGAACCTGCCTCGACATTGGTTGAACAATTGCTAAACTTGGGTGTTACCGCTGATGATTTGCACCCTGAACTTGTAAAAATTGAAGTTCAGCCCCCCAGCCAGTGGGTAGGTGTGATTACAGTTTTGAGTTATGTGGCCCCAATCGTTTTGTTAGGTGCTATGTTCTGGTTCATTTTCCGGCAGGCCCAGGGTGGCAGCAACGCTGCTATGGCCTTTGGTAAATCTCGTGCCCGGATGTTCTCAGGAGACCAGCCAACTGTGACGTTTGATGACGTGGCTGGTGTCGAAGAGGCCAAATTGGAACTTGAGGAAGTGGTCGAATTTCTCCAAGAGCCGGAAAAGTTCATTGCACTCGGAGCGCGCATTCCTAAGGGTGTCTTGTTAGTTGGCCCTCCCGGCACTGGAAAAACGCTCTTAGCCAAAGCCGTTTCGGGTGAAGCAGGTGTGCCTTTCTTCTCCATCTCCGGCTCGGAGTTTGTGGAAATGTTCGTCGGTGTGGGTGCCAGCCGTGTGCGTGATCTCTTCGATCAGGCCAAGCGACACTCTCCCTGTATTGTCTTCGTAGACGAGATTGATGCTGTTGGCCGCCAGCGTGGTGCTGGACTGGGGGGTAGCCACGACGAGCGTGAACAGACCCTCAACCAGATGCTCGTCGAAATGGATGGCTTTGATACTGACACTAACGTGATCATTGTTGCCGCAACCAACCGTCCCGATGTGCTCGATCCTGCGCTTCTGCGCCCTGGACGATTCGACCGTCAGGTGGTGCTTGATCGACCGGATGTACGAGGCCGGGAAGCGATTCTCAAAATTCACGTCCGTGGAAAACCACTTGCCAATGATGTCGATTTGAATGTGTTGGCCCGAGCTACTCCGGGATTTGTCGGCGCTGACATCGAAAACCTGGTCAATGAAGGAGCCATCTTGGCTGCCCGTAGAAATCTGAAGGTTATTGGGCAGGACGAATTTCAAGAAGCGATTGAACGTGTTATCGCCGGGCCAGAGCGCAAGAGCCGCCTGATCAGCGAAAATGAAAAGCGCATTATTGCTTATCACGAGGCTGGACATGCTGTAGTTACAAATGCCTTACCCGAAGGCGATCCTGTACACAAAGTTTCCATTACGGCTCGCGGGCAAGCTGGCGGTTATACATTGATCTTGCCCGAAGATGACCGCACGTTGATGCCCAAGAAGAAGCTGATTGCCGACATGGTCGGTTTGCTGGGTGGACGTGCCGCTGAGGAAATCGTTTTTAGTGATATCACCTCAGGCGCTTCCAATGACTTGGAACGAGTGACTCGCATGGCCCGCACAATGGTAACCCGATTGGGTATGAGCGATTCGCTTGGCCCGATGGTCTGGGGCCAGAAAGAGGAACTTGTGTTCCTCGGACGCGAAATCTCAGAGCAGCGTGATTATTCCGAATCTGTGGCTGAACAAATTGATAGCGAAGTACGTGGCATCGTGGCCGAAGCTTACAAAAGAGCCATCGAAATCCTGAATCAATATCGCGAGATGTTGGACGCGGTCGCAGAAAAGTTATTGGAAGTTGAGACGTTATCTCGGGAAGAGTTCGAGAATATCTTCCCCCCGCCTGTTGAAAAAAATGGCGGCACTCCAATGCCGCAAGCCGCGTAAATTTCTAACTAATAAGATTGTTTTTTGTAGAGACGCAGCATGCTGCGTCTCTACTTCAATTAATTGCCTGGTGAATTTATGTCTGATCTCAAAAGTTATCATTCAGCGATTGAAAGCGCAGCTTTTTTCGTAATCCCCGAACCAGGGTATCTCAGTATCAGTGGCAAAGACCGGGTTGATTTTTTGCAGCGCCAAACCACCAATGACGTAGTCAGTCTGACTTCAAATAATGCGTTGATGTCCGTATTGACATCCCCTAAGGCGCGCATACTGGATGTGTTTTGGCTTATCGACGAGGAAGATGGGATTGGAATTGTAACCTTACCGGGTCGAAGCGCAGATACCTTTGATTTCTTACGCAGCCGAATATTTTTTAATGATGATGTAAGCCTGACAGACCAAAGCCAGGATTTCGCCCAGATTGTTCTTCAAGGCCCAAAAGCAGCTGAAAGCTTGACAGCATTGGGTTTCCCAATCGTTGAAATATCACATACTGGCCTCGGTGAATTGGAGGGTGAGAAAATTGCCTGTATTGGTCAGCCAGGTTTCGGAGGTATTTCATATCGATTATTAGTGCCAATGACGGGGTTAGACGAGTTAAAAGGGAAATTCACTCACCTGGGCATACATCAAATGAATGTAAAGGAATTCGATAACCTCAGGATCGAAGCAGGATTGGCGGGCGAGGCAAATGAGTTGACAGAAGATTACACCCCACTGGAAGTGGGGTTATTGGACATTGCCATTTCCAATACCAAGGGTTGTTTTACAGGTCAGGAAATAATTGCTCGTCAGGTAAATTTTGGCAAGATCACTCGCAAATTAGTCGGCCTGTTTACGAGTTCACTTGTACAAGAGGGGGCTTCAGTTGTTGCGGACGGAAAACCTGCAGGTAAAGTGACATCTGTTGTCCATTCTCCTCGATTTGGGGATATTGCCCTTGCTGTATTAAAACGCCCCTTCGAACAAGCGGGAACGATTGTCAAAATTGGGGATACCAAGGCAGAAGTCATTGAATTGCCCTTTTGATGTAACATCTCCATAAAAATAACTAAGCGCTGATGTTCAGGTAGTTGCATAAGGGAATAGCGCAAATACACAATGAATTTCCCCCAGTTCCCATGAACTTGAATGGCAAAAAGGCTGAAGAGCAATCAACTGTAACGCCGCTGCTCATTCAGCGACATAATTGAAGAGCGAAAGGATTACGCTCTTCCGTTAAAACCAAAACCCCACCTTAGGGCGGGGCTTCTTTTTCGCAATTGAGGAGAGTTTTGTTGAAAACCTTTAGGGATTTTACTGATCTTTCTTCAACGTGCGTGAGAAAATATCCTCTAACTCTTCATTGATAGAGGCAGATTTTCTGTCTTTCTTTTCCTTTGCAGATTTGCTTTCACCATTCTGCGAACGTTCCATTGCCTGACGAAGGGCAGCTTCCATGGCGGTGGGAACAGGTTCCTGCTCGGAATCTTCCTCTTCGATCTTCATTTCAACTTTCTTGGCAGCTTTTTCTGGCGGATCTTGAAGAGCTTTCATGCTCAACTTGATTTGCTTGCGCCGGCGGTTCACAGACAACACCTGCACTTCAACATCGTCGCCCTCTTGTACAACATCCGAGGGTGAGTCGATGAAGCCATGGGCCAGTTCACTAATGTGTACCAACCCGGGACGTTCAGCGCCAATGTCTACGAAAACTCCATATTTTTCCATCCGGGTAACTTTACCATCGGTGACCAATCCTTTACGAATTTCTCGCCATTCTTTGTCTAATGGCTCGATCATGGTCAACTCAATGCGCTGGCGGTCAGGGAAAACTTGTCGCACCCAGACATCAACTGTCTGGCCGACTTCAACTACATCTTCTGCTCGATTTACAGGGTCTTTTTGAATTCGTGAAATGTGGACTACGCCAGGTACATCCAGGCCAATATCCACTAAGACTCCCGCCAGCATTGCCTTAACCACAGTACCAGTGAGATGGTCCTTGGGGCTAAGTTCCTCAATGCGGTTAGGTTTTGTAACCATAATACCACTCTCCTTACGTAATAAAATCTACATAACCGACCGACGATTATACCGTCGCAAAGGGCAAATGTCAAAGACTATTCGGTTTTTTCTCTATCGGAGCGGTGAAAAAATTCACAATTCTTGACGAGGAGCATCGATATGTGCTATCCTTCTGTGGCTTAAAAGTAGAGGATGGCTATGATACAACGAGAAAGAGTTTCCGATAATGTCTATGTTTTTCAAAGCGAACTTTATGCACAGGTGACCGCGGGAGTAATTGTAGGGTCCGATTGGGCCGTTGCAATTGATACGCTTTCCTTTCCTGAAGAAACGCTTGAAATACGGGATTTTATTGAACAGGAACTGAATGTACCTGTTCGTTATGTGATTAACACCCATTATCATGCTGATCATAGCTGGGGGAATTGTTACTTTCCAGGAGCTTTAGTAATTTCTCATGAGCTTTGTCGAAATTTTTTGGAGAAACGCGGTATACCCTCGATGGATGAAGCTCGTCAGCAAAATTCTAGCTTCCAGAAATCAAAAATTATCTTGCCAAAAATGACTTTTTGCGATGGGCAGTTAAGTCTCAAGGTTGATAAGAAGACCCTTACCTTGATACCCTTGCCCGGTCATAGCCCAGATGGAATTGGCGTATTGAATGTGGAGGATCGTATTCTTTTTGCCAGCGATGTGATTATGCCGCTGCCTTATCTAGTAGATGGTGATATCGAAGAGATGATCAATTCGATGAAGATGATTCGCCAGATGGGTTTGGAAAATATCGTGCAGGGTCATGGTGAGGTGATTCTGAGAGGGGAAGTTGAAGAAATGGTCGACGATCATCTGTCATATTTATCTGTTATTCGCAAGACAGTCCGACAGGCAAATCGACGAAAATATCCTGGGGATTTGCTCGAAACAGTGGATGTGGAATCTTGTGGAAAAAGCCGAGTCTTGTTGGGTGGCTTAGCAGAAGAGTTGCATCAAAGGAATTTATTCGCTCTTTATGAGCAATTATATGGGGAGCCAGCTGTCGTTTCAGCCGCTGATTGGTAAAACATTTCTGATGAAATAAAAAGACGTCGGATCAAGTAACTAAAATCCGACGTCTTATCTTATACCGTGAAGGTGTCTGTCTCATTATACCTGGCTGTTTTATGCGGTTGGTTATCAGAGAAATTCTTCTTGTTTTTCCTTTTCGCTCGCCATCCAACCACGCGCTCGGTTCCATTGATAAGACGTTTAAGATTGGGTCTTAGAGACCATAAGATTAGGATTTCTGCAAACAGAAAATAGAAAAGATATTCCCATGGTGATAAGCCCATCCAAGCGCGCACAGCAAAAATTATTGCACCGATGATGGGAACACTGAAAGTGGCAATGGAGGCGTAACCTACCCCAAACAATATCAATGTTCCAACAGGCACCAGAATTAATACCGAGGGGGCCCAATAACCAACTGCGCCACCGACGCTCGGGGCACCTCCGGCTCCTCCCCTCCATCGAAGTCGTCCATTTTCATCTCTTTGAATAAGGTAGATCGAGTAGTTGTGCCCAAGAATTACTAATGTAGGCGCAAAAACTTCAACCCAGACATTGCCTGGTGAGAGCATTCGAGCCAGCCAAACTGCAACAATACCCTTTGAAATATCGGCAAAGGTAGTAATCAGTCCTACACCTAACCCGGCGGCACGCATGGCATTTGTGCCTCCTGTGCGGCCACTTTGGACATTCCTTACATCTTGACCCGTAGCGATTTTTACAGAAATAAGCCCCATGGGTATGGAACCAATTAGATACGATATTAATGAAACCAGTAATGCGGACAAATTGTCCATAGTCGTTCCTCCAATGGCATTAAAAATTTGCGTAAAGAGAATGATTAACTCTCTTGGGTATATCTAATGTTAGAACCCAAAATTTGACTTTGCGTTACTCTCGATTGATGCGATATTACAATATCCAAGGAGCGATTCCCCATGTGAGCAGCAAGGTAAACAAAGGTTCAAAGATAATTTGCACCCCGCTTTTCCTGGCTAACAGGTCAGCTACTAACTGGTTGATGGCATATACGAGACCAACTATCATGACAGCGAATGCAGAGGGAGAGAGCGGAAAATAATGAAAGGCGGCGATAATTTGTCCAGAGATGATCATGATTATGCCGGTTTGCGCAAATGGCCAACGTTCAGGATTTTGGAAAAGTAATGTACGCAAACTCACCAAACCAATTGCAATCATCAAGGTAGGCACTAGGACAATTAACCGGGCGCCTCTCACACGCACGATCATTGCGAGAATGAGTAATAGCGAATAAGCCACGGCCGCCAAGGCAATCGTTGCTGGAACCCTACGAATATCCCCCGGGTCAACGGTTACATATTCAGCAATTACAATTAAGATCAAGATGCCTGAACCGATAAAGAAACCAACCCACCAAACGATACCAATTGGTTGTTGATAAAGTGCTTCTCCAATAGCCCAGGCAGTTAACGTTGGCAATAGCCAATGGCGTATCGTTTGCTGGCCCATTAATGAAGGGTGTTCCCGGAGGAGCCAATCCACCCCAGAACCAGTTAATCCGATCACAAAAAAAGCCAGGATCGAGTTGATGTTGATGGAAAAATTGAGGTACAACCCGGGGAGTTGTAAAGAGACTTCTTGAGAAGGTAATTCAATAAACCGCGCCAACAGATAAACCAACAACACGGTTGCGGCTAATATGCTGATTCGATCCAGTTTTGGTAGATGTTTCGATTGAACCACGAGTGGATTTTACCTTGATCGTGATGTTGAGGCAAACAGCATTCCTCATGGACTAGATACCTGGTGTCAAGAAATTATGCTAGACTAGGGGATATGACAAATCTATCTGGAAAGAAATTGGGACAATGGGGTGAGGAACTTGCTTCCAGATATTTAGTTGAGCGAGGGTATCAAATGTTAGAGAAAAACTACCGAACTCAGTACGGGGAGATTGATTTGATCTTTAGGCAGGAAGAAGTTACTGTGTTTGTTGAGGTCAAAACTCGTAAAACACAATCTTTTGGTTTCCCTGAAGAGGCAATTACTCAACAAAAAAAGCGCCACCTAATGGAAGCCTCACAAACTTTTTTGCAAGAAAACCCCGAACTTGATGGAGATTGGCGGATAGATGTGATCGCAATATTGTCACATTCAATAGCTGATGAGCCACAAATTGAACATTTTGAAAATGCCATCTATTGAAACGCAAATTCCCCTGGTAATAATTCTGGGGCCAACAGCAGTAGGAAAGACAGAAACTTCTTTGGTTTTGGCTGAGAAAATTGGGGCTGAGATAATCTCAGCCGATTCTCGCCTTCTGTATTTAGGCATGGACATAGGAACTGCCAAACCCACCCCAGATGAACTTAAGCGTGTCCCTCATCATTTGATTGATGTGGCGAATCCAGATGATATTTGGAGCCTGGCCATGTATCTGAAAGCTGTGCATCGAATCATTGGCGAAATTCATGCTCGTGATCGGATCGCAATGCTCGTGGGTGGAACTGGGCAATATGTGCGAGCTCTGGTGGATGGTTGGCGGATTCCTGAAGTTGAACCTGATCCTCGGCTGCGAAATACTCTTGAAAATTGGGCACAAGAAATCGGTGTGGAGGCGCTCTATTCAAGACTGAAATCGATTGACCCCGAGGCGGCTTCTCGCATAGAGCCACAGAATCTGCGACGAACGGTGAGAGCTTTGGAGGTGATTCTAACCACCGGGCAACAGTTTTCCACCCAAAGGGAATCTGGGCCCAGCCCCTATCGGTTGATGATGCTTGGGTTGATCCGTCCACGTGAAGAGTTGTATCAGCGTATTGACTATCGTATTCATGACATGTTGGATAACGGCCTCATCGAAGAAACGCAGGCGCTTCTTGATCAGGGGTATTCGCCAGAATTGCCTTCTTTATCTGCTATTGGTTATCAACAAGTGATTCAATTTTTGAATAATGAAATGACCCTGGATGAAGTCATTATTCAAATGAAGCGGATTACAAGGCGGTTTGTTCGCCGACAGGCAAACTGGTTTAAGCCAGATGATCCCAAAATTCGCTGGTTTCCCGCGGAGGAACAGCCAGTTGATGAAATGGCAGCAATGATAAAAAAATTCTATGATCAAAAAGTTTGACATTCATTAAATAAATAAATATACTATTCATAGGACAATCTAGTTGCCAAA
>CAZVPR010000034.1:0-36614 GCA_964629085.1 uncultured Anaerolineales bacterium
GGTAGGCGATCAGGTTTTACTCAACCCGCCCACCAATCTGGAAGCTGATTTCGGGCCTGGCAGTAACTCACCCTTTGGAGGCTAGTCATGAACAACACTGTTGTAGAAGCCCGGAACCTTACCAAAATGTACAAGATGGGCGAGATGGAAGTCCACGCCCTGCGCGGCCTGAACGTGGACATACGGCGCGGCGAAATCATTTCGATTATGGGGCCCTCGGGCTCCGGCAAATCGACCCTGATGAACATGCTCGGCTGCCTCGACCGGCCCACATCAGGCGACTATTACCTGGATAGCGAAAGCGTCGCCGATATGGACGATGACCAACTGGCCGACATCCGCAACCGTAAAGTGGGCTTCATCTTCCAGGGTTTCAACCTGCTGCCGCGTTCATCGGCCATCGCCAACGTAGAACTGCCCATGCGTTATGGCAACTCCAACAACGGGCGCAGCCGCCGTGAAGTGGCCATCGAAGCGTTGAAAGCTGTTGGGCTGGGTGACCGCCTTGACCACCGCCCCAATGAATTATCCGGCGGCCAGCAGCAGCGCGTGGCCATCGCCCGGGCGCTGGTCAACAACCCGGCCATCATCATGGCCGATGAACCCACCGGCAACCTGGACACCAAGTCTGGCGCGGAGGTCATGGACCTGCTGCTCAACCTTAATGCCGAACGCGGCACCACCCTGATCATCGTCACCCACGACCCGGAGATCGCTGAATTGACCCAACGGGTGGTGTATATCCGAGATGGGGTAGTGGATCAGTAGTCAGTAAATATTTGATAGTTGGTAGTGGGCGTGGTCAGCACTTCTTTAGACTAGCATTCATCCCGAGCCTGCCCTGAGTTCATCGAAGGGTAGAGCCGTCGCTGCACTCCGGCTTCCTCAGGATGCTAAGGTAAATGAAACCAGGCTGCGATCACTGTTCACTAAAACAATGGAGTAAGTTATGAAATTTTCACAATCTTTTATCGAAGGCATCGAGAGCCTGCTTGCCAATAAAATGCGCTCGGGGCTGACCATGCTGGGCATCATCATCGGCGTGGCCTCGGTCATCGCCATGATGGCGCTGGGCACCGGCGCGCAAGACACCATCGTCGGCGAAATTGAAGGCATCGGGACCAACCTGCTGTTCATCCGCAGCGATGACGAAAACGTTATCAACCCCAAACCGCTGACCCTGGCGGATGCTGAAGCGCTCAATGACTCTTTGCTGGCCCCATCCGTCAACGCGGCCGCGGCCGCCATCCAGGGCGCGGCGGAAGTCGGTTATTCAGGGGAGAGCGGCATTTTCACGGTTGTGGGTGTGACGCCTGAATTCACCCAGATCCAGAACATGGAACTGGCCGAGGGAGAACTGCTCAATGGCACCCACCTGACCGGGCAGGCCTCGGTGGCCATCTTGGGCGCCAGTGTAGCCGAAGACTTTTTCGGGCGTACCCATGGCGTCATTGGTGAGACTTTGCGCATCGATGGACAGCCTTTCCGCGTGATCGGCGTTATGGTCGCCGAGGGTGGTTCCAACTTTGGCAGCACCGATGACCAGGTGCTGGTGCCGCTGACCAGCGCCCAGGTGCGCATCCATGCCCGCGATACCCGCGGCGAGGTAGATATCATTTACGTCTCATCCGTCAGTTCTGAAGCCGTGGATGACACCATCGTCCAGGTTTCAAATATCCTGCGAGAGCGTCACCGAACCGAAATCGGCGCCGAAGATTTCAGCATCACCTCTCAGCAATCCATGGTAGATATGATGTCGACCATCACCGGCATCCTGACCATCTTTCTGGGCGGTGTGGCCGGTATCTCACTGCTGGTGGGCGGCATTGGCATCATGAATATCATGCTGGTGTCCGTAGTGGAGCGCACTCGCGAGATCGGTTTGCGTAAAGCCATGGGCGCTCGGCGGGGCGACATCCTTTCGCAATTCCTGGTTGAATCATCTCTGCTGAGTCTGGTCGGTGGAGGCATTGGCATCATTTTCGGTTGGGGATTATCGGTACTGGTGGGGCAGATCGCCACCGCCGCCGATTTCGCGCTAAATCCAGTCATTGGGCTGGACTCAGTTTTGATGGCAACCCTGTTCTCAGCGGCTGTGGGCATTCTCTTTGGCGTCTACCCTGCCAACCGGGCTGCCACCCTGGAGCCTGTTGAAGCTCTGCGCACGGATTGATGAAATTGTCAGATATAATTCTCATAACTTATGAATCCGACCATTGATGCATCCCATATGCGCGCGATCGAAGATCGCATCGAGGGGTGGAAAGCGGAATACCACACCCTTCGATACGTGCTAAAGCACTACTCAGGATGCTGTACATCTTATCTATAAAAATATTTTAGTCATGGAACAAATACTGGTAGTCGATGACGATAAAGAGATCGTGCGATTGGTGCGGTCGTACCTGGAGAAGTCCGGCTTCAAGGTGCTGACAGCCTACGATGGCGAAACAGCCCTGCACACCCTGCGGCGCGAAAAACCGGATTTGGTCGTGCTCGACCTGATGCTGCCTGACCGGGACGGCTGGGATATCACCCGCATCATCCGCACAGATGAATATCTGGCCAGCACCCCTATCATCATGCTAACGGCGCGGGTTGAAGACAGCGACAAGATCGTGGGCTTGGAAATTGGGGCCGATGATTACATCACCAAGCCCTTCAACCCCCGCGAAGTGGTCGCCCGGGTGCGCGCACTTTTGCGCCGCAGCAATCTCGAGCGCTCGACCATCAGTCAGCGGGTTATTCGCAGTGGATCGTTGGAACTCGATCTCGGCAAACGCAAACTCAGCCATGCAGGCACCCCCATCGAGTTAACTCCTTCCGAATTCGAATTGCTGAATGTACTGATGGAATCGCCCGGATTTGTTTTCACCCGCAATGAACTAATGGACAAAGCCCTGGGTTACGCCTATGATGGCCTGGGCCGAGCTCTCGACAGCCATATCAAAAACCTGCGCCGGAAACTCGAGAAACAGGGCCTCAACCCCAATATCATCGAAACCATCTATGGCGTGGGATACCGCTTTTCAGAAAAAGAAACATGAACCGATTGTGGGTACGCATCAGCCTGAGTTTCGCCGGAATCATGGCCTTTTTGATCATCGTTCCGATCAGCCTCAGCATCCTGACCTATTCGCTCGAAGGCTTTGAATTCGAGGAACCTGCCTTTCTGGAAGAGACCGAGGGCAATCAGTTTCCCTTCAGTGGGCTCCAGGAGAGGCTGATCACTTCGCCTGGAAGGCTCTTTTTTGAAGGTTTGTCTCGATTTTTCCTGTTCACATTTATTATCGGCAGCCTGGTGGGGGTGATCAGCACGCGCGGGTTAACTGCGCCGTTGAACAAACTGGCCGAAGCCGCCAGGGCCATCGGAGAACAAGACCTCAGCCAACGTGTGGAGGTGCGGGGCAGTCGGGAAATCCAGGCAGTGGCCACAGCTTTCAACGAGATGGCGCAAGAGTTGGAAAACGCCGAAATCCTGCGCACTACCCTGCTGAACGATATCGCCCACGAACTGCGCACACCGCTGTCGGTTATCCAGGGCAACCTGCGCGCTATCCTGGACGATGTTTATGAAATGGATAAGGCTGAAATCGCCCGCCTTTACGACCAGACCCGCCAGCTTTCGCATCTGGTGGACGATCTGCGCGTGCTGGCTCAAGCTGAAGCGCAGCAACTTTCGCTGAATCTTACGAAAGTAGAGATCGTCCCCTGGGCACAGAATATTGCCGCCGTCTTTCGGCCGATCGCCGAACAGAAAGAGATCAAATTACGGGTGGAAATTCTGGGTGAACATCCCCTCATCCAGGCGGATCGTGACCGAATGACACAGGTCTTACACAATTTGTTGAACAATGCCATCCAACATACACCAGCCAATGGGATCATCACCGTTCATGTAAGCCAAACTGAGACAGAATTTTTATTACGAGTATGGGATACCGGCGAGGGAATTGACCCCGAACACCTGCCCCACGTTTTCGACCGCTTTTACCGCGCTGACCCGGCTCGTTCCCGCGAGACCGGCGGCACCGGCCTGGGCCTGGCTATCAGCCGGGCGATCATCGAAGCTCATGGCGGAAATATCACGGTCTCTAGCTCTGGAACTGGCAAAGGCAGCCAGTTCTCTATTCAATTGCCAATAAATCGAACTTGATTTACTCGTGTTTCAGGGCTGCTACCGGATCCAGGCGGGCAGCGCGTGCCGCCGGGTAAAAGCCGCCCAGCACACCGATAAAGGCTGCAAAAATCAATGAGCCAATCGCCAACCAGGGCGGCACAATCGACATTTGCCCGATCCCGGTGACACCTTCGTTGGCCATATAGACGTGCCCAATCCAATCCACCAGGCGACCCAAAAGTGTCCCCAATACCAGCCCCACCGCACCGCCGATAAATCCCAACAGGACGGCATCGGCCGTGAACATGCGGCGCACTTCCCGGTTGCGAGCCCCTAAGGCCTTGAGCACGCCAATCTCTTTGGTGCGCTCGTAAATGGCCATCATCATGGTATTGGCCACCCCAAGTGTAGCGACCAACAGCGCCAGGCCACCAACTGAGCCCAATAAGGCCTGCATGATTGCCAGCACTCGATTGGCAATTTCCAGCACGGCACCCAAGGACTGAGCTTCCATGTCCAACGCATCGGAGGCTTCCAGCACGACAGGGACCACATTTTGATCCACGGCCCGCACGATGAGCATATCGTAGCCATCAGTTTCCAACGTATCCGGCCTCCCATACCACCAGGCCTTGATCTCAGTTCGCTCGACCAATCCCAATTCAGCGGGTTGATAGCTGCGGCCATCTTCCACGCCCCTGATGGTTGTGCTGAAATCGCGAGTTTCACCGCGCGGCAGCCGTACCGTCAGCGTGACCGCCTGGCCTACCAGGTCGCTGTATTCCAGTTCACTTTCAGCGATGATTTCATCGGCCAGGTCATCGACGATGACCAATCCGCGCGTGTCGCCTTCGCCCAGGGGCTCTCCAGCCAGCATTTCGGGGGGAGAAATGTCGCCCATCCCGCCGGGTCCGCGGCCAAACCCGGCTGATAGACGCACTGGAACCGTCTGCCCGACCACCGACAAGCTGACCTCCACGTTGGAGGGCAAATTCAAAACAGGACTGACCGTCTCGACTTCGGGCATCTCCCTGAATGCGGCCACCACCTCAGGCGTGAGTGGTTTTTCAGGTTCAGCAAGGCCGAACGGATCAAAGGCGTCTTCTTCTTCGGAGAACCTTGGTGAGATGAAGACATTCTCCAACCCCAGGGATTGGAAGTTACGGTTAACTTCAGCTTGTACCCCAACGCCAAAGGAAACCATCGCCACCAGGGTGACGATCCCCACCACCACACCCGCGGAGGTCAGGATATTGCGCACCGGCCGGCGGCGCAAATTGCTAAAGGCCGTGCGAAGCAGATCCTTGAACGCCAGACCACCATTGGGTTTCTCTTTCACAGGACTCGCTGTGGAAACAGGATCATCAGCCTCTGACGGCTGCCCCACCAAAACGTCGATGTTGGCGATTTTTCCATCGCGCAGGTTGACGATCCGATGAGCGTAGTTGGCCACCTCCAGATCATGCGTCACAAGGATCAAAGTTACCCCGCGCTCTGCATTGAGTTCTCGCAGCAAGTGCATCACGTCTGCCCCGGTGGCGGAATCCAGATTGCCCGTCGGTTCATCGGCCAGGATCAAACGGGGATTATTGACCAGGGCACGAGCAATGGCAGCACGCTGCTGCTCGCCTCCCGACAATTCGGTCGGACGGTGATGCAGGCGCTCACCCAGGCCAACTCTCTCGAGCAGCGCTTGGGCGCGCTGGTTGCGTTCAGCCAGACCAACCCCGCCCAACATCAACGGCAGGGCCACATTCGCCAGCGCCGTCAGCGTTGGCAGCAGATTGAAAGTTTGGAAAATGAAACCAACATTATGACGACGGTGTCGGGTGAGTTCTTCTTCGTCCGCCGAATGCAGGCAGACACCCTGCACCTCGATCTCGCCGCTTGTGGGGCGATCCAGCCCGCCCAGCAGATTCAGCAGGGTCGATTTACCCGAGCCAGACGGACCGACCAGGGCGACGAAATCACCCTGGTCGATATCGAGATTGATATGTATCAGTGCGTCGACATCTGCGCTGCCCAGGTGATACTGGCGGCAGACGTCGACCATGTGGATTGATTTTTTCATTTATTCGAGCGATTCCGCAATATCAAGCGCCTGATCTGCAGTCAGGTCACCGGCTACTGTAAGGAACAGCTCGCCTTCGCTCCAGGTCAGCAGCACTTGATCGCCCTCTTCGGATTCAAAGAGTTGACCGGATGTACCGCGCACATCTACAGTTTGACTTTCAGTGGCAGGCATACGCTGCTCGGATACATCTTCACTCACCAATCCTTGTGCGATAGTGAAAGAACCGCCCTCTGGCAGGGTATAACGCTGCACGAGATTGCCCTGCACTTCAAGGATATCTACCAAAGTGGCTCCCGAGGGGAGTTCCGCTGGTGTGAGCATTTCGAACTGCGCAGTTTCACTGGCTTCTTCCAGCTTCAGCGATTGCGGCTGTAGATCGGCAAAGGTGACCACCTCGGCGCCATCGGGAATCTCGAAGGCAAACAGGCTATCCTCCAGCCCATCATTGACCTCCAGGTCTGTCAGCGTGATGCTGGCTTCGCCCATGCTGCCCCCTGTATAGGATATGGCCAGAGGCAACTGGCTTTCTTTGCCAATCCACAGGTTGATCAGGCCACCTACTGCGGCAAATTCGTCGGGCATTTGCTCAGGGATCGGCTCCATTTTGATCAGGGTGGCAGTTTCGCCTGCCATTTCCTCGGTGCCAGATTTGGAGAGATTGACGTATTCCTGCAATTTCTCTACTGCGTCTGCGGCATTTTCAGGATGCTCGTATTCCCCATCCTTAGGCTTGTCATGGTCATATGCATCGAAGCGGCCAAAATCTTCCAACATACCCTGGTTTTCCTCCATGAAGATCTGCGCTTCTTCAGGCGTACCGACAAAAACTTTATTTTCTGCCGGGGAATAAGCCCATAGAGTTTCGCCATCACTGACAACCACAGCTCCCTGGGCTTTTTCTTCGTCGGCTTCCAAAACTTCCACACGGAATGCGCCCTTACCTTCCTCAGCCCGGCGCGCCCAAACTTCGAGGGTGCCGCTGCCGTCTCGTTCCAGGGTATCCACATCGATGCTCACGACAGCGTGCCCATCGTTGATGGTTTGCATACTTTCGAGCGACTGTACCAAAATATCTGCGGCGGAGGGCTGCAACAAGATAATTCCCGCCACCACCGCGCCTACGATAACCACAATAGCTAAAACTATCCACAAATTTCTATTCATTGAAATCTCCTTTTCGTGGAAGCAATTGTACCGAAGGAATGTGGATTAATTGTGGAGATTGTTTTAGCGTTCTATGAAGTGAAACATAGTTACACATTATGAAATGACGAGCAAACCCGCCAATGACGTGCCTGCGGCAAGGGCCGCACGCCATATAAGCGGCAACGAAGCGATCTGGATCTTTGATTCCCCAAATTTAGATTGCCGCCGTCCGCGAGGTTTACTCTGACACCGAAGGTGGTTGAAGGACTCCCCTTCAGGGATTGCAATGACAATATAAGAATATTAAGACATTTCAAAATTCTTGTGGAGTTCGGAGCATCTCCGCTCGGACGACTAAAGTCGTCACTGCAAACCCATCAGAATTTATGTTATTTCATTGAGATAAAAAACCGTTTGAAGTTTTTTGCAAAACGAGTTATCAGCACTCTTCGATACTCGCTCCACTATGTTTTGCGCTACTCAGGATGCTACTTTTGCGGTTTGTGAGTATAAATTGCGATTTTTCGTGAAACTATTCTGTTCGATGTTATGCTTATACCCCTCGAGCAGCAATCATCATCAAGAGCACGATCAAGATCAATACACCCAAACCGATCTTTGGCACGACATTCAGCACCGCCAAAAATTTCTCGATGTCGATTTCTGTGCCATCATCAGCTTTGATAGCGATGGGCTCCAGGCGGCTTTCGACGAGAAAATGAAACAGAGTCAGCAGCAAAGCCAGTCCACCGCCAATCATGATACCCGCGCCCCAGCGGGTGAAAAAAAGTTCAGCCAAGTTCTTCCAGCCCGTGATCAGGTAGCTCATGGTGGCACCGGAAATGATCGCCGTCAGCGAAAAGACGGATGCCAGATGAAATACACGCGGGAAAATCTGCCGAATGAAGTTGCCGCGTACAGATTTATCCATCTTTTTCAAGGCCGGGAGCAATACAACATTGATGGTAATCACTTCACCGACCCAGGCCACACCAGCGATGATGTGAACCCAGCGAATGATATTGGTTATATTCATAATTTAGCCTGAATCGAATAGGTTTTGGGCATCTTGGCGATGAACGTGCAGTCTGCTGTTCCACTGCACGAGCTACCGCAACCGCCAGTACTATCTTTACAATCATCTGAGACCTCATCATCCTGAATGCGACCTTTGCGCACCCAGAATTGCAGCATTCCCTCTAAGGCATTGGGCTCGACATTTAATTTGCGGCTCAATTCGTCAATGGTTATCGCCCCGCGGGCGTTTTCGATTTCGTAGAGTACCTGGTTGATCATTTTTTTCCTTTTCCAATAAGATACACAGGAGTTACGCTGTTGAGAACTTTCCAGGAGAAAATTGCATCCTGAGTAGCCAAAGGTGTATCGAAGGGTCAATTTTCTCCCCTTGGCACCCATCGATACAGTCCCTTGCAAACGGCACGCCTTCGGCGGGGACTACTTCGCGAAGTATCCTGTAAGGGCAAGATGCAATCTGCGTAACTCCTAACACAAATAAATAAGTGGCAGTGGGCAGTAAGCCCCAATTCTCTGGAAGCTGATTACTGACAACTGCTAACGAATGACTGATCACCCTAAGCGAGTAATTTGCCACCTTGGAATACCACGAAAGCCATCACCCAGGCCAGCACAAGCTGTCCGATGATGCTGACCCACATCCATTTGGTGCCTAATTCCTGGCGTTCAGCAGCAATGGCCACCATACAGGGGGTGTAGATCAGCACAAAGACCATAAAGGCCAAACCCGCCAGCATTGCATGACCACCACTGGAGGCTTCAAAGCTCACAAAAATGGCGCTCATCAAATCCGTAGTTTCTTCTTCGGCATCTTCTTCGAACAGGTTGATGCCGACAATCAGGGGCAGCGATTTCAGCGTATCAAGCGTAGCCGATCCGAAGCTGGTCACGATTTCGCCCAGATCTCCTAAAAATGTCGAGCCCTCGGCGGGTTCCTCGCCCGATTCAGTACTGTAAATCTGCGCCATAGTGCTGACGACGACCTCTTTGGCCACAAAACCGGTTGCTAACGACCCACTGGCCTGCCAGGTTCCAAAACCAAGTGGCTTTAACGCAGGAGCAAGGGCCTCATTGAAGGCAGCAAAAGCGCTGTTGTTGACATCTGTGTCAGCAAAACCGCCCTGCCCACTGACAGGAATTGCTAATAAAAGCCACAAGATCACACTGACAGCCATAATCACTGTCCAGGCGTTCTTCAGAAACGCCCCGGTGCGCTCTTTGACATACAACCAGACGGTCTTGAGGTTTGGCATGCGGTAAGGAGGCAATTCAATGATCAGCGCAGACTGCTCTTTGCCTTTGAAAACCGTGTTTCGCAACACAATACCCAAACCAATAGCAGTCAAGATCCCCAACAGGTACATGCTAAACACGGCTGTGCCGGCGTACCGGGGAAAGAAGGCTGCCCCAAACAGAATATAAACCGGCAAGCGAGCGCCACAGCTCATAAAGGGCACCAGCAATCCGGTCAGAATGCGATCTTGTTCGTTTTCAAGGGTGCGCGTGGCATAGAATGCTGGAACCGTACAGCCAAAACCGACCAGCATAGGCAAGAAACTTTTGCCGTGCAAACCGATCTTGCTCATTACCCGGTCCATGACATAAGCGCCGCGCGCCATATAACCGGTATCTTCCAGAACGGCCAGCGCCAGATACAAGAATGTGAGCACCGGCACGAAAACCAATACCCCGCCCACACCAGCGATGATGCCATCCACAAACAGGCTGCCTACCCAGGTGTCACCCAAACCAACTGTGTTCAATATCGCCACAACCCAATTGGCAATCGGGCCGCTGATGACACCATCAATCCAATCCAGATACGGGGCAGAGACATCTGCGGTCAGCTTGAAAACTACCCACATCACAAAGAAGAATATGGGGATACCTAGATAGCGATGCGTGACGATGTTATCGATGTGGTCTGTAATGGATCTTTTTTCAGCTGAAGGTCGTTCAACCGCTGTATGCATCAATTGATTGATCCAGCGATAGCGATAGTCAGCGATGTGTACATCGATTTCATCTGCTTTGATCTCATTCAAGTGATCAATACTTTGCTGGGCAACTTTGATCAGGTCTGCGCCGCCTTTCAGCGCCAACAGCTTGATCTGGATATCCCGGTCGGCTTCCAACAATTTGATCGCCAGCCAACGTTTGGGGAATTTTGCCGCGATTTCGGTTCGTTGGGCAATCTCTCCTTGAATGTGACTAATTTGGGCTTCGAGCTCACCGCCATAATCGATTGTGAAGTTATTTGAAAGGAATAAACTAGTATCTAACATACTCATAAGATTTTCTGTTTAACAGTTGTGATGATTGCATCCAGCAAATCATTCGTACCCTCCCCTCGGCGGGCGACGGTACGAATGACCGGAGATTGTAATTCCTGGCTTAATATTGAACTCTCAATGCGAATGTTTTTGGCATCAGCAATGTCGGCCATATTGAGCGCAACCACAACCGGCGTTTCCATTTCCAATACCTGCACGGCCAAATAGAGATTGCGTTCCAGATTGGCAGCATCCAAGACAGTGACCACCACATCGGGCTTATCATGAATAATGAAGTCTCTAGCTATTACCTCTTCGGGTGAAAAGGCGCTCAGACTGTATGTCCCTGGCAGATCAACGATTCTTATATCATACCCTTTATGCTGAAAGGTACCTTCTTTCTTAGCGATGGTTTTGCCAGGCCAGTTGCCTACGTGTTGTTTAGAACCGGTAATGGCGTTGAAAAGGGATGTTTTCCCGGAATTAGGATTGCCAGCTAAGGCAACAAGGATAGGATTCATTTTGCAGTATTCCAATAATCGGGGTGAAGTTTAACCATTTGTGCCATTTCGAGCGGCTGATTCTGGATCGAGATATTCTCATTGATCGATCTCACCTGAATTTTTTGGGCCATGCCTCTACCTATGGCAATGCGAGAGCCGCGCACAGAAATCAGCAAGGGGCCGCCGTTATCCTGAATGATGGATAACTCAACACCTGGGGTTAACCCTAACTCGGTCAAACGATGGGCCAGGCGCCCCCCAGCATTGATGCGCTCCAGTTGCACTGGTTGTCTCAATGGGGTAGACAAAAGAGTTTGATTAATCATGTTTTACCTCTACGATGATTTTTTCTGCGATATTTTTGGTTATGGATACCTGTTGTCCATGGCTGGATTCCATCAGTAAAGCACCCGAACTGCTGACGACGTTTAGGGTTGCTTCTACGCCCGGATGGATGCCCTCTTCCCTGAGAAATGCTGCCGTGCTGTCATCTAAATCAATATGCTGGATCAAGAATTTCTCCCCAGCATTCACCTGATCAAGGGGAATTCCCAGTTGAACAGTTACGCCATTTCCCGGATAAATTGGCGAACCATGGAAACAAACCAAAGGATCACCTAAAAAGCTAGAAAGCCTTTGAGCGACATCTTCATTGGTAATATGCTCCAACCGGCAGGCCAGGGCATCTGCTTCATTCAACTCCATAGAAAGATCACGAACCAGAAAAACTTCCCACAGCCTGCGGTGACGCAGGATCTTTGCCGAAATTGAGCGTCCCTCATCCGTAAGTTCAACACCTTTATAGGGTGTGTACATTACCAGGCCGGAATCCGCCAACTTCTTGACCATCTGGTTGACGGAAACCGGTAACACATCTAACGCAACAGCCAAATCGGGGATAGGGATAGGCGTATCGGTACAACTCTCGCAAATCTTGCGGATCGTCACCAAATACATTTCTTCGCTTTCACTCAGGGTGTTTGTGTCAACCATACAATACTCTCAACAAATGTTATGTCTTACCATAAGAATAACCGAAGTTGTTCTCATACGCAACAGAAGGATGTCATGATTGATTTATGACATCCTTCTATCAAAAATAGCTTATTGGGAAAGTCAGCTATACAATTTCTTCGATCAATTCCCGATAATACTCATAATTCTCAAAAGGGATATAATCTCGCACGCGGCCGTCCAGTATGGGCACATAGCCCCCGCTTTTCAACAATGGCGGCACAACCCGCTCAACTTCTCGCCGGACGGATTCTTTGTCATCCAAGAGCGCATCGATGTCAATACCCGCCATCAAGCGCAGATCATTGCCAAATTCCTGGCGGATGTCGAGATAATCCATGGCGCCAGGCTCCACTTCGCAGGCCCACAGGCAATTGATGCCATGCTTGACCGCACCCGGTAAGATCACACGGGCGTTGGCATACGTGCGTAGGATGACCGTCTCGATGCCATGTTTAGCAATGACATCCATGATGGGCTGGTAATGCCGGGCAACAAAATCTTCGTGCATTTTTGGAGAGATCAACGGGCCATCGTTGCCACCGATCGGCTCACTGAAAATAATCGCATCCACGACCACATCTTGCAGCAAGCGTTCCGTGACTTGCGCGGCAAATTCGCTGTAAATCGTCATATACTCGTTGACAAAATCGGGTGCGTCCGTGCACAGCTCCATCAACTCGTTGAAGCGCTGCCAGCCAGAAACGCCCATGGCCAGGTAAAAGCCTTCATGGACGCGCATCATCAAGGGATAATCACGCTCATTCAAACCCTTTACCCGTTGAGACCAGTTTTCTGGCAGGCGTACCGGATCATCCGGATCGAGGCTGGCGCGTAACGTCTCTAATTCATGGAAGGTAGTGGGCAACCTATCCAAGGCGGGGTAAGGGTCCAGATTGAGATAGATCTCCTCGCGAAGGTCGTAGGCGAATCTTTCTTGGAGTTGCTGCTCGCTTTTCAAGCCCCACTGTTTCCAGACTCTGAAAACATCCGAACGAATCCCCTCGCCGAAGAGCGGCACCCGGTCCGGGAAGCCCTGTCGCATGGTTTCAAGAAAACGCTGACGGCTGTTCATTCTATCCCCTAACCCCTTTCCTTCACCAGGAAAGGGAAGACTGATTCTAGTGATTCCTCTATCGTTTTCAAGACCAGGTTCATATCGTTCATCACTTCGCGGTTACTAAACCGCAACATTTTCAATCCTTTACCAACAAGAGCCTTGGTGCGTTCAGCATCCTCAGTTTTTTGGATTTTATGAATAGGCCCATCGACTTCAATGATCAAATCGGCCTTGTGGCAATAGAAATCAACAATGAATCTGCCGATAATTTGTTGCCTTCGGAAATGCCAACCATCTAATCGGTTTGCTCGCAGTTTGTCCCATAACCGTCGCTCGGCTGGCGTTATATTCCGGCGCAATTCCTTGGCACGTTTCAGCATAACCGGACTGATCATTTGACCTGTGACTGTGTTTTCCTTGCCCATAATTTCATTCTAACATTAAAACAGCGCACCCTTCCAAGTTGGAGGGGTGCAGGGGGATGGTAATAAGGTGGAAAACTCCCTCACCCAACCATCAACTTAGATTTCTCAACACAGGTATATGGCCCCAACAGGGTAAGCTGATCACCATGTTCAAGGCGAGTATCACCGTTGGGCACGATCAATTGGCCCTCCTTACGCACGGCCAATACCATCAAATCGGGGGGGAATTCTAATTCGCGCAAGGGCTGATCGACCAAATTCGAATTTCTGACGGTCACTTCGCAGACTTCTTTGTCATCGTCGGTGCGGGTGATCAACTCGAACAAAGCCGGGTTGCGGGTAAGTATGGCCAGAAGCATGGCCTGATCGGTGGCGGCGTTCATAGGCGTAACGCCGAGTTTTTCGAAGCGGGTAATTTCACCTGGAGAAGTGACGCGGGTGACGATGTGTTCGATGCCGTATGTCGAACGAACATATTCGCAGACCCGGAAATTCTTATCCACATTGCTGTACAGGCATACCAATCGTTTGGCCTGGTTGAGGTGGGGTTCAGCAACCGGATCGTAGCGGTCACTGCGCGCGAGAACAGCCTCAAATCCTTGGGCGCGGGCACGTTCAATTCGATTTTCTTTAGTGTCCATAATGATAACAATATCATTATGACCACGCAGTTGTTCGGCTACTTGCAACCCTAGAACTCCAGCACCAACCACAATGGTCGGACGTTGTGATTCTTTTTCTCCCTCAGGGATTACGCGCACAAAGATTAATGGAGCTATTGTCACGGTGATGATAGCCACTAAAATGATGGCTGCGTTTATGGGTTCAGAGATCACGCCCAAACGGAGTCCGATAGCCGAGGCAGCAATGATCAGGGACAAACGCGCCGAGATCAGCGCGCCAGCCCCCAGGGTTTCCTTCCAAGGGAAATTCAAGCGAAAAACCAATGATGGGACCACCTTCACCACAATTGCGGCAATCAATAACACCGGCAGCAGCAACAAAGCCTGGGAAGATTCCATCAGCGCGGCCAAGTTGAAGTCTACCCCCACCATGATAAAGAAAATCGGAATGAAGAAACCAAAGCCAAAAGATTCTAACTGGTGCATGGTTTCTGTGTCTTCATTGGTACTCAGGAGCGAAACGATTGCCCCAGCCAAGAAAGCGCCCAGAATGATTTCGGTGCCCAACATTTCGGCCAAGGCCACGAAGATCAACATGATCGTGAAAGCAATGCGGATCTTGATTTGCGCCGTAGCGGTGCTGAGTTCGTCCAGCAGGCGGCGCACACCTGGAATGCGGTTGAAGAACAGCATCCCAAACTGGTACATCAAAAAGAATGCCACAAAGAGTACACCGATGAGCAAAATATCCAGGGTCAGGCCATGGGAAAGAGCAGCCACCACAACGGTAATCAGCAGCATGGTAGCAAAATCGGCGATCAATGCTGCGACAAGGATAGTCTGCCCGTACCGCCCACTGCTCAGGCCACGCTCTTTGAGCACCGGCACCACCACACCTAAAGATGTAGTCGAAAGGATCAGGGCAATCATCCAGGGCGAGTCAACCAAATCGAACTGAACCAGGCCAAACCCAATGGATGTGGATAGAACCAGTGTGAGCAAAAAACTCATTCCACCCAATTGGAGCGGGCCCATCGGCCCTTTTCCTTCCCGGCGCGAGCCAGTCGAAGAACCCAGGCTGCTAAAATCGATTTCCATGCCGGAGAGGAACATCAGAAAAACAAAGCCCAATTCTGCCAATAAATCGAGCACAGGGTCGTGGTGCTGTACCCAGCCCAAGCCACTACGCCCGACAACAATACCAGCAATGATTTCTCCAACTACAATGGGCAAGCGCAATCGTTTAAAGCGAGAGAGGGTAATCGGCACAATGAAAGCCAGAGATACTACAATCAACAGGGGATAAAAAGATAATGCTTCTTCCATAATTTCACTCACAGGTAATTACAACAAAATTTAGATTGGTGATCGTCGCAGGGCCATGTACGGTAATCATGTCCATGGAATCCATTTTCATGTAACCAGCGACCATGTTTTGGGGAACTCGAATAGTCACTGGGGGGCCGGTATTGACCATCGCCCATGCTCGAAAACCCTACTGTTTAGACCAAAATCCAGGTTCGCCACCAAATAACTCAGCCGCCCCATGAGGATCTCCCGGGCACTGCATAATTCCAGGCCCACTTTCCACTACCTGAGGTGTCGGAATTCCCACCAATTCGTTCACCACAAAAGCCGGGTCGAACTGTGGGAAAATGGAATCAACTTCACGGGTCAGGTCTTTTTCCGCATCAGTATTACCTGAGGTAGAAGTCAGCCACAAAAAGCCAGCAGCAAGGCCAAAGATTATCAGGGCTGCAATCCCCATGACCCACATGATGCAACCTCGGCGTTTGCTCTCAGCTTCTGCGCTTTGCTGCAGTCGTTTTAGTGCCCCTGCAACCTGCGCTTTCGATGCTCCTGCCTGAAAGAGCAACTTTCCAATTTGATCGAAACTATTTCCCAGGTTCTGTAATTCTATGGCCTGGTGCATCACGGCGCGGTTCGAAAGAGATTGATCAGGAATAAATTCGTTGACATCTTCCTGAATTTGCTGCTCTACAGCAGAATAGCGCTTATAAAGACGTTGGATTTCTTCTGGGGACATCCAGCGATTGATGACATCCATCCAGGCCGGCTTTAGTACCTCCGGCAGTGTCATAACCCGAATTTTATTTCCTTGCGAAAGCAGCTCAAAGTTGGCTGCACACTGCTGACAAGAGAATTGATCAGGAGCATCGGGGAAGTGAAGAATATCTAATGAGTTATTCGCGTTGCAAACTGGGCAATGCCCACGATGAGCCCACTCATCTGGAATGTGATCGCGCGGCATCTCAGAGAGTTCGTCCATATTGAACTGCTCTATTCCCATTTCGCCCTCCCATCAAAAAGCCTAACTATTATCCATACAATTTGCGGTGCACAATGCTCAAAGCGCGCACTTGTTCAACTGCTCGATAAGAAGAACGCACCAGAGGCGCACTTTCCACCCATTGGAAACCGATGTCTTCTCCAAAAGATTTCAATTCAACAAATTCTTCTGGCGTATAGTAGCACTCGATGGGCAAATGCTTGCGGCTGGGCTGCAGATACTGGCCGATGGTAAGGATATCGACACCCCAATCGCGCAGATCACGCATGGTATCTTTGACCTCGTGAATCGTTTCACCCAAACCAACCATAATTCCGGATTTGGTCAAAACTTCTGAATCGAGTTTCTTGGCATTACGCAAGGTCGCTTCTGCCCAAGCATAATTATCTTGCGGCTGAACGGCTTTAAACAAACGTGGAACGGTTTCTACGTTGTGGTTCAGGATTTCGGGACGTGCTTCCATCACAATCCGCAGCGCTTCCAGACTGCCCTTTAAATCTGGGATCAATACCTCAATTGAACAACCAGGCTGCAACTCACGGATGCGGCGGATAACCATAGCAAAGATCGGCGCGCCTCCGTCTCGGCGCTCATCACGGTTGACACTGGTGATGACAGCATGTTTCAACTTCATTTGATGCACAGCCTGAGCAACACGTTCTGGCTCGTTCCAATCCAAAAAATCGGGTTTGCCATGTTTGATATCACAAAAGCCACAGGTGCGTGTGCAAACATCGCCCAACATTAAAAACGTCGCCGTTCCTGACCCCCAACACTCTCCCAGGTTCGGGCACATAGCCTCTTCGCAGACTGTGTGCAGCGCTTTTGAGCGCATTAACTGCTGAACTTCTTCGTACGTTTCTCCCATAGGTGCCCGCACGCGGATCCACTCCGGGCGGCGCTTTGGGGTCGTATCGATCTGGTCGGGTTTTACCCGATCGCGGGTTGGCGTTACAGCCATAAATACTCCTTGAACGTAGAATTCAATTAATTCTACCGCTCCACTCCACTTTGATCAAATTAGAGGAGTATATGAATCAATAGAGACGCTTCGTTAAAGCGTCTCTACAATTTTAGAAAAACACATCTATTCAGCAATTTCTTGAACCTTGAGTCGATTGCCTTCTACTTGCAGGACTTCCACGCGGGAACCGGGGAGGATGGCAGACCCCTGTGCGGTTTCTGCAGTCCAAAGCTCACCCCTTACCCGGACAGTCCCGGATCCGAAAGCGGGAATCTCATCTATGACAACACCACTCTGACCGTCAAGTGCTTCCTGACCTGTGCGAATGGGGGCTCTTTGTGCACGGATAGCAAATGCAACTGCCGCTGCAAACATGCCTCCGGTGAGGATTGAACTAACAATTACCAGTGGTACGGACACGCGCTGGAATTGTGGGGTTGCCGGAGAATTGAACAGCACTAAGGCCCCTACGATCAATGAAGCAATTCCGGCAGCCGTCAGGGCTCCGTGAGTTGGCGCTTTGATATCCAACACAAAGAGCACAAAGGCTGTTGCCAAAAAGATGATCCCAAACCAATTGACCGGCAGCACACCTAAGCCATACGTAGCCAAAGAAATACAAACCACCCCAATAAAACCGGCAAACCAACCTCCCGGATTAGATAATTCGATCAGAATTGCCTGCACGCCGATGGTTAGCAGGATGAACACGATATTGGGATTGGTCAGCACCAAGAGGAGTTGCTCAATCAGCGATAGCTCCATGCGGGAAACTTCCGCAGCTGCCGTGGACAAGCTGCGCACATCGCCATTTGCCATCTTCACCTCAAAACCGTCCAATTGACTGAGCAAATCATGAACATCATTGGCTACCAAATCGATCAGGCCAACGTCCAGCGCCTCACTTGCTGAAACGGCTGTCGCTTCCTCAATGGTGGCTTCTGCCAGGGCAATGGCTTCAACTCCCCGGTCTTCAGCCAGCGAGCGCACCTGGGCTTTGAGGATTTCTTTTACCTTGGCTTCCATGGTTTCGCCAATATCTTCCCCTTGTGCACCCACTGGGCTAGCCGCGCCGATAGCCGTCTCCGGAGCCATGGCCGCCACATGTCCGGCGAGAGTAATCACCGTCCCTGCACTGCCTGCAATAGCCCCACGCGGCGCCACAAAGACAACGATGGGCACCTCACTGGCCCGGATCAACTCGACCATATCCGTCATCGTATCGACTCCACCCCCAGGGGTGTTGAGCTGAAAGATCAACAACTCAGCCTGGCGCTGTTCGGCCAAACGGATGCCTCGCTCCAAGTACTCCGCCATCGCCGGACCAACTGCGCTATCGGCTGTCAACACCATCGCCAAAGGCATATCCTGCGACGTTTGTGCGCCGACATCATGAATGGGAGTATTGGAAACCCCAAAAGAAACAACCAGTAGCAAAATACTGATAATAATTTTATTCACGGTCAATTTACCACTATCCACTTTTATCCTTGGCCTGCTCGATCCAACCTGTAGGATCAGGAGCCCGTCCAACTGCATCCCTAAAAATATTACGAATGGGATTGGCGTCCATTTTGGCTAACTGCGCAAAGGTTGCCACCCCCGCCTCGTTTAATACAGCGGCATATTTTGGCCCAATGCCATCGATAGCTGTCAAATCATCGGGCTCAACAGTTTTGGGTTTGGCCTTTGCTTTTGGTTTCTCAGGTTCTGGCGCAGCGGGTTCTACATCATCATCAGGCAAAACCACCCGTTTAATTTCAACTGTCTTCGGCTTTTCTTGTTCCTGCTCTTGCAGCCACCACCAAACCACAATCGCACCGATCATGCCTAACTTGAGCCCAAACCACCAAGGCGAAAAGCGCTTGCGCCTGGCCGATAGAATATTGAATTTCGCAAACATCTACTTTTTCTCCTTATTTTTTCTAACCTCACAACAGTTGACAAGAGGAAAATCGCAATACCCTGGACATGATTATTTCAAAGTAATACCCATTATACACGCCATTTACTAAACAAATGGACGGCAACTTGACCCCCGGTGCGCCTCAAGGTAAAATCGTTTCGCTGATTAGATGCGGGCGTCGCCAAGTGGTAAGGCATCAGCCTTCCAAGCTGACATTCGCCGGTTCGAATCCGGTCGCCCGCTCTCGGGCCCATAGCTCAGTGGTCAGAGCGAGCGGCTCATAACCGCCAGGTCGTTGGTTCGATCCCAACTGGGCCCACATTTTGACCCAAAAACGGACTGATTCGTACCACGAACAGTCCGTTAATTCTTTAAGATTAGAGTTTCTATCCTCCTATAACACTCCTTTTATGCGCTTCTTTTAACGATTTTCCCGCTGCAAGAAAACAATAATCTATTGCAATTAATCCAAATATCCAACAAAACGTAAAAAATAAATCACTGTCTGATCCGCATAGCTTTGTGGTAGGAATTGTCTGCGACCAATGCTCGTGGGTTCAAGCAGAAGATTGTCTCAGCCTTTTGTTTCAGGATGCGGCTTTCGTCTGTACTAGAAGTTTCAACCTGCGCCAACCTTGGAAAACCAATCCGGTTGCAGGTGAAATGTAAGCAATAGCCATACACCCAGCCATGGTAACCGCTTTTACCCCAACTAGCACCGGTGTCCAGATTGCGCAGTTTCTCTGGAATGCGGTTGGCTTTGCGATCAGACTGATGCCACACTGGCCCAAGTGCCTTGAATAGGCTAGTATCTTCAACAAGGATATGACTGCTGAAGACTGGGCTAAGCATTTCAGCCCACCATCCGATAAAGATCGTAAACTCCTGGATGGTCTCGTACAATTTCTTGAAGCGCCGTGACAATGTGGTTCGATGTGGAATAGTCTCAAAACCCAATCGCCACGCTTCTGCCAGGTGATTGCTCAGCCAGCGATGTTGTGCCTTGAACACAGTGATGCGCTTTATCAACATCATGGTAAAGAACACGATTAGAACCTTATCTGCGTATGTGTAGGGCCGACCCCGTTCTACTTGTCGGTCTCGACCTTGCTGAAATAAATCAAACTATGTAAAGTAGGTCCTACATAGTCGTCCTGAGATGGCAGCAATTTTTCTTCTCCGACTGGCAATCTTGGTTAATTTCCAGTAGGTTGTACCATCTCTTCGACAAGGTCATCTCATTTATGCGCACCCCTCAATTAATTATAAAGAGGAAATTTTTTTATTGCCGAAAAATTACCAAAATCAATCGTTTTTTATAAGAATATTTCGTATTTTATTTAATACATTTTTCCTACGATATTGCATTTTGATTATGGCAAAATTAGCCTACTTCTCTTAGGGTGCCCAATCATTCTAAGATTTTTTTAAAAACAACCAACCTTTTCATGTTTTGAGTTATACATCAAAATAAAATTATCAATGGAATTCGAAATTTTTTATAACAATGAAAAACACATCATATTCGCGCGAGTACATGGAAAAACGGATTTCCAAATGGCCTATAATACATCTGTCGAAGGAAAAAGAATTGCCGACGAGAATAATTGCAACCGTTTCCTAATTGACATGACGAATGCCATCGTCAAATACTCAATATTCGATGCCGTTGAATTCGTCGTAGGCCTAACGGAATTAAAATTCTCTCGGAAAGATAAAGTTGCCTTTATCATCAACAGAGATAAGGAAAAATTTAATTTCGCAGAAAAGATTGCCTTAAATAGGGGCTGGTTTGGGATAAAGCATTTCACGGATTACTGCACCGCAGAAAATTGGCTTTTCTCTAAATAGAATTGCATTCTATACAGCAAAGCCCAATTATTCGCCCCCCATAATTTTCCAAATTTATCTCTATTGCGCAAATGAGTTGGGAGCTCTTATTCCACTCGCAACCATCCTGGTGCATCTTTTTCTTTTGGCTGTTTGCCATAGAATAGATCATCCAGCCATAATGCAGCTCTTCGAAATGTTCCTGAGCGTTGGATCCCCCAACGAACGAAATTATGAGCCCAATTGTCTGGGTGCGAATATGGACACACCGCCATGCAGCGGCCACAATCTGTGCCAACCATATTCCAATACCGGAAGCAGGTATCCGGATCAAGTTTCCAGCGCAGAGCACCATCAATGTCCTGTCGTTCCTCAAAGGGAATCGAACGACTAGGACAGTTATCGGCGCATTTCTTGCAGATGTTGCAAAAATCGATCAAAGCTTCGTTTGGCTGCCTTGGATCTGGTATCAACTCCAGGGTGGTAGTCACCACGCCCAAACGGACGCGCGGCCCCAGTTTGGGAGTCATCAATAACGTCATGCGACCGATTTCCCCTAATCCAGCATCCCGCGCAACTAAAGGTGCGATCACCCGGTAATTGCCATCAATATGCGCTCGAGACTCAAATCCCAAATCCCGAATAGCCTGTGCTAACTGAACCGCCACTCGTGCAGACTCGACATATTGCTTTCCAGTTTCCATTGTTATGGCAGCCTTAGGAGCATTACCAACCATGTCGAAATCCATCTCAACGGTAAACGCGATCGCGAAATGATGATCTACAGGTACTTGCGAACCGTATTCACCGGCACCCCGCCCAATGTGGGAATAGACGTGATAGGGCTTCAACTCCGTAATACCAACTTCAAGCGCTCCGTAGAATTTTGCCAACGCTTTGATTGATTTTGTAATTTGTCGCAGCGACAAATCTTCTCGTGTAGAACCCGCTGGACCGGCAACTGCATCACGCAGAGAATGCGTCAAGAAGAAGCTGGCATCGGTAGCAGCAAATGGCAATCGTTGGGCAAATTTCGAATCCACTGACAACAAACCAGGCATGGATCGAGTGCGTTCATCATCCGCTTTGTGCTCGGGATGAAGTTTATAATAGGATCTGTACTCAGAGGTTCCCGGTTTGAGGCGCGCCCGCGCAAACATAATTTCACGCTCATCGAAACGCCGCTGGGGAATATCATTACCAATGTTTACTCGGCCGACTGGAAGGAAAAACACAAAGCTGAGAATAAAAATGACGATGAAAACCAGCCCCAACGCTGCAAACTGGTATTGAAAATCCAACATCGAAACCAAGAAAAACCCTAAGCCACCAATCACCCCTATTCCATTGGAAATGTCCATGGCTCTGCGTTCGTTCTCAGAACGTGATATTAGGCCAAATCCAGCAAAACCCCCCAGCCATCCCAATCCTACTATCAGCAAAATAAATGAAGTAATCTGTTGCAGCATAGTTGCCTCGGTGCGGTAAATCGAACAATCAATTCTGTAAATTATAAAGGAATTCTTGAAAGGCAGAGGCAAACCTATCAATATTGCCATTTCTTTTGATTTATACTAGACTCTTGCCAGTAAATTTGTGTTGATTTTATCCTAGGAAAACTTTACCTGGGATCTACGTATGAAAACAAAGGAAACGAACTATGGAATGGCTATCTGATCCTCAAGCCTGGATTGCTTTACTGACTCTGACAGCCCTAGAAATCGTTTTGGGCATCGATAATATTATCTTCATTTCTATTTTGGCAGGCAAGTTACCTGAACACCAGCAAAAAAACGGGCGCCAGATCGGCCTGATTCTGGCCATGGTCACTAGGATTTTGCTGCTTTTCTCCTTGGCCTGGCTCACTCGATTGACCGCCCCGATCTTTCACGTATTCGAACATGGTGTTTCAGGACGAGATTTGATCTTGATTCTCGGTGGCTTGTTCCTATTGGCCAAGAGCACCCTTGAAATCCACGAAAGATTAGAGGGAGAAGAGGGCGAAGCCTCTGCCAAAGTGAAAGCATCGTTTACATCCGTAATCATTCAAATCATGTTGCTGGATATCGTTTTTTCATTAGATTCCGTCATTACAGCAGTGGGAATGGCCGATCAGTTGGCCGTTATGGTGATTGCCGTGGTCATTGCCGTGACAATCATGCTGTTTGCTTCTGGGCCAATTAGCAACTATGTGAACAACAGACCAACCCTTAAAATCCTGGCGCTCAGTTTCTTGTTGTTGATTGGTTTCTCATTGGTCGTCGAAGGTATCCATATCCCCATTCCCAAGGGATACACCTACTTCGCCATGGGTTTCTCCTTCTTTGTCGAGATGCTCAACCAACGAGTGCGTGCCCATCATAAAGATCCCATCAAACTTCGTCAGCCTTACGTTGAGGAATCCCAAGAAAGCGCATGAAACCTGTTAGAACGGTATCCATAATTCTGGTCAATATACTAGCTATCGGATTGGTTGCGATAGTTGCCATAATGGGTTTGGAGCGATATCAATCAAATGAAGCGGCGATGTCATCCGCACTGAAAGCGACTCTTGAAGCGGCTCCGAGCCCAGTTCAGGTGGTTGAGGACAACGTTCAGGCGGATTTACCAGCCCTGGCAAGTGATTCGTCTCCTAAGTCCTCTGGAGTAAAACGCGTCTCCAGCATGGATACTGAAATCCCTGAGCGCCCCACCGTTGATGTGACCACTTACACCGTCGAACCGGGCGATAGTCTTTTCAGCATCGCCGAAATTTACGATCTTAAACCAGAAACCATTTTGTGGGGCAATTTCGAGACGCTTGAAGATAACCCTCATCTGGTTACCCAGGGGCAGGTGCTAAATATTTTGCCCGTCAACGGAACCTACTACAAATGGCAAGAAAATGACAGCTTGAGGCAGGTAGCTGACTTCTTTAAAATCGATCCGCAGGCGATCATCGAGTATCCTGGCAACCGTTTCGATCTAACAGAAACCACGCCAGATAATGCCGATATCGAGCCGGACACCTGGCTGATCGTTCCTGGCGGTCGGCGCGCCATTAAAGATTGGGGGCCGCCGGCCATTACCCGCTCGAACCCGGCTTCAGCCGCATTTTACGGAGCCGGTCACTGTGGTTCAGTATATGAGGGTGCAATTGGCACGTACACTTTCGTCTGGCCCACAACCAGCCATCAAATCTCTGGATATGGCTATGATCCAGTTGTCCACGCAGCCATCGATATCGGCGGATCAGAAGGCAATGCCATTTACGCTATTGATAATGGCGTGGTCGTTTACGCTGGCTGGAGTGATTACGGCTACGGCTACCTGATCGTGGTCGACCATGGCACCGGTTGGCAGTCGGCCTATGCCCACCTCAATGCAGTTGGTGTATCCTGCGGTCAGAGTGTATACCAGGGCACTATGATTGGGGCCCTGGGCAATACTGGCAGATCAACCGGCGCGCATCTGCACTTCGAAATGATCTTCAATGGCGTCAAGGTCAACCCGCTGAATCACGTACAATAATATAAACAGGGTAGATGCAACGCATGCGTTGCATCTACGAAATCATTATGAACTGGCACAAAGACACGCTCGAAATTCAAACTCGCGGTAAAGGTATGTATCCCTTTACGGATGCCATCAACACAGCAATTCGCGGCTGGGGCATTCAGGAAGGAATGTGCTACCTCTATATCCAGCACACCAGTGCATCCATGGTGATTAGCGAAAGCTATGACCCCACCGCCCGCATCGACCTGGAAGAATACATGGAACGATTGGCGCCGGAAAACCAGTCCTGGTATCGTCACACCATGGAAGGCAGTGACGATTCTACATCTCACATGCGCGCCATGCTCACCGATACTGGTCTTACAATTCCCATAGACAACGGTCAACTCAACATTGGCACCTGGCAAGGGGTATACCTTTTTGAACACAGGAAACGCGCCCACCGAAGAAGAGTGTTACTAAGATGCCTGAGCATCTAAGCACAAGAAAAGTTCTCCCGCGATTTTTTATTTTATTGGGGGTTATCATTCTGTTCGGGAGTATCGGCGTTGGCCTTTATAATTATGCTCTCACAAACCCAGGAAATGCCCCACTCCCTGATTCGCTGTCCGGATTATCTTTAAAATCATATTCTTTTGGGAATACTGCTGTTGAAGAAATCAACAAATTGCATGGGTTGACATTTCCACTTTCTTCGGGCGCGGTGGGCGTCTACGGCGCAGAAAATCAAGCTATCCTGTGGATTTCAGGGAGTCGGTCACGGTTTTCAGCAAAGAAACTGTTGCTCGAAATGGCAGATCGCATAGCCGAAGGCAATTCTCCTTTTATTCCTATCAACGAATTTATGGATACTAACCGAACCATCTATGAATTGGATGGTCATGGACAAATACACTATTACTTCCAATCCAAGAAGCTCCTCGTGTGGCTGGCTGTCGACTACGCGTTGGCCGAGACAACACTGGCTGAGGTTCTTAAATTCTACCCTTAGAACTACTCTATAGGAATTATGCATATGAATATTTTCTTCAGTCGATATAAATTACTAGCACTCTTTCTGACAGTAATCTTCATCTCAGCTTGTATTTCAGTAACCCCTGTAGATCTAGCTCCCATACCGACATCCACTGAACGTCCAGACGTGGAAACGTCAGATTGGATAGATATTTACTTCACAGAACCAGACAATCCAAATTCAAACAACTACCGAGGTGGCCCCGATGCTGCTCTAGCTGCTGCTATCGATGAAGCTCGCTTCAGCATCGATGCTGCTATTTATCACCTTAATTTGTGGAGCATTCGAGATGCACTCATCGCTGCTCATGCACGTGGGGTGACCGTGCGCGTGGTAACCGAGAGCAACAATCTTGACGAAGCAGAAATGCAGGATTTGATCGAAGCAGGCATCCCGGTGATCGGTGACCGCCGAGAAAGCTTGATGCACAACAAATTTGTGGTGATCGATGGCCACGAAGTTTGGACTGGCTCGATGAATTTCACTGTCAACGGAGCCTATAAAAATGACAATCATCTCCTGCGAGTTCGTTCTTCTCGCTTGGCAGAAAATTACATCAGCGAGTTCAACGAAATGTTCAATAATGATTTCTTTGGCGATTATGTGTTAAAAAACACACTGCATTCAACGATCACTATCGACGGCAGCGCAATCGAAACATACTTCTCTCCCGATGATGGCACGGCGGCCCAAATCATCAACCAAATCCGTAGTGCCGAAAAAAGCGTATTCTTCATGGCCTTTTCCTTCACATCCGACGATATCGCCTCAGCGCTAATTGCCAAGGCAGCCGATGGGGTGCAGGTTGCCGGCATTTTTGAAGAGGGCCAGTATCACTCCAACCGCGGCACTGAATTCGACAATCTGGTCAACGCCGGGCTGGACATTCATTTGGATGGAAATAATCGCAACATGCACCACAAAGCATTCATCATCGATGAAGAAATCGTCATTGTGGGATCCTACAATTTCAGCCGCAGCGCCGAGGAGCGCAATGATGAAAACACATTGGTGATTTATAATGCGGATGTGGCGGAATTATTTTTGGAAGAGTTTGAGCGTGTGTTTGAGCAAGCGGTAAAAGACTAGTAATCACGTATTCGTTATTGGGTAATTGGAATCAATTCTGAAAATATCAAATACCCAATATCCAGTGACCATAATTCAAAATTCTCGTCGCTAACCGAAGGAGGAAGAATAATGACCTTTTACGACCCCGCCCAACGTGAAGCTAAAGAACTCGTTCCTGGCATCAATGCTCGCACCTTTTGGGGTGAGGAAATGTTAGTCGCCGCAGTCGATCTTGACCCTAACGCCCGCCTGCCGCGGCACAGTCACCCCCACGAGCAAGCCGGCATGATGATTAGCGGTCAAATGGAGCTGACTATCGCTGACGAAACACGCTTGCTCAAACCCGGTGATGTCTACATCATTCCTGGTGGCGTGGAACATGAAGCTCGTACTTTTGATGAACCTGTGAAGGTGATCGATATTTTCAGCCCGGTGCGCGAAGAATACAAATACTAAACCGGTGATGAATGAGATATCCGGAGATTTTTTGTTTTCTCCTACCCCTGTTTATCTCTGGTCTGGATTGATCACATGAGCACGCAACAGTTGCCCCAAAAGTGGAATATCAATAAGTGGGAAATAATCATCTTGTTATGGATTCTGTTTTTCGCCTACCAGATGAGCTATCTTTGTGGTCAAAGGGGGTTCTTCGCCTTTGATCAGTCGATCATTTTTGATGGTAGCTATCGCATCGCCTCAGGTCAGATCCCCTTCAAAGATTTCCTGATACCCTTTGGGCCGGTAGTTTTCTGGCTACAAGGCCTCATTTTCAAGAATATTGGGGTCAGTTATGCCAGTTACATCTTCGGTGCCGCAATATTCAATGTGGCGGCAACCGCGGTCAGTTATTTGATCCTGCGGCTGTTATTTCGCCAACGATGGTTTCCGGCCTTACTGGGAAGTCTGCTTACCGCCATCTGGTTCTACCCTCCCTTCGGGACGCCCTGGCCCGAACAAACCGCGTTTTTCTTCTGCCTCATCTCCATTTTGCTCATCCTGGTGGGATTTGAATTTAAGAAAAAAAACATCAAAGGAGGACCTGCTCCTTTTCTACTTGCCGGCATTTTCGCCTTCATCGCCTTCATTAGCAAACAAAACGCCGGGGCTTTCATCGTTCCGGTTGCTGCTGTTCTCTTATTTACAGCAAACCCACGAGATTTCCGCCAAGTGGTGATAGATTTTGCGATTTTTTCCTTAGGATGGGGAGCAGGGCTGCTTTCATTTGGCATCTGGCTGTTCGCCAGGGCTGACTTCAATCTGTTCCTGCGACATTTTTTTGAAATTCCTGCATCCGAAGTAGGCGCTGACCGTCTTCCTGGTGGGATCTTAAACTGGCTAAAAACGATCTTTATCGGTTCAACACCCACGGTTATCACAATCGTATCCGTGTTATCTGTATTGATTGCAGTCTTATTTATTTACCTGAACTTTATAAGGCAATCAGAATCCTCGTCGATACACATGTTTTCTTTATTGGCTGTCGTTTTGGCACCTTCATTGTTCCTATATCACAACATCTTTCAAATAACCTCAAACAATCAGGTCGAAAACTCACTGCCCTTTCTTGGGTTGATTGTAGCCATTGGCCTGGGATTACTGCTGGAGGCAACTCAGTACAATTCTCTGCGCATCGTATTGGGAATTATCCTGGCGGCGACATCGATCTGGTCGCTCTGGTTGGGTACTAATGTGGCATATTCTCGCCAAGTGCAAAGCATATTCCAAGAATCAACTTTCCCTCACAATTTGGGAAATGAAAAGCTTTCAGCGTTAAATTGGGGTGAACCCACGCGCATAAAAAATCGCATTCCCCCAGGGGATATCAACCGAATCTTAGGTTACCTGATCCAAAGCCAAGAAAACTTTTTCATCTTCCCCGATTTCACACTCTTTTATGGCATTCTCGAGGTTCCCTCCCCGCAACCTCTGGTCTGGTTCCATCCCGGATTAACGTATTCAAAAAAATATGATCCCGTTCTCGACGATTGGGTAGTTTCTAATTTAGAAAAAAATGATGTCCGCATTATCATCATTGAGCAAGAATCCTGGTTTAATACTAAGGATAGACTAGCTGATTTCCCCCTGATGGAGACGTTCATCTCAGAAAATTTCGCAATCGAAAAACAAATTGGAAATTTCATCATTTATGTTTACCAAGACCAATAAATCTCTTCAAAATCTGGCGCAAAACCCACTCAGCCTTTTTGTGGTGATATTCGGATTAGGAATTCTGGCGTTTGGATTGAATATCCCCCGCCTGGGTTTCTATTGGGATGACTGGCCCTGGGTATGGTTCTCCCATGTGATGGGCCCCGAGGGCATGCTGCAGATCGACATCGAACACCGGCCTTTCTCAGGTGTGGTTCTGTGGGTGGGGTCAATCCTGTTCGGAGAGAGTCCCATCGGCTGGCAAATTTACAATCTCGTGTGGAGAATCTTGGGGGCATTTTCACTGGCCTGGGTGCTGCAAAAAATCTGGCCGAAGAACCAGAATCAGATCGTCTGGGTGAGTTTATTGTTCATCATCTACCCGGGGTTTGGCCAGCAGTTTGTCGCCGTCAACAACAGCCGCCACCTGTTTCCATTGATCACCTTTTTCCTGTCCTTAGGGTTCATGGTGTCAGCCGTCAAAAATCAGAAGCGGTTTTGGCTCTTTACGACAATTTCACTGGCGCTTTCGCTGATCACCATGTTTACGACAGAATACTATTACGGCCTGGAATTCATCCGCCCGGTGATCTTGTGGATCATTCTGCGAGATCGAGTAAAAATCGCATTCCAAGATTTCGTCAAAGCATTCAAAGCCTGGCTGCCTTATTTGGTCCCATTGGTTGCTGTCTTTATCTGGCGGTTTATCATTTCACAGAGCGTCAATTATCAGATCACCATCTTCGAAGAAGTCAGCTCGCCTTCATCGAGAAACTTGCTGCAAATCCTTGGAGGGTACCTGCAAGATGTCTTTTCATCCGGGGTCGGCGCCTGGTTTATTTCCTTCAAGCTGCCTGACCCCACTCTTTTCGGCTTGCGCTCCAGGTTGTATTTCTGGGGCATCGTACTTGTCTCGACTGTTGGTGTGCTGGTTTATTTGGTTTTTGCGCAAAAAGAATCACGAGATTCTCATTGGAAGATGGATGCGCTCCTTTTGGCAGGAGCCGCCCTAATTACAGGTCCGATTCCTTTTTGGGTGACCGGGCTGGACCCCAAATTGACTTTTCCCGCAGATCGTCTGAATCTTCCTATGATCATGGGAGCCAGCATTTTACTCGTCGCGCTGATCGATTGGCTGTTCAAGCGGGATGGCACGAAGGTTTTCATCATCGCACTGTTGATCGGCATGGCAGCTGGATTCCATAACCAGAACGCCATCAACTACCGCCGGGATTGGCAGTACCAGATCGCATTTTTCCAGCAATTGACCGCCCGCATTCCAGCCTTCGAGCCGGGCACAGCCGTCATCACCAATGAACTACCCAACAACCGCTCAACGGACAACTCGTTGAGCGCGCCGCTCAACTGGATTTATGCCCCGGATTTCACCGGCGGTGACTTGCCCTTGCACATGTTCTACTCTGAATTGCGCTTTGGGCGTGATGAAACCACTTTCAACGCCGAAACTCCCCTGGATTTGGTGTATCGCTTTTACCCCTTCAAAAGTTCTGCTGCGGAGAGCCTGGTTATTTATCATCGCCCCCCGGCATGTCTACGCGTCGTCGATTACGATTATCACCATTATTACCCCCTGCTGCCATCCTTCGTCAAAGATTTGCTGTCCTATTCCAACCCAAAGCAGATCATCACAACTGGAGAACAACCTGCGCTGCCGGCATTCTTCGCGAAATCTCCTCAACCAGAAAACTGGTGCTACTATTTCGAGAAAGCCGATCTGGCCCGCCAACACGGGGATTGGGAACAGGTAGCCGAATTCGGCGATATCGCTTTTGCGTTGGAGGACTCCCCGAACCACGCCTCGGAGCGAGTGCCATTCATCGAGGGCTACGCGCACGTTGGACAATGGGCGCGCGCCGAAGAGCTGACCTACGAAGCCCTGAAAATCAACCAGTTCATGGGGCCAATGCTCTGCGAAGCCTGGGAACGCATCGAGACTGACACGCAAGAATCGGATCAACGCGATGAAATCATCGCCGAAATTAATGCGGAAATGAATTGCGACCTATATTAAAATTATGAATGCTGATTGATGATTGTAGAAAAACAAATTCAGCATTCTTCATTCACAATTCATTATTGGAGTTATTTATGATCGATACCAAAGGCAAGTTCTACCTCGGCCATACCCTCGAACCCAAGAAAGCGCTGCTTTACGATCCCGATGACCTGACCACGCACGCCGTTGTGGTCGGCATGACGGGTTCTGGCAAGACCGGGCTGTGCATCGATATTATGGAAGAAGCCGCGCTGCAAAACATACCGGTGCTGCTGATCGATCCTAAAGGTGACATCACCAACGCCCTGCTGCATTTCCCCGATTTGCTGCCCAGCGACTTTCAACCCTGGATCAATCCCGATGAAGCCCGCCGGCAGGGCATGACAGTCGAGCAAGCCGCCGAAGAGACGGCCACACTATGGAAAGATGGGCTTAGTGAATGGGGAATAAGCTCCGACCGCATCCGAGCGCTCAAAAATGCTGCTCAATTCACAGTATATACCCCTGGCTCCGATGCTGGAATCCCTGTCAGTATTTTGGCATCCCTGAAAGTTCCCAATTTGGATTGGAGTGGCAACAAAGAGCTGCTGCGCGAAAAAATCTCCGGGACGGTCACCGCCATTCTTGGCCTGGTCGGCATGGACGACATTGACCCGGTCAGCAGTCGCGAGCATATCCTGCTCAGTAACATCTTCGAAAATGCCTGGAGCCAGGGTAAAAGCCTCGACCTTAGCGAGTTGATCCTGCAAACGCAGAATCCGCCCTTCGAGAAATTGGGCGTCTTTGATGTTGGCACCTTCTTCCCCGACAAAGAGCGTTTTGCTCTGGCCATGAAGCTCAACAACATTTTGGCGGCGCCCAGCTTCCAATCCTGGATTGAAGGCCAACCGCTGAATATCGACGAGTTGCTTTTCATGCCCGATGGCCGCCCCCGTCACAGCATTTTCTATATCGCTCACCTCAGCGATGATGAGCGTATGTTCTTCGTCACTTTGCTGTATTCAGCCGTCGAAACCTGGATGCGCGCCCAAGCGGGTACTACGGGTTTGCGAGCCCTTGTGTATTTTGATGAGATCTTTGGCTACATGCCGCCGGTCAGTAACCCGTCCTCGAAACAGATTATGCTGCGCATGCTCAAGCAAGGGCGCGCCTTTGGGGTTGGGCAGGTGCTGGTCACGCAGAATCCCGCCGACCTGGATTACAAAGCGCTCTCCAACACAGGCAGTTGGTTCATCGGCAAATTACAAACCGAAAACGACAAGAATCGCCTGCTGGATGGCCTGGAAGGTGCTGCCCCAGGGCTGGACCGCAAACACTATGATGACCTCATCTCCACGCTCGATAAACGCGTCTTTTTGCTACACAATGTTCATGACAAAGAACCACAGCTATTTAAGACCCGCTGGGCGATGAATTATTTGGCTGGACCCTTGACGCGCAACCAGATCCCGGCGCTGAATGCCCTGGCCGGGGTGCAACCAGTTCCCAAAGAAACCGACGTTCAGCCGGTCACCCAGGCCCAATGGGTGGATGTGTCTCCAGACCCGCAACCATCAACGCGCCCATCGCCATCAATCCCCGGTTCCGCTTCGCGCCCCGCCGTCCCCACTGGCATCGACGAATATTTCCTACCCAACAACCTGACCCTCTCACAGGCAGCCAAGGTCGCGCAAATCACGCTCCCCTCGGATGCCCAATCGCAAGGGATACTGTACAAACCAGCCTTATTGGCCCAGGCCGATGTGCGCATCCTGCAAACGAAATATAGCCTCGACTATGAAACCCAACAAACGGCGCTGATCACTGATCCCGACCGGCGCGGCACCACCCGTTGGGAAGAATGGCTGGCCAACCCTATCGACGGACGCAGCCTGGACCGCGATGCGACTCCCCAGGCAAGATTCAGCACGCTGGAAGCGCCCTTCTCCGATGGCAAAATCTTGCGGGCACTAAAAACAGATTTCGTGGATTGGATTTACCGCAAGCTGGATGTCAAAGTGCGCGGCAATGCAAAATTGAAGGTTTTCACCGGCCCGAAAGTCTCTCAAGCCGAATTTCGTCGTCTGTGTGCGTATGCTGCTCGCGAAGGTCGCGACGCTGAACTCAAGAAAGTTGAGGCCAGCTACGAGAAGAAACTTGCTACCATTGAAGACCGCCTGAAACGCGAAGAGCGCGAGCTGCGCGCCGATGAGGCCGAATTGCGCGAGCGCCGCATGGAAGAATACGGCACTCACGCCGAGAATATGCTCAGTTTACTCAGCCGCCGGCGCAAAAGGTTATCTACATCCCTGACCAAACGCCGCCTCACAGAGCAAGCCAAAGCCGACGTCGAAGAATCAATCGAGGCCATCGAAGAATACGAACGCCAGATCAACAATCTTGAGCAGGAAAAAGCTCAGGCGTTGCAGGACGTCAACGACAAATGGGCTGACATTGCCGATGATATGGAAGAAATTCCCGTTCGTCCCTACAAAAAAGACATTCTCATTGATCTTTTCGGGGTATCCTGGATGCCGTATCACATTGTCCAGGCCGGTGGCCGCACCATGGAATTACCTGGATTTGGGAAAGAATAAAAGGATCCACGAAGTGACACGAAGAAGCACGAATTATGTTACTTTGTGCCCTTCGTGTCCTTCGTGTCATTCGTGTTCTTAGTGGATTCAAATGTCCCAAAAGAATTACTTAATCGAAGATAAAAACGGCAAACGGATTCCCGTCATAATACGGCGCGACAAACGCCTCAAGAAATCTTCGCGCTGGCAGTGGGAGAGCGACGGGTCGATTCTTTTGCGCGTGCCCCACCGCACCCCCAAACGCGCCATCAACAATCTGCTAGATCAAGTGGCGGCTCAACTTGAAAAACAAGAAAAAGTGGCCAAACGCCGCACTGACGCTGATTTACAAAAACGTACTGAATACCTCAACAAGAAATATTTTTGCAATCGAATCGAATGGAAAGCCATCCGCTGGGTTAGCAACATGAACACCGTCCTAGGAAGTTGCACCAATGGCGGCTCCACCGATGGGCACATTCGCATCAGCGACAAAATCAAGAAATGGCCCCAATGGGTGCTTGATTACGTCATCGCCCACGAAATGGTGCACCGCCTGCACAGCGACCACAGCAAGGAGTTCTGGTCAACGCTGAGCGAGGGTTATCCCCTCACCGAGCGGGCGCGCGGCTTCATCAGGGGGGTCGGCTTTACCGAAGGGCAACCCTACGAAGACGATTGAGTCAACCGGATCAACCGCTCAATATCCTGCCGCAATATTTCCACTTCCTCGAACAATCCCTTTTCCCCCGGAAACATTTTGGACTGTCTCAATTTGAACGCCAGTTCAGTACAGGACTGATGCAAACGACGTGTCCGACGCCATCCCCCAAAACCCCGAGAGATCAATGCGTGCCACTGTGACTTCGCTCTGGCTGATGAACTGACAATCACGCGATAAAGATCATCGGAAAGATCACCCTTCAACTCTTCCTGAAGCCACGTCTTTTGTCGATGTAAAGACATAACAACAATAATGAAAAGGAGTATCAAACCGCTCAAAGTAAAAATCATCGAGAGCAGATTTTGTCCGGTAACGGCATGAACAGCCAGATTATGTGCTATGTGCACACCAACGGCTAAAATGAATGCGGCCATAGGAACAAGCTTCTGGAGACCATTTTTCTGGCTCAAACGAGCAAATCCAAGGCCAGCCCCAAAAATGGCCGTATAAGCTCCGTGGTTCAGTGTGTAAATCACTCCAGTGAGCAGAATTTCTGCATTGAGAGCAACAAATCCCTGCAAAAAGAATCCATTCAAAAAACTGACCAGATTTCTGGACATGGCAAAACCGAACCCAACCAGCGCGCCGTAAACAATGCCATCCAAAGCATCATCGAATTCTCGGCGATGGCGCAGCAAAATAAACAAAACAATGACCCCTTTGAGTAATTCCTCGATCAGCGGAATGACGATTCCTGTGCGCAAGGCTGCCATTATGGTTGGAGACAGCGTACTGGTTGGTAATTGGATGAATAACCTTGCCAGCAGAGAAAAGATCAACGCCGGGATCGCGCCCCACAAAAAGACCGCCACGATCAGCCGCTTGGGCTCTTTTTCGTAACGATCTGTCCAATAGATCAGGCCCATAAATAAAATCGTTGGCAGCACAGCGGCAACTAAAGCGATGAAAACGCCACTGACGATCTCTCCTGCCGGCAGCAAATTTACCATCCAAACAAAGTCGGGGGCATCCCAGGTTGCCGCGATGGGTTCCTTTTCATTTGGGGATAGGGATTCGCCATCGACGATTAGTTTAGGGTTCTCACCCTCGGCCAAAGTGAGAAAAAATTTCCCGGTCTCGCTAACCTGGACATCTTCAAAAAGATATTGCCAGACCTGAGAATTTCCGGCATCGGGCCAATTGGCAAGTAGTTGAACAACTGAATCGGCAGGTGCACTGATCTCGGCTTGAAATGATTCATCAGGGTGAGGGTTACGATGCAAAATTGCTATGCCTGTGCTATGTTCTATTCCCTCTTTTTGCGATGATGAAAGCCTGACCTGTACCTGATCTGCATATTCACCTTGTACTTCAATTCGCAACCGGTTAGCATACCAGGTTGCCCTATCCAAAGGTTGGGCAATACCCCAATGATAGGGCTGCTCCCACTGCTGACCCTTTTGGGTTGGGCCAGAGGGGCCACCGAAATCTTCGATGGTAGCAGCTTCGCCCCAATTGCCGCCGAAGAACAGCCATTCGTTTCCTGGTGTTAGACGAGGTTCTTCCGCATCAGGTATTTGAATAACTTCTGGGATAACGCGCCCAAAACTGCCAGTGCGGTCCATGATCTCGATGCGACTGTTGCCTACATCGACTCCGTTGGGGTATAGTTCATCGCCCCAAAAATAGTTGGCATGCGAGCCTAACGCCACATAGGCTGCGGGATGAGTACCGTCTTCAATATGGGCATCCCGCCAAACTCTGCGCGTACCTCCATGGTGCTGACTGAGTACCACTTCCTGCGGTTCCCCCTGCGGGTCAAGCATCACTTGAACCAATTCCCAATCGCCCTCATGCTTGTTGAACCAATCATTGTAATAATAAAACAGCCAATATTGAAGCACCGTAAAGCCGGAAGCTTCATCCTGAACCATACGGCCATAGGTCACAACCGGATGACCACCAACTTCAGGTCGCAGCGTGGTTTCATAATACAGGCGATGAAAGGAATAGTTGTTGCTATCCGAGAGTTCCTCATCGCCATACCAGGCATCCAGGAAAAAACTTTCATCACGATAGGAAAAAAGATCAGGGATAGAAACTTTAGCGAGAATATTGGAATCAAACCAAAAGGAGCGGTTCTGCCGTAAACGAGCGTTTTCTACCAGTACGTCTACCGGCTGCGGGCGAAATATTTCCGAAGGGTGAAAATAGAGCGCTGGGGCGAATTTCTCAAGCATGGCCTGAGCATCCTCTTGCGCAAATGTGGGCTTCACCCAAAATGGGATGAACAAAACTGTAATCAGTAAACAGATAAAAGTACAAAATTTTTTCATCAGCACCTCATCACACATAAATATTT
>CAZVPR010000035.1:0-36207 GCA_964629085.1 uncultured Anaerolineales bacterium
ACGAACATCAACGTGCTCTCTGATGAGAACGGCTATTTCGAGATCAACAATGCCCCCGAGGGGATGCAAGATGTTATCGTAGCTTACGGCCTTATCGCTACCGAGGTGGAAGTGGTGGTACAACCCGGCGCTGAAAATAATATTGGGACGGTGACCGTGCCAACCGAGGAAGCGAAATTTCTTGAGGAAGAGTAAGCTAGCCACCCGGTAGTGAAGATTGCTTCGCTCCCGCCTGCAGCGTTCACTTGCAATGACACAATAAACACATAGTACTTTTGTCACAAAAAGACCACTTCAAAAAGTGGTCTTTTTGTCTTAGATAAATTCACCTATTACGCCGATGTGTTTCTCGAGAGAAAATCATAGAATGTAGCCAGAATTAGACGACCTTTGAGGATTGAATGCAAACTATGAGAAGCGAACCAATCAAAGAAAAAAACATCCTGATCTTTGGAGAACCTGGACCGCTGCGCGGCAGCATCCAGGGGTTTTTGTCAACATTTCCCCTGGTGAAGAATTACTTTGTTTCAAATAATGAAGAGCTAGCCCTTGATCTACTCAAGGAGTTTGACATACACCTGGTTATTCTCGATTTTGATGGCAATAATGATCAGGTTTTGACGCTTTTGCAGAACATCCATTCGTCCGGCATCCCCACCCGCAGCCTGGCACTGGTCGATGATGAGATCACAAAAGATATCCTGCTGTGTTCCGGTGCGACAACCTGTATTCTCAAAGGGTTTGCCCCCCAACAATTAGCGGACAATGTTGAAAAGTTATTTATTGGTTAATCCCGGGAGACAAACGATTCTCCACTTGAAGCACCACCCCACAGGAAGAAAACGATGAAGAATTCTACCAAACCAAACAAAGTATCATCACCTGAAACTGAGAACACCGATTTATATATTGAATTGGTCCCAGAAAAATATCTCACAGACAGCGAAGTGAAATTCCGTGCCGTCTTCGAAAGCTCTATCGACGCAATTGGAGTCTCCAAAATGGGACAGCATTTCATCGTTAATTCTGCATATTTAGAAATGTTTGGTTATGATCATTTTGATGAACTCAAAGATTTATCGATTCTGGAACTGATTGCCCCGGATGAACGTCCGCGAATACTAGATAACGTACAGAAGCGAAGCGAAGGGGAAAATGTCGCTTCAGACTATGTGACGAAGGGATTACGAAAAGACGGAACCGCCTTTGATATGGAAGCGCGTGTCTCCACTTATGAACAAAATGGCGAACTCTTTACTATGGCAATACTGCGCGATATCACTAATAGGAAAAATGCGGAAGAAACCCTAAAGAAAAGCGAACAAGGATTAAAGCAGTACGCTCAACGTCTGGAAACCCTGCAAGCCGCTAACCTAGCTCTATCGGAAACCCTAGATTTAGATGAAGTTCTGGCACGACTGCTGGATCACCTGGCTGACCTGGTACCCTATGACAGCGCCAATGTGATGCTGGTTGATTCGGGAACGGAAGTATCTATCCGAGCGTTCCATACCTACGATAAAGAGGTCATACCAGATCTGATCAAGGGGATTCGATTTGATGCGGCAATAAATCCAGCATTAAATCCAGTGATCACCTCAGCAATTAGTAACAGCATAGCAGACACGAGGGAATTTCCGGGATGGGAACACCGTGATGGTACAGAAAATATTCGAAGTTGGATCGGAGTCCCATTGGTCGTCAGCGGTAAGGTGATCGGATTGTACTCCGTCGACAGCCGACAGCCAAATTATTTTACGCCAGAGCACATTCGATTAGCGGAGACCCTTGCCAGCCAGGCCGCTGTGGCTATTCAGAATGCACAACTTCATGAGCAAACCCAAAACCACGCTGAAGATCTTGAACGACGAGTAGTAGAGCGAACCCAGGCTTTATCTCAGAGCGAGTCGCGCTACCGGGCCATTGTCGAAGACCAGACTGAGTTCATTGTTCGTTATCTGCCCAACACAACCCGCACGTTCGTCAACCAAAGTTATTGTGAGTTTACGAATAGGGATCATGATGATCTACTAGGTACACGTATACTGGATGAGATCTCTGAAGCGGACCAAACCAGGCTGAATAGAAAACTGGCTTCACTGACTGTGGAGAACCCCATTCTAGTAGATGAATATCACAGAATCGCTTCCGATGGCAGCGAAATTTGGGAGAGGTGGATGGATCGCGCTTTATATGATCAAGATGGAAATTTGATCGAATATCAATCTGTTGGCCGCGATATCACCCAGCGCAAACTTGCAGAACAATTTCTAGAGAAACGCACACAAGAACTCGAAAAATTCAACAAAGCCATGGTCGATCGCGAGATGCGCATCATTAACCTGAAAGAAAAAGTCAACCAATTGCATCAAGAATTAGGCCGGGAGATCCCTTATCCGCCCATTTGGAAAGCTGAGCTAGGGAAGTACTGATCGCCAGCTCGATGAATCCAATGTTAGTTGGTGTGAATACGCAAGAATTTCCACAAATACGATAGCAAATGTGCTGCACACAAGAAAGAAAAATTTTGAAATGGAAAAAATACTAGAACTTGAAATTAAATTAGCTAAGACCAGAGACCCACACCAGCGCAACGACCTGATGAATGCGTTGGCCAACGAATTACGGCATTATGATCCGGAGCGCGCCCTGGCACTGGCCAAAGATTCCCAAGAATTGGCTAGGTCAGAATATTATCTCGAGGGGACTGCTGAAAGCCTGATTTGTCAGGGGACAATACATGAAACGATGGGGCAGTACGGTGAAGCCATCATAATCGTCAATGAAGCATTTGCGCTACTTCAGGAGGCTGATCATCCCAAATTAAAAGTGCGCGCTTTGTGCAAATTGTCAGATTTGTACGTTAATCTTGCCGACTATGCGACAAGTTTAGAATTCGGGCTCCAGGCACTAGAATTGGCGAAAAAGATCAATAATCCCAGCACTATAGCCAAAGTTTATAATTCGATAAACGTATCTTATGTACGCCAAGGAAAATATGAACCAGCCAGGAAATATCTGGAACAGGCTCTGGCAATCATGCCCAAAGAAAATGATAATGAGCAAAGGGCGCAGCTTGAAAGCAATCTCAGTGGATTATTATGCTGGTTAGGGGAATTTCCCGCCGCCATCGAGGCCGCGCAGCGTGCTCTGGAATTGGTACCCGATGGTTATGATTCTTATCAGGCACAAATGCATGGCAATTTGGGCTACGCCCACCTCCATATCGGTGACCTTGATACCGGAATGGACCACATGAATCATTCTCTCGATCTAGCTCGAAAATGTCAGGACTCTCTAGCAGAAATAACAACCACCCTCGATTTGAGTGATTATTTGATTCAGCAGGATGCGCTTGATCAAGCCTTGCCGCATGTCCAACAGGCATTGAGATTGTCGGAAATGATCGAATCTCCCGATCAACAATATACCTGCCATGAGCAGCTAGCCCAAATCTACAAACAGCGTGGAGAGCTTGAAAATGCCCTAAACCACTTTGAACACCATCATCGCATCAAAGATGACATTCACAGTCGGGAGAACGATAGGCGGGTTCAAAATCTACAAATCCTGCATGACACCCGGCATGCCCAGGAAAAAGCAGCCATTCTAAAGAAACAAAATCAAGAACTTGCTGGAAAACATACCCAATTAGAAGCCAGCGAAAAGCGTTATAGAACCATTTTTGAACAGGCCGCAGTTGGTGTGGCAGAAGTTGATTCGATTTCTGGTGATTATATTCGAATCAACCAACGCTACTGTGATATCGTGGGGTACACGCCGACCGAGCTGCTGACTTTGGATTTCAAGCAGATTACCCACCCGGCAGATGTGAAAATTGATATAGATAATATGACCAAGCTAAAGGCCGGGAATTTCCGGGAATTCTTCACAGAAAAACGGTACATTAGGAAGGATGGGTCCCCTGTTTGGGTGAGGCTTGCGGTCTCCTCGATGTGGTCTCGAGACGAGAAACCCAGCCACCACATATCAATTGTCAGCGATATTTCTCAACGCAAACAAGCTGAAGCTAGTCTGCAAAAACGGACCGAGGAATTACAAACGATGGTCAACCTGATGGCAGGGCGGGAAATACGCATGGCAGAATTGAAAGGCGTGATCCGCCAACTACGATCACAGCTCGAAGCTGAAGGCTTTGAACCTGTTGCCAATGACCCTTTACTCGAAGGTCTCGATCAGTAAGCAACTCCATGTGCAAGCATTATTCTTTTCAATCTGCTAAAAAACCCGTCACTTCGACCGCCTTCGGTGTCAATACAAGCCACGAGCGACCCGGAGACGGGTCTCGCTACCCGAAGGGCCATCTTCAATGTGCGTGCCTGGCGGCAAGAGTAAGAATTTCAAAGTACTTGGTTTACAATGTAGTAAATCATGGATGTTTAAATTTAGCAGTCAGGAATGAGACATGAGTAACATCGAGAATCTCGAGAAAACACTAAAAGGGGCGCGCAGCAAGAAGAGGGTCGATCTCCTGAATCAATTGAGCGTTGAATATCGCAAGGTCTTGCCCAGAAAAGCGGTTGACCTGGCAGACAAAGCCCTGGTGTCAGCCAGAAAAATGGATTACACCAAAGGTATCGGGGAGAGCCTGTTATCGCTCAGCACAACGAATTTAAACTTCGACCGATTGGATGAATCCCGGACCCAGGCACAAGAAGCTATTTACTATTTCCAAGAACTCGAGGATGAACTGGGGATTGCCTGGGCCATGGGCAACCTGGGGGAATATTACTATCACCAGAGCGAATTCGACCAGTCCTTGGACTTCAATCTTCAGGCATTAGAAATATTTGAAAGACAAAAACATAAAAAAGGAACTGCTGATATCTATGTGGCCATTGGAATCGTATTCTATCGTCAAGAGGAGTTAAGTGGTGCCAGGCAGTTCGATCAATCTCAAGAATACTATTCTCAGGCGGAGCGAATTTATCAGGAAATCGATGATCATGATGGTCTGGGCCGCACCGTAATGTTGAAAGGTTTAATTGATTTTCAACAGGGGAATCTAGAAGATGCGCTCACACGCTTCCTTCAATCGCTGACTTTGTTTGAAAGGACCAAAAATAAAGTCAATATTTCCAAAGCCCATATGAATATCTCGGCCGCATATAGCGCGATGGAAGATTACGAACAAGCTTTATGTTATCTAAATTCAGGCTTAGGCTCCATCGCCGATATGGGCGATGTATTCTTCGAGGCCAAGTACTATCAATCTATAGGCGAAATCCATTGCAAAACTGGAAATCTAGACGATGCGAAAACCTTACTGCACAAGGCCTATGATTATTATAAAAAAGAGAAATTAAAAGCTCGCACAGTCGGAAGTCTGAATAATCTAATTCAGCTCTATGAAGATTTGAGGGATTATCAGACAGCACTCGAGTTTTCTAAGTCTCGCAATACATTGATTGAAGAAATCGTCGATTCTGAAAAAACCAGGCAAATCGCTGAATTGCAGACCAAATATGATACCGTCAAATTAGAACGCGAGTTAGAGAAAAGCCAGGCTCACTACGAGGCATTCTTCAGTGAAAATGTTATTCCGGCCTATTGGATCGAGATTGAGAATCCAATCTCTGTTGATCTACCAGTTGATGAACAGGTTGATCTATTAATTAAGGAGGCCATTTTAAAGGATGTCAATAACATGGTGTTGGGAGCTTTTGGGTTCGAGTCAAGGGATGAAGTGATTGACAAACCAGCAGCATTTGCACTTAGCCCAGACCAAGCCGAGGGATCTGTTTTTGCTACATCTTTCTACAGGCATTTCGTTGAGAGCGGGCATCGTTTAATCAACATCGAGAACAAACGCAGAAATCAAGCCGGGGATACCTTTTGGATGCTGACAAACGCATACGGCGTTATCGAAAACGGATGCCTGGTTCGCATTTGGGGATCAACTTCAGACATTTCTGAAATTAAACAAGCCCAAGCCGATCTGCAAGCCAACAAAAATAAATACCAGGCCCTCTTTGATCAAAACCAAGATGCCGTTTTCATCATAGATCTCGATCAACAGCAACAGGAAGTCAACCAGCGCGCCGTGGAAATGCTGGGCTATGCGTCAGAAGAACTGAAAGCCTTAAACTATCAAGATATCTCCGCAGAGGTTTCCCAAAGCAATCATATTTTGGAACAATTAATGGATGGGCAAACGATCCCTATTTATGAGCGTATGTTTCGCAAGAAAGATGGCACCGTCTTCCCGGTAGAAATCAACCTTACGCTGGTACGGGATATGGATGGTCAACCCCAGCATATTCAGAGCATTGTGCGCGATATCACCAGTCGCAAAGAGAGTGAAACTGAGCGAGAAAAATTGCTTCAAGCAGAGCGACAGCAGCGTCTTTTGGCAGAAACCATGGCCGAAGTCTCCCTGGCACTGATATCGCATACCAGCCAGGCAGCCGTATTAAATGAAATTCTTCTCCAAGTCAAACGGATTGTTCCATACACTGGGGCTAATTTTGCGCTATTAGAAGATGATACGCTTCTCAACGTTTCATCTCTTGGGTATGACGGGAAATTCCAACAAGAATTTGTAGCGAAATTTGCTAAACCTGTAGAAGACCTCTATGTGGATGCACGTGCTATTCGTACAAAGAAACCTGTCGTCATTCCTGACACATCCTTGGAAACTGATTGGCTTTCATTTGAAGGGACAAAATGGATTCGATCCTTCCTGGTTATGCCCATTATTGGCAAAGATCAGGTTTTAGGTGTCCTGCGCCTGGACGGGGAGAAAATTGACCAGTTCACCCTCGAAGACGCCAAGCGTTTAACCCCTCTGGTCAACGCAGCAGCCACAGCCCTGGAAAACGCAATGCTGTACGAAGAAACCCAAGAGCTGGCGACTTTCAACCAAAACATCGTCCAGAATATGGTAGAAGGGATCGCCATGGAGGATGTTGGCGGAAAGATAACCTTTGTCAATCCAGCTGCCGAAAATATTCTAGGATACTCATCCGAAGAATTACTCGGCCAGCATTGGCAAACAATAATTCCCCCAGATCAACACCCCATCATTCAGATAGCCAATGAGGCGCGCCTGAGTGGTGAGATCAGCCATTACGAACTGGAACTGCTCCGCAAAGATAATCAACGCATCGCGACCCTGGTAAGCGGAACACCCCGCTACGACGCCAAGGGTAATTATATCGGCACGTTAGCTGTATTCAGCGATATTAGCGCTCGTAAACAGGCCGAAGAGAAAGTACGCCAGTCAAATCTGGAGCTGGAAGAACGCGTCGAGCAACGCACTGCCGAGCTGGATCGCCAGTATCGTCGTCAAGAAGCATTGGCCAGTATTGAGCTATCCATCAGCCAAGCTGCTGAACTGGAAACCGTTCTTGAAACAATTATAAAATCTTGCACCGAACTATTGCCCGCCACACACGGTGCTTCGATGATTCTATGGGATAAAGAAGGCGAAAAGTTTAATACCAGCGCATCGACAGTGCCCGGCCTGGAATCCGGTAAGTTCGCCAATCAAACCCGCGCAAAGGGCGGTGCTACGCACTGGATTTTAAACAACAACCAACCTCTGGTGGTAAAGGATGTGCGTGACGACCCATTTAGGGAGGGGCGTATCATGCCTGATTATGGTGCAAAAGCCTACGTGGGCCTGCCGTTAGTTGATCAGGACGAAAAATTAGGCGTGTTGTTTGCATTTGACAACCAGCCCCGAGAATATCTTGAAGAAGACCTGGATTTTCTCACCGCAATGGCAAACAGGGCTGCCGCAGCAATATCCAAAGTGCGCTTGTATGAGTGGTTGGAGAGCTCTCGTCAATCAGCGATGAGCCTGATGCAGGATGCCAGCGAACAGCACCTGCGCGCTGAAGAAGCTCTGACCAAGCTGGAAGAATCGCAGCAAGCGCTGCAAATTGCCAAGGATGAAGCCGATCAGGCCAATCAGGCCAAAAGCACTTTCCTGGCCAACATGTCCCATGAGATCCGCACCCCGATGAATGCCATTCTTGGTTTCTCCCAACTGCTGAAGGATGATCCCAGTTTGGCGAGGGGTCAGCAAGACAAAATCAACACTATAGTACGCAGCGGAGAGCACTTGCTGGATCTGATCAACGATGTGCTGGAGATGTCCAAAATCGAGGCTGGTCGCATCACGCTCAACCCAACAACGTTCACGCTGGAGAACATGCTTTTCGATCTTGAAACCACCTTCCGTTATCGCGCCAGCACCAAGGGGCTCAATTTTGAAATAGTCAAAAGCAGTGACTTGTTATCAACACCGCTGCATGGCGACGAGGCCAAAGTTCGACAAATTCTTATCAACCTGTTGTCGAACGCGGTTAAATTCACTGACCAAGGCAGCATTGAGTTTAGAATTTCCGTGCAGAAGAAATCCAAGAAAATGTATACTTTATCCGCGGAGGTTCAGGATACTGGCTCGGGAATCTCCCTGGAAGAATTGGACAAACTCTTTATGCCCTTTGAACAGACGAAAAGCGGCCTCAACCAATTGGGCGGTACCGGCCTGGGATTGGCGATTTGCAAACAATATGTGGAATTAATGGGCGGAAATTTGACCGCCAACAGCCAGGAAAGGGTTGGCAGCACATTTTCGTTTGAGATTCCCTTGAAACCCGGATTTGAAGCCAAACTGCCTGTGATCGATTCCGCAGGAAATATTGTCAGTCTTATGCCCGAACAAGCTGTTAAGAATATTCTGATCGTCGACGACAGTCACACCGATCTGCTTTTATTGAGAGAGATCCTGAATGGTGTTGGCTTCACAGTTCAAGAAGCCACCAATGGTCTCGAAGCCGTGGAACTGTATTCTCAAATGAAGCCAGACTTAATTTTGATGGACATGAATATGCCCGTAATGGATGGGCGCGATGCAACACAACAGATAAGGCACATCACTGACGGGGCAAAGATCCCCATCATCGCTGTAACGGCCAGCGCCTTCGAAGAAGACCGGCGGGAAATTCTGGCCAGTGGCATTGATGACTTTGTGCGCAAACCTTTCCAGGCCAATGTGCTCCTGGAGACCATCGGCACCCACCTCGAGGTTGACTATTTGTATGAAGAAAGTCCCGAGGAAAAGGTGTCCAGGGCATCGACCAAAGTTGATGTCGACCTAAATCAATTAGTTTCAACGTTACCCGATTCAATTTTTGAACAGTTGAAATTTGCCACCATGAGCGGTAATTTTTCCGCCCTAAGTGAGATTATCGAGCAAATCGAAGACGAGCACACAGAACTGGCCTCGCGCCTTTACCAACTAGTAAATCAGTTTGATTATGATGCTTTGTCAGCCTTATTTTTACATGGAGAATCAGAATGAGCAGTTTAGTAACCTCAACCCCAGCGGCGCGAATACTAATCGTTGACGACACGCCAGCAAATATTCAATTACTATCTGAATTACTCTTGAAGCAGGGCTATGATACGCGCACAGCCCTTAATGGAGAGATAGCATTGAAAGTGGCCAGCTTTGACCCTCCAGATCTAATATTGTTAGACATCAACATGCCCGGCATGGATGGCTACGAGGTATGCCAACGATTGAAGGCCGATGAGGAATTGAATGGCATCCCTGTCCTCTTTATCAGTGCCCTGGAAGATACCAAGGACAAGGTCAGAGCTTTTGAGGCCGGAGGCCTGGATTTCATCACCAAGCCGTTCCAGTTCGAAGAGGTCAATGCACGCGTTAAGACACATTTGAAACTGCGCCGACTGCAGTTGAACCTGGAAGAGATGGTTCAAGAAAAGATCGATGAAATCACCGCTTCCCAAATGTCAACCATTTTTGCGTTGGCAAAATTGGCTGAATCGCGCGATGACGATACTGGCAAGCATGTCGAACGAGTTCAAGTGTACTGCAATAGGCTTGCAGAGAAAATGAAGGAAAATCCCCAATTTAAACATCTTATCAGCCCGGAATTCACCCGTAATCTTTTCCACGCAACCCCCCTGCATGATATTGGAAAAGTAGGCATTCCCGATGCAATCTTGCTAAAACCCGACCGGTTGACTGATGAAGAATTCGAAGTAATCAAAACCCATCCAACGATTGGTGCGGATACATTAGAAAAGGTCCAGGGACTTTATCCAAACAATGTTTTGGTTCAAACTGGGATAGAGATCGCTCGCTATCACCACGAACGCTGGGATGGCAACGGATACCCGCAAGGTTTGAAGGGCGATGAAATCCCACTTTCAGCTCGAATTATGGCTGTTGCCGATGTTTATGATGCCCTGCGGACCGAGAGGCCCTACAAACCGGCCTACCCCCATGAGAAATGCGTTCAGATCATCAAAGAGGGCAGCGGCTCTCAGTTTGATCCCAAGATAATTGGCGCCTTTTTAGATATTGAAAAGCAGTTCGATACTACCCATAAGAGACTATTCGATTAATCACGAAGATCAAGTGCTCAAAAATCCAATGATGCGATTATTGACCATCTCCGGCTGCTCATAATGCGGTATGTGACCGGCGTCTTCTACCGGCAGAAAATTGATCCGTGGCATGGCATCCATCACATATTGACTATGCGCAAAGGGAATGGTTTGGTCATTGCGGCCCCAAATCAGCATGGCTACCGGCGATTTTTGGCCCACCCTGCGATACAGTTCCGAAAAATCTCCCAGCATACCGTGCCGCATCGTAGATAACAAGGCCCGCTTAAAACCCTGATATTCCATTTGAGGGCGAAACCGATCGACGAATTGATCAACCAGTTTCGGGTCATAAATATCTTTAGCGACGGCTTTTAGCATGGCACCCTTCCCCAAGAATCCTAACATCAACTCACCCAACCCAGGGATTCGCATTAACCTTTGAGGCCATTTTTGGGGTATTGGAAAGCCAGCCGGATCAATCAGAATCAAATTATCAACTTTGCGGCGAAAGCGATTCACATAATTCAAAACTATCAAACCGCCCATCGACAAACCGATCAAACTTACTGGCGTTCGCAAGTCGATTTTTTTGACAAGTTCACTTAGCTGGCGGTTAAAAAACTCGATGTCATACTTCGTGTCCGGTCGGTCGGAATAGCCTCGCCCAAAAAGATCGAAGCGCAAAACTCGAAATCCAGCCTCGGTCAGTGCCAAAAAGGTCGGCTCCCAAATGAACATAGGCACCGAAAAACCGTGCACTAAAACAACCGACGGACCCCGCTCAGGTCCGCCGATTTCATAATGTGTAATTCCATCCGAAAGCTGAATGAAATCTCCAGGCAAGCGAGCCCGGGCCTCATCGTCCAGTTTTTTTGTCTCACCTACGTATGGAAAAGGCATTTCTGGGGCCGAAGTCCAAAGACAGCAGACGGGCCAATACCTCGGTCATCCGTCTTCTGTCTTTGGTCATTTTACTAAATTCGGTCGAGGCCCTCCAGCACCCGCTCCGGTGTCAATGGAAAATCATCGAACCAGACTCCGGTGGCATTGTGCAATGCCGCGGTAATGGCGGGCGCCAGGGGTATATAAGGCATTTCGCCCATCCCACGGGCCCCCCAAGGGCCAATCGGGTCGGCGTGCTCGATGATCACAGAATTGACTTTTTCAGGGATATCCAATATACCTGGGATGAGATATGTCGATAAATGTGGTGTTAAAACATAGCCGTCTTCTTGCACAAATTTCTCAAGGACAGCATATCCGGCTGCCTGAACAATGGCCCCCTCTGACTGACCCTCGACTTGCTGAGGATTGACCGCCTTGCCAACATCGTTGGCCGAGATCACATCCACGATATTGATATGCCCAGTATCAGTATCCACTTCAATCTCTACAGCCTGGGCGACATACCCATACGAGAAATTCGGCACACACTCGCCGGTTTCTGGGTCGAACGGCGTCGTCGCTGGTGGTCGATAGGTATACGTGACTTTTGCCGGCCTCTCTTCATCACGCCATTTCTTTACAGCTTGCTCCACTGCACCTTTGACGGCGTTGCCCGCCATGAAAGTCATGCGTGAAGCCGAGACACTGCCAGAGTTATCCGTTTCTGCCGAATCGGCGGTGATCAACTCTACCTTATCAATATCCACGCCGGCCATTTCGGCAGCCATTTGCACAATCACGGTGTGCGTGCCCTGCCCCACTTCCGAAGCCGCATGCCGGATAACGACCTTATCAATATCGGCAACGCCATAAAGTTCGGCAGTGGCCCAAGAATTCTCTGGGAAACCATAAGAGAAGCCGACATTTTTGAAGCCGCAGGCAAACCCTACACCTCGCCGCTTATGCGGCTCGGTAGACTGAGGACCGGGGATCGGGGACGGAATTCCCTCTACCGTCTTCCGTCTTCGGTCAGGCCATCCGGCTTCCTCGGCGCATTTCTCAACCACGAGGGGCATACTGACACCCTCAGGCAGGGGTGAGTTGACCGACAAAATCGACCCCTCCTTGACGATATTCTTCATGCGCAGCTCGACCGGGTCCATATCCAGTGCTTCCGCCAATTTATTCATTTGACTTTCGGCAGCGAAGGCCCCCTGTGGTCCGCCAAAACCCCGGAAAGCGCCTCCCGGCACATTGTTGGTGTAGATGGCATACGAATCCACTTTGACATTGGGGATTTCATAGGGTCCGGTGCACATTAAAGTTGCATTGCCCAGCACCTTATTGCTGGTGTAATTATAGGCCCCACCGTTGGCGATCACCTCAACTTCGGCGCCCAAGATCTTGCCTTCACTGCTGGCTCCCCAACAGGTGCGGATGAGATACTCGTGCCGCTTGTGATGGCCGATGATTGATTCTTCGCGGCTCCAAATTGTTTTCACAGGGCGGTTAATGCCGCGCTGGTGCAGCCGCCAGGCAGCTAATGCCAGCACAATTTGCACCGATAAATCTTCACGTCCGCCAAATGCACCGCCGATGGCTGGATGGATCACGCGCACCTGTTCCTCAGGCAGACCCAAGGCGTGGGCGATTTGTTCTCTTTCTTCATGAACCCATTGACCAGCAACCTCGATGGTGACTCGGCCTGCGTCATCGATATAAGCTACGCCAGCTTCGGGCTGCAGGTAGGCGTGCTCCTGTACGGGGGTGTGATACTCACCCTTGATGACCACATCCGCTTTTGAGAACGCGCTTTCAACATCTCCTTTGCGAATGCGGAAATGACAAATAGCGTTGCTTTCATTTTCGGGATGCAGCAAAAAGGCATCCTCTTTCATGGCCTCTTCAGAGTCTGTGATCACAGGCAAATCCTCGAATTCAACCTCGATCAAACCCAGGGCTTCCACAGCGGTTCTCTCATCCTCCGCGACCACCACGGCCACCTGATCCCCCACGAAACGCACACGGTCGGCAAAGGGCTTCGAGGAGCCTGGACCGCACAGCACAGGCTGGTCAGGCATAATCAAGCCATACTCATTGGCCGGGACATCTTTGGCAGTAAACACTCCTAAAACCCCCTCCATGGCCTCGGCTCGTGAAGCGTCAATCTTTTTTACAATGGCATGCGGCCTATCAGCAAAAAGGATCTTCAGATAAGCCTGATTCTCCAAATTAATGTCCCCAGGGTAAAGGGCATCTCCGGTAACTTTCCCCTGCGCGTCCAGTCGTTTGACTGATTTTCCAACATAAGACATAAGTTTTCCTCTAGAAAGGTGATTGGGTACGTGGGATCAGGTACAAGGAGACAGGGGGCCTTTTACCTGATTGCCTGCTACCCGAGACCCAATTACATACGTTCTTGCTCCAACCGCAAGATGCGGCGCAAAATTGCTAATGAAGTCGCGTAGGTCGGATCCATGCCAAAATAGGATAATGAATTTGCTCCCAGGTTTTGGCCTTTGCTCAATGGTGTATCCGAAGCGTAGTGCAGCAATCCGAAATCGAAGGGCAAATTCTGCAAATAAACAATCTCATCCACCGGATGCCGCTTTGGCCGGTACATCTCATAGATCGCCGAAAGATAGGGTCCGGCTTCCATTTCAATATCCGTGTAGCCCTCTCGATAGAAAACATCCATGTATGAGGCATTCTGCAAGAAGGTACCTTGCACCGTAACCGCCTTCTGATTATCGAGCACGGTGCTGTAAATCAAATACGGAGCCACATCGTCAGCTGTAAAGGCATTCGAAAAAATAAATGTGCTGCGGGAATGCTCATCATGTACGATATTCGGAATCAGAACATCGCCAATGACGCCATTCAGCGTGGCAGATTTCCCCATGATATACACCCCCAGTACATCTCCAGCGTGGGTTGCCACCTCAGTAAGAATGTTGTAAGCTGCCAACCCCAGGGGGTAATCAATGTTAAGGATTACGGCATCACTTTCAACCAGACATTCATACTCTTGGTCGCAAATGCGCGGGTCCATCCTGTCCACGGGCATTTTGGACAACTCAATGATTTGCGCATCCACATCGAAGAAATGTTTACTATCAATCCGTTGAATGCCAAAGGAACGTTCATACGCCTTTCTCTCGGCGTGATATTTCTGTCCCTCCTGGGTTTGTAAAAATTTCTTCATAACATAATAGAGAAAATTCTCCTGGCTCGAAGGCACAGATTGAGATTGTATATCCTCCCATTCACGCAGCAAATTAGAGTCATCGGAACTTTCCAAATAATTCACCAACAAGTCTCGCTTATGCAATGCATAGCCAGAGAGCAAATTCACCAGGCTGTGGGTATTGCTCGAAACGAAATAAACCGGGCGCTCTCGCACCGTAGGTATGGTCTGCTCGACATTTTCCCACCAGGCATGCGTTGCGCGCCGATACTCGGTCAGCGTGCCATCTAACAATCGGATTTGAAATTGGGGTGCAGCCGATTTCATCCGATCCAGATTGGGCAGGAAATCTTCCCCCCACACGACCCGCAATCGTTCAATATCCTCAACGGGGATGCGGGTAATCCGAGCCAACTCCGAAAGCACACGTTCATTGGAATCAATTTCTGTCAACGAAGCTTCTTTGGGCAGCAAGCGCAGCAAATTATGGAATTTGCGCCATTCCACCTGATAGGACGTGATCAATGGAACAACATCGTCGATATCCGAGCGGCTGGCGATGATACAAGCCAGCGTCTCATCCCCATCGAAATAACAGCGTCGGCGCCTGGCCTGGGCCGCCACTGGCTGCCAGGATTCGATATCACCGATCCCCTCACGCTTGAAAACATCAATACTCTGACCCAAAACCAAAGTACGCACTTGATTGATGCAATCGGGCAAACGCAAAATGCTGTACACAAACGCCGAGAGATCGGGGGCCTGGTCGCGGGCGCCAGGGTGCAGCAATGAATTCGTCCCTGAATGTACTTCTTCCAGAGTGCGGATTTGCACGTCCGAAGTAGAACGCAGCAGCGAATAATACGTACGCGTATAAAGTTCGACTTCTTCTGAGGCAGTGTTGGGTACGGTTCGTTCCATTGTTGTTTATGCCTGTTGCTCCTCCGTTTGTACAACGCTCTTCGTTGATCTTTCTACCAAATAGACACCTGCCAAGATTGCCGCACCACCAATGATGGATGCAACCAAAACAGGTTCCGCCAGCAAAACGGCCGCAATTCCTACCGCCACCAGGGGCTCCAGGTAAAGCAGCGCGCCAAGCTGAGAAGCAGGAATGGCCTGTAATCCGTCGTACCAGAAAACGTATGCCAGCCCTGAGCAGGCAATTCCCAAGAAGGCCACACCGGTCCATCCATTCGCGGAAAGCTGTCCGAACTCAGAAAAACCTGGTCCACTGAAAAATAAAATCGAGGAAAACAGCCATCCGAAACCCATCACGTACAACATCATCACATCAGCTGGATATCGATCCAGACCACGGCGGGAGAGCACGGAAAAGATCGCCCAGTTCGGTGCACTGGCTAGAATATACAGGTTGCCGGGCATGCCGGCCTGATCCATACCCAATGAGCCAAAATCCCCACCCGAAACAACCAGAAGCACGCCAAAAGCAGCCAAAAATATGCCGCCAATTTGAATAACCGACAATCGTTCCTTGAGCACCAACCACCCCAAAAGGGCCATGAAAATGGGAGTTGTGGCAACAATCCAGGCGGTGGTCGAGGCTTGGGCGGTCTGCAATCCAGTAGCCTGAAGCCATTGATGATAGGTGATTCCAATCAACCCCAGGAGTGCAAAATAGGCTGTATCCCGCCACGATGGAAGGATAAATTTTTTGCGCAGAACCACCGCAAATCCAATCAACAAAACACCCATTCCAAAACGCAGCCAGACTATGGTAATCGGTGAGACATCCCGCAGAGCAAATTTGGTCGCGATGAATGAGGCACCCCAAGCCACGACGGAAAACAGCGCTTTGGACAGGGGGATTATTTTGGATGAATTCATGGTTTGAAGATCTGAAACCCGGTTTACAGATAATTAGACCGGCTGGTTTCCAAATGAATTAATGGTCGAAAAAACTCAAAAACCGGGTTTCCTTATCCATTAAAATGATGGGAACAACGGCCTGGTCCAGGGGATCGAAGCCAGAATTACCAGCACCGTGATCGTAAACCAAATGGCCGCCTTACGATGCTTATCTACGTCCGCATCCGCTTTCTTGGAAAGGGCAGAACCGACATGGCCCAAAATCACGGACAGGAACATCATGCCGATATGTTCCATATAAAAACGCATTTGGATATTCCCAAAACCGCGCAGGAACATCAAAACGATCCCCAACAGCATTTGCACATCGATAGAAGAAGTAAAAATCACTCCTGCCATTCGATCTGTTGACCCCCAAGATTTTTTCCCCAACCATCCCGAATAGGCCCGATACAAAGCAAATACGATGGCAACCAAAACAATCCATCGCACAATATTATGAATCGCTAAAACAATACCCAAAACCATTTATTTCTCCTTTGATTACTTATCTCGCTTTACGAATTTTCCGATTCTTTCTAGATCGCTTGGGGGGCGGCGCATCCAGAGGGCCATATTTTGGCGGCCCAACCACCCGGTACATCGCTGAATAGGCAATGATCAACACACCAAAACCAATCACCAATAATAAGATTGTGACTGCCAGGATCGCATAAAAGTTTTCCACTGTGGCTACATTCGGTATCGTCACCGTCCGACGGGCTTCAGGAGGAACACGGACCCAGCCATTATCCATATTTAAATCCACCAAGACAGATGCACCTGCGTATGCCATGATCGGTAAAATGATAAATAACAAGCATCCTATCCCTCGCCAAACGGGATGAATATTCCACTCTGGCGCATCCTTCGACTTAGTTGCAAATCGGTCATATCTACCCATTATTGACCACCTCCATTTGGCTGGCCTTTTCGATAGCTTCGACAATCTTGTAATATCCAGTACAACGGCAAAGATTTCCCGTAATCGACTGCTTGACCTCATCACGACTTGGGTGCGGAATCTCTTCCAACAATTTTGCCGCCGACATTAAAAATCCAGGTGTGCAGTACCCACATTGCACAGCACCTTCGTGGATGAACGCTTCCTGAACGGGATGCAATTGATCCGCAACAGCCAGGCCCTCAATGGTAAGGATTTCGGCCCCATGAGCTCTCGGCGCGGGAACCAGGCAGGCCATTACCGCGATGCCGTCCAGAAAGACCGTACAAGCCCCGCACTCCCCTTCGGCACAGCCCTCCTTGGTTCCAGTCAACTTGCCCTCTTCACGAATCAGATCCAACAGGGTTTTATCAAAGCCGCTGGTGAAGGTAAACTCCTGGCCGTTAATTTTTGTTTTAATATTCTCTGTGCCGGAGAATTGATTGCCAGTGCCGTTTTCTGAGGCATCCCCTGGGGTTGTCTGGCCCCAAAGAAGGACGTTTTCTGTCGGGAATTCAAGCTGCTCCTCAGACCTGGAGATGGAACCCAGCCCCCGGGCGGTGAGCACGCGCACCATTTCACGGCGATACTTCGCCGAACCACGAATATCGTCGATGGGCTTTGACGCTTCCATCGTCAGGCGGGCCGCTTCTTCGATGACTTCATCACTTAATTCTCGGCCTATCAAATACACTTCGGCTTGTTTGGCATGGATAATAGTTGGGGCCACTGCTCCAAGCGTAATGCAAACTTCAGAAACAGAATCCCCTTCAAAGGTCAGATTCAGGGCCACATCGACCACGGAAATGGCTTGAGAGCGGCGCAAGCCCAATTTCAAGAATGTACCCCGTTGGTTATCCTTCATTGCCGGGAGAGAAATATCCACCAACATCTCATCAGCTTGCATAACGGTTTTGCGCACCCCCAGATAGAAATCTTGCAAAGTCACCTGACGCTCCCCGTTCTTTGAGCGCAACGTCACTTTGGCTCCCAAAGCCATCAAGGGCGTGATCGTATCATTGGCCGGGGAGGCCGTGATCAGGTTGCCTGCTACAGTGCCGCGATTGCGAATTTGAGGCGCGCCCACTTCCCAGGCGGCCCTCGCCAGAGGGAATGCTCGCTCACGGATCAGCTTGGAAGCTACACAATGGTTGTGCGTCACCATTGGTCCGAGGTGAATGGTGTCATCTTCATCGAGCGTTATCTGATCCAGATCGGGGATGCGGGTTACATCGACCAACACCTCAATATCTTTGCGAATGCCGCGTTCGATCTCCAGGATAAGATCTGTCGCCCCGGCAACGATGCGGGCTTTATCGCCATACTTATTTAATACGGATAAAACTTCATCGATGTCCGTTGCATTAATGTATTTTTGCCACATTTTTACTCCAATATTTCCAGCTTATTCAACGAAAATTTCACCGCAAAGCCGCGAAGTGAGCGAAGACTAACCAAATTATCCCTTTGCGATCTTTGCGTCTTGGCGGGTCTATCAACTATTACCTACTACTCCGACATCACCTTACCGTCACCGCCTCGTTGCAGCATGATTATTTCGGCCATAATGCTAAGAGCAATCTCATTGGGCGTTTCAGCATTCAATTCTAGGCCAATCGGTGAATGGATGCGCTCAACTTCCTCATTTCCAATACCGGCTTCGTTTAAAAGTTTTACGGTATGGGTCCAGCGACGACGCGAGCCAATGACCCCAATGTATTGCGCCGGAGTCTCCAAAAGCGCCGGCAAACCAGCGGCATCAACGTCGGCGCCGCGAGTGGTTAATACCAGTGTCGCCCAATTTGTAATCTCTAGGTGCTGCGGCAGCTCAGCCATGGGTACAGGATAAAACTCGTCAGCCTCGGGCAACATTTCCGGGCTGCAAAATTCGGCGCGATCATCGCTGACTGCCACCCGGAATCCAAGCCACTTCGCCAGGTGCACCACCGCCTGGCCGACATGTCCTCCGCCAATCACCACGAGCAAGGGTTTCGGCATAATCGGCTCCACAAATACTTCTAATTGGCCTCCACAAACTCCGGGGTCTCCTTGCGCGGGGTCGTTCATTTTATAGAACAACTTGCGAGGTTCTCCGTCATCCATGGCTTCAATGGCCTCGGCGATCACGCGGCTTTCCAATTCGCCGCCACCGACGGTGCCAGCAAATTTTCCATCAGGGTAAACCAGCATTTTACTGCCTACGTGGCGCGGAGTGGAACCTTGCGTTTCGACGATGATACACAAGGCTCCGGCTCCCCCGGACTGCTCCAATTTCGATAGGGCGGAATAGACTGACTTTTCCATGATTAATTTCCCAACAATCCCAAAATTGCAGGCAACAGTTGTTTCTTCCTGGAGACGACACCACTGGCATGGCGGGTGCCGTCAGCTTGCTTGGGGTAAGTCAAATCATCCAATATAGGGGGAGGATTGCTCAATATCAACCGACTGGAGCCGCGCACAACATCAGTGACCATCAACATCGCAAAGTCAAGATTGCGATGTGAGCGCAGCTCGTCCAAGGTGGACGTAAGCGCTTTTAGGTGATCACTCAATTGCATCAAGTTCGTAACTTCCGCCTGAGCGACTGCAAATTTCAGACTGGCAACTTCATAGGTCTTGAGATCTGAATTAACGATTTCTTCAGGATCACGTGTCGATAGGCCTGCGCCAGCCTCTAACACCTGCTTGCCATAGGTTTCGATGGTCTCATCTTTGAGCGGGCTGCTCCAGGTAAAGGCCCAGCGTCCAAGCCGTTCGGCGGCTCTTTTATCTCGATCCGTTGAGGTTGGGGATGTCAGCAGCAAAGTGTCGGATACCAGGCCTGCCAGCAAGACTCCTGCAATTTCAGGGGGCGCGCTTAACCCGGCTTCTTCTATCCTTTCAGCGACCAGCGTGCTGGTGCTGCCGACGATATCCACAGTAAAACGGATTGGTTCACGTGTGGGGGGATTTCCCAAACGATGATGATCCAGAATTTCCACCAGTTCAGCATCTTCAAGAGCACCCAGGGCTTGTTCGGATTCGTTATGATCCACCAGGATTACGCGCATGCGAGGAGGATTGATTAAGTCTCGCTGCCGGCAAACACCCAAATAGCGCCCATCTTTGTCCACGACCAGAAAATAATTGCGTTCCTCCCGAAAAACACGGGGCAGCGCGTCTCGAATGCGAGCAGCGCTATTGAAGCTTGGCACCCCGGTATCAGTGGCTTCATGGCAGGGCATATCCAACAGCTCGGCAATTTTCATTTCCTGGCGCTGCGGATGAGGGCCGACGAGTTCTCCCAAGAAATTGAACAGGGTCAAACCGGTAATCAAACCGTAAGGCGAGCCATCATCATTGACGATGGGCGCCACGCCCCCTGTACGGTTTGCGATGGCCCAGGCTTCCCGCAGGGAACTGTCTGGGCTGGCTGTATCCATGCGCCGGGTGACGTTCTGAAAGCGCGGCGAAGCATCAGTGAGCAATTCGGGTGCTTGCAGATCAAGTCGTTCCAAAACCCACTTGGTTTGCATATTGGTGGCACCGACGCGTGCTGGGCGGGCATCGATTTCATCGCGCTCGCGCAAAAGCCAGGCATAACCAATGGCCGAGGCAATCGAATCCGTATCAGGGTTTACATGGCCGACAACATATGTGCGATTATTCATGGTACATTTCACTGCCAAAACGCTAAGATCGTAAAGAATGCTAAGATTTTGGAATATTTCCGAAAAAATAACTGGCGTCCTTTGCGCCTTTGCGGTTAAAACTGCGAGTTAAATATTTCTACGCTATCTCCTTCAAAGCACGCCATACTTTTTCCGGCGTGACAGGATTCTCGTCGATATTGACACCCACGGCATCGAAGACAGCATTTCCAACGGCCGGAGCAACCCCATCGAGGGGAATCTCGGCAACGGCCTTGACGCCAAAGGGATGGCTGGGCTCGAAAGTTTCGACAAAGATGGTTTCAAGTTCAGGCATTTCATGCGCCATGAAAATGTGATAGTCGCGGAAATCCACTTCGCGGGCTCGGCCCTTTACGTCATAAACCATCTCTTCACAAACCGCGTAGCCCAAGGCCTGCACCAACCCACCCTCGATTTGGCCTGAGGCAGTGATCGGGTTGACGATCACACCTGAGTCTACAGCCATGACCAGCTTATCGACGACAACCTGGCCGGTCTCGGTATCGACGGTGACTTGGGCAAATTGGGCCGCAAAAGGCGGCGGCGCAACCGGTGAAACGTAGGAACCTACCGCCATGATTTGCTCCTGGTCTTCGTGGTGCAAAGCGTTCAAGGCGATCTCGGCGAGGGAGATTGATTTGCCCTTGGGAGCAACAGCTTGCTGGTTGGTTAGCTGGATGGTTTGGTGGTCAGAAACCTCTAACAGTCGGGCGGCACGCAGTTTGATGCGTTCAGCAACTTTTTCAGCAGCGTTGACCACCGCCGCGCCGGAAATATAAGTCGTTGAGGAAGCATAAGCTCCAACATCGAAGGGGGTGAAATCGGTATCCGAAGAATAGACGATGACATCATCCAGAGGCACACCTAAAACCTCAGCTGCCATTTGAGCCAACACTGTATCAGAACCGGTGCCCAAATCAGTGGCGCCGATCAACAGGTTGAAAGAGCCGTCATCGTTCATTTTGATGCTGGCGCCGCCCATATCAAGATAAGGGATGGCCGTGCCCTGCATCATGGTTGAAATGCCAATTCCCCGGCGCAGATGGGGTTGCCCCTCGACTTTGTGCCAGGCCTCGTTACCATATTTTTGATCCCAACCAATGGCAGCTTTGCCCTGCTGAACGCATTCTTCCAATGCGCAAGTATCGATGGTCTCAGGGCGGGGTTCGCGACCCTCGCTCCAGGCGGTGCTGAAGGGGTGCAACTCACCCGATCGCAGGGCGTTTTTGACGCGGAATTCCACCGGATCAAGGTCCAGGGCGTCGGCGATCTTTTCCATATGCCTTTCGACAGCCCAGAAACCTTGCGGGACACCATAACCGCGATAAGCACCGCTGGGCGGCTGGTTGGTGTACACAATATCAGCATAAAAGCGGATATTGGGTGACTTGCGAAATTCGCCATCGCCAACATACAATGCCATGGCCTTATGACCGGTGTTTCCGGTTACGGTCAGGGCATGGGCACCATTAGCACCCGTATCGCTGAGGGCATACATGTCGTTGGCAGTGATGGTGCCGTCCTTTTTGACACCAGTCTTCATGCGGATACGCATGGGATGACGCGAGCGAGCGGCGATGAATTCTTCTGCGCGGGAATATTCATGGATTACCGGACGCCCGGTAGCAATGGTCAGGTGGGCGGCAATATCTTCGCTAAGAACTTCTTGTTTGCCGCCGAAACCACCGCCAATGCGGGGTTTGATCACGCGGATGCGCTTGACCGGTAAATCCAAAACTGGTGCCATCATGCGCCGCACGTGGAAGGGAACTTGTGTGCTGGTGCGGATCACCAGGCGGTCATCCTCGTCCCAATAGGTGACGACAACATGCGGCTCGATGTGAGCTTGCTGCACGCGCGGAACAACATATTCGGCTTCGAAAATTTGGTCGGCTGCAGCGAAGCCCTTATCGAGATCGCCAATATCAATGCGCACTTCGGCAGCCAAATTCTTGCTGGGGTCTGAATCGGCAAAATTGACATATTCCGGTTCGTCGTGAAGGATGGGCGCGCCCTCTTTCATCGAATCGCGCACATCCAAAATCGTTTCGAGCACTTCGTATTCAACGTCTATCAATCTGAGGGCATGTTCGGCAATCTCAGGCGTTTCAGCAGCCACGAAGGCCACCCGGTCACCGACAAATCGCACTTTCGTGTCAAGAGAGAAACAATCTAATGGGCCAGGGATGGGGTCTGACTGGCCGGCGGTGGAATAGACCACGCGGGGGATATCCTCGTGAGTCAACACGGCGGCCACGCCCGGCAACTGACGCGCTTTACTGGCATCGATAGATTTGATCAGGGCGTGGGCATGCGGGCTGCGCAATACTTTGGCATGCAGCATGCCGCGCATTTCTATATCGGCGGCGAAAGCAGGTTTGCCTTGGGCCAGTTTGATCGCATCTACTTTGGGTTCAGGTTTGCCTACCCTTTGCCAGTTTTCGGTCTCTGGGGTGACCTTGATCTGCGGCATCACCCGGGTGACAGTATCCGCTCCGGGTATAACAGGACCACCCGAAACGTCATCTCCAGAGGGTGCAGCCCATTCATCGGGGGTGGGAATCGGCAAACGCTGACCATCAATGGGTTCCACGTCTTCACCCCGCATCACCGCGGCTGCTCGGATTACGGCCTGGACAGGCTTCAGATACCCGGTACAGCGACATAGCACACCAGAAAGCGCATCGCGGACCTCTGCTTCTGAGGGGCTAGGCTGACGCTCGATGAGCTCTTTGGCGGCAAGAATCTGGCCCGGTGTGCAATAACCACACTGGATAGCGCCGGTCTCGATGAAGGCATTTTGCAAAGGGTGCAGACCTGCGGATTCCTTCCAACCGTGATCGGGGTGCTCACCCAGGGCTTCAATGGTAGCGATCTGGTGCCCTTCAGCCTGCGCGGCCAGAATAAAATCGGCATTGACCGGTTTGCCATCCAACAAGACGGCATCAACGCCTGTTTCACCTTTTTCGGCACCAAATTTGACACCAAAGAATCCCAGCGAACGCAAAGCTTTAAATAGGGTGTCGCCAGGAGCGACATCGACTTCGTGCTCAATTCCGTTGATCCGTAAGTTTAGCTTCATATTTGAACCCAATTATCCTTTTCAAGCCCGGCCGATAAGGCGTGCGAAGGCAACCTGTGCAGACTTATCATTCGAATGAAGATAAAGTTGAGTAAAAGGTGCACGCATATCTCGAATTTTCCAACTGAGCAGGCAGGTTTTGCAACCCAATGGTTTCAGCATTTTCAATCGCCAGACACCAAGGTACTCAATATTCGCTTTACCAACTTCGCAGCCACATCGCTGCGATACGCAGCTGTGGCCCATTGATCGCCCGCCTCTCGGAAAGCGTCGCGGGCGGCAACATCTGCGCCTTGGGGTTGGGGACCATCCATCGCCAGCAAGGGGGCAGCCCCGTAACCACCCAGGGCAACCCGGGTGCGGCCGGAGGGCCATTGGGCAACGGCCACACAAACGATGGGCAAATCCGCCGGAGTGCGGGCGACATATTCGTAGGAAAGTTTGACGTTGGTCGGCAAATTGATTTGTGAGATCAACTTTTTCTCCAATGTTTCTCCACGCAGGGGGAGCACTTCGCCCAGCGCAATTTTCTCGTGTCCTGGGAGAAGAATCAGATCAGGTCCCAGGGACAACATGGCTGTGCCAAATGGCGATCGTCCATCAGCTGCGACCAAGGTCCCAGCGACGGTAGCTGTCTGGCGCAAATTGTAGGTTGCTTCATGCCGGATAGCGTTCCGTAAGGCCGGGAAAATCTCAGAATTATCTAACAGTGCCTGTAGTGTTACAGCAGCGCCAACTTCGAGCGTTTTCCCGCTGGCCTTGATTTTATTCAAACCCAAAGCCTGGACATCGACGACCGCAACTTCGTCGTCGGATGGCTGGCTGACAACGGAACCGCCCCCTAATGGGATTGTTCTCGGTTCAGGTCTGGCCAGCAACGCCAAGGCCTGATCCATGTTTTCTGGACGATGATATTCGATGATCATAAGTATCTCCAGTGGATAGCAGGTGGTGGCAATTGTGAAGTTACTCAGGTATCCACCAAACCAACTATCAAACTACCCGACTAATTTTCATACACCTTCCACCCCAACTCTTTTGTATCCATAGTGGCCAGTTTTTCCTCGGGTACCTCGACCACAATGGCCTCGGCCTCTACGAGCAGATCACCATCCGGACCAAAGATTTCAGCGACAGAAGTGCCTGACCGCCGGCGGCTTTTTACAGCCCGCCCAACGATCTTGATCGGCTTGCCCGTGGGCACATTCTTGCAATAGGATACGGTCATCTTTGCCGTAAAGACGAAGCGGGTATTGTCGGGGTCGCTGCCCATATGTGCCCGGGCGAGGACTTCATCAACCAGGGAGGCAACGACGCCGCCATGAACAATTCCAGGAAAGCCCTGATACTGGTCAGGGACAACAAAATCTACAGTGATCTCACCCGGCTTCGTCTCATAAAATTCGAGTTTTAAACCAATCTCGTTTTCGACGCCGCAAACAAAACAATGCCGAGAATTGGGTTGTTTGATCATTTGGGCGCGAAGGTATCAACGAGAAGTTTGACCGAACCACCTACGGGATACATGATTGGGCAGGTAGCACCGTGGTCGATGTATTCCTGTACCTTTGCGCGCGCTTCGTCCGGTGTTCCAGAAGCCGTAATGCGATGCACGAGGTCATCGGGCACCAAATGTTTAGCGCTTTGAATCTGTTCGTGGGTCGCTGGCCATCCCAAAATGGACTGGATATCAGCCACAACGTCATCGGAAACGCCCGAAGCTTTGGCAATATGCGGCTGTTGGGCCAGATACTGGCACAGCAGGGTTTTGGTGGTATCGATTGCTTTATCATGATCGTGGTCGACGGAGCACACCACCAACTGCGGGCGGTCGATATCATCCAGGGTGCGGCCCGATTTCTTGGCACCCGCGGCCAACAAATCCAGGGCTTTGTCATTGTATTCTGGCGGGACGCAGTAATTGAGCACTGCACCATCGGAAATTTCCCCAGTCAGTTCCATCATCTTGGGGCCGGTAGCGCCGATCATAATGGGTACATCGCGCGGTTCTCGGCGACCGTGAACCACGTCCAACTCGATGCCCTCCACCTGATGGAATTCACCTTGAAATGTGACCGTTTCCATGGCTAACAAGCGGCGCAGCACCTCAATCGTCTCGCGCATAGCCAATAACGGCTTGCGACGCTCGATGCCCACATTTTGGGCCAGGGGATCCCACCAGGCACCAATGCCACAGATCATACGCCCAGGAGCTAGATCATCCAGGGTCAAAAAGGTAGCCGCCAAAAGACCGATATTGCGCGTCCAGTTGTTGATCACACCGGAACCGACTTTGATCTTGTCCGTCACTGATGCGTAGGCAGCCATGGGGACGATGGCATCGCGCACCAGCCGGGATTCTGCCTGCCAAACGGCTTCAAATCCTTTTTCTTCGGCGTACTTTACGTAATCGAGCCCATCACGCAGATCATGGGCATCCTGCAAATACAGTGCTACACGGTCCATGTTTTTCTCCTAGGTATCAATAAATTACCATTAGTATAAATGTTCAAAAACAACTTCCGGTATAGAATTTCAACTTCTTCGCGGAGCATCCCTGAAGGGGGACAGACAAGTTGAAATTCTTGCTGGTTTAATTGCTTTTGCTCGTTATTCTCTTTTGAAATCCAGTCGAGCTGCCAATAATTCCAAATCTTCAGGCACATCCAGGTCCAGAGTCAGGGAGGCCAATTCGCAAATCTCTAAACGAGCCCCAGCTTCCTCAGCCAATCTGCAATGCATCTCGAACGAATCAGCACCATAATGATATTCGATCAGACCTGCTGGACAGACCAGTAAAGCGTTGGTGCCCTTATTGTGTCGATCCGGAGCAACCACCACAACAGGTGGATCGCTGGCCCGTTCGAGCATCAAGTTGACATCCTCGGATGTGATCAATGGCAGATCTGCGGGCAAAATCAAGACGCCGCGAGTCTCATAGGTCTTTGCCACGATGGTAGCACGCTCTAAAGCGACGTTCAATTGCGGCGCGCCGTTCTCTTGGACGGTTCGAGCGCCTAAATCCCTGGCGAGGGATAAGGCCGCCTGGTCGCGGCTTACGACCAAAACTTGCTCGATTTCTGGAATGCTTTTTAATGTACTGACTGTGTTTTCAAACAAGTGCCGATTAAGATCAGCACGCTCCTCCTCCGAAAATACGCCTGCCAGACGCGACTTCCCCCGGCGCAAGGGCTTCACAGGAACGATCGCCCAAATTGTCATCCGATGTTTTCACTCCTTTCTGTTTGTCCAATATGATTACATTTTATCAAATGTCAATGCCTCACCAAATTGCAAAACTTCATTTGCCAGCCGCTTTCGATCGGGTCGAGTTTTCATCAATGTATTCGTTACAGATACCTTTATCCCTAACTCTTGAATGGATCTTTCCATTTCGTTGTCAACTTCATCGATAACCAGCTCTGTTAATAATTCTTGATAATGTTGAGCAATGGCCGCTGAGGAGGGCTCAATACCCAATTCAGCATACATTTTGGCGGCTGGACCTTTGACGGCTTTGCCGCCGATTATGGGGGAGACAGCAATGACAGGACGATTTTTTACTGCCGACCTCACGCGGGGTACCGTTAAAATGGGGTCAATACTCACCCAAGGATTCGACGGGCAAATCACAACCAGGTCCGCATTTTCTATCGCTGTCAATACTCCTGCTGCAGGTTCCGAACGCTCAACGCCAGCAAACATGAAACCCTTGACCTTTGGTTCACAGCGTTGATGGGCAAAATACTCCTGAAAAGGTAAAACACCCACCTCCGTATTGACCATGGTTGGAATAACATCATCACTCATAGGCAATACGGAATGCCGTATACCCCAGGCCGCACAAAAATCTCGCGCAATTTCACTGAGGGGATCACCGTGTTGCAATCGTAATGTGCGCACCAAATGCGTGCCTAGATCTTTGTCACCAATTTTAAACCAGTCCTCACCACCAAGTTTTGCTACGGCTTCGAAGGCTTGCCAGCTTTCTTCGGAGCGACCCCACCCCGTTTCCAGGTTTGCTAAACCAGCCAAGGTATAACAGACGGTGTCCAAATCAGGGCATACTTTCAATCCCCAATGCTCAAAATCATCACCGGTATTGACGATGATGGTCAAATCTTCCGGCGGAAGCACTTGAGCCAATCCATCGGCCAGCTTGGCCCCGCCGACACCACCTGCTAAAGCAACAACATTCATATTATGCTTTACCGAAATAGGTCTTCATCTTTTGGCCTGATCAATTCTTTCATGGTCGCTTCTCGCAAGCGGTATGGAAACCCCCGCACGTGAACCACAGGCGTGCCTTCTCCTGCCTGGCCCATGACCAAGGACGCTGCGGCGGCCAATTCGTCCGCGGCGCCAACTTCGGTGATTTGCAGGGCACGCCCAAACATATCTGGCTCTCCCCGTAAGTCAACTAATCCAGGCAACCCGGCAATGCCAATCGCCACCCCAACGGTACCCAAACGCCAGGCACGTCCATGGGAATCGATGATGAGCACACCAATTTGTACGCCGGTTTCAGTTTCAAGCCTTTTCCGCAATAAGGCCGCAGATGTATCAGGAAATTCGGGCAGCAATAATACCTGGTCTTCCGCATTTTCTCCAATGTTTGAGTGGTCAATGCCAGCATTAGCGCAAATAAACCCCAAATTGTGTTCTCCAACGATCAGTCCAGGGCGCGTTCGAACAATTTCTTCGCATTCGTCTAGAATCAACTCCACCACCCGGGGGTCCTTATGGGTTTGCTCAGCCAATTCTTGCGCGTCAGCGGATGGCGTAATCGTACCCAAATCTACAATCCTGCCTTCAGCCTTGGATATGATCTTTTGCGCCAATACCAAAATATCGCCAGATTCAAGTGATAAATTTGCATGGTGCAATGCATCCAGAATCATACTGGCAGGGTCATCTCCAACTTGAACGCGGGGTATCCCAGGGATTGGGGTGAGTGTTAATGTCATGTGTCAAGTTTTCCCAGGTCAGGTTTTTCGAGAGACCTGGCACCAGGAAGCTGATACCTAGATTCCAGTAATCCCAATACTGGCTGTCTTACTGCCATAGTATTTATTCATACTGATCAGCAGTGCGGTCAAACCCTCGACCGTTATCGCATTGCTCAGGCCGCCGGCGTAAATACCTTTCATGCCAGCGTCTTCGGTGATTTGGATTACTTGTTCAGCAGCCTCAACATCATCCGCGCAGATCATCACATCAGTATCGATGGAACCGCCTAGATTTTTCTTGAGGGCGTGTGCTGGCACATTTTGATAAGCAGCGACTACCCGCACACCTTCACCGAGTATCTCCTGTGCGATCTCAGCCGCGGCCGGAGCGGCTGGCGGTTTAGGAGCGCGGAAATCGATCCGGGCAGTAGCATCGACCATGATCTTGCCCTGCAGGGCTTCACGCAAACTCTCCACGGCTGGTTGATGAGCTGTAGCCACAACTGTTAATACGCTGATGTCGCCAGCCTTAGCTGCATCCGCATTTTGCAAACCGGTGATGGTATAGATTCCCAATTTCTGGTTGAGTTCGGCAGCCACGCCTTCCGCTTTTTCAGCCTGACGTGAACCGATGATGATTTTGTAGCCGGCCGTGGCCCAGCGCATGGCCAGACCCGGACCTTCTTTGCCCGTCCCACCCAGTACGGCAATCGTAGGTTTTGATTCTGTCATAATCACTCCAATTTAGTTTACCGCGCAGACGCAACGCCAAAGACGGGCCTGCGGCCAGACGCAAAGGTAATTTATTGTATTCCTGCTTCTCCGCGTCTCAGCGTTTAATTATCCGTAAGTACCAACGTATGATTCATAACGCTCCCAAACTGACGGAGCCAGCGCCCGAGCTTCAGCAGCGATTTTTGCTTCATCCAGGGTCAGCAATTCACCATCTTTGTATAGAACGTTACCGGCAGCGATGGTAGTGGTGACCATGCTCTCGTTGAAACCAAAAAGGATCTGCCAGGGCAGGTTCCCGGCGTTTAAGGGCGTGTGCGGATGATAATCCACAAAGATGATATCGGCGTGTGCACCCGGTTCAAGTACGCCCAAGGGAGCCTTCGGGAAGAACTTGCCTGCCAGAGCAGCATTATTATATATGCCCATCTGAGACACATCCATACCGTTCATGCGACGCGGATCGCGAGAAACGATCTTGTGCAACAAATAAACCGTCTTCCATTCGTCCCACATCGTCGAGGAAAAGCCGTCTGTGCCCAAACAAACCGGCACCCCCAAACGCAGCAGCGATTCAACCTGCGCTGCGCCAACACCGTTGTTCATGTTCGAGCGCGCCTGGTGCGTTACCCAGGTTCCTGAATCGGCCAGAATCGCTGCCTCACGGGCATCGATATGAATGGCGTGAGCCACAATAGAATCGGATCCCAATATGTCAAATTTCTGCAAGCGGTCAACCACCCGCATACCATAATTCTGCAGGCTGTCATATTCATCTGCTTCGTGTTCCGCAACGTGGATGTGGAAACCTGTCCCCTGGGGTGCGGCATCACGGCAGGCTTGCATGGTGATATCACCAATGCTCAAAGCGGCATGCAGACCAAACGTCCCAGCCAGCCTGGAATTTGACTTCACCCCATTCGATTCCAGAAAACGAACGTTTTCACGAATTCCCGCTTTGGCTCCGTCCTCACCATTGCGGTCGGTAACCTCATAACACAGCACCGCTCGCAATCCAGACTTATCGACGGCTCCTGCGATCACATCCAGGGAGCCATCGATGAAATTTGGCGAAGCGTGGTGGTCGATCAACGTGGTGGTGCCGTGTTTTATGGCATCCACCAGCATAACCAGGGCCGAATATCGCACAGATTCTTCATCCAGCGCCATATCCAGCGGCCACCACAGCCGGTTGAGAATTTCAGGAAAATCCTTTGGAGGCGTTCCAGGGATACCCATGCCGCGAGCGTATGCACCGTAGAAATGGGTATGGGCGCAAATATTACCCGGCATGACATACTGCCCTTTGGCGTCCAGCAGTTCTGCATCAGGATATTTTGCGATCAAATCTGCCTGTGTTCCAATCGCGGAAATTTTTTCTCCCTCAATATAAATTGCCTGGCCCTCAAGAACACGATTTTCTTTTTCCCAGGTAATGATCTTCCCATTGATAACCAGCATATTTCTCTCCTAAAACTTCTTCACAAAAAACTCTTGCTGCGGCACTTCCAATGCTCCCGGCACATGTTGGCGCACGAAATCGATAGCGGCATCCCCTTCTAAATCCAAAACTCGTTTTGCCAGACAAGCCAAAAAGATTCCCGTTCGTCCAATCCCCGCCATACAATGCACAGCCACATTGCGACCGGCTTCTAATTCGACTCTGACAACTTCCACAGCTTGAGCAAATCCAGATTTTTCTTTGGGGGATTTAAAATCGGGAATCGGCAGTTGGATCACTTTCAATCCAGACGATGTATAGAAAGCAGGCAAATCACGTTTGGCGTGCACCAGGTATTCCTGAGGTTCGGTCAGCACGACAACAAGTTCTATATTTACAGCCTGGTAGGCTGGCCACACTTCATTCCGGGAATCATACGGACTAAAAGGCATCGGGCTGCGCACCAAAATACCGGGCAATCCCAAGGGGATTTTCGTGATAACCGAGGCATTTACCCCCATCATTCAATCACCGCCTGCAAAGAATAGTCAACATGGACCGCAAAGACATCGCGGATATGTCGTGGACGCGTCCGTTCTCCCGAAAGAGGCTGTGGAATTTCACCCTCGCCAAAGAACTCGACCGCGGAAGTTTCATCACTCAGCGTTGCCTCGCCGCTGACAATTTCACATAGATAGACCAGCTTGATGGCGTGAAACAGCTGCATGGGCTCAACACGGTTGGCATCATAGACACCGATCAATTTTCGAGCTTTGACCTTAAAGCCGCTCTCCTCCCACACTTCCCGTTCTACAGCCTCGATTGGAGTGTCACCGACATCAGCCCAACCACCGGGCATCGTCCAACCGCCATCCATAATCTCTTTGACCATGAGCAGCTTGCCATCCCGAAATGCCGCGCCGCGCACATCTACTTTCGGCGTAGCATAGCCAGGCTGCGACTTGAAATCTTGGACGACAAAGTCGAGTGACAACGAAGAATGATCGCTAACAATCTCGGCCGCAATCTCTGTCAGGCGATCATAACGCTGACTCTGCCAGTGATTTTCGGCATATTGATTGCCAATCTGGGCCAGAGCCTGAATTTCTCGAGCCCATTCGAGCCAGCGAGGAATTTGAAATTCGATCATTGTTTTACAAAATACCTAATCAACTAACTCCTTCACAATGAACTCCTGATCCACCGGCAGGCTATTCACACGGACACCCACGGCGTTGTAAATCGCGTTGGTAATGGCCGGAATAGTAGGGATACTGACGATTTCGCCGACACCTTTGGCGCCGTACGGACCATCGGCGGTGGGATGCTCAACCACGAAAGATATGATCTCCGGGGTTTGGGTGATATTGGGCATGCGGTAGCGAGCCAGGTGATCCGTGAAAGGTATGCCATTTTCGACGATGAAATTCTCAGTCAGAGCATGGCCGACTCCCATGACAACACCACCTTCGATCTGGCCCTGCAATCCCAACGGATTGAGCACCTTGCCGACATCATTGGCAACAATCACCCGCGGTACGGACACTTCACCAGAACGGGTGTTGACTTCCACTTCAACGGCTTGGGCCGCAAAGGAGAATGCGAAGTGCATATCGCCACCTTCGCCCAAAGGTTTGGTATCTGGAGCCCAATATTCGTACATCACCTTGGGTTCACGGCCTTCGGCTTTCATTAAGTCAACCACATCGCCCAAGGGAATCTTATGTCCGTTGACTTGCGCCAATCCCTCATCGAAGCGGATTTGATTCGGGGGCTGGTCATATTTTTCAGCCAGGGTTGTGGTCATGGCTTCTCGCAGCGTTTGGGCCGCATAGCGGGCAGCATTCCCGGTCACATAGGTCTGCCGTGAAGCCGTGGTCGGGCCGCCATCGGGTGTCAGGTCGGTGTCCATCACCAACACTTTGACATCCTGGTTAGGCACGGCAAATTCCTCAGCAACAACCATCTGTAATACGGTAACCAGGCCCTGACCCAACTCGGCCGAAGCCGTGCGCACTTCCAGGGTTCCATCTTTGAAAAGCTCGACTTCAGCGCCGGCTTTGTCAGGCGCACCGCCACCCAGGCCGGTGTTCTTATAAGCCACGGCGAAACCCCAGGATTTCACAAGGTGCGGAGTGTCGGGAGCAGCGTGTGGGGCAAAGGGATTTTCGATGCCTTCTCTGTTGCAAATATCACGCAGTTGGACGTCAACCTTATCGATACACTCATTCAATCCGACGCTCTCGCGTAATTCCTGCCCGGTGTTGGTCATTCTACCGACGCCAAGGGCATTAATTTTTCGCAACTGGACTGGATCCATCGTTAGCTCTTCAGCTATGCGGTCCATCATGTTTTCGATGGCAAACTGGCCCTGAAGGGCGCCAAACCCGCGGAAAGCGCCGGCGGGGGGATTATTGGTGTACATGGCGTAACAATCGGCACGCATATGGGGCACGTCATAAGGCCCGGAGGAATGGGTCGTCGCCCGGCCCATGACTTTTTCACCCAAAGAGGCATAGGCCCCGGTATCGCCATAAAGCTCAGTTTGTACGGCCGTCAAGTGACCATCATTCGTGGCGCCAACTTTGACCGTAATTTGGGTCGCGTGACGCTTGGGATGCACCAGCAGGCTCTCGTGTCGGTCGAATAGCAGCTTGACCGGTTTGCCTGTCGCGTTGGTCAACAGTGCTGCATGGATTTGACCGGCAATATCTTCCTTGCCGCCAAAGCCGCCGCCCATCAACTGGCCGATCACGCGCACCTTCTCATCGGGCCAACCCAATGCCCGGGCAACCTGGTTGCGGTCGGCATAGGGAATCTGCGAACCAACATAGATTTCCATGCGGCCATCATCGGTCAGCCGTGAAATGCTGCATTCTGGCTCCAGGAAGGCATGGTCGGTGGTCTGCGTATAGAAGGTATTTTCCAAAATAATATCGGCATCGCCAAAACCCTCATCGGGATCGCCTTTGCGCACTTTGATATGTTTGAGCAAGTTGCCATTGTCGTGCAGCTGCGGCGCGTCATCTTCTCGGGCGCGCACTGGATTGCTGACCACTTCTTGCAAATCGTAATCAACCTCGATAAGCTCGAGCGCTTCGGCAGCGATAGCTTCATTTTCGGCCGCCACCAAGGCAACGCCGTCACCCACGTAACGCACCCGCTCCCCAACACCAATCAAGATCGGCCAATCAAAAATCACCAAGCCATGCTTCTTTTCACCAGGGACATCCGCTGCAGTCAGAACGCTGACCACTCCGGGAAGCTGGCGCGCCTTTTCGGCATCGATACTCTTGACAATGGCATGCGGAACACCGGCCCGCTTGACTCGCGCGATGAGCATACCCTCGAAAACCAAGTCATCAGTAAATTTGGCAGAACCATCAGCTTTGGCAATCGCATCCGGGCGTATGTTGATATCACCGATGCTGTGCAGCGGTTTGGACGAAAGGGCAATCTCTGGAGCTGCGACCGGCTTGCCGGTACGCATGGCCTCGCTAGCCGCCAGGATGGCATTCTCAATGGAGGGATACCCCGCGCAGCGACACAGCGTATCTTTCAGCGCCTTGCGGATTTCAGGCGAAGAAGCTTCAGGATTTTTCTCTAACAAAGCATGCGCTGTCATGATCTGACCCGGGGTACAGAATCCACACTGGATGGCGCCGTATTTTATGAAGGCTTCCTGGATTGGGTGCAAGGGCGTTGTGGTGCTGGAGTGCTGGGGTTTATCTTCCTGGCTCCCCTGCTCCTGGGCACCCGCGCTCGAAAGTCCCTCAATCGTTAGCACTTCCCGTCCATTCGCCCGCGCCGCCGGATAAGTACACGAAACCACCGGCTCGTCATCAACGATCACCGTGCAGGCGCCGCATTCGGCTTCTTCGCAACCAATTTTCGTGCCGGTCAAGCCTATTCGTTTGCGTAATAAATCTGCCAGAGTCTCGCCCGGTATGGGCTCAAACTGATAATTTTTTCCGTTTACCAATAAATTGATCATCTTACGATCCTTCCCCAGCCGCCGAGGCGTGCCAGGCTACCGAAAATGTTTCTTCCAACAATACACCAGCCATATGATGTCGGTATTCTTTTGTGGCGCGGTGACGACTGGTTCGAAAACTTGCTTCATTCAATAAAGTATGGATGCACTCATCCAGTTTTGCTTTACTAAATTCAAAACCGCGCAGACAATCTTCAGCCTGTCGCAGACGCTTGGGCACCGGTCCCGAAGGCCCAATGGAGATGCGCACGTCGGTAATTTTTTCGCCCTCACGTTCAACCCAAACAGCCACATTCAAAATTGCAATGGCAACACCTTGGGGTCGCATGATGCGCTTAAAAGCCGAGGCTTGGTTGGATTCCTTCAAGGGCAAATAAAACCCTACCAGGAGTTCCCGGCGCGGTTCCAGGCTCGATTTCCCCGGCCCAGCGAACAGGCTTTCCAAAGGAACTCGTCTGCGACCCTCCAGGCTGGCTACTTCTGCAGAAGCATCCAAAGCCACCAGCGCAATAGTGCCATCGGCAGCAGGCAAAGCATGCCCGACGTTACCACCCAATGTGGCCGTGTTGCGCACCTGGGGCCCACCAATCAAACCACAGGCTGTGGCCAGCGCGGCGGCATGCTCTGTGACAATCTCAGATGTGGTGATTTTGGCGTGCGGGACCGAAGCACCGATGAATAGCTCCCCTGCTCGGATTTCGAAAGCGTTCATTTCTGGAACGGCGGTCACGTCCACAAGCGTGTGGACGGGGGGATGGTTGCCCTGCTGCAAATCGAGCATCAGGTCCGTTCCCCCGGCGATCAGGCTGGCGTCTTTCGGAGCATCTGCCAAAGCCTGGAGCGCATCAGATACGGTTTGGGCGTTGTGATAGTTTTTCCAAAGGTTCATAGGATCGGCGACCAGTTTCATCACGAGGATGGCGGCACTTTTCGTACGGGTGTATTTATTTTACCCGACGCCGTCGCAGATTTCCATTACCTGCGGCGACCGCCGATCAGAACTTGCTTATTGTAGCAGATTATACCTCCGTTTGCAGATGTCAGACATCTTAAAATTTC